>CAZLFA010000001.1:0-143797 GCA_964558665.1 uncultured Syntrophaceae bacterium
ATTCAGCCCCCGTAGCTCAGTAGGATAGAGCAACGGATTCCTAATCCGTGTGCCGTGCGTTCGAATCGCACCGGGGGTACCAATATTCAATAACAGCGGGCATTTCCAATTCACCCGGGAATTATAAACATAATTCTTCCGAAAGAACATTTTCTGAACATCCACAAGAGTTTGACCATAAGTTAAAAATAAAGTACACTGTTAACAAGTGAAACTCGGAAACCTTAACGGGTTTTTTACTGTTTTTGATCAACAGCCAATGCCTAAAGAAAAGGACATTGTTCTCATGGAAAAGACAGGAGCCAGTGTAAGCGTACTTTTCAGAAAGTTTCATACCTGTGAATCGTATGTGCGTCAGGGCAAGATAGCGGCCTGCATAATTCTTTTTTTAGAAGTGCTGGAAAAAATCCCGGCAGCGCCTCTGCTCACAAAAGAAAAGAAACTCCTTATAGAGGGCATCTACAAGCTTCAGCGCAATATGGCCGCCCATCAGAATTTTAAGGATTTGTTCGGCCCGGTAACTTTTGATGATACTGATCTTAAAACAACTTATGAATTTCTCAAGCAGCTTCATCTCGCACACGAAGAGGAAATCCGAGAGCGAATGAAGGCCGAAACAACAGGTGATGATGCTGAAAGACTGGAAGTCGATGCCATAGTGGCGCTTGATGAGGAAGCAATACGAGAACGCGGCATGCTGGCGATTGAGCAAATAGACAGCGGAGATATAGCCAAGGCAAATGAGATAATTGACGGCATGGATGAGGTTATTTCGTTCATCATTGAATACTATAATAACCAGGGTATCCAATGCAGAGAGGCATCAAACTATGACGGGGCAATAGCCTCTTACATGAAGGCATTGGCAATCTACCAGCAGGATGAAGGCCTCTATTATAATCTTGCGAGAGCTTATAGCGATCTGGGCGACGCAGATAAGGCAAAAGAATCTCTTAATAAGGCACTGGAAATTAATCCCCAGTTTCAGGAAGGTCATAAATTCCATAATTATCTTTCAAAGCAGGATGTTTCACATCAACCGCAGGGAAATGGCGGTGGTATCTGGAGTTTCTTCAAAAAAATGTTTTTAAGAAAAAAAGGAAACAGCATAGAAGCTTCTTAAGAATATCACTGGTCGTTTAGTGTATCCGGAGAACACATGTCGAAAATCTACAAACATGTCACATCTTCCCCCTCCAAACCTCTTGTAGACCTTAAACACAAGAAAGTCCTTGTCGTTGAAGATTTTTTCAGCTTTCGCTTGACGGTAAAAAACATGTTGCGCTCATTTCATATTGCCGATGTCGATGAAGCGGCAAATGGTGAAGAGGCTGTAAAAAGAATGGCCGTCAAAAGATATGATATTATTCTTTGTGACTATAACCTGGGACCGGGAAAAGACGGTCAACAGGTTCTGGAGGAAGCAAAATGCAGGGATTTAATAACTATCGGTTCTATCTTCATGATGATCACGGCTGAAAATACTCTCGACATGTTTATGGGCGCACTCGAATATCAACCTGACGATTATCTCATGAAGCCTTTCACCAAAGAGGCTCTTGAAAAGAAACTGCAAGATTTAACGAGGAAAAAAGAAAATTTAAAAGACATTGAACAGGCTATAGAGAAAAGCGATTATGGTTTGGTAATCCGCTTGTGTAATGAACGGATCGGCAAAAATGTTAAGAACATGGCTGAAATTCTTAAGCTAAAAGGAGAATATTTGATAAAAAAAGGGGCTTATGGGGAAGCAGAAAATTTTTATTCCAAAGTGCTTAACATGGGAAACCTGCCTTGGGCTATATTCGGTCTTGGACGCGTGAAATTCCTTAATGGTGAATACGATGAAGCCATTATTATCTTGAAAGACATTATATCTAAAAACAACAAAATGATGGTAGCTTATGACCTCCTGGCACAGGTTTATGATAAGATACAAAATCCACTGGAGGCGCAACAGGCTCTCATGAAGGGCATACAGATTTCACCAAAGGCAATTCTGCGTCAAAAAGCCCTGGGAAATATGGCTTATAAGAATAAAGACCTCGAAACGGCAGAGAAAGCGTTCAAGGAAACTGTCAAACAGGGTAAATACTCGTTTTTCAAACATCCTACAGACTATACCAATCTCTCCAAGGTTTTGGTTGAAAACGGCACTCCTGAACAGGCACTCAATATACTTCTTGATGGCACACGTGAATTTGCCGAGGACAACGAAGCAGCCCTGCAATTGTCTGTAGCGGAATGTTTTGTGTACAATAGCATGGATATGCAGAACGAAGCCCGGGAAGCTCGTGATAGAGCAGTTCATTTCGCCGGACAAATCGAGAAAGAGAGTTTCTCTCAAGATATCGAACTTGAACTTGCCAAGGCATTCTTCCTGACGGGAGAGGAAGGCAAGGGAGCAGAAATTGTGAGGCGTCTCGTTCAGAGCAATCATGAAGATGAAAATACACTACAACAGATAAAAAGCATTTTTAAAGACCTCAAAATGGAAGAGCATGGTATGCAGATTGTTAGTGTTGCCCGCGAAGAAGTTATCAAACTTAATAACGAAGGTGTAAAAATGGTGCGTGAAGGCCATTTAGATAAGGCAATAGAATACTTCAAGACAGCAGCGGAAAGGCTTCCTGAAAACAAGACGATCAACGCCAATACAGCGCATGCCCTTATTATTTTTATGAAAAAATTTGGTCCGTCACCCCAATTGTTGGATGATGCGGAAAGTTATCTCCAATGTGTACAGAAAATTGACCCTGCTTATGGGGATTTAGCCAAATTACAGGAAATGCTTTTGGAGCTCAGGACATAAGGATTCATTATGGACTTTAAAATGGATTTTTCAGATATCTTGGCATCAACTCTTCATGATACAAAAAATTCCATCGGATTGCTTTTTAATACATTAGAAGAAATCATCGCCCAATGCAAAGCTCAATCATGCAACTCCTATCATGGTTTCTACATGCTTCAGTATGAGATTAAAAGACTTAACAATAATCTTATCAGGTTGTTGTCTCTTTATAAAGCAACGAAGGATCAGTTTCAGATTAACGTTGATTACCATTCTGTTTTGGAATTCTTCGAAGATGTTCTCATGCAAAACGAGCCTGTGTTAAACTCCAAAGGCATTGTTTTAGAACTGGATTGTTCGGAAGAGTTGTTCTGGACATTTGACAGAGGTATGCTGGCCGGGGTTGTAGATAATATAATTAATAATGCTTTTCGATATACGAAAGAAAAAGTCATGACCTCGGCAAGGGAAGAAAACGGTTACCTGGTAATACGGATAGAGGATGACGGGCCGGGTTATCCTGACTGTATGCTTTTTAACGATGGGCAATCAGATATGTTCAGCAAGGAAGTTAATTTCAATACAGGCAGCACAGGTCTCGGGTTGTATTTTGCCGTGCTGGTTGCCAAATCTCATAATAACAAGCAAAAAGAAGGTTTTGTCTCCATAACTAACGGTGGTAGCTACGGCGGCGGCGTTTTTACCATTTATATTCCATAAAACTTTTTCCTTCTTTATCCCTTAATGCACCCCAGCGATCGTAACCGGGCCACTTTTTTTGATATCCCTGCCTGGTCGACAACATCAACCACCATATCCAAATTTTTATAGGCTTCCGGTATCTCTTCACGAAGTGTCTCCCGACCACTAGCCATTACTACCACACCCTTGTCGGCCAATTCTCTTGCAATTGATCTTCCCCTGCTTGCCTTCATCGCCTGAGTACGGCTCATCAGCCTTCCTGCCCCATGGCATGTACTTCCAAATGTTTCATTAAAGGCCTTTTCTGTGCCCGCCAGCACATATGACCCCGTACCCATATCACCTGGTATGAGCACAGGCTGGCCTGTTTTTCTGTATCGTTCGGGAAGCGCCCGGTGACCGGGCGGGAAAGCCCTTGTAGCGCCTTTTCTGTGAACGCAAAGCTTCACTTCTTTTCCTCCGAGGGAAAAGGATTCTATTTTGGCTATATTATGACAAACATCGTAAAGAAGCCTCATACCTATATCGCGGGGACTTTTGCGCAAGCATTTCTCAAATGTTTCTCTCGTCCAGTGCATGAGGATTTGTCTGTTGACCCATGCGTAATTGGCCGCGCAAGCCATTGCTTCCAGGTAATCACGTCCCTGGACGGAATCAATCCAGGCACAGGCCAGTTGTCTGTCGGGCAGGCAGAACCCCAATTTACCGGAATTCTTCACCATCCTGGCCAGATAGTCGTCACATACCTGATATCCCAACCCTCTGGAACCACTGTGGACAAGGACTGCTATCTGCTTCAATTCCAACCCGAACGCGTCTGCCGCATCCTTGTCAAATATTTCTTCAACAATTTCAATTTCCAAAAAATGGTTCCCTGAACCCAGCGTTCCCAGTTGCTGCCTGCCCCTTTCCAGGGCACGCGCACTGACTTTGTCTGGATCAGCATTGGCCATGCAGCCGCCGTCTTCCGTGGCTTCCAGGTCGGATGGTGTACCGTACCCTTTTTCAATTGCCCAGCGGGCGCCTTCCAGAAGAACTTTTTTTTCTTCCTTGTCGGAAAGCTTTATGCTTCCTTTAGACCCTACACCGGAAGGTATGTTTTCAAAAAGGGCTCTTATCAACATCTGCAGGGATGGCATTATCTCTTCGGCATGCAGGCGCGTGGTCATCAGGCGGCACCCGCAATTTATATCATAACCGACGCCACCCGGTGATATGATGCCTTCGGCGACGTCGAAAGCCGCTACTCCGCCGATGGGAAAACCATATCCCCAGTGCATATCAGGCATCGCCAGAGAGTAATTTACGATTCCCGGCAAATGGGCGACATTTGATACCTGTCTGGGACTCTCATCCGTCTCCATCCCGGTCATGAGACGCTCACTGGAATATATGACGCCCGGCACCTTCATGTTACCGAAAGGCGGTATGATCCACCTGTTTTCATCCAGACGCTCCATCCTGATATCAGACATCGAAAATAATCCTTCCGATCCAACCTTTGTCTGTTTGCACTACTGAAAGCTGGTGATAGGTGACGGCCTTTATTTCTGTTTTTATCCTGTGTTTTGACGGATCAAAGGGCTCTCCTGTCACTGTGCCATGCAATCGATTCTCAGATAAGCTCTCCACAATACATTTGTTCAAAATGAACCCCTCGCCACTCCACAAGTAAAGCATCTCTCGCAGATAGTTTACCAGAAGATCAGCCCAATCTGTTCCCTCTACGAAAATTTGCTTCTCGTAGATCATCTCTATTGACTGGATATCGGTTAGTATATCGAACAGGGCGAAAACCGCATTCTCAAACATTGTTTTCGGGGTGTCGCCAAATACCTCAACTCCCAGATCTGCCGTGTGATCGAAAGCCTTGTATCTGTCTTGTCTGTTTATTTCATGCATAGTCTGCAACCAGACATGACCTGATTGATTGTCATTGAAACAAGTATTATTGGGAAGGTATTATAAAATTATCTTTATTCTTCAGGAGTAACGTCAATGTCTACCTGCTTTGCTGAAGGTTCATCGCTGTCCGGAGCGTCATCTTTGTCTTCTCCATTCTTTTCCGCCTTGGCAACGCCAACCAGTTTTTCCTCCGTCTCCAATTCAATCAGCTTTACTCCCTGGGTGCTGCGATGAATAAGGGGAACTTCTTCTGCTCTGAATCTTATGACCTTTCCTGCGCTGCTTATCATGATTATATCTTCGTCACCCATGATCTGCAACACGCCCGAAACCCAACCTACCTTCGGTACAGTGCGAAGATTAATGGTTCCTTTGCCTCCCCGGATTTGCAAACGGTACTCCGATATACTGGTTCGTTTTCCATATCCCCTATCGGAGATAGTGAGTATCGTGCTGTCTTCAGCAGGAATCTCCATCCCGACGACAACGTCATCATCATCCATGGATATTCCTCGCACACCTCTGGCCACTCGCCCTACCTCGCGTACTTCATCTTCGTTGAAGCGAATCGCCTTACCTTTTCTTGTACCCAGAAATATATCCTGATCTCCCCGTGTCATCTGCACATCAATCAATTCATCGCCGTCATCTATTGAAATGGCAATAATGCCCGAAGCGCGGGGATTGGAGTATGCCTCAATACCCGTTTTTTTAATAATGCCTTTCCTTGTCACCATCACTACTGATTTGCCGTCTTCAAAGGAGCGCACAGGCAGTATGGCTGCCACTCGTTCTCCCGAATTCATCTGTATAAGATTGACTATCGCCTTTCCTTTGGCAGCCCGCCCTGCCTGAGGAATCTGGTAAACCTTCAGCCAGTACAGACGCCCTCTGTTCGTGAAAATAAGAATGTACTGGTGAGTATTGGCAATGAATATCTTCTCGACGAAATCCTCTTCCTTTGTGCCCATGCCCACCTTGCCCTTACCACCGCGGCGCTGGCTTTTATAGAGTGTAACCGGATTCCTCTTGACATATCCGGAGTGGGAAAAAGTTACTACCATATCTTCTTCAACGATCATGTCTTCGATGTCGATATCCTCTGAGCTTAATACAATCTCTGTACGTCTCTCGTCACCATATCTGGATCTGATATCCTCAAGTTCATGAATAATCACTTCCGCAACTTTAGTCGGATCATCCAATATACCCTGCAACTCCGTAATCAACTGGGATGTTTCTCGATACTCGTCGTCGATCTTGCCCCTTTCCAATCCCGTCAATCTCTGCAGTCTCATCTCCAGTATAGCCTTTGCCTGCAGATCCGACAGGCCAAATCCTGCGCATAAGGCATCTGATGCTTCCTGGGGATTATTAGCCTTTTTAATAACGGCTATGACTGCATCTATATTGTTCAAGGCGATGATGAGTCCTTCAAGGATATGGGCTCTCTCCCTTGCCTTGGTCAACTCAAAAACAGTCCTGCGGACAACAACCTGTTTCCTGAAATCGACGAAGCTCTCCAGAACTTCCTTTAGGTTGAATACCTTGGGTTGTCCATGATCGATAGCAAGCATAATTATGCCGAAACTCGATTCCATTTGTGTATATTTATATAACTGATTCAAGATCACAGCTGCAATCTCGTCTCTCTTTAAGTCTATGACGACACGTATACCTTCTCTGTCAGACTCATCCCGCAGATCTGAGATGCCCCCTATACGCTTTTCTTTTACCAGTTCGGATATTTTCTCGATAAGATTTGCTTTGTTCACCTGATAGGGCAGTTCTGTTACGATAATACTTTCTCTCTCCGTGCGCGCATTCTTCTCAATACTAGCCCGTGCCCTGATACGAATTATTCCGCGACCTGTTCTATAAGCAGAAACGATTCCTTCTACGCCGTTGATAAAAGCGGCGGTTGGAAAATCGGGGCCTTTGATATATTTCATCAGGGCATCGATTGTTAATTCAGGGTTCTTAATCAGGGCTATCGTTCCGTTGATCACTTCCGTAAGATTGTGAGGCGGGATATTCGTGGCAACTCCAACTGCAATCCCGGAAGATCCGTTCAATAAAACAAGCGGTATCCTGGAAGGCAATACAGTGGGCTCTTCCATCGATTCGTCATAATTAGGCACAAAATCCACCGTCTGCTTTTCCAGGTCGGCCAGCAATTCTTCATCGATCCTGGCCATTCGTATTTCAGTATAACGCATGGCTGCCGGTGGATCTCCATCTACAGAGCCAAAGTTCCCCTGGCCGTCGATAAGCATGTAGCGCATGGAAAAATCCTGAGCCATACGCACAATCGTATCATATGCGGCAGAATCGCCATGCGGATGATATTTACCTATAATATCTCCGACGATTCTCGCTGATTTCTTGTAAGCTTTGTTCCAGCGGTTCCCCATTTCGTGCATAGCGAAAAGAGCACGGCGGTGGACAGGTTTCAGGCCATCCCTGACATCCGGTATTGCTCGCCCGATGATGACGCTCATCGCATAATCCATATAGGATTTGGTCATCTCGTCTTCAATATTTACGGCAACATTTTTATGATATATTTGCTGATCCATATTAGTTCATACCTTAAGATTTAGTGAATTTGAGAACGAAGATTAAACATCCAGATTAGATGCGTATAGAGCGTTCTTATATATGAAATCACGTCTTGGTTCGACTTGATCACCCATTAAAGTTGTAAAAATTTCATCTGCGATTACGGCATCATCTACTCTTACCTGCAGTAGTATTCTATTTTCCGGATTCATGGTTGTTCCCCAGAGCTGTTCCGGGTTCATCTCACCAAGACCTTTGTATCTTTGAACGGACAAACCCTTTTTACCGGTGCTCATGATATAATCTATAAGCGAGGTCATGGAATCAAGGGTGGTCTGCACACCGTCGTCTGTCTCCACTTTGTAAGGTGCTTTGCCTTGTGCACTGATCTGTCCAAGAAGGTTTCTCATTTCGATAAATTTTGCCGACTTTATGATATCCTTACCTATGCAGGTTGTTCTTGTCTGGCCGTTTCTTGTTCTTCGGAACACTATCTTGAAACCGCCATGTTCCTGATCCGCCTCTACGGTATATTCTATTTTACTCTCTTCTGTTATTGACAGTGAGGTGTTTTGTGCCACTTCTTGTGCGGCATCTTCTGTTTTGAATACATCGCCGGTAAACTTCGCATCACCGGCCAGCACCCACATAATATCCCTGTCCCGTTCTTCCCTGTCAAATTTGTCGAGGATTGTTTCTATCCGCATTATTTTTCTGATCAACACCAGCAGTCGGCCTCCGCTTGCAGGTCCGCCATTATCCGTGATGAGCTTTATTTTATTAACGCCGTTTTCAAGTATGTAATTTCTCATTTCCTCTTCGTTGTGAATATAAACTTCATTCTTTTTGTCGGCTATTCTGAAAAGCGGGGGCTGTGCGATATACAAATACCCTCGTTCGATTAATTCCCGCATCTGTCTGAAGAAAAAAGTCAGAAGAAGCGTCCTTATATGCAATCCGTCTACATCCGCATCAGTCATAATTATAACTTTGTGATAGCGAAGATTCTTTATATCATATTCTCCCTGGCCGATTCCTGTGCCCAGGGCAGTAACGATCACTTTTATTTCTTCGTTCTGCAGCATTTTATCAAAACGGGCTTTTTCGACATTTAAGACTTTGCCTCTCAACGGCAGGATGGCCTGATTCTTTCTGTCTCTGCCTTGCTTTGCCGATCCACCAGCCGAGTCTCCCTCTACAAGATACAGTTCACTTTTCCCAGGGTCCTTTTCCTGGCAATCTGCCAGTTTTCCAGGAAGTGATCCCACCTCAAGGGCGGTTTTCCTTCTAGTTAATTCTTTGGCTCTTCTAGCCGCCTCTCTGGCCTTGGCTGCATCAAGACACTTTTCAAGCATTTGCTTGGCAACCGACGGGTTTTCCTCCATGAAGGCGCTCATTTTCTCATAAACAATGCCCTCAACAAGGCCCTTTACATCACTGTTACCAAGTTTTGTTTTTGTCTGTCCCTCAAACTGCGGGTTTTTAATTTTCACGCTGATTACGCAGGCCAGACCTTCTCTTACATCATCCCCGCTCAATGACTCTTTGATATTTTTCAACAGATTATTGTTCTTTGCGTAATTATTAAAAACCCTCGTCAACGCTGAACGGAATCCGATGAGATGAGTTCCGCCTTCTGTAGTATTGATGCTATTTGCGAAGGAAAAAATATTCTCAGCATAAGTATCGTTATATTGCAAAGCCAGCTCAACATTACAGTCCTCCCTGGATCCATCGATAAAAATAGGATTCTTATGAAGGACTTTCTTGTTGCGGTTTATGTACTCCACAAAAGAGATAATACCGCCCTTATAGAAAAATTCTGTTTTACGATCTGAACGTTCATCTGTAAGATTGATCCTTACACCTGAATTCAAAAAGGCCAGTTCTCTCAATCTGTTTGATAAAATGTCAAAGCTGTATTCTGTTTCCTCGAAAATTTCTTCGTTGGGTTTGAATACTATTTTTGTGCCTCGACCTTTTGTATTTCCTACAACCTCAAGCTGAGCCTGAGGCTCGCCATTTACATATGATTGAGTATAAACTTTTCCATCTCTTCTGACTTCAAGTTCAAGCCAACTGGATAGTGCATTGACAACAGATACTCCAACACCATGCAATCCACCGGATATTTTATAGCTTTCATTGGAAAATTTCGCCCCGGAATGAAGCTTAGTCAAAACTACCTGAGCTGCAGATACACCCTCCGTTTGATGTATATCCACAGGAATGCCTCGACCGTTGTCATCTACCATCACACTGTTATCAAGTTGTATTTTAACGGTTATATTGTCGCAATATCCCGCTGAAGCCTCATCGATGCTGTTATCAACAACCTCATAAACCAGATGATGAAGCCCTTCCTTTCCCGTGCTTCCAATATACATAGCAGGCCTTTTACGAACGGCCTCCAAACCTTCCAAAACCTTTATGCTGTCGGCACTGTAATTGTCTGTCATGACTGGTAAATCCTCATTGCGTTAATAATTTCATATTCAATTATTATTCTTCCAAAGAGTATCGCCCGATAATAATAGATTGAACAGCGGGGAATATCTATTCAGGAATTATTCGATTGAATGATGATCCATAATAGCTTAAAAACATTCAATATTTAAGAGGCATTATTATGCAGTAATAATCACTATTTTCTGCTGATCTGATAATAGCCGGTTTTTTTGCACCACCAATCTCAAATATCACTTCCTTGCTGTCAACAACCTCTATGGCGTCTATTAAAAAGTTTACATTATACGCGAAATCAACCTCTTTCCCCTGGTACACTACATCAATTTCATCATTAGCTTCTCCAACGTCTGGATTAGTAGAATTCAGCACCATTCTGTTTTCAAAAATCTTGACAATGACTCCCTGATAATTATCACTGGATATGACACTCATTCTTCTTAAAGAATGCAAAACCTTTTCTTTTTCAAATCTTACTTCCACACCTTTTTCAGAAGGCATAACCCTTCTATAATCCGGATATTCCGCATCAATGAGACTAATTTTTAAAGTTATGCCATCGGTTTTCACTACACACATGCCCTGCTGAACACCTATTGAAACTTCTTCCGCTATCCCTTCCAGGTTTTTCCTGATCTCAGACAAACCTTTTCTAGGAATAATAATACCCTTCTCTAGCCCTGCAAGGCTATCAACATCAATATCAGCATCCGCTGTAGCCAGTCGATGCCCATCTGTCGCAACCATCCTTAAACTGCGGCGATCAGAATCTTTGTTCACCTCAAAGAAAACTCCCGTCAAATTTTTCCTTAACGGGTCGCTTGAAACAGCAAAAGACGTTTTCCTTATCAAATCAACTAATCTGTATGCATTGACCCTGAAAAAATTAATATCTTCACTGTAAACAATATCCGGAAAATCGTCAGCTGCCAAACCCTGAATTTTATAAATCGCCTTCTGACAGGTCATACGCACAACGCCTCGATCATCCATCACTACATGAATAACATCACCTTGCATTTCTCTTATCATCTCATAAAGTTTTCTTGCAGATAATGTAATTTTTCCCTCTTTAACGACATTCGCTTCGTATTCTGCAATCAATCCTACTTCCAAATCGGTAGCACTTATTACCAAGCGATTATTTTCAATCTTTACAAGCAAGTTATTAAGTATCGGTAATGTCGTTTTTTTCTCAACTATCCCTATTGTTTTCTGAACACCGCCAAGAAATGTTTCTCTTCTTACGTTGAATTCCATAATCTAAGTCCCCTTATCTTATAATGACTTTCATATAGTTATTAAAATAGTTCTAGTAATAGGGCTTGTTGATTTGTTAATTCTTCTAAAAAAACCGTTTTAATATGAAACGATACACAAAAATAAGCTGTTGATAAGTAGCTTGATAAAATTGTTAAGACTTGTTCATTATAGATTGCTCAATATCTTGGACGCTCTTTTTTAATTTACTGTCTTCTTCAAGAAGATTCTTGATTTTATTGAACGCATAAATAACCGTGGAGTGGTCTCTGCCCCCTATCCGATCTCCGATATCTGGGAATGATGCCGTTGTCAATTTTCTGGAAAGATACATAGCGATCTGTCTGGCAAGCGCTATATTCTTGTTTTTTTTATGTGATTTTAGATCTGATATTTTTATGCCATAATGTCCGGCAACTACCTTGGTGATTTCTTCGATACTGATTTCCTCTTTTTCAGTATTTTTAAGAAATTTTTTTAGTACCTCCTTCACAAGGTCCATGTCTATAGGTTGGCCTGTAACGGAAGAAAATGCGCTGATTCTTACAAGAAACCCTTCCAACTCTCTTATATTAGATTCTGCGTGAGAGGCAATATAATGAGCAACGTTTGTTGGTAACAGGATGTTACTTTCATAGGCCTTTTTTTCGAGAATGGCAACTTTTGTTTCAATTTCCGGAGGTTGAATATCAGCAATCAATCCCCATTCAAATCTGGACCTTAATCTATCTTCAAGATTTGGTATATCCTTGGGAAATTTATCGCTGGTTACAATAATTTGCTTACCTGAATCATGAAGTGTATTAAAAGTATGAAAGAATTCCTCCTGGGTTCTTTCTTTTCCGGCGATAAACTGTATATCGTCTATTAAAAGGCAATCAATTTTCCTATATTTTTCTCTGAATTTTGGCATTTTATCATGACGAATGGCATTGATAAGCTCATTCATAAACTCTTCAGCCGAAACATAGACGACATTCATGTCTGAATAGATAGACAAAGTCAACAGTCCTACCGCATTGAGCAGATGAGTTTTTCCCAGCCCAACGTCACTGAATATAAACAATGGGTTGTAGTTCTTTGCTGGTTGTTCGGATACGGCAATAGATGCAGCATGGGCAAACTGATTACATGGACCGACGACAAATCTGTCAAAGCTGTAATTGGGGTTTAATGAACTGTGAGTCTTAATTTTTTGTGATTTTTTCTGTTGATATCCTTCTTGTTGTGTTTTTTTGGCAGATAACGGTGATGACATGTCTTTGTCATGATCTTTATTGATAAGCAACTGTACATTCATACTTATACCGGTTACTGCGTTGAGAGAGTCTTTAATTAACCCAAGATAGTTTTCTGTAAGCCAGTCTCTGAAAAACTTGTTTGGGACCACAAGCTGAACGTTACCATCCTCTTTAGATATTATCTTAATTGGAGTGATCCACGTTTCAAAGTTCTGAGAACTGACCTTGTTTTTTATTAAATTAATAGTTTTTTCCCAAATAATATCCACAAAATACCTATTTTATAAACACGGTTATAAACATATATTGATAACTTCTTTAAGAGAATGCTTTCATAAGGCGTGCAACTATGCGATCCAACTCCTCCAAAGAAGAAAAACCTATAACAATATGGCCTTTTTTGTTGCGTTTATTTATTTTGACAGATGTAATCAGCTTGGATGCCAGTTTTCTTTCCAGTTCATCAAAAACAGGTTTTTTATTCTTGTTTTCTAAATTTTTTTGTTCAACCTTTTTGGCATTTTTTACAAGAGACTCCGCTTGTCTAACGGAAAGATTTTTTTTAATAATTGTCTTAAAGTAAATAATCTGATCCTTAGTATTATTAACCGCTAGAATTGCTCTTGCATGTCCGGCTGTTATTTTATTTTCCGTAATGGCTGATTTGATTTCAGGAGGCAATTTCAGCAAGCGTATAGCATTTGTTATTGTAGTTCTGTCTTTCCCCATTTTAAGTGCAATATCTTCTTGCGAGAGTCCAAATTGGCTGATTAATCTTTGATAACCAGCACTTTCTTCTATAGGATTCAGATCCTTTCTCTGAAGATTTTCTATAAGCGACCATTCGGCGAGATCCATATCATTGGCTTCTCTGATGACCACGGGAACATTTTTTAATCCAGCTTCCTGGGCTGCACGCCAACGCCTCTCACCTGTAATTATTTCATAGCCTGATTCCACCCTTCTTACGACTATGGGCTGTATGATGCCGCTTTTTTTAATAGATGCGACAAGGCTTTTAAGCTCGTCATCGTTAAAATCTTTACGCGGTTGAAAACGGTTCGGTGATAGCTCTTCAATGCCGCACGTCACAAAAGATGATTTTTCTTTTGGGGTTCCAAGAAGATCGGGGAATATAGCCCCTAATCCCTTTCCTAGAGATTGTTTGGACGGCATTTACATACCTCCGTTATGGCTGATTATCTCTTGAGCCAATTCAATATAGGAGATTGCTCCTCGAGACTTGATGTCATAAAGAATGATGGGGAGTCCATGGCTGGGACTTTCCGATAATCTGACATTACGAGGTATAACAGTGTGGAATACCTTATTGCCAAAATGCTTACGGACGTCTTCAGTAACTTGATGACACAATAGGTTGCGTGTGTCGAACATTGTCAGTAGTATACCTCCTAGGGCTAAAGAGGGGTTCATGGCTGATTGTACGAGTCTTATGGTATTCAGTAAGTGGCCAAGGCCCTCTAGGGCGAAATATTCGCATTGCATCGGCACGATAACGTAATCTGCAGCTACCAAGGCATTTAATGTCAAAAACCCAAGCGAAGGAGGACAATCAATGATTACGTATTCATAAGGTTGTTCGAGGTTTTTTAAAAGTAGCCTCAGTTTTTTTTCTCTATCCGGCAGATTCACGAATTCCACTTCAATGCCTACCAAATCTCTGTTGGCAGGGATGACATCAAGATGGGGAATCTGTGTTCTTATAATGGCGCTACTTATCGATAAATCTCCCGTCAGGCAAAGATACAGGTTTTTGTCCTGAATATAGTTCCTGTCAATGCCTATGCCACTACTTGCGTTACCTTGAGCGTCACAGTCAATAAGCAAGGTCTTGCGTTCTGCGGCAGCCAAAGATGCAGAAAGATTTATAGCTGTCGTCGTCTTACCGACACCGCCCTTCTGATTGGCTATGCATATGATTTTACGCATGATTTACTTGGGAGCACTCTAGAATGAAGTATAATAAAAATATGCGAAAAGCTATCACAAAAAAAACTTTTTTTGAAGGAAATTTTTCATAATAAACTACTGATTTGTTTATGTTTTCTATAAATAACGATTTTTCTCAGATTGCCTGTTAAAGGAAGAACCAATTCATGGCAGGATGTATATACTAATCCGGCACATTGAGCCGGCATATCGGCTTCGGTTATTTCAATATCAATATCCATTCCTTTCATTATCAAAAGAGTGCCATTGTCAGCGAGGAAATGTCCCGCTATGTGGACAAGTTCTGGAATCTTGAATGCTGCCCTGGATATGACTGTGTCAAAGGCTCCAAGTTGAATTCTGCTTTCCATAACATCTTGAACACGTTTGTTAAGTACTGTGATGTCAGCAAGGCCAAGTTTCCTGATGACATTTTTTAAAAAGGAACCTCTTTTCCGGGAAACCTCCAAGAGTGTAAAATGTAAATACGGCATGGCAATTTTTAATGGAATACCGGGAAATCCTGCCCCCGATCCTATATCTATGATGTGAGAAGCTCTCTTGCCGATGAACTGAAGAGCTGTAAGTGAATCGATAAAATGTTTTATCAGAAGATCTGTTGCAGAGTTTGAAGAGACGAGATTAATTCTGCGGTTCCAACGATTGAGTTCTTCAAGATAGTTGATAAACAGCCTGATTTGACTATCATCAAGCTCAACTCCTATGGCCTTTGCATAATGGGATAACCGGGAAGAGAAGTCTTCGTTTATTTCCATTATTTTTGTATCCATGATAATAAAATTCAAATCGTATATTGACTGATAAAGAAATATATCACCTTATTTAATCAGGAGAGTACATGCAAGCCACAGCAAATACCGAAAACATAACGATTATTTTAAGTAAACCAAAATACTCAGGGAATGTAGGATCAATTGCCAGGTGTGCAAAAAATATGTGCATTGATAAAATAGCCGTTGTCAATAGTCAAGCATTGGTTGAGGATGAAATGCTCCAGATGGCTACTCATTGTGCTGCGGATGTCGTTTCCGGATTGAAGCATTACCATGAAATACAGGAAGCGCTTTCCGGATATCAATATATTGTGGGCACTACATCACGTCTGGGGTCTGCCAGGGGACCGGTAGTCAGTCCTCGTGAAATAGCGGATGAAATCGTGGATATCTCGCAGAACAACAAGGTTGCTTTGCTGTTCGGTTCTGAGGATAAAGGTTTGTCAAACGAAGAAATCCGCTACTGTCATAGAGTTGTATCCATACCTACGTCCAATGCTTTTAAGTCTATAAATCTCTCTCATGCAGTTATGATAGTTTGTTATGAAATATTCACCGCCCGGAATAGTTCGCTGTCTGTTTTTACGCCCAAAATGGCCACATCTTCGGAGATTGAGGGAATGTACTCACATTTAAAGAGTATTCTAACAAAAATTGGTTTTCTCAACCCCGAAAACCCCGAATACTGGATGATGCATATCCGCCGCTTTATGGCAAGAACAAAACTTTATGCAAAGGATGTTAAGATTATCAGAGGTATTTGTCGTCAAATCGACTGGTATATTGCAAACGCCTTATCGGAACATGGCAAACCGGACATTAACAATTAAAAAACCGACAGTAAAAACTTATGGAAATTTAAAATAAAAAAGTGTAATCGTTTTTATTACTCGTATTTTCCTAATACACGAGTAGGGAGGAGCAGGATGAGGAAATTTTTTTTTAGACCGGCAAAATTCTTTTTAATTGCACTGATTGCATTTGTCCTGCTTGGTCCTTATAGCGACAGCCGGGTTTCTGCATTGGATCGGGCTACATATAAGAGCTTGAAAACATTTAACGAAGTTCTTGACATTATTGAAAAACAGTATGTGGAGGGTGTAGAGACCAAAAGCCTTATCAAGGGTGCTATCAATGGAATGATGAAGTCGCTTGATCCTCACAGCACATATATGACTGCTGAAATGTACAAGGATCTTGAAGTTGAAACTCGAGGGAGTTTTGGCGGAATAGGTATTGAAATTACCATGAAGAAAGATATCTTAACCGTTGTCTCTCCCATCGAAGACACGCCGGCTTTCCATGCAGGCATAAAGGCGGGTGACCAGATTATACGCATTGATGGAAAATCGACGAAAGACATTACAATTGTTGAAGCGGTTAATAAGCTTCGAGGACCTAAGGACACAAAAGTGACATTAACAATTATGCGGGATCATCTGACCAAACCTTTGGACGTGATAATGACAAGGGCGATAATAAAAATCAAAAGCGTCCGGTTTAAGATGTTGGAGGATGGAATCGGTTATATCCGTCTGTCTTCTTTCCAGGAAAAAGCGGCGGATGATATTCGCAAGGCATTGCGTGAGCTGGAGAAGAAATCTTCTCTTAAGGGTTTGGTTCTTGATTTGAGAAACAACCCCGGGGGGTTATTGAATCAGTCAATTGAAGTATCGGATGTTTTTCTGAAGTCAGGAATTATCGTCAGCACACGCGGCAGAATAAAAACAATGGAAAGCAAATCCCTGGCAAGGGATGATGGTGATGAGCCGGCATGTCCTATTGTTATTATCGTGAATGAAGGGACAGCGTCAGCAGCGGAAATAGTTTCTGGGGCACTTCAAGACAACGGCAGAGCGATAATTCTCGGTACATCAACTTTCGGTAAAGGATCTGTGCAGACGGTTATTCCCCTTGATGATGGTTCAGCGTTAAAGTTGACTACGGCAAAGTATTATACTCCGAAGGGCCGCTCCATTCAGGCGGAAGGAATAAAGCCGGACTTAATTGTGAAACATCATAGATTCTCGGAAGATAAGGAATTACAGGATGATCCTGTAAGAGAAAAGGACCTCAAGGGACATATAAAATCTGCAAATGAGAGCGAGAGCAAGACAGAGGAAAGGCAGCGCAAAGAGCTGGGTGACATGTCGCAGGATAATCAATTGAAAAGTGCTGTGGATATATTAAAAAGTTGGGCGCTATTTAGAAAGACCCGCTAAATTTTTATGGGAAGCAAAGGAGGCAAAAAACGTCGCCAGGCATTTGGTACAGTAATATTCTTGTTACTGGTTGTGATGGCCAGTGCCGTGATTGCTTATATATTTCACGCGGAACGACAAAAAAAGATTGAGAAACCGATACCCTCCACAAAAGGACGCAAAATATCAATTGACTCGCCAGTTATTTCTCCGGAAACGAGACAACAACCAGATAAAAAAAGTACTGACCAAACAACAGATAAGCAACCCACAATTCCAGGCAAGCCTCCATCATCAACGCTTAAGATAGCTATTATCATCGATGATATTGGATACGACCTGAAAATCCTAAAAGAGTTTTCCGCACTAGACGCTCCAGTAACGTTTGCCGTCTTGCCTTTTTGTCCCCATTCTAGGGAAGCTGCCCACATGCTGCACCGACAGGGAAAGGAGATAATGCTTCATCTGCCGATGGAGCCGCATAATTATAAAAACAACAAACCCGGCAAAGGGGTCCTTCTCATGCAGATGGATGAGCAGGAACTCCTTGCTCAGCTTGATGCCGACATCAAGGCAGTGCCCTATATTAAGGGAGTCAACAACCACATGGGATCGCGATTTATGGAAGATAATAAGAAAGTGGCCCTGGTGTTGAAAAAACTTAAACAAGAAGGATTCTTTTTCGTAGACAGCCGAACAACTCCCCATTCCAAGGGAGAATACGAAGCGAAAAGAATTGAAATGCCTTATGCAACCCGGAAGATATTCATAGATAATGGTGCAAATTACTCTGAAACACTGAAGATTCTGATGCGCATTCTTGAAACCGGCAAGCAGGCAGATGCACAGCCTTTAGTAATAATAGGACATCCTCACAGAAGCACGATGGAGGCTTTAAAAGCAGCCTTGCCTCAGTTTAAGGAAAAAGGAATAGAGATTGTTTCTGTATCGGATATTTTAAAAACAAATCTGAATGAAAAGATAAGTTACAGGGCAAAATAAAAATTATTACGATGAATTGTAATCAGTTCAAATTATTGTTGAAAAGTTTTCTGGTTCTTATTTGTATTACGGCATGTACTTCTATGCCGTTTAAAAATAATGGTCTGAACGGTGATAAAAAGACGGATAAATCGCTTGCCATGTTGCACTATTCATTAGGCATCAAAAGCAGTTTGAATGATGACCTGGACGGGGCTATTACCGAGATAGAAAAGGCTTTACGTTATGATACGAGATCCTCTTTTCTGGCAACGGAATTAGCCAATTTACATATTGAGAAAGGCGATTCCAAAAAGGCGCAACAGGTTCTTGAGAAAAGCCTGCGTTACAATCCCGATGAATCGGAAACGCACTTCCTGTTAGGCAAGCTCTATCTTAATGCTAAAGACTACAAAAGGGCAATCCGCGAATATAAAAGAGTCATTAAAATTGATCCCCAAAACACCATGGCCTATCTTTATTTGGGAAGTCTTTATGCGGAAACCAAGAGATACGACTGGGCCCTGGAAGTAATAAATAAAATGCTGGAAATAGAGCCGGATCATTATTTAGGACACTACTATCAAGCCAAAATTTATGTCGAGTTGAAAAATTTAGAAGGTGCAGAAAAAGGATTTATCAAAACACTGTCGCTTAAACCGAGTTTTGAAGCAGCCATGGTCGATCTTGTGAACATTTATGAAAAACAGAAAAAATTCAATAAAGCTTTAGAAACATACAAACGATACATTTTGCTTTATCCATTGAAGATCAATGTAAGACTTAAAATGGTGGATCTTCTTTTCCGTGAACACAAATATGATCAGGCGGAAAAAGCGATAAAAGATATTTTAGAGCTCGACAGCCGCAACAAAGATGTCCGCTTATCCCTGGTTAGTATTTATCTGGAGAGGAAAAACTACACTCAAGCCATTCAGATATTGAACGACGTTATAAAGGAGGATGCTCAGGATTTTCGCATTCGTTTTATTCTTGGGTCTGTATATGAAGAGATAAAGGATTACAGCCGCGCACTTAATGAATTCCGCATGATTCCTGAGACATCGGAGTTTTATGTGCCTGCACGAATTCACATGGGTATCATATTAAAGAAAGAAGGCAAACTGGAAAGTGCCATTACTCATGTTCATGAGGCACTGGAAAAGAAAAAGGATCAGGCGAATCTTTATGTTTTTTTGTCTTCTTTATACGAAGATGCCAAAAGATTCGCCGATGCAGAGGATATTCTTAAACAAGGTCTAGCTTCTATGCCACGCAGCTCAGATCTTCTTTATGCTTTAGGGACTATTTACGAAAAGACAAATCGATTTCCTGAAGCTGTTAAATCGATGGAATCAATTTTGAAAAATGATCCCGAACATGCCGATGCCCTTAATTTTATAGGTTACAGTTATGCAGACAGGAATATGAATCTCGATGAAGCAGAACGAATGATTATCAAGGCCATGCAAATAAAGCCCGGCAATGGATATATTACAGACAGTCTGGGATGGGTTTATTATAAAAAAAATAATTTAGATAAAGCTATTAAATATTTAAAGGACGCAAGCAATTTGCAGCCTGAAGATGCTGCAATTGCGGAGCATTTGGGTGATGCTTATGCTAAGGCCGGAAAGATTAATGAAGCTATTGAAATGTATAAAAAAGCCTTGAAGTTGAATCCCGGAAGCAACACCTTGCCGAAGAAAATCCATAATCTAGCTCAGCATAAGAACTCCTGATATATGTCATTGCCGCATAAAATCATATTACTCGTCTTCAGTTTATTGATTCTCTTGGCAAATTTATCCTGTTCCTCTCCCAATTTTATTGCAGGTAAATCAATAGTTTATTATGCTTCTCCAGAGGAAGCGATAGCGAGAATCCGTAAAACTGATGGTTTGAAGGGTACATTAAAGGTTATAGCCCGTGTTGAAATTCGCAGTGGAGAAGACAGTTATCCGGTTAAAGCAGCGATGATTGCGCAAAAGCCCGGCAGTTTACGAATAGAGACAATTCCTCTTATCGGCCCGCCGGACTTTTTCATGACTATTAATAAAGACGCTTTGAAGGTATTTTATCCCGGCCGTGATCTTTTTTATATTGGAAAAGCTACTCAAGGAAATTTGATCAAATTTTTTCCTTTGGCGATATCTCCGTATATGATGGTTGCATTTTTAACAGGATCGTATCCGGAGTACATACCGTCAAATGGCTATGTTTCATCGCATGGAAGGCCTGACGCTGACCGTTCACTGTACCGATTGGATTTGATAGATAACGGTGTTACCAGACAATCTTGCTGGATAGAACCCCATGGTCATTATCTGGTTCGTATAGATAGCTTTGACGACGCCGGCCGGTTAGCCTATACTGTTAAATATGATAATTTTAAAAGGCTTGGTAAAGTTGACTTTCCTCATGAGTTGAACTTTGAGGCTTGTGTTGAGATGAAGTGCCAGTGTGGACGAATTCGCTATTATGATACGGAACTCACACCTGACGTTGATAATACAGTGTTTGATATTACGCCGCCAATTGGTATAAAAACTACCCCGCTTGAATAAGATATAGCTGATACGGTAAATCCTGAAGAATTCTCCGGGATGCTTACTTTATCTCAGTCAATTTGGCGCGTGCGATACGTGCCTGGTTTGTATTAGGATATTCTTTTATTACCTGTTGCAGTATTAAGCGGGCGCTTGGTTTGTCTCCCAGCTTTAAAAATGACAGTCCCTGTTTTAGCAAGGCGTTGGGAACTTTGTTGCCATCGGGATGATTCTTTACAACTTTTTCATATTCAATAATAGCTTTTTCAAATTTTTTTTCGAAATAGTAGCACTCTCCAATCCAGAATTGCGCATTTCCTGAATATTCAGAGTCTGGGTATTGTTTTAAAAAGGACTGAAAACCTGATCTTGCCTTTTCATATCTGCCTTCTTTGAAGGCAGAATACGCTGCTTCGTATGCAGTTTCTTTATCGGTTTTTCCACCGCTTTTTTTCGTTTTGGATCCGTTCGTGTGTTTCCCTTGTTTGTCTTCGGATGCATCCTCTTTTTTACCTATGCCTAAATAGTTTTCCAGGAAACTTACTTTAAAAGAAATATTGTCAACCTTGTCTTTTAATTCTTTAACTGTGGCTGTATCCTTGCGGAGCCCTTCAACCAATCCTCTTAATTGCTGAATGTGGTCTTTCAGCTCTGTCATATCTGCCCCGGTTTCGGCTTGTGACTTCTGAATGACGCTAAAGTTTTCCTTTATGTTCTTCATTTCATCCAGAAATTTTACCTTATCCTCGAGAACGTAAATTCGGTGATCAAGTTCTCCCCTGACCCGCCTCACGTCATCAGTTGTAGCGCAACCACTTATTATAAATATGGCAAACAAAGCTGAGAGGATTAGATTTGTTTTCAAGGTTGACACTCCTTTAAACGATTTGACGGCTTCATATGTAAACGACCGGATAATCAAGAAGGGGGCACAAGATAAATTTTCTCATACCTTGCCTATAATGCTTTAAATGCTGCGGCGCAATATTATTACACCGCAGCATTAAGATTAATCAACCTTCTTGATCCGGCATTTTCTTACGAAGCCGTCTTTTTTATACACCTATGTTACTTTTTTGTGGAAAAGTTATTTTTTGATAACGAAGTCGTCTCTTCTGTTTTTTGCCCAGGCTGCTTCGTTGTGTCCCGGATCAACCGGTTTCTCTTTGCCGTAGCTTACGGTTTTCAGCCTGTCTTTGGCAACGCCCATATTAATAAGGTACTTGGCAGCTGCGTCAGCTCTTCTCTGACCTAAAGCCAGGTTGTATTCTGCGGTTCCTCTTTCATCGCAGTTACCTTCGATCACTACAGTGGCTATCGTGTTATACTTCATCCACTGGGCGTGCTTGTCGAGGGTGGCCTTTGAATCATCTGTGATGACTGACTTGTCAAAAGCGAAATAAATGCTTGCAAACTGATATCCCGTTTCTGCCTGTTTCTTTACTTCTTCCACCTTCGTTTCTGCTTTGACTTCTGGCTTCACCTCTTCCTTTTGCACGACAGCCTGCTGAGCGCACCCCATGAGTGCAAAAATCGCCAAGCAAAACAATAAAGTAATCATTTTAACCGAAAAGCGTTTCATCATACCCTCTCCTTTCTGTGATTATAAATTATTGAAAATCTATGATTTGGCATGTCAGACATATTAAACACAAACCGCGTGCAAGGTCAACATAATAATCGCAACAACTTGCGAGAATATTTTATAAAAAAACACAAACAAAGCTTGACCAAGGATTATGCGTGTAAAATAAGCTATTTATCTGTCCTTGATGTATGACAGGGCCATTTCCAGTCTCTGCATCACACGGTCTTTGCCCAGTGTGATCATCACCTCGTCAAGGCCGGGACTTACTGTTTTGCCTGTAAGAGCAACCCGTAAAGGTGGCGCTATTACTTTAAGTTTTGTGTTTCGTTCCTCTGCAACCTCACGCAGAAGCTTTTCAATACCCTCTTTTGTGAAATCATTAAAAATAGCAAGACGTGTCCTGATAGCTTCAAGATGCCCGGCCGTGTCTCTTGATAAATATTTTTCCGCGGCATCCGGGGCATAATCAACCTTCTGAACAAAGTAAAAAGAACTGGCTTCTGACAATTCAACAAGGCTTTTTACTCTGCTTTTGATATCTCCAATTATATGACCGACAAACTCAGTATCTGATGTATCAACTTGTTTCTTCTGCCAGAAAGGTATCATTTCGCTAATGAGTCGTTGTATTGAAGATTCCCGGATGTAGTGTTGGTTGAGCCAGAGAAGTTTTTCAGGGTTAAAGATGGCGGCTGATTTTCCGACTGCATTAAGAGAAAACAGACTGACAAGTTCCTCCATACTGAATATTTCCTGATCGCCGTGTGACCAGCCCAATCTTACCAGATAGTTCACCAGGGCTTCCGGAAGATAACCCATTTCCTTGTATGCCATGACGGAAGTGGCGCCATGACGCTTACTAAGACGGGTTTTATCAGACCCTAAAATCATCGGCACATGACCGAAAAAGGGCACAGTGTAACCCAGAGCCTTATAAAGCAATATCTGTCTCGGCGTGTTGTTGACGTGATCGTCTCCGCGAATCACATGCGTGATCTGCATTTCCGCATCGTCAACAACAACGGCAAAGTTATATGTGGGATAACCGTCGCTTCGCTCGATAATCAGATCGTCCAGCTCTTCGTTATTGAAAACAATGGTTCCTTTAATCATGTCATCAACAACGGTCGTTCCCACATCCGGGCAGCGGAACCGAACAACCGAATTATGCATTCTCTGGAGATTTTTATCGCGGCATGTGCCGTCGTATTTCGGCTTCCTGCCTTCCGCCAGGGCTCGTTTTCTTCTCTCTTCAAGCTCTTCAGGCGTGCAGGTACAAATGAAGGCCTTTCCTTCGTCAAGAAGCTGTTGAACTTTCTGACGGTGAATGTCAACCCGTTGGGCTTGAAAAAAAGGTCCTTCATCCCAATTTAGGCCAAGCCAGGACATGGCATCAATAATTGCCCTGGTTGATTCATCCGTAGAGCGAACCTGATCCGTGTCTTCAATTCTCAATACAAAAGAACCATTGCAGTGCCTCGCTAAAAGCCAGTTAAAGAGCGCAGTTCTTGCACCGCCAACATGAAGATATCCGGTTGGCGAGGGGGCAAATCTTGTTCGGACATTATCAAACATTTGAAACACCTCTAATTCATCTTCTGCATCGCCTCCACCAGCTCTTTCACAGCCAGGGAGGATTTTTTCAATGCCTGCAATTCCTGATCGGTCAGGTTGATTTTTATTATTTCTTCTATTCCGGATGCACCCAGTTTGACCGGCACGCCGATAAAAAGTCCATCTATTCCGTATTCACCTTCTAGCAAAGCAGCGCATGGGAGAATTTTCTTTTTATCTTTTAAAATGGATTCCGCCATTTCTACAGCTGCCGATGCAGGTGCATAATAAGCGCTTCCCGTCTTTAACAGGCTTACAATTTCAGCTCCGCCGTTTCTTGTTCTTTCAACCAGGGCTTCAATGCGTTCCTGCGACATCAGTTCGGTTATCGGGATGCCCGCAACGGTAGAATATCGGGGCAGAGGAACCATGGTATCTCCATGGCCTCCGAGCACAAAGGCATGGGTATTTTCCACTGATACATTTAATTCACGGGCAATGAAGGTACGAAAGCGGGAGGCATCAAGCACCCCGGCCATTCCTATTACCCTGTCCTTTCCGAAGCCGCTTGCTTCATAGGCTACATGGCACATTGCATCCAGCGGATTGCTGACAATAATGATAATTGCATCCGGTGCATATTTTACGATCTCCGTGGTGACGTTATGAACAATACGTTTGTTCGTTGCCAGCAGATCATCTCGTGACATGCCCGGTTTTCTTGGTACACCGGCTGTAATTATGACGATTTTTGAACCAGAGGCGGCAGCATAGTCGTTGGCGCCGGCAAGTCCGGCATCATGCTTTTCTATTGGTGCTGCTTCAGCCAGATCAAGTGCTTTTCCCTGAGGAACGCCTTCAATGATGTCAATGAGCACAACATCACATAGCTCTTTCTCCGCAAGTCTTTGCGCAGTTGTGGCGCCCACGTTTCCCGCTCCAATAACCGTCACTTTTTTATCCATTCTGGTGATACCCTCAAATATGTATATGTGAAAGGTGTTAATATAAAATCCCTTACAACAATTTATTGCTGAACACAACCCCGGAGTCACTTTTCCATGTGAAATCAGGAGGAATTCCCTGTTGCAAAATATGTTATGGTAATGTACATCTCCACTGCATGAAGGAGACTATAGATGAGTAAGTTATTCGGAACGGACGGCATACGCGGTGTGGCCAATAAATATCCCATGACCGTTGAAATGGCTGTAAATATCGGCAGGGCAATTGCCTTTCTTTTTAAACGCAATGGTCATATTCCCAAGATAATTATCGGCAAGGACACACGCCTTTCGGGGTATATGTTTGAGAATGCATTGGTATCCGGCATATGTTCTATGGGTGTAAATGCTATTCTTGCAGGTGTATTCCCCACGCCGGGGATAGCTTTTTTAACAAACAGCATGCGTGCGGATGCCGGTATCGTCATTTCTGCGTCTCATAATCCTTTTCAGGACAATGGGATAAAGATTTTTTCGGGTGATGGCTTTAAACTGCCGGACGAGAAGGAAAAGGCCATTGAGGAACTTATCTTCTCAGGGGATATGGACAAATTATATCCATCGCCTACAGAGCTTGGCAAAGCCTACAGAATGGATGATGCACGCGGCAGATATATTGTCTTTCTGAAGCACTCTTTTCCGAAAAATCTGTCATTGGAAGGATTAAAAGTAGTACTGGATTGCGCTCAGGGAGCAACATATCGTGTGGCACCGGAAACTTTTTTTGAACTTGGGGCAGATGTCAAAACGATCTTTGATGAACCCACAGGAAAGAATATTAATGTCGATTGTGGATCTCAGCATCCTGAAGCGCTGGCCGGAGAAGTGATCAAATACGCGGCTGATGTTGGTTTCGCTTTCGATGGTGATGGTGATCGCGTCACAGCCGTTGATGAAAAGGGCAGCATACTGACAGGCGATCAACTGTTGACAATCTGCGCCGCTTTTTTAAAGAAGCAGGGGACGCTCGAAAATAACCTTGTTGTTAGAACGGTGATGAGCAATATCGGCATGACGCTTGCTCTTCAGCGACTTGACATAGAATCATTAATGACTGATGTGGGTGACAGGAATGTATTTGAAGCCATGCAGGCAAATCGCGCCGTCGTTGGCGGAGAGGATTCGGGGCATATTATATTTCTCCGGCATCACACGTCCGGAGACGGCATCATTACGGCCTTGCAGGTGCTGACTGTCATGAAAATGGAGAAGACGCCGCTTTCTGAGCTGGCGGCGATTATGAAGGTCTATCCACAAATTCTGATAAATGTGGAAACCAAATCAAGGCCTGACCTGGCCACAGTGCCGGATATTGTCGCTGTTATAAAAGAAGTGGAGAAAGATTTGGGCGATCAGGGGCGGGTTTTGGTTCGCTACTCGGGAACGCAGAACCTCTGCCGGATTATGGTTGAAGGGCCGACAAGAGAAGCGACGGAAGCTTATTGCCGGAAGATAGCCGAAGTTGTAAACAGGGTACTGGCTTAATGGTATATAATGATTTCGGGATGTCGTTCTGAGGCATTGAACCATGGAAAACATGATAGAACCGATATTGCAACTGGTTGCAGATATACCGTTTTTTGACTGCTTTGACCAGACAGAGATAGCTTTGCTGGTGGATTCAGGAACCTGGACAAAGGTTGCACCGGGAAACAGGATAATTACCGAAGGAGAAATCGATCTCAGGATGTTTGTCCTCATGAAGGGACGTGCGGAGGTTGTTCTCCAGGAAAAGATCCTGGCCGTGCTCAGTGTAGGGGATATATTCGGGGAATTTGGATTGATGGGTGCCCCCCGCATGGCTCATGTGGAGGCGCAAACAGATTGTTTGCTTTTGTCGTTTGATGCCGATCAACTTAATAGTCTTCCCCTGGAACTGCAGGTCAAGTTTCTGAGGCGTATCCTGCTCGTCATCTTTGCCCGGCTTCAGAAAATCAATCAGCGCGACTGGCTGCGCCGGCAGCCCAGGAAGGATTAGGAGCGGACAGGGTGACCATACGTAAGCCGTACTTTGTTTTTATAGAAAACCCGAGGCGTCAATAGCGACGTATCTTCAGGTTTCGAAGCAATATTTGCTGATGGCCTCGGGCGGGGTTATTGGATAAACTCCTGAATAACAGGCAAGGCAGAATGCATCAGGCTTCATACCTGTAGCCTTGACCATCCCCTCCAGGGTTAAGTAATGGAGGGAATCGAGCCCGATAAAACCAGCAATATCTTTAATGTCTCCCTTCTGAGCCGCGAGCAGTTCTCCCTTTGAGGAAAAATCTATCCCATATGGACATGGGTGCCGTGTTGGGGGACAACTGACAACCATGTGAATCTCTTTAACGCCACTGCTTCGCAGATTCTTCACGCGGTTACGACTGGTTGTTCCTCTTATTATGGAATCTTCGACAATGAGCACCTTCTTGCCGTTTATTAATGGTCTTACCGGATTCAGCTTGACCCGCACACCAAAATCCCGGACAGTCTGTGTAGGCTGGATAAATGTTCTGCCCACATAGTGATTGCGAATCATACCCATTTCAAAAGGGATCCTGCTTTCTTCCGCATATCCCAGAGCGGCGTAATTGCCTGAGTCGGGAAATGGCATAACCAGATCCACGTCAGGTGTGTATTCGCGGGCCAGTTGTTGCCCTAGACGTTTACGACACAGATAAACATTTTCTCCGAAAACCTGACTGTCAGGGCGGGCGAAATATATCAACTCAAAAATACAATGAGCAGGATGTTGGGGAGCAAATGGAGTCATGCTTTGGAGACCGTTTTCATCAATGATGATGATCTCTCCGGGAAGCACATCTCTTATGTATTGAGCGCCAACGAGATCAAAGGCGCAGGTTTCAGAAGCAATAACCCAACCGCCGTTGATTTTTCCTATGGACAAGGGACGAAATCCTCTCGGGTCGCGGGCGGCAACAATTTTATTACGGGTAAGCATAACGAGGCTATATGCACCCTCGACTCTTCCCAGCGCCTTCGTCAGAGCTGTTTCGAGGCCGTTTTTCAGGTGAGGCGCCATGAGATGGACAATTACTTCTGTATCCATGGTCGATTGAAAAATTGATCCCCGGTCCTCAAGCTCTGTGCGCAACAGATGGGCATTAACGAGATTGCCGTTATGTCCGATGGCGTAGTGTTCACCGGCATGATGGAAAAGAAAAGGCTGAGCATTAGAAATGATGGATGACCCGGTAGTCGAATATCTCACATGTCCTATAGCCATGTGTCCGGTAAGCTGAGAAAACGTCCTTTCCTTGAACACCTCAGACACGAGCCCCATACCCTTATGGCCGGAAACCCGGCAGCCATCGGAGGTCTTGATTCCTGCGCTTTCCTGCCCCCGATGCTGCAAAGCAAAGAGCCCATAGAAGGCTACCTTTGCCGCCTGTTCATGTCCATAAACGGCGAAAACCCCGCATTCTTCCCTGGGTCTGCCTTCGTCAGAGTGTTTGTGAAAAGGATTCATATGGATTTGTCCTGCATCTTTTTTATAGCAGTATGATAATGCTGCAGGGGAGCCACCTGCCACTCTTCGGCCCGCATGGCCGCAATGGCTTCGCTTAGCGCCTTTGCGCCGGCGATGGTTGTCGTATACAAGATATTATAAACAAGCGCGCCACGCCTTATGTGGTAGGCGTCGCGGGATGATTTTCTCCCCAGTCCTGTATTGATAACAAGCTGAATGTCCCCGTTTTTGATATGATCAATAATGTTGGGACGACCTTCGCTGACTTTGTTGATGACAGCGGCGTCCATGCCCTGAGCTTGCAGATGTGCGGCGGTCCCTCTGGTGGCACACAGCTTGAATCCCATATTAATGAGTGTTTTTGCCGTCGGTATGATCTTATCCTTGTGATAGTCGTTGACGCTGATAAAGACAGAACCGGAAAGAGGTATGCGGAATCCTGCCGCCATTTGAGATTTAGCGAAAGCAATACCGAAGGAGTTGTCAATGCCCATCACTTCCCCGGTGGATTTCATCTCCGGTCCCAGCAACACATCCACATTAGGAAAACGGCTGAAGGGGAAGACGGCTTCCTTGACGGAGATGTGTGCCGGTACAACCGGTTCCGTGAACCCTAAATCCTTGAGGGTTCTGCCCAGCATTACCTTGGTGGCCAACTTTGCCAGAGGAACACCAATCGCCTTGCTTACAAAAGGCACTGTCCGCGAGGCGCGCGGGTTGACTTCCAGTACATACAAAATGCCGTCTTTTACCGCATATTGAATATTCATCAGACCGACAACCCCAAGTTCCTGAGCAAGCATCTTTGTCTGATTCGTTATTGTCTCAAGAAGCTCTTGTGAGAAGGTGATAGGGGGGAGTACGCAGGCGCTGTCACCGGAATGAATCCCCGCCTCTTCAATATGTTCCATGATTCCTGCCACTACGGTATCGACACCGTCGCTGATCGCATCGACATCAACTTCAATGGCGTCTTCCAGGAATTGATCAATAAGGATCGGGTGGCCGGGAGATACGTGTATTGCCTTTGCCATGAATCTTTCCAGGTTTTCCCTGTCGTAAACTATCTCCATGGACCTGCCGCCCAGGACGTAAGATGGTCTTACTACCACCGGATAGCCGATTCTCTCCGCAGCCGCTATTGCTTCTTTTACATCCATGGCTGTGTCGTTATCAGGCTGTGTGAGATTGAGTTTTCGAACGATTTCCTGGAACCGTTCCCTGTCTTCTGCTCGATCAATGGCATCCGGAGATGTTCCTAAAATATTCGCTCCTGCCGCCTCAAGCCCCTTGGCCAGATTTAACGGCGTCTGTCCGCCGAATTGAACGATAACGCCAAAGGGATTTTCCGTTTTCAATATATGGCGGACATCCTCCAATGTCAGCGGTTCGAAAAAAAGCTTATCCGACGTGTCATAATCCGTACTGACGGTTTCGGGATTGGAGTTCACCATGATGCTTTCGACCTCTTCCTCTCTCAGGGCAAAGGAAGCATGTACGCAACAGTAATCGAATTCAATCCCCTGGCCGATGCGATTCGGACCTCCGCCCAGGATGACAACTTTCTTTCTGTCAGAAGGCCTTGCTTCGTCCTCTGATTCATAAGTGGAATAATAGTATGGCGTATAAGCCTCGAATTCGGCGGCGCAGGTATCAACCAGTTTGTAGACAGGCAGGATGCCGTTTTGAAAACGCCGCCGGCGAATATCTTCCTCCGGCATGTTCCATATATGGCCCAACCGCCTGTCCGAAAATCCCATAGCCTTGGCAGCTTTGAGCAGATGATCGTCCGGTTGCGTCGTTTCCAGAATATGTTCAGCTTCGATAATATCGGCAATCTGATGGAGAAACCAGTGATCGATCTTTGTCAGTTTATAGACATCCTCTACAGTCATTCCCTGCCGCAATGCTGATGCAACATAGAACAACCTGTTTGAGTTGGGTGTCCTGAGCTTAGGTGTAAAGTATTCCTGCAGGGATTGATTTTCCGGTAGAGAATTGTCTGTAATACCGAACCTGCCGATTTCCAGTGACCTTATGGCTTTCTGTAACGATTCTTTAAATGTCCGGCCGATAGCCATTGTTTCTCCGACCGATTTCATTGAGGTAGTCAATATGTCTTCCGTTTCCGGGAATTTTTCGAATGTCCAGCGGGGGATCTTTACCACGCAGTAGTCGATTGTCGGTTCAAAGGAGGCCATCGTTTCCCTTGTTATATCATTAGGAATTTCATCCAGGGTGTAGCCGACAGCCAGTTTTGCCGCTATTTTGGCAATAGGAAATCCTGTGGCTTTGGACGCCAAAGCCGATGATCTTGATACTCTCGGGTTCATCTCGATGACGATCATCTCTCCCGTCTCCGGATGTACGGCAAATTGGACATTTGAACCGCCGGTCTCAACTCCGATCTCGCGCATGATTGCTATGGCCGCATCACGCATGTTCTGATATTCAACATCCGTCAGAGTCTGGGCAGGGGCGACCGTTATCGATTCGCCGGTATGAATACCCATCGGATCAAGATTTTCAATTGAGCAGATGATAACGACATTATCGGCCTTGTCCCGCATGACTTCCAGTTCATACTCTTTCCAGCCTAAAGCCGATTCCTCGAGCATGATTTCATGGATAAGGCTGGCATCCAGTCCCGATTTTGCAATTTCTGCCAGCTCTTCGCGGTTGTAGGCAACGCCGCTGCCTGTCCCGCCCAGGGTAAAGGACGGACGTATGATTATGGGAAATCCGATTTCGGAAGCAATGGAGTAAACATCTTCCATTGAACGGGCAAAACCGCTTTTAGGTACCCGCAGGCCGATTTTTTCCATTGCGGCACGGAACTTTTCCCGGTCCTCCGCCTTGTGAATCACCTCCAGCGATGCCCCGATCATTTCCACGCCGTATTTTTTGAGAATGCCGCTTTCTGCTACAGAAACGGCCGTGTTGAGGCCGGTTTGTCCACCGAGTGTGGGCAGCAGGGCATCGGGTTTTTCTTTAGCGATTATCTTGGCAACGGCTTCCGGCGTTATTGGTTCTATGTAAGTGCGATCGGCCGTCTCCGGATCGGTCATGATGGTTGCCGGATTGCTGTTGATGAGAATGACTTCATACCCTTCTTCTTTCAAAGCCTTGCACGCCTGCGTTCCGGAATAGTCGAATTCGCATGCCTGGCTGATAATGATGGGGCCGGAACCGATAATCAGAATTTTAGATAGGTCATTTCTCTTGGGCATGATGTGCACTATTCCCACTCAATTGTACTGGGTGGCTTGGAACTGATGTCGTAAACAACTCGATTTATGCCGCGCACCTCATTGATGATACGATTGGATATTCTGCCCATAAGATCGTGAGGAAGCTTTGCCCAGTCTGCAGTCATAGCGTCGTCGCTGGTGACGGCGCGGATGGCCAGTATGTTTTCGTACGTTCTTTGATCTCCCATGATGCCGACACTCTTGATGGGCAATAGGACGGCAAATGATTGCCAAAGCTTCCGGTAGAGATTTGCTGTACGAATCTCCTCCAGAAGGATAAAATCCGCCTTGCGCAGGATTGCCAGCCGTTTTTCCGTTACCTCCCCGACAATACGAATAGCCAGACCCGGACCGGGAAAGGGCTGTCTCCAGATCATGTCTTCGGGAAGGCCGAGCTCTTTGCCCAACAAGCGCACCTCGTCCTTAAAAAGATGCTTTAGCGGTTCAATGAGTTTTAAACGCATTCTTTTCGGCAGGCCACCGACATTGTGGTGCGACTTAATGACGGCACTGGGGCCGCCGAATGCCGATTGTGATTCGATAATGTCCGGATAAAGAGTTCCCTGGGCGAGAAAATCCACATTCCTGATTTGCCGGGCTTCCTTTTCAAAGACTTCGATGAAGGTGCGACCGATTATTTTTCTTTTTCTTTCAGGATCTTCAACGCCTTTCAGCTTTCCAAGAAAGAGTCTGCCGGCCCGAACAAATTTGAGATTGATGCGGTAATTCTTTTTGAATACAGCCTGAACCTTCTCGGCTTCTCCTTCTCTCAGTACGCCGTTATCGACAAAAACACAGGTGAGCCTGTCTCCGATCGCCCGATGGAGCAATATGGCGGCAACAGAAGAATCAACTCCGCCGCTTAAGCCGAGAATTACCGTCCTTTCCTCTACTTCCGACCGGATTTCCTTTATGGATTCCTTGACGAAAGATTTCATTGTCCATGATTTTTTACAACGGCAGATCTCAAAGAGAAAATTGCCCAGCATCTTTCTCCCCTCCGGTGTGTGAACAACCTCCGGATGAAACTGCAGACCATATAATCTCCTGCCTTTATGTTCGGCAGCGGCTACTTTCGTGCTTGGTGTCGATGCCGTTATTTGGAAACCGCGGGGCAGTTTGCCAATTGTATCACCGTGGCTCATCCAGCACTTATTGTCCTGCGAAATACCCTTAAAGAGACCATCGGTTTGTTTGGTGTGTAATTTCGCAAACCCGTATTCACGATGCTTTGCCCCGACGACCTCCCCGCCGAGTGCATCTATCATGAACTGCAATCCATAACAGATGCCGAGAATAGGAATTTTCAGATCAAAGATGCCTTTATCGACTTTGGGGCTGCCTTTTTCATAAATGCTGGCGGGTCCTCCGGAGAGAATGATGCCTTCGGGTTTAAGCATTCTGATTCTGTCCAGGTTGATATTGGGTGGTTCTATCTGGCAATAGACATGGTGTTCGCGAACACGCCTGGCGATAAGCTGGTTATACTGGGAACCGAAATCTATGATAAGGATCATGATCAATCTCCATGTAAATTATCTTTGGATAATTCAATTCATTTTTAGTCTAAACACGTCCGGTATTCATCAGGTTTACAAACTGGTCAAATAAATAAACAACGTCATGCGGTCCCGGAGCTGCTTCAGGGTGATACTGAACACTGAAAGCCGGCGCAGACGTTATACTCATTCCCTCTGATGTACTGTCATTTAAATTATCGTGTGTCTTGTTTATATCTGAGGGAAGTGATTCCGGAACGACGACAAATCCGTGATTCTGTGAAGTGATTTCGATGCGGCCGGTATGGCGGTTCTTGACCGGTTGATTAATGCCGTGATGACCGAACTTCAGCTTTTCTGTCCTGCCCCCCAGCGCCTGCCCCAGTATCTGATGTCCGAGGCAGATCCCGAATACAGGAATCCTGCCCAGCAGCTCTTTTGCCGTTGCCACGATATAAGGCAACGCTGCCGGGTCCCCGGGGCCGTTGGACAACAGCACCCCGTCGGGAGAGTAGTCCATAATTTCCTGCGCATCTGCCGTACAGGGCAATACTATAACTTCACAATTCCGGGACTCTAAATGTCTTAAAATATTATATTTGACACCACAGTCAAGAACGACCACCCGGCGGCCTTTCTTGACAGAAGTGATACAGGAAATATCCCCCGGCTTTCCTTGCTGCCAGATGTATGGATTCTTGCAGGTTACTTCCTTGACCAGATCCCGTCCGACCAGGCCCGGGTAATTTCTTACTTTGGACAACATGGCCTCAAAGGGTTCCTCTCGTGTCGTAAGAAGCCCCTTCATAGCTCCATGCTGTCTGATCCTTCTGGTAAGAGCCCTCGTATCGATTCCTTCGACTCCCAGTTTGCCGTGCTCTTCCAGAAAATTCGACAGGCTCTGTCGGGATCGATAATTGCTGGGACGTGATTCATATTCCCGTACAATAAACCCTTCCAGGTGAAGATTACCGGATTCCATATCATCCGGATTAATTCCATAGTTTCCGATCAGGGGATAGGTCATCGTTACGATTTGACCTTTATAGGAGGGATCGGTTATGATTTCCTGGTATCCGGTCATGCCGGTATTAAAGACGACCTCTCCAAGGACCTCTCCCTCTCCAGAGAAGGCGAAACCAGGGAAATAGCTTCCGTCTTCCAGAAGAAGAAGAGCTCGTTTTTGTCGATGTAGAAGCGGCACAAAAATTACCTTATATGCGAAGCTTTGTTAATTTGATCCTATCCTTTTGCATTTTATGTTTACGGAGATCAACTGATAAATAACATCTCCCAGAATTTTGGTATAGGCCACAGTTCATCATCGACAAGGCCTTCCAGTTCATCAACATATTCCCTGAGGTCGTTCATTTTTGTTTTTATCTTATCGCACATTAATTCCGCTTTTTTCTGTTCATCATGAACATCCGATGCTTTGCTGATTGCGGAAAGTATTTCCTTATTCACGTTATATACTTTATTTATAAGGAAGGTAATCCTTTTGAGCAGATCCTGCTGGGCAGACATATCTGCAGATTTGCCAAGCGCCTCGCGTGTGCCGATTATAGCTCCGGTGAGACGTTTTTGATAAGTTGTTGCCGCCGGCACGATCTGGCTCAGGCAGATGCTATTCAGGCATTTTGCCTCGATTTCCATATCCTTTATGTATCTTTCGAGGTGGATCAGATAGCGCGATTTCAGTTCTACATTGGATAAAACTCGATATTTATCAAACAGCTCCAAAGCCTTTTCCGTTATCAATGACTTTAAGGCAACCGGCGTGGTCTTGTTGTTCGGCAGGCCTCTTTGGGCAGCCTCTTTCTCCCATGCCTGGGAATAATTATCGCCATTAAAGAGAATTGGTTTTATTAGCTTGAGTTCTTCTCTGATAACGCTCATGACGCATCGGTTTATATTGCTGTTTTTTGCGCATTGCGCATGGATCTTTTCTGCCAGATAGTCCAGGCTTTCCGCAATTATCGTATTGAGCACCGTGGCCGGGAAAGAAATTGATTGTGATGATCCCACGGCCCGGAATTCGAATTTGCTTCCAGTGAAGGCAAATGGCGATGTCCGGTTGCGGTCTGTGCTGTCTTTGCTGACAAGGGGGAGCGAAGAAATGCCAAGGTTTATGATTTCACTGTCAGTTGCTTTGGTGGCTTTGCCTTTTTCAATATCCTCAAGAATTTTTGTCAGCTGATCGCCGAGAAATACGGAAATGATGGCAGGCGGCGCTTCATTCGCACCGAGACGGTGATCATTGGCGTATGAACCGACCGACGCTCGCAGAATGTCCGCATGCATGTATACGGCACGGATTGTGGCTATGAGAAAGATCAGGAACTGAATATTGTCATGGGGCGTCTTGCCGGGGTTGAGAAGGTTGTTGCCTTTGTTGTCGGAAAGCGACCAGTTTAAATGCTTGCCGGAACCGTTGATTCCTGCAAATGGTTTTTCGTGGAGAAGGCATGCCAGTTTATGCTTCTTTGCCACCGAGATCATGGTGTCCATGACAATCTGGTTGTGGTCTACAGCCAGGTTGGCCTCTTCAAATACCGGCGCCAATTCAAACTGACTGGGGGCTACTTCGTTGTGTCTGGTTTTGGCGGGAACGGCCAGTTTGAAGAGCTCCTCTTCCATGTCATGCATATAGGACGATATTCTTTCCTTGATGCTGCCGAAATACTGATCTTCCAGTTCCTGTCCTTTAGGAGGCGGAGCTCCAACAACTGCGCGGCCGCTCAGAACGAGATCCTGCCGTTTAAAGAAGTAGTCCGCGTCTATCAAAAAATATTCCTGCTCCGGACCCAGCGTTGCATAAACTCCTCTGGTGTCTTTGTTGCCCAGCAGTTTTAAAAGATTCAAGGCACTTTTACTGATAGCCCTGTTGGACCTCAAAAGCGGGGTCTTTTTATCCAGGGCTTCTCCCGTATATGAGAAAAAGGCCGTCGGAATGCACAGAGTGGTGGAGATACCGTTTCTACGAATGAAGGCCGGCGAAGACATATCCCATGCCGTGTAACCTCTGGCTTCAAAAGTAGCACGGATGCCGCCGCTCGGGAAACTCGAAGCGTCCGGCTCCCCCTGTACCAGTTGCTTGCCGGAAAAACGCTCCAATACCGCACTGACCCCGGTGACATCTATGAAAGCATCATGCTTTTCTGCCGTTATACCGGTCATAGGCTGAAACCAATGGGCGAAATGGGTTGCGCCTTTTTCAATAGCCCATTCCTTCATGGCGTGGGCGACAATGTTGGCGGTTTCGATGTCTATGATAGTTCCTTCATGGATGGCATCGATGATCCTGCTGTATGTATCCCCGGGAAGCTTGAGCTTCATCACCCTGATATTAAACGTATCCTCACCGTAGTACTCAGATACGGGAAAAGCTTTTTCTTTTTCTACCGGGTAGGTTCTTTCTGCCGCGATTATTGGGCACGTCTTTTTCATAAATCCTCCCTATTTTAACATTTATTGTTTTATTCAAGCGATGTGTTCTCTCTGGTCTCCCATATTCCGCAGGGACATGCTCCGGCGCAAAAACCGCAGCCTATACACTTATCCGGATCTGCAACATATTCATAGCCGTCGTCATCAAGTTGATTCCTGGAGATGGCATTTTGCGGACACAACGTTTCACAGAGGCCGCAATCACGGCATGAACCGCAGGATGCGCACTGCAATGAGCAGGAATCCAGATCTCCGACGGCAGATATTCCGGGATCGTAATACTCCAGATGGATGCGTGCCGGTGCTATTGGGGGCAGTTGATCGTAATCATCATGCCTGCCCCGCAGAATATCGTCGATTGCCCGCGCGGCAATCCTTCCGGCGCCGATAGCCTCTGTCAGAAGTCCGAGGCGGACTGCATCGCCAACAGCGAAGACTTGGGGATCACTGGTCTGGAAAAAGCCGTTCACGGAAATAAATCCCCTCTCCAGTCTGATATCTTCCGGAAGAAAACCCAGATCCGGAGTATCGCCGACGGCAGTGATAACAGTATCGGCAGGCAGCAATTCGCCACTTGTCAGTTCTACACCGTCTTTCTTTATGGCTTTTGTAAAACGCGGCCACAGGAAACGGGCGCCTGCTTTCTCGGCATGTTTTCTCTCTACACCGAATGATGCCGGTTCCTGGATATCTATGAGAGTTATATCCTGGGCGCCGAGTCTTGCCGCTTCAGACGCAACATCACATCCTACATTACCTGCACCGATAATAACAACACGCTTTCCGACTTTGATCTGGTTAGCCTTGCTTTTCCTCAGAAAATCCAGGGCAGAAACGGCCAGTTCGTGTCCGTGTACAGGAATAGTGCGTGCCTTCTGAGCTCCTGATGCAATTACCACAAAATCATGTTTGGTTTTGATTTTCTGAAAATCCTTTTTAGTCAAGGGTTTTTTCAGATTTATCTGGCGGATAAGCTTATGAAGCCGTTTCAATTCATGGCTGATGACATCTTCCGGGATACGATTGTCGGGAATAGTGGCTGTAATCTTTCCCCCCAGACGTTCAGCAGATTCATAAACAACAGGTGTATGTCCTTTCATCCAGAGTTGCCAGGCTGTTGATAGCCCTGACGGCCCGCCGCCTATGATGGCTATTGTTTTTCCGGAAGACGCTTCTTGCGCAGGTGCCTTTGCTTTTAAAGAAGCCTTGCCCAGGCCTGCTATGTCCAATGCGGGCATACGCATAATCTGGCGAGTGCAGCTATTCATGCAGAGATTCGGGCATAAATAGCCGCAGACTGTTGCCGGAAAAGGTGTGTAGTTGAGAGCCAGATCTACGGCCTCTTCCATCTTTCCATTGCGTATCAGTTTCCAGCGCTTCTGAACGGGAATCCCCGTCGGGCATGATGCCTGGCAAGGTGCAAGATGCTTTTCGTTTTCCCATGAAGGCACATAGCGCCGCATATCTCCTGTAGGTATGACTTCAATAGGGCTCCTGGAAATGTCCGTCAGATCCCCGATGAGGCCGCCTTTCCCCAATTCTTTATCCCATATTTCCTCGATAAACCGTTGCATGGAACGCTTGGCTTTTGCCGTTTTTTCGTGAGGTCTCTTTGCCTTCAATATCTGCCAGGCGGAACGGTCGGCAGTGAGGACGGGATAAAGCTCTGTGTGTCCTATTGATTTAAGGAACTGCGTTATATTGGTTTTGAGCCAGGCCCAGTCATCGTCTTCGAGTGCGGACAGTTTTGCGTCCTCTTCACTGAAGCCTTGATGAGAGCCGCGGAAAAATATTTTACCTCCAACCATGCCGACGCAGGGCCTGTATCCCAAAATATTTTCGTAGCGTGCGGTGTCGTGGCCGCATATAACTGCAATGCCGCCCGCCATGAATTCGGCGAAAGAGTCACCTACGCTGCCGAGAACCCATAATTCCGGCGACGCAAAACGGGGGTTCTGCTTTGTCATGGTCATGCCCCTTGCGCCGATATCCCCTGCTATGAATATCTTGCCCTGGCCCATGGCGTTTCCTACGCCATTTGTTGCATGGCCGCGGACGATTATATGGGCGCCGGCATTCAACCAGCCCACGTCATCCGAGCATGGACCGAATATGTCTAATGTCGTATTGGGAAACCCCATGGACCCGACGCGTTGTCCCGCCGATCCCAGAACGCGGATTAATATTTCATCATGACCGGCTTTCCAGAGCCGTCCCCCGATTCCGTGCTGACCATAAGCGTGAACTTCAATGCAGCGGTGACCGTCTCTTATGGCTTCCTGGATAGAAGCTTCCAGGTTTCGTGTATCCACGCGGAGGCCTTCTTTCATGCCGGAGATAATGATAGTGGGTTTGTATAACATGAAATACTCTCCTATAATGCGTAGCGTATCTGAAGCCGTTCGGCTGCGTAACCGTCTGCAATGCCCAGGGCGTCAGACATGCCTATGGGAAGGGATGTTGACCGTCCAAGCGGCGCTACGATTTTTTTTAGTTCTGTATCAAAACTCAAATAGACATCAACCAGGCGCTGTGCCACCTGCTCCGGATCCAGGCGTCTATAAAGGCGTGGATCCTGCGAGGTAATACCCTTGGGGCACATACCTATGTTGCATATGTTACAGCGATCAAACTCCGAACCCAGGCATCCCGCCGCTGCCTGCATCACATATTTTCCTATCTGCACGCCGCTTGCCCCCAGCATTATCAAAGCTGCAGCGTTAGCAGCCAGATTGCCGTTTTTACCTATTCCGCCGCCTGCAAACAGCGGTATTTCGTTCTGCTTGCCTATTTTAACCAGTGTCAGATAGGCATCGCGGATATTGCTGGCAATAGGGTGCCCCATATGATTCATGGAAACATTGTAAGCAGCCCCTGTTCCTCCATCCTCTCCGTCTATAGCGAGAGCAGCCGCATAGGGGTTGCGGGTGAGATTGTTCAGGACAGCCAGTGTTGTACTTGAAGCCGATATTTTGGGATACACAGGGACTCGAAATCCCCAGGCCATGGACATCGACTGGATCATTTTTGCCACCGATTCCTCTATGGAGTACTTTGTCTGGTGAGTAGGAGGGCTTGGCAGGCTTATGCCCTGTGGAACACCGCGAATAGCGGCGATAAGCTTGTTGACTTTGTACCACATAAGAAGACCGCCGTCTCCGGGTTTAGCGCCCTGACCATATTTGATCTCAATGGCGCAGGGATCTTCCTTCATTTCAGGAAGGGCATGGATTATTTCATCCCAGCCGAAATAGCCGCTGGCAATCTGAAGAATTATATATTTGAGAAACCTGGATCGCAGCAGACGTGGCGGACAGCCCCCTTCTCCTGTTGCTACGCGTACAGGCATTCCCAGTTCTTCGTTCAGATAAGCAACCCCCATCTGTATTCCTTCCCACATATTGGGAGACAGCGCTCCGAATGACATGCTGCCGATTACTAAAGGATATATTTCGCGTACGGGAGGTATCCAGCCATTATTGGCAGACAGTTTTACCAGTTCTTCCGCCGGCAGGATTCTGCCCAGCAGGGTTCGCAGTTCGAAATCATGTCTTCCTGCATCGAGGGCAGGATCCGTAAGCATGGAAATGCGGACAAATTTGATTTCATCGAGGAGGTTACGTGGGTCATTACGCCGTCCGCCTCTGCGGCGGGGCACTCCTCCCTGATTATTATGGAAGCGCAATTTGTCTGTTTCTGCGTTGCGAACAGGATGAATGGCTGCATTGGGACAGACAAGATCGCACATGCCGCATCCTATGCATGCAAAAGCCGGCTCGGTGCGTTGACTGATGCCATGATAGACGGCATAGACGTTTCCCGGTTTTTCTGTCAGTCCCAATGCGGTATTCACTGTACGCTTTCTATGGACACCCAGTTCAATGGCGCGGACCGGACAGACGGCCGTGCAGCGCCCGCAAAGGGTGCATGCTTCCCTGTTCCAGACGATCTGCCAGGGGAGATCACTCTTGCTCAAAGTTGAAGGGCTTATCTTTCCCATTGATTCCATCTTACAAACTCCTGTCTGTTTGGCGGCACAATGACCGTATCGTATTTCATCGGTTGAAAATCATCCCGTTTGTTCCGTGCAGGGATAGCTGCATCAAGGCCGCACATTTCCGATGAAAAGGCAAACATCCCCGAAGCGCCCCCCACGATACCCGGGCGAAGTTTTTTGCTGTCCTGAACCATAAATAATGTTTTATCCGGAAGACAGCCTATTATGCAGTTGGGACCATCGATGATTAGAGGCCGGCAGGCGTGTTTGACAGCACGCAGCCTTGCTCCGTTCGGGTGGCGGGACAATTCTTCATCCTTCAAAGGTGTGATAAGATGTTTGTACATATTCAAATCCATACCTAACTTTTTCTGGGCAAAATGGAGGATGTGAGTAAATACCTCTGAATCGGACTGATAGCCCATATAGCCTTCATAATTGCGGGAGGCGAGATATTCCCTGATCGGAACAAAGGCGGTATTCTCGCCGTTAGTCATGGTTGAAAAACCCTGGATGAAAAAGGGGTGACAGGCGTAGATGTCAATAGCATAATTTGTGTTCTGTCTGCCCTGGGCGAGGATAATGCGCGCCTGGAACTCCTCATTGTCCAATCCCAGATATTCTGCAAGGACGAGCGGATCACCCACCTCCTTGATCATTATTACATCCGGCCAGAAACTGAATATCATCATAGCCCCATCCTGTTCGCCCATCTGTCTGAGTTTGAGACGGGTCAGCATGAGGCGGTGCTCCAGTTCTTCTTTGCTGAGAGACTGCCAATCAGGTGGATAATCGTATACACGAACAAGATAATTGTCCCGTTTAGGTGTACCCGGCGGCGGCGTTTTGGCAGGCCGTATAGACAGTTTGTATTTCACCATGAAATCAAGGTCCAGCATATAACGGTCTAATGTCCGGATGCCTTCGTTCGAAAAAATGCCTGAGAGTATGGGGGCGCCCTTGAACCGTTCGAAAGTTCCTCCCAGATCCGTAAGAAACAATCCCACTCCGGAACCATCATGACCTTCTTTCATGACATTCAATGCATGGATTGCTGTCATCGGCGAAAGAGGTTCTCTGCTGGTTATGGCAAACAAACGGCACATACTTGATCCTTTCTGATATGACTACTTAACAAAATTATTGCTGCTGCATTTTTTATGCGGCATGGTTGCATTGCGAAAAAGGTGCCATAATGGAGCAGAAAAATACTTTTTTGTACTTTCCTCATATTTATACAGGTTCACCAACAAATGATTGAACCGGCAACTATTTTTTTGTTAATAATGGACAAAATTGTAATATTTGCCCGAGTTGGGCATTACAAAATTGTCCTTCTTTTTGCCGCGCATGGGTCTTTTCTGTAGATCATCAGTTCTTCTGCTTGAATTTCTTGGGATCGATTCCCATTTTGTTGATTTTGTAATGAATAATACGCTTTGTGGTACCCAGCAGTTTTGCTGCCCTGCTCTGGTTACCCTGAGTTGCTTTCAATGCGTCCACAATCAGTAATCTTTCCTGAGCCTCTACGATACTGTTCAGGCGACCATTATCCTTTTTTTCTCCATTGAGAGATTGGGTTTGCATCGAGGGAGGTAGATGGGTTGTTTCAATTGAATTACCGTCAGTCAGGAGAATGGCGCGTTCAATGCAATTTTCCAGTTCCCTCACATTGCCGGGCCACTGATGAGACAGGAACACTTCTATGACCGCAGAGGAAATTCTTTTTACAGGTTTTCCAAGTTCTTTAGTGTATTTCAGGACAAAATGATCCGCCAGCAGGATTATGTCGTTGCCGCGCTCACGAAGAGGCGGCAGGTGGATGGGAAAAACGCTTAGCCTGTAATAAAGATCATTGCGGAATTGTCCGGCGATAATGCAATCTTCAAGTAGTCGATTGGTGGCCGCTATTACCCTTGCATCAGTTTTTACCAGTCGCGGTGAGCCGAGAGGCTGAAATTGCTTTTCCTGCAGCACCCGGAGGAGTTTAGCTTGTGCTGCCGCAGAAAGCTCGGACACTTCATCAAGGAATATAGAACCGCTGTTGGCTTCTTCAAACCGGCCTCTATGCTGTCGCAAAGCGCCTGTAAATGCGCCTTTTTCGTGGCCGAAAAGCTCGCTCTCCATGAGAGTGTCGGGTATGGCTGCACAATTGACCTGTATCAATGGTCCGTTGCGCCGGGCGCTGTTCATATGGAGGGCACGGGCTATGAGCTCTTTGCCTGTCCCCGTCTCGCCGTGTATCAGGACCGTCGTGCTGGAATCGGCCACATGACTGATGAGACCGAATACCTCCTGCATGCCTTTGGAGTGTCCTATGATATCTGTTGATGGGGATTTTCCCTGATTTACTATGCGCCTCAGTCTTCTATTTTCCTCTTCCAGACTCAAAATATGCACAGCTTTGGCGATCAATTCCGCCACCGAGCAGAGGAGGGCCAGTTCGCGGTCAAGAGAAAGAACATTTTTGTGCCCTTTGTCAGCCGAGAGTATTCCGACCACCCGCGAGTCATACATTATTGGAACACAAAGAAAGGAAAGCTCTTCTCTGTTTAGTGAGCGTCGTGCGCCTGTACGGTCTAAAAACATGTCCTCCTTGCCGAGGTTTGGCACAGCCATGGGAAGGCCAGTCTGGGCTACTTTGCCGGTAATGCCTTCTCCGGATTGGTAAGAAATTTCTCTGCCGTTCAAGGTTACTCCATGGGCCACTTCCAGCCAGGCTTTGCCTGTATCACGGTCCAGAAGAGAGATCATGCCCCGCGACATGCCAAGCCGGATGTCCATTTCCTTCAGCACCTGTTCCAGTTGATCCTTAAGATCCCAAGGCTGGGCCACTGCTTTAGCAATAGCATGCAAGGCCGCCAGTTCTTCATAATTGTGGATGCTCAAAAGCCGTCTCCCTTGTTTTTGCCTTCTTCTCCTGCACCTCTTATACCACATATGGCCCTGTTGCAAAAGAATTTCGAACAAAATTGACCAAAACTGATATACCCATGATTAAAAATACAAAATTGTAAAAATAGTTATTGAGAGGGTTTGACTGGTTTTGGTATAAAAATTGAAATGTTTGAGAGAAACTCTAGATGAAAGGCAGGAGCATGGTATCCTTCTCACGTGTAAGTACAGGCATCCGGGAACTGGATGAAGTAATTAATTATCTGCAGACTGGCGATAATGTTGTTCTCCAGGTTGACGGTATTGCAGACTATAAGAAGTTTATTCACCCTTTTGTTGACAAAGCCCTGGAACAAAATGAGCGGGTTGTTTATATGCGGTTTGCCCGTCATGAACCTCTGCTTGAGCCGACAGGAAAAATTACGATCTACAAACTCAATGCTGACAGCGGTTTTGAGTCGTTCTCCACACAGGTTCATAATATTGTAAGACAGGAAGGACGGGATGTGTTTTATGTTTTTGATTGTCTTTCCGATCTCCTGCTGGCATGGGCGACAGATTTGATGATCGGCAACTTTTTTGTCATAACCTGTCCATACCTTTTTGAACTGAATACGGTGGCCTATTTCGCCTTGCTTAGAGGCCGGCACTCTTTCAAAACGGTTGCCCGAATCAGGGAAACGACCCAGGTGCTGATGGATATATACAATTACAACGATAAGATTTGCGTTCATCCGCTGAAAGCCTGGCATAGATACTCACCCACAATGTTCCTGCCTCATATATGGGAAGGCAACAGGTTCACGCCCGTAATGAGCAGCGTAGATGCGTCAAATCTCTTTTCGTTTCTGTCGGATAGAAGTTCTATAAGCGCGGAGAGAAAATTAGATTATTGGGATAGAATTTTTCTTGAAGCGCAGGAACTGCTCAATGATCCCCATGAAGAAGTAAAACGCAAAGCCATGGTGGATCAACTGTCCAGAGTGCTGATCGGCAGGGAAAAAAGGATGCTTTCTCTTGCCAAGGACTATTTTGATTTACAGGATCTGCTCGACATAAAAGATCGGCTCATCGGAACAGGTTTTATCGGAGGCAAGTCTCTGGGCATGCTTCTGGCCAGGAATATCCTTCGCAGCGACCAAACATTTGACTGGCAGGCGCATCTTGAACGGCATGATTCATTTTTTATCGGCTCCGATGTTTTCTATTCCTATATCGTGCAAAACGGCTGGTGGAAGATGCTCATGGTGCAGAAGACCAAGGAGGGATATTTTGAAGTAGCAAGGGAATTAAAAGACAGGATGTTGCAGGGGGCCTTCCCCGTAGAAGTAAAAGAACAATTTCAAATGATGCTGGAATATTTTGGTCAGTCGCCGATCATTGTCAGGTCGAGCAGCCTGCTTGAGGATGCCTTCGGCAACGCCTTTGCAGGAAAGTATGAAAGCTTTTTCTGTGCCAATCAAGGCACTCCGGAGCAGCGCTATGACAATTTTGAGGAAGCGGTGCGCCGGATTTTCTCCAGCACGTTGAATGAGGATGCGCTTACTTATCGCCTTCAGCGGGGCCTGGACGAACAGGATGAGCAGATGGCTCTGCTTGTGCAGCGTGTATCGGGTTCTTATAGGAGGCACTATTTCTTTCCGGAGATGGCCGGCGTGGGACTTTCTTGCAATACTTTTGTCTGGAAGGAGGGAATGGACCCCAAGGCAGGAATGCTGCGGCTGGTTTTCGGGCTGGGTACGCGAGCTGTCAACCGTGTAGAGAACGACTATCCGCGCATTGTCGCTCTTGACGCCCCTCTGGTAAAAGCCCATTCGGGGATAAACGATGCACGCCGCTTTTCTCAGCATGAAGTGGACATGTTGAATCTTCAGGAAGACCGTTTTCAATCTCTCGCTCTGGCTGAGGTTGTCAATGAAGGACTTGATGCCCGTTTTGATCTTATGGGAATCAGAGACACAGAAACATCGGACATGCTGAGGTCGTCAGGTCATCCCCTGCACGATATATGGATACTTACTTTTGATGAATTGCTGGCAACGACAGATTTTCCGGAGATCATGTCACGGATGCTCAAGAGGCTGGAAGATATATATAAATACCCGGTTGATATTGAATTTACAGCTAATTTCAATGCCGAGGATAAAATGCAGATTAACCTTCTGCAGTGTCGCCCCTTCCAGACAAAAGGTCAGAATATTCGGGTAAATATACCGGATAAGATCAAGAAGGAAAAGATCCTGCTGCAGCAAAAGGGCAATTTTATGGGAGGCAGTGTATCTCTGCCGATTTCACGAATTATCTTCATAGATCCTAAAGGTTATACAAAGTTGTCACTTTCGGAAAAATACGATATAGCCAGAATCGTCGGCCGACTTAATAAACTGATTGGAAACAGGGAAGATATGCCGACGCTTTTGCTCGGGCCGGGACGCTGGGGCACAACGACACCGGCGATGGGTGTACCGGTGAGCTTTTCCGAGATTAACAATATTGCCGGAATTGCTGAAATTGCCTACCGGGACGGAAGTCTGATCCCGGATCTGTCATTCGGGACTCATTTTTTCCAGGATCTGGTAGAGATGGATATTTTCTATCTTGCCATATATCCCGAAAAGGAAGACGTTTTCTTCAATGCGGCCTGGATGGATTCCCTGCCTAATAAATTGTCCTATCTGTCGGAAAGAGACGGCCATTATGCGGACACGGTGCGTGTTTTGGATGTGGAAGGGAAAGGACTGCGGCTTCTATCCGATATGGTTAAACAACAGGTGATCTGTTTCACTCAATAAACAAAACAGCCGCAGGAAATAATCGCTGCGGCTGCTTTATTTTTTGATTAATGCTGTTTTTTTAAACAACGCCGTAAGCAAGCATAGCCCTGGCAACTTTTGTGAATCCGGCAATGTTGGCTCCCGTTACATAATCGCCTTTCTTGCCGTATGCTTCGGCTGTCTCCACGCATGCCTTGTGGATGCTTTTCATGATGATCAGCAGTCTGTTGTCAACTTCTTCTCTTGTCCAGGATAGTTTAAGACTGTTCTGGCTCATCTCCAGTCCCGATGTGGCGACGCCTCCTGCATTCGCTGCTTTGCCGGGACCATAAAGAATATTATTTTCCTGGAAAATCTTGACAGCATCCGGCGTGGAAGGCATGTTTGCACCCTCGGCTACGCAGACGCAGCCGTTCTTCACAAGCGCGGCGGCGTGTGAAGCATCCAGTTCATTTTGTGTGGCGCAGGGCAGAGCGATGTCTATTTTGAGACCCTGGTCGCGAATTACATCCCACACGTTTGATCCCTCGACGCAGACGGTCTTGTATTTGTCCGCGTACTCTTTGATACGTCCTCGCTTCACATTTTTCAATTCCATTACATAACAGCATTTCTTGTCGTCGATGCCTTTTTCATCGATTATGGTAGCTGAAGAATCGCACATGGAAATAACTTTACCGCCGAGCTGATTGACTTTTTCAACTGCATACTGGGCTACATTGCCCGAACCGCTTATGGCAACAACCTTGCCCTTGAAGTCAAGGCCGCGTGTGGCCAGCATTTCTGCCGCAAAGTACGTCGTTCCATATCCGGTAGCCTCCGGCCGGATCAGGCTTCCGCCGTATTCAAGCGCCTTGCCGGTAAGGACGCCGGTGTGTTCATTGCGGATCTTCTTGTAATAGCCGAAAAGGTAGCCGATCTCCCTGCCGCCGACTCCGATATCACCCGCCGGTACGTCTGTTTCCGCACCTATGTAACGGTACATTTCCCGCATGAAGGACTGGCAGAAGCGCATGACATCAGCATCCGATTTGCCTTTGGGATCGAAGTCCGACCCGCCCTTGCCGCCGCCCATTGGCAGCGTGGTAAGAGAGTTTTTGAAGATCTGTTCGAACCCCAGGAATTTAATTATTCCCAGATTCACTGAAGGATGAAAACGCAGACCGCCTTTGAAGGGCCCGATGGCATTGTTGAACTGAACACGGAAGCCCCTGTTGACATGAACTTTGCCCTTGTCATCAGTCCAGGGAACGCGGAACATCATCGTTCTTTCAGGCTCTACGATTCTCTCATAGATGTTGGCCTTTACGAATTCGGGATGCTTTTTGGCCGTTGGCTCCAGAGTTTCCATAACCTCTTCAACTGCCTGGTGAAACTCTGGTTGATCAGGATCGATCTTTTTTACTTTTGCGATAACATCTTTAATGGCTGACATAAAAAACCTCCTTTATCTTGATTGGTAGTGTTATAAATACAAATCTGAGCACTGCTTGTCAGCAGCTATTTGCTGAATCTCCTTTTCCCCTTGTGCTGCTTAAGGATTTGATCAAACGGCATGAACTCGCCGTACTCCATCACAGTGGACATGGCACGATTGTCAACTTCGAGGCCGGCTTCTAAAACGCTTGCGGCTGGATTAAGGCCGCCGAGAAGAATTATGCCTACCCGGTTTATCTCAACAGGAGTCTGGCATATAGACTCGCTTGTTTCTCCAGTTGCCAGCACCCCTTCTATGCCCGCGTGTGTCAGGTCCGCAATCAGTTCTTCCGTGAGCGGGCGGCAAAGGGCTGGAATCTCTCTGAAGTTGGCCAGAAGCATTCCTTCTCCCTTTTCCAGTATATTGCGGATGGACGTCATCTTTCCCCTTATGAAAACCTCGGAAGGATCCAGAGATGAACCGGAATAGTAGATCAATTCGACAAAGCGCAAAGGGCGGCGGTTTTTGATTTGCAGTATGCCGCCGAATTTGGAATCCATCGGAATGCCGTTCTTAAGGAGCACTCCGTTGACTACAAGGCTGCAGACAGTTGCAAGCCCTGTTTTTCCTTCCGGTATGAGTATCTCTCCCAGGCGCTGACCCGGACCTGCGACCGCCACTCGCCGGCTGACGGTATAGCCCTCTTCAAATACGGGAGCCATAACATTCAGCGCTTCTGCAAACTTATCCTCGGGCACAAGAGAGATGTTTACGGGAAGAAGACCCCTGCCCGTTTTAGTATTGAAGGTTGTCTGGAATGCCAGTATTTCTATACGGGATATCGCCAGCCCTACTTTGTCGCGGACACGGGCCATGCTGACTTCGTCAATGCCCTTGTCGGTGACGATACGGCCGTCACGTTTGCCGATAAGTTGCGTAAGGCCTCTTTCATCCATAAGTTTGAGATGATAACGAACCGCCCGTTCGCTGGTTATGATGCCTTTCTCCTGCATTTGGCGGGCAATAAGGCGTGAACCGACAGGTCTTCCGGTATCATTGAGGATGCGCAGTATCATCAATGTCTTGCGCTCTATATCGGCTGGGTTGTTGAAGAGAGAAACCATAGGCAATCGGCCATCCTTTGCCGATGCTCATACACGCAAAGAAACACCCTTGTCAATACATATTTGTTGTCCGATTAATACATAAATGTACTTTCAGTATTGTGGAAGATTGTTGGTGTGAATATGTCGGTTAATCTGATTAACGATGCAGAAGTACTGGAATTGTTGTTTTTCTTATTACATAGTTGGTTGTGCTTCCCAATAGAAGTTCCCTGAGTCTGTTGTGCCCATAGGCCCCCATGACCATAAGTTCCACGGAGCCTTCTTTAATGAAGCGGATAATGGCGCGGTCTTCATCGCCGGCAAGAATTACCGTATCACTGTCCAGCGAGTATGGATCAAGGATAGCCTCGGTTTTTTTTATAAGTTTCGCCCCCAAAGACTGGTCATCAGTTATGATAAGAATTGACAAAGGCCAGGCGGCGGTTTGTGAAAGCTCAGCCGCCATCTTCAGTGCATTGTCGGCCGGAGGGCTGCCGTCATAAGCGATGGCCATGCTCTCAATTTCTTTGAATGCCGCAGGAGTTACGATGACAGGTTTGCCTGATTTGCGTATTACAGCTTCGGCAGTAGTTCCTATGCCCCCAAGATGCAGGTGTTCTCCTCTTTGGGCAAGGAGGATCAGGTCTGTTTTCCTGCCTTCTTCTATGATGGATTCGTCAATAATGCCTACAACCTTTTGGGTTTCATTACGTACTTCCCGGGTGTTGCAACGATCCGCAAATGCTTTCAGGATGTTTTCCGCCTTCAGTGCCAGGCCGGTCTCATCAACCGGTACAAATTCCTGACAGGGAGGAATTCCAATGGCTCCGGATATGTCGCAAACTACCGGGGGCTGCATCAATCTGATATCGACGACGTTGAGACCAATCAGCATACTGTCCAGCTTCTTTGCAATATATATTGCATATTCCAAAGCGATATTGGAGTAACCCGATCCGTCGGTCGGAACCAGTATACGTTCGATCATGGCATATCCTTGCCGTTTTTCTCAAAACTTGAAAGATTCTTTAAAAGATCGTCAATCCGTTTTTCCTTTTCCTCGAGATCTTCGCCGGATTCGTAAGGCAGCTCATTGCTGTCCGTCCCGGTAGTTGTCAGTTCCTGGCCTTTTTCGTCGAAGGCCTGAAACTTCCCTACGAGTTTGCCGTTGCGGTATGTGGCTTTTTCTTTGACAACACCTGTTTTATAGTAGGCTATGTACTCTCCTTCGCGCTTGTCGTTTACGAAAGATCCCTTTTCTTTCAGCCGGCCGTTTTTATAATAAGCGATGTATGGCCCCTCGAATTTGCCTTCACGAAAATTCTCTTCGTCTTTGAGATGTCCGCTGCGGAAAAAAATCCGATAAACCCCTTCCAACTTACCATCTTTGTAAAACTCACTCTCCCGGATCTGGCCATCTTCATAGTAACTGGTGTACTCTCCTTCCAGTTTGTCATTCTTGAAATTGCCCTTTTCCCTTAGCTGCCCGTCTCTGTAGAATGATTCCGCCTCTCCTTCTTTTTTGCCATTGCGGAAAAAGAGCTTTGCCATTACCTGACCGTTATTGAAGTAGGAAAAATACTCTCCATCCAATACTTTGTCGCGATAACGCCTTTTCTCACGAAGATGGCCATGTTCGTCATCGATGATTTCTTCACGTATTTCGTCGGATGCTGCCATTCATGAGTCCTTTGTTGAACGAGGGGCTTCATAAAATATGAAACCGAAAATGAAAACAGCCCTGCACAGACTAAAGCGTCCCGGCTGCGCAGCTTTTTACTGGAGAGTCTATTAGGAATACGCAGCTCATCGTTCCGGAAACGCTCGATATCGATTATCCATCATTACTCTGTAAGCGCTAGAATACAAAAACTGCCGCGGCAATGACGGTTGTGTAGCCGTGATGCTTGACAATGCTTGATTGGGTTATATTCCGGGTGCTGACGATCTTGCCGCTGATTTTGAATATTTCTTTTTTCTCATCCCAGCTTTCATCCACATTGAAATCGATACCCAGAGTTGATGCCAGCATAGCTGCGGCAAGATCTTCGGAATAATCGCCGGCCTGCCTTTCTGTCTGGCCGAAGGCGTGATGTTCGCTTATGTAACCGTAGGCCTTCTTGTCGGCAGGTATTGCGCATCCCACGGATGCTGCTAAAAGCCTGCGTGGTTCGTTGCTGCAGCAGCGGCTCATTACACAGAAAGTAATGGCGCCTGGCTTCAATTGCTGCAGGCCTTGCTGTTTCGATAAAACTTTGCATCCCGGGGGCAGAATGCTGGAAACCTGCACCAGGTTGCATTTCTCTATACCGGCATCCCTTAGAGCCAATTCAAAAGAATGAAGCTCCTCACGATGGGTTCCTACTCCCTTTGTAAAGAAAATTCTATTAGGGACATATGCATCAAATTTACTCTCTTGCCTTATTTGTGATGTCATTGTCGGTTTGTCCTCCATTATTGTGATATTCTTTTTTTAGATCGTCAAATAACCCATGATTCTGTATATAAGTTTTGCGGTCAGGAAATCCGGGGCTACCAATCCCGGTATAGGGGCCAGCTCTACAACGTCAAAACCTCTTATTCGGCACGAATTGCTGACGGCACGAATGATATCGGTAACATTTTTCCATGACAAACCGGCCGGTTCCGGGGTTCCTGTCGACGGCATATATGAAGGGTCCAGAACATCTATATCAACAGAGATATAGACGTCTCCCTTAACTGTTTGGCATATATGTTTTACATAATCGTTGTCTTCAAGGAGCTTTCCAGCATAAAAGGTCTTTACGCTTCCCTGTTCCATAAATTCGGCTTCCGCGGCGCTCAGACTTCTGATGCCCACTTGCACCAGAGGACACAACTCCGCTATGCGGCGTCCGACACAGGCATGACTGTACGGAGTACCCTGATATTCATCCCGCAAATCTGCATGGGCGTCAAACTGTATAACTGTAATATCTTTATATTTATTCTTTACTGCCTGCACAGCCCCCAGAGAGATGCTGTGTTCTCCTCCCAAGACAACGGGAACCTTTCCCAGGGCGCAGATCCCGTCAATCCGCTGCCGGACTGCTTTGATCATTGCTTCCGGTCCACCGGCAATTGCTTCTACTGGATCCATCGTGTGGATCCCAGCCAGGAAAGTTTCTTTCCTCAACTCTTCGTCATACAGTTCCATATTGCCCGATGCCTCAAGAATGGCCGCAGGACCTCTTCTGGAGCCGGACCGGTAGGTGGAAGTGAGATCGTAAGGAACAGGAACAACTACGAAAGTTGCCTTTTCTAAAGAAGTGTAATCTATCTCAAGCCCGCCGAAATTCATGATTCATCCTTTTGTGTTCAAGGTTTGCCATTACCATACGTTATTGGATATGTCGAGAATTTCTGAAACGCCCCGTATTAAAATAAACCTCTGTGAAATCAAGCATTATGTTCATGAAAAGCAAGTTCAAACCGGCCGTTGTCATATGACAGATAAGAACGGTGCCTGATCCAGTCACCCAGGGTTGAAAAAATCTTCTGCCTGTTGTTGACTATTATGTTGGTTTTCAGCATCGGCTTGTGTGAGTGGCCGAGAATTATAACGTCGTACCCCTGTTCAAATTTTATCATGGCGAAGGCAAGCATCTTATCGGCAAGAATTTCTTCCTGGTTGTCTGACATGTGCCGGCTTATACTGGAACTGATGCGTGCCGTTGACCAGAGCAGGGAAGACGGCAGCAGCTTCTGCAGCATATAAAAGAATCTGCTGCGGAGCAATCTGCGAAGCGCCATCTGCCCTGAATTTGCCTGATCTATTGTATCACCATGAGCGATCAGGAAGCGTCGGCCGTTAGACACGAATTCAGCCCATTCCTCAAAAACCTCCATGCCCAATTCTTTTGTAAAATAGTCGGTGAGAAAAAAATCATGATTACCTTCGCAAATATGGATATGCACGCCCTGTTTCTTAAGCCTTATCAACTGTTCGATTATCGGTATGAACACGGGGTAGATTTTATCTTTTTTGCAAAACCAGAAGTCAAAAAAATCACCGAGAATAAAAAGGTTATCCAGTAGAATAGGCCCGACATCTGACCGTTCAGGGCTTGGATGCCAGGCGTCCCTGGAATCGAGATGCTTGAGTCTACCTAAAAAACTTACAAGAGAATTATAGTTAGCGTCATTTTTTCTCCTGATGTGGGCGTCGGATAAAAAGATGGCTTTCATGTGTTTCTGTCGCTTTCTGCTGTAGGTGGGGGTTATTAGCATAAAAAAATGTCAACCAAAAGGATTAAATGAAGAAAGGATATTTGTTCAATATATTGATCATCGTCTTTTAAAGCGTTGACAATACCTTTCTTCTTTCGGTACAAGAAAAACTGTTCCTCCAATTCAGGCAAAACGGGAGAATGCGTTGATGAAGGGTACATTTGCCAATACAGGGGCAATTATTGCCGGAAGCATTATCGGCATGCTGGCCGGTACGCGCCTGCCGGAAAGAGTCAAAACCATTATTATGCAGGCCCTGGGGCTGTCAGTTGTGCTCATTGGTCTCCAAATGGCCATATCCGGCAAGGAAATCATTGCCGTTGTCGGGTGCCTCCTGCTGGGAGCAATAACAGGAGAATTCCTGAATATTGAAAGGCATGTTGAATCTGTCGGTGAATGGTTGAAGTTGCGATTCAGATCGGGATCATCAACCTTTGTTCAGGGATTTGTTTCAGCATCGATCCTTTATGTGACCGGCGCCATGGTGATTGTCGGTTCTATTCAGGACGGCACTACCGGTGATGCTACGACGCTTTATATAAAATCAATTCTTGACGGCGTCGCGTCGATAGCCTTTGCCTCGACATTGGGTGTGGGGGTAGCTTTCTCGGCTCTTGCTGTTTTATTGGTACAGGGAGCAATTACACTCCTGGCGTCTCAACTGCTGTTTCTTCAGAGTCCTGCCGTTCTTGGTGCGGTTACTTCTACCGGAGGATTGCTTATTCTGGGTATCGGTTTTAATATCCTGGAAGTCACCCGGATTCGTATCGGAAATCTGCTGCCGGCGCTGGTATATGCGATTATTTGGGCTGTATATTTTTGATAAGATTTAATCATTATTCTGCATGGAAAGGAGTTACCATATGACAAGCAAATATCCCTTTTTCGAGATAGAGAAGCATCCTGATCACAAGACAGCCGTTTTGTATCTCAACAGGCCAGATAAGCTGAATGCCATGAACTGGCCTTTCTGGAGTGATCTGCCCCTCGTGATGGAAGATCTGGAAAATGATCCGGACGTAATGGCGGTTGTTGTCGCGGGCCGAGGAAAATCCTTCAGTGTGGGAATCGATGTCTTTGAATTCTTTACAACCAACCTTGAAGTGTTGACGGGATCGACGCCGGAATTGCGGGAAAAACTGTACAAACTTCTTCTAAAAATGCAGGAAGGATTTAATTGCATGGCGGAAGGGAGCAATATTTACATAGCGGCACTTCACCGGCACTGCATAGGAGCCGGTCTGGATCTGGCATCCGCGTGCGATCTTCGTCTGGCATCAAAGGATACTATCTTTTCGCTTCGTGAAACAAGAATCGCCATTGTTGCCGACATGGGAAGCCTGAACCGCCTGCCTCAGATTATCGGTCAGGGCAACACAAGAATGCTTGCCTATACGGGTCGTGATGTCTCTGCTGAGGAAGCCCTTCGCATTGGGCTCATAAATGAGATTTATGACAATCAGGAAACGATGATGAACGGCGCCCTGAAACTTGCCGCGGAAATAACCGCCAACGCAGAACCTGCTGTCAGGGGAACCAAAAAGATTCTCAACTACATGGAAAACCACAGTGTGGATGACGGCCTGAAGTTTGTCGCCGCCTGGAATGCGGCATTTCTGAATACCAGGGAGATTCAGGAGGCGTTTCAGAAGAGTATGGGTAAAGCCAAATGAATTTATTTATCAAGGAGGAGTTCGAACTCCTGCTCGACCATTCTTTTACCCCAGTGGGCATCCTCCTGTTGTGAACTGAGCCGGAAGCCGAATTTTTCATAGAGATGGCGAGCCTTGTCCAGGCCGTCGAAAGTCGTCAGATAAACCCGCTGAAAAGATGTTCTCCTGCAGAAATCAAAGGCTTCCTGCATCAGCATATTCCCGAGCCCCAGGCCCTGGAACGCATGATCGATGATAAACCAGCGAAGACGCGCCTCCTTGTTCACAACGTGACCGACTATTGCTATCGAGCCGATTATCCGGTCACCATGTGTCGCTATCCAGAATCCGTCGTGTGTTATATCGAAATTGTTCAGGAAGGCAGACAGTTCGGTGGCCACTTTTGCTTCAAAGAAAAGATCAAAGCCCCAATACTCATTGTAATAAACACCGTGCATCTCTGCAATCCGGCCGATCGCTCCCGGCCTGTAGCCGTAGGAAATCTGGTAATTCATTATGCGAAAACCCGGGTTGGTATGGTTATCGGTTTTCCAATGCTGAAACGCTTCAAAGATACTTAAAGCATTCTCTGCATCAGGACCACATCGAAAATGCGGCCGTTTTTCATCCCTATTTCCCGCAGCCTGCCGCATTCACAAAAACCGTTCCTGCCGTGAAACGCGATACTCTCGGCATTCAGAGAGGAGATTCTTGCCAGAAGCGAGGTTATTCCCCGCAGTTTTGCGCCGTCGACAAGGTATGACAGCAGGGATGTGCCTATGCCAAGTCTCGTGTATCCGGGCATAAGAAAATATGTAATGGCGGCAACCCGTGAAAAAGCCGGCAGCGGATTGTGAGGGCGGAGCATTCCGAAACCGATTGTCCTGTTGTCTTTTCCTTTTACGGCGACAGCAGGAAACCCTTCGCACATCTTTAAAAGCTGGTCAAAGAATTCGTCGGAAACTCTGTTCTCGGGAAATGCGGCAAATGAGTTGTCCACATAATAGTTGAAGATATTGATGACGGCTTCGCGATCAGCCGATGACAAAGGGATAAGTTGATAGTTCGCGTTCATTGGTGCTCCATTTCAAGCAATGATCTGTCCACTCGCAGTTGCAGGGAGAGCGGTTTGTAGAAATCATGTCAACTGCATTGTTGCAAATATAAAATTTGTTTATTATGTTTGTCAATAAAAGAGGCATAAAGATGAGGTGTATTTTGCATGAATATTAAAAACAAGCCTTTCATTATCGGCATCATGGGAAGCCGTAAGGGAGATCACGCCGTGATGGCGGAGGCCAGGATGCTGGGAGAGGCTGTCGCGCAGAGAGGATATGTCCTGGTAACAGGCGGGGGACCCGGTGTCATGAAGGCGGCATCTGAAGGAGCTCATCTGGCCGGCGGTTTGGTAATCGGAATTCTTCCTAACGACAGAACCCGCCCCCTTGAAGGATACCCTAATGAATATGTCGATATTCCGGTCTATACGGGAATGTCCGATGCCCGGAACTCCATTAATGCGAGAACGCCTCATGTTGTTGTTGCCTTGAGCGGCGGCGCCGGCACTGTTTCTGAAATTGCGCTGGCGCTGAAAGCCGGCACCCCGGTGATCAGCCTGCGCGGACCTTTATTGGAGGTGCCTGATTATTACGACTATATCACCGTGGATACTGTGGAAGACGTGCTTGCCGAAATTGATAAACGGATCAGCAGGCTTAAGGGAGGTTGATTATTCAAAGACAACGGGCTCGCGCAGTATCAGCTCCCTTGCCTTGGCTGCCAGGCCGGCCGTTTCAGGATGCGTATCCTTCAGCGATGCTATCTGGCGCAGATTGTCGGCTGTTCTCAGCACAAGCATTGCCATGTCCCCGTCGGTGATGCCCGCTCTGCCTGTTATGTCATCCCATCTTCCGCCTCTCGACCAGTCGTATATGACATATGCAGGCCAGAAATACTGGCGCTTGACTGTAAACCCTGCCGTCCTCATCCTGCTCATCAATGGTTTGATAACGGAAAGTGCTCTGGTTACCGCCTGGCGAAGCCTGCGGGAGACTCTTTTCTCGGGTATCGATATATCCTGATCTCCGTCGTAAACAAAAGGCGCTACGACCGCTGCCAGAAGCATGGCATCCGATTTCGGAAAGGCTTCTTGCCTCAGGCATTCGGCAATTATCAGGGGTTCATCAAGCCTCAATTTTGAGGTCCAGATGCCGGTCTCCGTCAGGCGATCATGTTCATCGACAAAACCCTCTCTCTTGAGAAAATCCAGATGCCTGCAGAAATCATCCCACAGTCCCCTTCCCTGTTTTTTACTTATCTGTGCCGCCTGATATGCGGCCAGCGATTTTTCGAAAATACCCCTGATATCCTCCGGGGTCTGTGAAAGCAGGAGATTGAGCGCCATGGAGAAATCGTTGCGTATCATGCTTTCAATATCTTCAGGTTTGCGGAAGAGGAGCTTTCTGATGTGATTGATGTCCATGAAGCGTCCGGGCATGGTGACCAGAAAGCCGATTTTATCCTGTCCTCTTCTTCCCGCCCGCCCCGTCATCTGGTGAAATTCGACGCCTGTCAACGGACTGAACTCGCTTCCGTTGAACAGGTCGGAATTGAAAAGAACAATAGTCCTGGCGGGAAAATTAACCCCTGCAGCAACAGTAGACGTGGCAAATATTGCGTCAAGATGACCGCGTTTCATCATGTTTTCCACAAAGAATTTCCAGGCAGGCAGCTGACCTCCATGATGTGCAGCTACGCGATTCCTTGTAAGATAATGGAGCTGTTTATGAGACTGGATATATGGAAACCTGCTTAAGATTTCTTCCAGGTCGTACCCGAAGACATCGTCCTCAACATCTCTGGCGGCCGGATTGCAGCTTTTGAGAGCAGCATCGCATTCGGCGCGAGATTTAAGAAAAAAAATGGCCGGCAGCAGATTGTATCTTTTCAACACCCCGACAATGTCCCCGAAGTGGGGGGGGCGATGGTATTTTCCTTTGGTCTGAATAAACTCCTTCAGCCGGTTGAACAGTTTGTTCTGTTCGAGAAAAGGCATCAGTCTGCCCGAAGGATGAAGAAACAGAGGGTACAGGGGCACGGGTCGTTTCTCCTCGCGAATAACCAGGCAGTTTTTGCCCCTCAGACCGGCAAGCCACGAAGCTATCTCTTCACCGTTGCCTATCGTTGCAGAAAGCAGCAGCAGGTTGATTCTTGCAGGCAGATAGATCATTATCTCTTCCCACACCACTCCCCGGTCTCTGTCCCCAAGGTAATGCGCCTCGTCGAGAATCACGAGATCGCATGCCAGGTCTTCACCCTTATGCATGGCGTCATAGAGCTGATTTCTCAGTATCTCGGTCGTTCCGACAATGATCGGGGCTTCGGGGTTCTCCTTGGTATCTCCGGTTAAAATGCCGACATTTTCCATGTTGAAGTGATTGCCGAATTCAACCCATTTGGCGTTGGTCAGGGCTTTCAAAGGAGATGCATACCAGCATCTTCCCCCTCTCCTGAATACGGAAAGGATGGCCTGTTCGGCTATCCAGGTCTTACCCGATCCGGTAGGAGCGATGACGAGACAGTCGGCCTTGTAAATTGCCTCCAGAGCGCGCAACTGAAAGTCGTCGGGTATAAAAGGTGTCTCTGCAGGCCGGCCGATGCGCGAAAAAACGCCTTTGAGCATCGGTTCGGCTTCCGGGCGCATTCGCAAATGCGCGGCGGGTTTGTGGGCATGGTGTAATCTTCGCGCCGAAGGTTTTCTGGGGTAGTGGTGCTGCATAGTAATTTTTTAGCATAGAATGACCATGCGGTAAAGCTGTAAGGGGCGCAGTCAGGAAATAGGCGTTGACAAAGGTGAACTCACTCCGTAAGGTCTACGCCGTCAATGCATTTTGGGTATATGTATGAGAGATGAAAAGATATTCTGGGGCTGGTACGTAGTGGCCGGCGCCTTTCTTGTCCTGGGAATCAATTACGGTGTGCGTTACTGTTTCGGCATCTTTTTAAAGCCGATGTCGGAAGAGTACGGATGGTCAAGATCCGTTATTTCCATTAGCGCGTCGATAAACATGCTCGTCTATTCCGTCGGCGCTGTCTTTGTAGGCAGACTGATAGACAAGATTGCTCCACGATGGATAATAACGACCGGCGCTCTGGTATTGGCACTGAGTCTCATCTTGACAGCCTTTGTTGAAACGCCTTTACAGTTTTATCTCGTTTATGGTCTGTTATGCGGTGCCGGAGCCTCGGGCATGAGTGTGGTTGTAGGCAATTCTTCAGTCGGCAAATGGTTCCACCGGAGACGCGGCATGGCGATCGGCATCACGACCATGGGTATAAGCTTCGGAACCATAGCATTGACGCCGGTTGCCGGGTATGTGGTAAAGGTCTATTCATGGCAGGTGGGATTCATATTTCTGGGCATCGTTACATTCCTCATAGGTGTTTCCCTTTCTCAACTGTTGCTGCACAGAACCAATCCCGAAGCTTGCGGGCTGCTTCCGGACGGCGATACAAAGGAACATCCCGCATATAAGGATATCGGCAGCAGCCCGGATGAGGATACAATATCGCACCGGGATGTCATAAAAGACCCGAGATTCATCATTATCGCCGTAAGTTTCAGTCTGGCGGTCATGGCCCTGATGTCCGTCTTTGTACATCAGGTGGCATATGCCATGGATCACGGCATTGACAAAATCGCTGCGGCTTCTTCTCTCGGTGCGGTAAGTATGGCCGGATTTGCCGGGCAGTTCTTTTACGGGTGGATGAGTGACCGGATAAAGGATGCAAAATACTCAGCCAGTCTGGGATTTATTTTCATGGCGGCGGGCATGTGCATACTCATTAAGGCCGATTCTATCGACAAGCTGTTTTTGTACGCCGTGGTTTTCGGTTTCGGATACGGCTGCCTTGCGCCGATGTCGCCCATATTGCTTGCCGACAGATTTGGAAGGCATGTATTAGGCTCAGTGTACGGTCTGGTGACCTTTTTTATCGGATTAGGAGGAAGCATAGGGCCGATAATGGGTGGATTTATTTATGACCGGACTGGGTCATACCTGCATGTCTGGCAGTTTAATATCCTGGTTCTGGTCGGCGTTGCCGTTCTTATACTCATGCTGAAACCGGGCGTGAGGCGTGTTTCTCAATCTCTTCCCGATAAGGGCGACAATAAAGCTGCTGCGGACAGAAAATGATAGAATACAATGCGCTTCTGATATTATTTTTATCTATTTTTGTTTCTTGCAGTTTCCTGCGATGGCTTCTTAGGCGTATCAATATCCGGCATCTGAGGCGGCATGGAAATGAAGTGCCGGAAGTTTTTATGGGAGAAATTGATGCGGATACACTCTCCCGCATGTCGGACTATACAATTGCTTCGTCAGGATTTGCCGCCATTGAAAGCGTTTTCGATGATTTGGCAACCCTTGTCATTCTCCTCAGCGGATTTTTACCCTGGTTTGCCGCTGCTATAATGTTCTGGCAACTGCACTTCGTTTTCTCCGGCCTGATATTTCTGGGAGGGCTGGCTCTCATCGGCGGCTTGCTGGAGCTGCCCTTCAATGCCTACAGCACCTTTGTCATTGAAAAACGTTTCGGGTTCAGCACGATCGATTTTAAAACGTGGGTTGCCGATATTTTAAAGGGAGTTGCCGTTTCCGCGGTCGTTATGACCCTTCTTGCGGGGCTGCTGCTCGCCCTTCTTTACTATGTCCCGCAGACATGGTGGTTCTGGACATGGCTGGTATTTGCCGCCTTCCAGTTGCTGATGTTATGGCTGTATCCCGTTGTTATTGCGCCCATGTTCAATAAGTATGAACCTGTGAAGGACGAACAGTTGAGGAATTCCATCATGGCCATGATGAGCAAGGCGGATTTGAAGATTGAAGGGGTTTATCAGGTTGATGAAGGCAGGAGAAGCAGACATACAAATGCGTATTTTACCGGCCTGGGAAAAACCAGGCGCATTGTACTTTATGACACGCTTCTGGTGTCGCATTCCACAGATGAGATTATGGCTGTGCTGGCGCATGAAATCGGACACTGGAAAAAGAAGCATATCATAAAGCAGCTTGCCTTTGCGGCGGTTTTCTCGCTGTTGGGCCTGTACATGGCATATCTTTTTATCAACTGGACGCCTCTCTATCGCACCTTTGGCTTCCTGCATAACACTTCCTTTATAGGATTGTTCTTACTGGGAGTGCTTGCCGGACCGCTGGTATTTATTCTGACGCCGTTCGGCGCCGCTATAGCAAGAAAATTCGAAAGGGAGGCCGACGATTTTGCCTTCGGCCTTGTGGGCACTACCAAACCTTTGCAGCAGGCCCTCAAGAGGCTGGCCAGGGATAATCTTGCCAACCTCCACCCTCATCCCGTCTTCTCCCGGTTTTACTACTCCCATCCGCCTCTGGCTGAACGTATTGCCCGTCTCCAGGCAATGGAGGCGCAAAATGTCCCTTGATTTTTACATGTGGCAATGGTTACAGTAATCCACGAAAGATTTAAAAGAGGACACAATAATGCCTATTTATGAGTTTTATTGCGGGCGCTGCAACACGATATACAATTTTTTTTCAAAGACCATCAATACAAGCAAGATTCCGAAATGTCCCCGCTGTAAGAGAGTCAAACTGAAACGTCAGATGTCCGTGTTTGCAAAAATCAGCGGAAGCAGAGAAGACACTGCCGTTGACGATTTCATGCCCCCTGTCGATGAAGCGAAAATGGAGAAGGCTATGGCCATGCTGACCAGAGAGGCTGAGAATATAAACGAAGACGATCCGCGTCAGGCAGCGGAACTGATGCGCAAACTGTCCGATGCTACCGGCATGAAGCTGGGTTCGGGGATGGAAGAGGCTTTAAGGCGTCTTGAAAAAGGTGAAGACCCGGAAAAGATTGAACAGGAAATGGGTGATCTCCTGGAGGGTGAGGAACCCTTTATAATAGATGCGAAAGGTGTTAAAGCGCAGAGAGTAAAAAGACCGCAGATCGACGAGACGCTGTATGATCTGTGACAAGGAGAGTTGCCATTAACTCAGAAAACCAGGCCGAGCAGGAATCATTCTGGGGCGGTGTCATAAAATCCATGGGGCTGGTCTTCGGCGATATCGGTACCAGTCCCATTTATACACTTACCGTTGTCTTCACGCTGACCAGGCCGACTTACGACAATGTGATGGGGATCCTGTCTCTGGTTGTCTGGACGCTGACGCTCCTTGTTACAGTCGAGTATGCATGGCTTGCCATGAGCCTGGACAGGGAAGGTCAGGGCGGCGAGATCATGCTCCGGGAGATCCTTATCAGGCTGCTCAAGTCAGGTAAAGTGATGACTTTTGCCGGTCTGCTCACCTTTATCGGTGTTTCCCTGCTGCTGGGAGACGGTGTTATCACCCCCGCCATAAGTATCATGTCGGCAGTGGAAGGTCTGCTGCTCATTCCCGGGATGGAGGGCCTTCGTCATGAATTTCTTATCGGTGGTGCATCGGTAATTGCGCTTCTTCTTTTCTTTTTCCAGCACAAGGGAACAGATAAGGTGGCCGTAACCTTCGGTCCTATAATGATGATGTGGTTTCTGGTGCTTGCCGCAGCCGGTATGATTTCCCTTATCGGCATGCCGGAAGTGGTGAAGGCGGTAAACCCTTACTATGCCGTCAATTTTCTTTCCAATAACGGTGTGGCCGGATTTCTGGTTCTGTCGGATGTCGTCCTCTGTGCGACAGGCGGTGAGGCCCTTTACGCCGACATGGGGCATCTCGGCAAAAAACCCATTATCAGGGCATGGGGTTTTGTGTTCGTCGCCCTTGTCATAAACTATCTGGGGCAAGGTGTTTTCGCCATACAAAATCCGGAGGCCAAATTTCTTCTTTTCGGCATGGTGCAGAAACAGGCCCCGTTTCTCTATATACCGTTTCTCATCTTGACCATCACTGCCACGGTGATAGCCTCGCAGGCTATTATCAGCGGCGTGTTTTCCATCGTGTACCAGGGAATAACAACCAGGCTGATGCCGCTCATGAAGGTTGATTATACATCGAGCAAGATTAAATCCCAGATATACATCGGCGCGGTGAACTGGTTTTTGATGATGGCAGTTATTTTAATGATTCTTATTTTCAAGAAATCGGAAAACCTGGCGGCCGCATACGGAATGGCGGTTACTGGTTCCATGAGTATTACAGCAATAATGATGCTCATGGTGTTTATCATGACGAAGAACAAATGGAAAATCCCCATAGTTGTAATTGTCATCCTGATCGACCTTCTCTATCTTTTTTCTACGTTCACTAAAATTCCCCACGGCGCCTACTGGTCGCTTATTCTGGCTTCGATCCCCTTTATCACCATCGTGATCTGGACGAACGGCCAGAAGTATCTTTTTCGTTCCCTGCGTCCCCTCGATCTGCAGACATTCCTTGTGGGTTACGAGCAGGTGTACGGCAAGGGGAAAAATATCAGCGGCACGGCGCTCTTTTTTGCTCGATCATGGCAGATAATTCCTCCCTATATCATTCACTGCATGTTCAGAAGCACGATTATTTACGAGAAAAATGTATTCATCTGTATCAACAGGACGGAGAAGCCCTTCGGAATGGACACAAGATATGTAAGCGATATCGGCACCGGTTTGGATGCGCTGGAAATAAATGCCGGATACAGAGATATGGTGGACCTGGGGGAGATATTGAAGAAACACGGCATTAAAGAGAAGATAATATTCTACGGCGTGGAGGAAATATCAACCAATAACCCCGCGTGGCGCATCTTCAGTTTTATTAAAAAGGTTACCCCCAACTTTGTGCAGTTCAATAAAATACCCGCCGCGAAACTGCATGGTGTTGTAACACGTGTGGAGATGTAATCCGCATACTTCCAAAATCGGATACTAATTACACCGGATTACAATCTGTAAGACACCAGCCTTAAAATACCCATCACTTTTAACATCCTGAAACCGAATCTTTTTTTACAACCCTTATTTTTTTAGAGTGTTTTTCAGCGGGTTTTCAAGGGTTGTTACAGAGATGACACAATATGCATCCCCGGATAAATGATAACGTTTATCCGGCATGGCGCTGCATTCAACGTTCGGAAAAAATACTGCTCGTGAAACCAAGCGGCCGGTGCCGCCTTTGATGTATCATCCGTTTTTCAACCCTTAAAATATTCAGGTAGAAATTCAGGGTTTTTACAGGGTTGTCGTAATCTTGCTGCTGATCTATTCAGTTCAACAAATATTATCGAGGTTTCTACATGAAAATCAAGTTGATTGTGAAGAAAAACAGTCGCGGTTTTACGCTGATTGAAATGATTGTGGTCATGGTCATGATCGCCCTGCTGGCATCGCTTGTGGCGCCGAAGCTTTTCCCTAAACTGGGCAAAGGTAAGCAGTCTGCCGCTAAAACGCAGATCTAACTGCTAGGCCAGGCACTGGATCATTTTCGCCTCGATACGGCAAGATACCCGACTACGCAGGAAGGTCTGAATTCCCTGGTGAACAATCCGGGAATCGAAGAGTGGGATGGACCTTATCTCAAGAAGGGGTTGCCTAACGATCCATGGGGAAGAGCTTATATATATCAATCGCCGGGGACTCATGCGGAATATGATTTGAGTTCATTCGGAAGAGACGGGAACCCGGGCGGCGAAGGCGAAGACAGGGATGTGGTCAGTTGGGAGTAAAGGCGGTTTCAGGCATGAGTGGTCTCCCGGCAATAATAATCGAAATGATAATAACTTTTAAAAAAGGTGTTGTCTTGCACAGCAGGTACGGATATGCGGCATTAGTTGCTCTTCTTGTCGTCATTACCGTCCTTGATCCGGTCAAAATATTTGCAGACCAAAAGAAGCAGACTTTGGATGGTAAAGAGATTTCTTTGAGTGTTGGCGTTAATCTGGCGCAAAGTAATGATATCCGGGGTGTATCCGTCCCCGGAACTCCCGGGAAAAATGATCCTGCCATCGGCGTCAAACCGGATGTCGTTCCTCCTTCAAAAAACGTACAGGTACAGTCCTCCTCTGCTCCCCCGCCGCAGAACAGCTTGAGCCCGTCCCAAAAACCTGCCGCCGCTGCACAAGTCTATTCAAATAAGCAGGCGGCTCAGGGGCAAGGTACGAAGAAAATAGTATATGGCACACGGCAAGAGAAAACACTGGAACAGAAATCCGCGGAGCAGCCGCATGCGGTGCAAAAGCATTCTTCTGCTGTGGCTGACCAAAAGTCCGGCGCGGTGTCTGCTAAACCCCAGGCTCCAGTGCAAAATCATCCAGCCGGCCAGGTTGTTTCCCCATTCCGTGAAAAGAATGATGTTCCAAAAACAGTTCCGCATGCACAGCATGGTTCGCCCGTTCAAAAGCAGGCTCATGGCCGCGGGCACGTAAGCCTGAATTTTGATGACGCCGATGTCTATGAAGTCGTTCAGACGATTTTCAGCTCAGTTTTAAGAGTTAACTATATTATAGATCCTCGAGTGAAAGGACGCGTTACATTCAGGTCCGTAACACCCGTTGCACATGAAAAGGTGCTGCCGCTTATGGAAGTTATTCTAAGGCTGAATGGCGTGGCTGTTGTTGAGGAGAGCGGCCTGTACCGGATTATTCCCATAAGTGAAATTGCCAGGGAGCCGGCAGCAATAGGCATCGGTAGGGCGGCCGACGCTGTCAGGCTTCAGGGAACAGCTCTGTTGCAGGTCATTCCCATAAGCCATATGATGTCTACGGAAATGGTTCGTCTGCTCACTCCCTTCCTTTCAACCAACGCCTCCATCATCGATGTGCCCAAAAGCAATCAGATTGTCGTGGTCGATACGGATGCCAACGTGAAACGTATCCTCCAGCTTGTGGCCATCTTTGACAATGAGCAGCAGAAACAGAAGGGACCGCAGATTTTTGTCTATCATGTGCAGAACAGTAAGGCCAGGGACATAGTGACAATTCTCAATCAGATATTTCTGGGTTCGAAAGCACCTGCAGCTTTGCCTGCACACGCACCGGCGGCAATAAATACGACCACGGGGCAGGCGGTGCCCAATCCTTCAGTGAAGCAGTTTGCGTCACCTGCAGTGCATTCCGCTTCGCTCCAGCGCATGTCTGCCTCCGGCGCTGACGCCCTCGTATCCGATATCACGAAGATTTTTGCGAACGAGATTATCAACGCCGTGATTGTCTTTGGAACTCCCGAGGACTACGAGATTATCAAGGACACAATAAAGAAAATTGATATCGTCCCCAGGCAGGTGATCATAGAGGGAGTTATTGCGCAGATATCAATGACCGACAGCATGAGCCTGGGGCTGGCCTGGACCATAAATGCCGAAATTGGTGTCACGAGCGGCAAGATCAGCTTCAATCCGGCCAATCTGGCGGCGGATAAGCAACCGACGAGCGGATTCTCTTATGTCGGCACAGACACGGCAGGCAGCATCAAGGCGGTGATCTCGGCGCTCGCATCGCAATCCAAGGCAAAACTGCTTGCATCGCCGCACATACTGGTCTCCGACAACCGGGAGGCAAGGATACAGGTTGGTCAGTCCGTTCCGATACCGACTTCCGAGACATACGGAAGCAGCACCATCGCGCCTCAGAGGACAATACAGTACAAGGACATCGGCATCATACTGAAGGTGAAGCCGCAGATCAACGACAGCGGCCTGGTATCTCTTGATATATCGCAGGAAGTGTCAACATACTCTACGGTGCTGCTGTATGCCGATGAAAAACAGATTGTGCTGGATAAAACGGAGGCAACGACAACCCTTACAGTGCAGGACGGGCAGACGATCATCATAGGCGGACTCATAAGGGAGGATAACAGCAAGTCCAGGGTTGGCATTCCATTTCTCAGCAGAATACCATTGCTTGGATACCTTTTCGGAAATACGGATGAGGGGGGGAAGAGAAATGAAATCATTATCCTTCTCACGCCGCATGTCATGAAAAACCAGCGTGATGCAGTGGATATCACTTCCGGTTTCGTGGATAAATTCATGGAAAAAAACAAGAATGGTCCTGTGAGAAAAGAGGATCTTCTGAAAAAGAAGCAGCAGGAGATCAAGGAACAGAGCAAAGAAGTGAAAGGGCAAGATTTGAAGAAGAAAAACAGTCCTGTCGGCCATATGAATAATAAGGAGTAGGTATTATGAATTATGATACTCAGTTTGCTGACATCCGAATTCACATCATCGGATCGCATCGGATGCAGAATGAATTGATATCCTACTTTCTCGGGAGGATGACAGGTGCAGATTGCATGGTGATAGATGATCCTGAAAGACATATACAGGACGCCGGCTGTGCCGGTGGAAACAGGCTGCTGGTTTTGTGGGATTATGATGGAGAAGATATATGCAGTTTGCTGAAAAAAATATGTACCAATGAATCAAATAATGGACCGGCTGCATTTATTGCACTGCTGAATGTAACGACTATGATGGATATTGAGCAGCAGTGGCTGAAACAGGGGTTGCGCGGAATATTCCATAAAGAGGATTCATTGAGCACGCTGCTTTCGGGTGTCAAGCATATCTGCACCGGCGGTTTGTGGTATTCAAGGGATTCTATGGCAAGGATGATTCTCAGGAATAATGCTGAAAATGAATATTTGAGCACAACAAGCCTCACCCCCAGGCAGATTGAGATATTAAAGCTGCTGGCAAACGGGGCATCGAATAAAGATATATCGGATAAACTTTGCATCAGCACCAATACCGTGCGCACTCATCTGTATGGAATATTCCAGATAATCAAGGTCTCCAGCCGCCATCAGGCGGCAAGATGGGCGATAAAGAACTTTTCTCTATAACGAAAGCGTAATGTTTTTTTCAGGGGCAGGACGGCAGGAGCCGGTCACTCATCGGCCCCTGTTGTTTTGCATAGAGAAAGAAATGTCCTAAACTCAGGCGCCGCCGTCCAGCCAGCCGGATTTGTCCCTCTTTCTGTACCAGGCCGCAGGATCTACAAGGAACTCCTCTGTTTCTTTTAGGGAGCAAAAATGGTCGTTCTCAATCCGTGAAAGAAGTTCGAAAAAGGCCTTTTCTCCGGGATCCTGCGATTTGGCGCCGAGGGCGGCATAGAAGTCCCTGCCTTTGCGCTCGAAGTCCAGGGCAATGCGAACGGCCTTCAGATCGTTCTCATTGCCGGAAGGCATTTCCTCCGTTTGTTGCCTTATCTTCTGGATAAGGGCCTTTACCTCTGTTCCCCGGACATCCAGCGGAACGGTTTCCGGCCATTTCTCCTGTTTCTTCCATTTTTCATTTAACTGCCTGAGCTTTTCGTAATGCTCGCTCTCTTCCGCTGCGATTTTTTCGAATAGCCTCTTGCCGAAGAGATTTTGTGTTTTTGCTGCATGTTCGAGATAAAAATCGCGCTCTGCCGTTTCATTCTTAAGGGCCACCTCTAGGGCATTGATGCGATTGTCCATATGAATCTCCATTTCGATATTTTTTCTGTTAACGATGATGTATCAATTCTAAAGCTTTACAGCTTTTTTCAGAGCGAGAAGCTTTTTCCAGTGCGATCTTTCTTCATTGATGATCTGCTGCAGGACCTCTGCATTCTCTTTTCCAAACCCCTCCTCTTTGATCTCCAGATAAAAAAGAATCGTTTCCTTTTCCAGCATGATCCCCATGTCAAGGGCTGCATTGAAGTCTGCAGGGTCAAGCTGTGCGTAGGATTTTTCCGCTTTTTCCAGTATGCTTGCCGCATATTCGTTGAGAAACATCCCGTATTCACCCGGATAATCATAGCGCGGCGTGTAATCGGCTATTTTTCCCAGCATAGTCCTGAAAGTGCCGGCATGTCTTTCCTCTTCGGCTGCGAGAACGGCAAACGCGCCCTTTGCTTCGGGTGATTGGAGTGTATCATATAGTCTTTTATACAACTCCAGCCCCTTTCGTTCTATTCTCACCGCCACTTCGAGAACATCTACAAACTCTTTAAAGTGCGACATGATAAAACCTCCCGATAAATCTGCAAATGAGATGTTTAGGGTTATGCGTTATGCGAACATTTTTGGAAGTATAAATAACTTCTGGAAAGAAATCAGAAAACATTCTATAAACAGACAGCTCTGATGGAGGGGCGAGAAAAACAGGTCTTTCCATTGAGTCAAGTATATTAATTGAACGCTTTGGTGTCAAGCCGTTATCTTTTTCTCAGCAGATCATGATGAGATTGGTGTGTATAAAGGAGGAAATGCAGCCGTGTTGGATAGAATGAAATCAATAATATCAAACAATAATGTGTGTGTGCTGGCAACCGTTGCCGGAGAAGTTCCGCATTGTTCGCTTATGTCCTATGCGCCCGATGAAGAATGCCGGGAATTGTATATGATGACGAGCAGGGACACGAAAAAATTCAACAATCTGCAAAAAAACAAGGCAGTAAGTCTGCTTATTGATACACGTACGGATGCAGATGGCGAAGATTTATCTAACGTTCATGCCCTGACTGTTGCGGGGACGTTTCAACAAATCATTGATCCTGCCCGGCGCGAACAGGTGATGAAAGAACTGATAAAGATTCATCCCCATCTCAAGGATTTGGCAAAACAGCAGGAAACGGAGGTGTTTGCCGTTCGTATCCGTTCTTGCCAACTCCTTCAGGGTGTAGCTGATGCCCACTTTGAAAACATGGAGTAGAGAGACAGGTAATACGATCAAAGTTTGTACGATGTACCCTTGAAAAAAGTGTAACAGAAAGTGCCGTCTTCATCTGTCGCCCTCATAAGATCCGCTATGCCATTGTTCCACTTTTCTTCAGTAATCAGATTCAATGATATGGCCTGCTGCTTGACGGCTTCGACCATGGCAATAAAAGTCTTTTTTGAAAACCCATCCACTAGCTCCGGCCTGCTTGCATCGACGTAAACCATGCGCGGAGATATGGCAATGTTCTTCATGCCGGCTGCCCTCAGAAGAGGATATAGCTGTCGCCCGATGAGCGCGTTTCCCCCAAGCATTTTCTGGACTCGTATCAGGCATTCAACAGTTTGTAGAGCGTCCCGGCTTTCCGGATGACAGTAAAAAGAGCCGTGATCGCCTTCTATTGCTGTGAGTGTTCCCCCGGGTTTCAATACATGGATGAGGTTTCTCAAGGCATCAAGTGGTTTCGGCAGGTGCTCCAGAACAAAACATAAAATGATGTGATCAAAGCTTTCCGCAGCAAACGGCATATTGAAGATATCGGCCTTTTGAAGTGATACATTTGTTAATTGATAATCCTCGACGGCGATTTTCGCTCTGCTTAATGAATCCTCGGAGATGTCGATTGATACAAATCTTGCTTTTGGGTTCATTTTGGCAAGAATGATAGTTTGAGCTCCGATACCGCACCCTGCCTCCAGTATAGTACTTCCCGGCGGGTAACAGGAATCATGATGCAGGAGATCGGCCAGGGTATTTGCCTGATCCGTCAACCGGCATGATTCTTCCTCAGAGTATCCGTGCACATACTCTTGCATAAGGTAGTCCCTCCATATTATGTTTTAACGGTCTGCTGGACTGAAGTTATAAATAATGAGAAGCTAGGAGTCTTGTACGAAATTGCTGTACTGGCCGGGTGTGAATCCCATGGTCCTCTTGAAGTGTCTGGAAAAATGACTCTGGTCTGCAAATCCCGTTTCGTAGGCTGTGTATGCTATCGTGCGTCCCTGTCTGAGAAGCTGTCTGGCCTTTCTCAGCCGCACCTGGTTGAGATAGGCATGGGGAGACAAGCCGGTCTGCCTTTGGAAAACCCTGATGAAATGAAAAGGACTCATATTGACAATAGAGGCCAGATATTCCAGGGAGATATTATCGCGGTAGTGCCCTTCCATATATTCCTTTGCCCTCCTGACTGATTCAAGTTCATTGCCTGTTTTGTGCCCGACAGGGGGATTGATTGCATGACGGGTAACAAGAGCGGCAAATACCGACAGGAGACGCGATTGATACTCCAGCGCTGGGGCTGATCCCTCCTCAAGATCGGCATGAAGCGACTTTATCATGAGCGCAAGCCGATCATCATGAATGACGCCGGTCTTGAAAAAGGGCATATCACCCTGCCTGTCTGATACCTGATCAGATATATTCTGCATCACATCAGCGCTGAAATAGAACATGCGATAGGTCCAGCCGTCTTCCACGGCGGCATGGCCTGTATGGACTTCGCCCGGATTCACAAGATTGATCGTGCCCGGCAGGGCCACAACATTTTCTCCCCGGTAGAAAAATTCCAGGGCGCCTTGCTCAATAACACCGACGCCGAATCCCTCATGCGTATGCCGGGGAAACGACTGGGTGACATAAGTGGCGCGCATCAGATCAATGTTTGCCAGAGCCGGTTGCCGCCACAGTTTGACTTTTTCCCTATAAGACGCATTTCTCATGGACAAAGATTAATATTGTGCAACACTTGTGTCAATCGGTTTCATAAGGAGATTTTAGAAATTTCTTTATGATGAATAAAGCATGATTGACATCCGGGACCATACTCTTTATATCTTTAGAATCACAACGCAAATATGATGCGGACAGAAGAGAGCATGACATGAACTATTCCAGGCTGAAGATTTGGATACGTGCCTTTCGGCTTCATTTTGTGCTTCCGGCCGTGCTTCCTGCCCTGCTCGGCAATGCCATTGCCTGGGCGCAGGGATACCCTTTTCATGCATGGCATTTTTTGCTGGTTATGGTTGGGGTAACACTGAACAGCATGGGATTGAATATGCTGGATGATGTTGTCGATTTCAAAAACGCCGTTGATCGTAGAATGACCCTGGACAAAAATCCGTATTCGGGGGGAAGCGGCATATTGACAGGGGGTATGCTGACACCTGAAGAAATGCTGACCGCTTCAGTCTGGTGCTTTACCGGAACGGCTTCGGCAGGGATCTATCTTGGATGGATGTGCGGCTGGCCTGTTTTGATGCTTTGCTTGATCGGACTGCTGTCATCTATATTTTATACGGTGCCCCCCGTTAAGTTCGGCTACCGGGGGTTCGGCGAGGTCGGTTTGCTGGTGAATTTCGGCCCTGTTATAGTCCTTGGCGCCTATTATGTCCAGGCAGGCAGATTTTCCCTGGAACCGCTTCTGGCGTCCCTGATTTTAGGATTGATGATGTGGTCGATGATCCTCGTTAATGAAATACCCGATTATGATGAAGATCGGCATGCCGGAAAGTGGAATCTGGTTGCCAGATTCGGAAAACAGACAGGCTTGATGCTTTACAGCCTCGGTCTGGTTGCCGCATATCTGGTACTTTTTCTGATGGTGATAGCCGGTGTAAGCAACCCCCTTGTCCTTTTAGGATTGATCAGTTTGCCATGGTCGCTTCATTCCATGCTGGTAGCGAAACGCTTTCATGACAATCCGCTTCTCATTGCTCCGGCAAATCTGTCGATGATTAAAGCCCATACGGTAATGGGATTGGGACTGGTGGTTTCTTATCTGGTCGGTGGTTTTATGAGATAGGAGGGATGTATGAAAAGCTCATTTACTTTACATTGCCTCTATGCTTTCCAGCAGTTGCAACGTCTCGGCGATGCCGGTCGTGGGTTTCCGACAAACATTTCCCGAGCAGATATAGACTGTTGTTTTGTCCTTTTGGGCTTTGAATTCGCTCGTGAAAGGCGCAAGCGCCTTGATTCTCGAATCCTTTTCTCCTTCCGGGATCAGCAGGAGAGACATGCAGGGATGGAAGCGCCCGGACAGAGCCGGCAGCAACTCTCTGGTGCTTTGGGCATGACGTTCCCCGGTGATTACGATTTCCAGGGAAGGTCCGAGGAGATAATCGATTACAGTCATGTAAAAAGCATAAGATGAAGGAATTCTGTCGATTAATACGGCAGAGGCCTTTCCGATAATCTCTACTTTGCTCTCCAATGCCGAATCTCCCGTAATCCGCGCCAGGCGCAGAAGGTTTAAAGCAGCGACCGAATTTCCCGAAGGGATGGCGCCGTCGTACAAAGGCTTCTTTCTGAAAGGCAGCTTTTCGTGGTAGTCGGCGGTGAAGAAGAAACCTCCCTGATCGGTGTCCCAAAAATGTTTCAGCAGGGTACTGTTTAATTCAATGGCCATCTCCAGATACTTTTCGTCAAAGCAGCTTTGATACAGCTCGATCAGTCCCCAGATGATAAACGCATAGTCGTCCAGAAATGCCGGGACTGATGCCGTACCGTGACTACAGGTGTGCAGCAGCCGCTTCGAATCGTCAAGCATGGAACCCAGGATAAAGTCGGCAGCGCTGCGGGCGGCAAGTTCATATTGAGCTTCTCTGAGTGTTCTTGCGCCCAATGCCAGTGCGGCGATCATCAGGCCGTTCCAGTCGGTTAGGATTTTATCATCCAGGAGGGGTTTCACCCTGGTCCGCCTTGCGGCGAGCAGCTTACGGCGCGATGTCTCGATTAAAAGCAGGAGCTCATTATATGGGATATCCAGTTGAGCGGCATATTCCTTCAGCGATCTCTCCCGGTGAAATATATTTCTGCCGTTTCTTTTCCGTGTTGCCTCATCAAGAAAGTTGCCGTTCTTGTCAACGGAAAATAAGGTGTTCCATGCAGCCGCTTCCCCGGGGGTCAGTATCTGTTCCACCTCGTCCCTGGTCCATAAATAGAATCTCCCCTCTTCGCCTTCCGAGTCGGCATCCTCCGCTGAATAAAAACCCCCCTCTGGTGACTTCAGATCGGAAAGGACATAACTGAATATTTCCCCGGCCATCCTTGCGTATTCGTCTTTGCCGGTTGCCTGGAAAGTTTCAATACAGGCTATGGAAACCATTGCCTGGTCATAAAGCATCTTTTCGAAGTGAGGCAGCAGCCATTTTTCATCCGTGGAATAACGGTGGATTCCATAACCGAGGTGATCGAAAATGCCCCCCTGTCTCATGCACTGCAAGGTTTTCTCTGCCATTTGCAGCGCTTCGTCATCATGAAAGCGTTTCCAGCAACGCAGGAGGAAAAGGATATTTTGCGGTGTGGGGAATTTTGGGGCATGGCCAAATCCGCCATGCGACTGATCGTATGCGTCCTTGAACTCGGCCAGCGCTGCTTGCAGAAGAGATTCTCTGCTCAGGGTTTCCGAAGAAGGGGATGAGTCTTTTTTCAGCAGGGCTACCAGTTGATCGGCCGATGCCAGCAGATCCTCCCTCCTGGTTTTCCATAGATCGGAGATCCTGGTAAGCAAATCCCTCATGCCGATTCTGCCGTGCCTGTTTTCCGGCGGAAAGTAGGTGCCGGCAAAAAAGGGTTTTTTATCGGGGGTCATAAAGACCGTGAGCGGCCAGCCGCCGCTGCCGGTGATTCTCTGGCATACTTCCATGTATACAAGGTCTATATCCGGTCTTTCCTCTCTGTCTACCTTGATGTTGATGAATTTCCCGTTCATCAGGTCCGCAATAGCCGGGTCTTCAAAAGATTCGTGCGCCATGACATGGCACCAGTGACAGGTTGAATAGCCGATGGAAAGAAGTATTGGTTTGTCCTCTCTTGATGCAGCGGCAAAGGCCTCATCACTCCATGGATACCAGTCCACAGGGTTAGCTGCATGCTGCAAAAGATAAGGGCTTCTTTCTCCGGAAAGCCTGTTGGCTGTGCTTTTTTTCATTTATACAAAAAGCTGCATGATGGCCTCGGCCATAAGCCGGTAGCCGAGTTCGGTGGGGTGAACCATGTCGTATTGCACCAGGGAGAGAAAATCGACCTCTTCTTCATCGATCTTTTGTTTCCAGTATTTGTGGGTGAGCGCCACCGGCAATTTATATTCGTTTCCCAGGATTTCCAATTGCCGGTAAAACCCCGCAATATAGCCATTGTCCTGGTTGTCACCGATATAACTCGATGTGACAAGCACAATATCCGCATCTCCGGTGTCCCTTATTTCTTTTATCATGCCTTCGACATATCCACGGAACTGATCAACCGTAAATCCGAGACTGGCGTCGTTGATGGCGTACTGAATAAAAACGCAGTCGGGATTATGTCTGGTGATGTCCCATTTAAATCGGTAAAGGCCGTTGTCCGCCGTATCTCCGGGCGATCCGCGGTTGATGATCTTCAGGATGCACAGGGGATATCGGGCAATAATCATTTCTTTGAAATGTTCAATATAGCCCTTGCGCACCATCCATCCGGCGGTCAGTGAATCGCCGATAGCGGCAATGGTAACCGGCACGCCGGATTTCATCTTCTGAATGGTTCGTGAAGGTTTAAGCATAGGGGTAATACGCGGTCAGATTTCTTTGGCGATAATAAAAGGACAATGCAGCTCGCAGGGAATGCCCATCCTGAGCCAGGAGTTTCTCTCATCCATGACGTCGTTAATAATGTCTTTTATGTTTTTGGGTTGTCCCTCCGGGCGATGAATGAGTGTTTGCATATCGACATCAGCTATGGATGAGGGGAGGCAGGCATCTATTTCATAGCGATAAAAATCGGCTGCCTCATCAGAGGTGTTCGCCGCTATTATAACAGTTCCTATCCTGAATGCCTGCATGGTTGTTGCCTGTGCTGAAATCGTGAAAAATACAGTTGATAAAAAAAAGAAGGACTCTTTCTTTTGCGTTATCAGTTGGAGCGGAATTTTATTCCGCTCCAACTGTTCACACTTTGGGTTTTCCTGCCTTTAAGCAGGGTTCACTTGAACTACATGAAACTTGCTTCAGGGATGTCGATAGAGCTGCGGTCGCCGCACTTCATCGACTTCTCATATCCGAAGATATCGGTAACATGATTCATGACATAGAACCTGGCGCTGGCGATTTTGCCCTTGTAGAAATTGGCATCGAAGTGGTCATCACCCAGTTCTTTGAGCTTCGCGGCCGCCAGGAGAGCCTGGTCGAGCAACAGCATGCCGCAGTAAACTCTCGCGCCTGCATGCATGGTACGGGTAGCGAAGAGCTGTTTCATCTGCCTGTCGCCGGTTGTCCAGGCTGCATTCATGTCCACGATATCTTTGAAAGCAACCATGACATCCGCCATCATTGCGAATTCCGCCGCGAATTCGGCGGTCTTTTTCTTGGCAACGAAGTCGTCGATTTCTGCCACCCACTTCCGGAACGGCGCGCTGTCCTTCATGGTGAACTTGCGGCCGGTATAGTCCTGGGCCTGGATGAAGTTCGTGCCTTCCCAGATACCGTAGATCACAACGTCCCGGTACAGCTCCGCCCCGGCATACTCTTCCATGAAGCCGTAGCCGCCGTGGCATTGGATCGCCTCCTCGGTTGTGCGCCTGGCCATGTCGGACGCATAGGCTTTGCACAGGGGGTTGTTGATCGAAAACATGTCGTCATAATAAGCCCTTTCTTCCGGTGTGGCAGCATCCATAGACAGGTCGCGGTAGAGATAGGACTGGTAAATCAACGCCCGGCAGGCCTCCATAATGGATTTCTGGAACAGCAGCATGCGGCGGACGTCTTCGTGCTCGATGATCCTGACGCTGGGCCCCTTGGGATTGGTGGAGTGCTTGCTCTGCACCCGCACCTTCGTATAATCGAGAGCCGCATAATAGGCTGAGCCAATGCATCCCAGGGAGAACAGTCCGGTGTTCAGGCGTTCTTCGTTCATATATGCGAACATCTGCTTCATACCGACACCTTTGCCGTCAACAACCTCTTTTTCGCCTACCATCCAGCCGTAGCAGTTATTGTTCTCACCCATGGCCAGGGTACATGTGGAAGAACCGTGAATGCCCATTTTGTGCTCAATATTCATGGTAGTTACATCATTCCAGGCACCCACGGAGCCGTCATCGTTGACCCAGAACTTGGGCACCAGGAAGAGGGAAATGCCGGCGGTGCCTTCTTTGGCGCCCGGGGTCTTGGCCAGCATCAGGTGGATAATGTTTTCCGCCAGGTCATGGTCTCCGGAGGTGATGAAGCATTTCGTGCCTGTGAGCTTATACTTGCCGGGAGTGTCGGTGGGGAATGCCTTGCTTTGAACCGCGCCGACCTCGGAGCCTGCGCCGGGTTCGGTCAGGCCCATGGTACCGCACCATTCACCCGATATCATCTTGGGCAGAAACAGGTCCTGCTGCTTTTTGGTGCCATATTCCTGGAGCACGGTGATTGCGCCCTGGGTCAGACACCAGTACATGACGATCGACGGCGATGCGGCGGTCTGCATTTCCAGGATCGGAGCGTACCAGGTCAGCGGTATTTTGCCTTCGCCGCGGAAACCAAACTGCTGTGCTACCGACGCATCCTGGACGGCTTTATAAACTTTCTTGAAAGAGTCCGGTGTGACAACCGCATGTTCATTGCCGCCCACAAACTTCGCGCCGGGCTCATCGGCATCTTTGTTGGCCGGACACATCACGTCGCGGCAGACTTTATTGTTGACATCGAGAAAATTATCGATGTCGTCAATACCGTAAAAATCTTTGTAAGCGTCAAGGGTCAAGAGCTTACCCATGTTGAGCCATTCTTTGATCTGGAACGTGATGTCGCGAGTTTGATACAACCAATTATTATGTGCCATTTCGAATCCCTCCTAATTTTGGTTTTTGGTTAACTAACTGCTGCGATGCCATCCAGAGAGGGTTGTCTCAATCAGCTCAAGAAATTCCCCTTAACAACCCTTGAAATTGGCCTTCCTCTTTTCCAGGAAGGCGGTCATGCCTTCCTTCTGGTCGTCGGTGCTGAAGCACTGGGCGCAGCACTCGGTTTCCAGACGATTAGCGTTGTCCAGCGACAGGTCATAGCCATAATTTATGGCATGTTTGGCCATCTTCAGTGCAAACCCCGGAAGCCTGGCCATCTTGGCGGCAAACTTTTTCGTTTCCGCCATAAGCTGATCGGCCGGATAAAGACGATTCACCAGTCCTATTTCATAAGCCCTCTGTGCATTGATTTGATCGCCGCCCATTATGAGTTCCTTGGCCCTTCCAAATCCCACAAGGCGGGCCAGGCGCTGCGTGCCGCCCCAGCCGGGGATCAATCCGATCAGGATCTCGGGCTGTCCGAAACGGGCGGTTTCAGAGGCGAATCTCATATCGCACGACATGGAGATTTCCGTGCCGCCGCCAAGCGCGAAGCCGTTGACAGCGGCGATTGACGGTTTCGGCATTGTTTCTATAAGGCGCAGCGTTTCATGCCCCAGCTCCATAAAAGCCAGGGCTTCCTTTGGCCTCAGATTCTGCATCTCTGAAATGTCAGCGCCTGCAACGAAAGACTTATCACCAGCGCCCGTCAACACCAGAACCTTGATACTGTCATCGTTCTTGCAAACCGTAGCCGCCTGCATGAGTTCTGTCATGGTTTCGGAGTTCATCGCGTTGAGAGCTTTTGGCCGGTTGAAAGTCAATAGCGCGACGCCATCCTCGACCGTAAAGAGAATGTTCTTGTAGTCCATTTGCTCCTTGTCTCCTTTCGTTTTGGAAATACTGAACTTGAGTTAGTATGATGCAAACAGGCCCCTCTCCTGCTTTATAGCAGGAGAGGGGTAATAACGCTTACTGAGGCCGGATGGAAACCGCTTACGGTTTCTCGAGGATGATGCTCATGCCCTGACCGCCGCCGATGCAGAGAGAGGCGAGCCCGCGCTTGGCGCCTGTTTTGTTCATCTGCATGGCAAGTGTGTAGGTGATCCTTGCGCCGGTGTTGCCGATGGGGTGACCGATGGAGATACCGCTTCCGTTGAGGTTGCTGCGATTCAGATCGACACCAAGTTCTTTAATACAAGCAAGTGCCTGGACAGCAAAAGCTTCGTTCAGTTCGATCAGATCGATATCCTTCATCGACAGGCCAAGCTTGTTGAAAAGTTTCTTTGTTGCCGGGATCGGTCCCAGTCCCATGTATGCCGGATCGACGCCGCCGGAATCATAACCGGTGATCTTGGCCAGAGGCTTCAGACCAAGTTCTTTGGCCTTGTCGCTGCTCATGACTACAACAGCAGTTGCACCGTCGTTGATGCCCGAGGCGTTGCCCGCTGTAACTGTTCCGGTTTTTTTGAAGACCGGTGGCAGTTTGGCCATCTTTTCCAGTGTTGTATCCATGGGGCGTTCGTCGACGTTGAACACCTTGGGATCGCCCTTCCTCTGGGGGATGAGAATGGGAACGATTTCGTCCGCTACGGCGCCGCTGGCAATGGCCGCTCTGGCGCGACGATGGCTCTCATATGCCAGTTTATCCTGCTCTTCCCTGGAAATGCCGTATTTCTCGGCAATGTTTTCCGCCGTGAAGCCCATGTGGTAACTGTTGAAGATTTCCCAGAGGCCGTCATGAACCATGAGGTCCGTGGCCTGACCGTAGGGCATGTTCATTCTGTAACCCCAGCGGGCATTGGGCATCGCGTAGGGAACGTTGCTCATGTTTTCCATGCCGCCGGCGACTATGATCTCGGCATCGCCCGCCTTGATGGCCTGTGCCGCCAGGGCAATGGCCTTCATTCCCGATGCGCAGACCTTCTGAACGGTAATGACATTGCTTTCTTCAGGCAGACCGGCGAAAATCGCCGCCTGCCGGGGAGGATTCTGGCCGACTCCGGAAGTCAGGACGTTTCCCATAATGACCTCATCAATGTAAACGGCCTTCAGCGCGCTGTCGTAGTCATAATGCTTCTTCTGAATTTCCGTCATATCGAAATTGCCCAACTGGGCAGGCCGGCATGATTTTATGGCATCCGTGATTGCCGGACGCAGGCCGGCTCTTTTGATCGCCTCTTTGATTACAACTCTACCCATCTCCACAACGGAGATTCCCTTTAATGAACCGCCGAATTCTCCGACAGCGGTTCTTGCACCACTTACAATTACTGCATCTCTCATCCTGCTATCTCCTTTCAAAAAAGTTTATGTTTTTTTTAAATTCCTGGTCCTGTTGATGGAGGCCTCGCCAACATCTCATCCGGGAAGTTAAGTGTCGTTTTTTATTCATCTGGAATGGCGTCAACGAACTCCACCTCTCTGGGAATCTTGTATGACGACAGATAGGTGCGGCAGTGCTTCAATATGTCCCTTTCATCCGCTGCGATGTCAGGGTTTTTGATAATAAAGGCTTTGACGATCTCGCCTCTCATAAGGTCGGGCTGGGATATTATACGAGACTCCTTCACGGCAGGATGCATGCTCAGGACAATCTCCACCTCTTTCGGATAGACGTTAAATCCGCTGGTAATAACCATGCGCTTTTTTCTTCCTGTCAGGAAGATGTATCCATCCCGGTCAATGTAACCAAGATCACTCGTATGGAGCCAGCCCTCCCTGATGACCTGGGTTGTGGCATCCGGGTCCTTGTAGTAGCCTTTCATGACATTGGGGCCGCGTATGATTAGTTCACCGGTTTCTCCGGCGGGCAGATCAACACCTTGGTCGTCAATAATGCGCGCCTCCACACCGGGGATCGGTATTCCTATGGAGCCGGGCTTAAAAGGCATGTCGAGACGGCTTAAGGCAGTTATGGGAGACGCCTCGGTAAGGCCGTAGCCTTCCAGCAGTTTGACATTGAATTTGGGCGCGAAGACGTTGAATATCTCAACATTCATGGCCGAGCCGCCGGTGATGCAGAAGCGCAGAGAACTGATATCATACTGATCAGCCTTGTCATGAAAGAGCATTCCCAGAAAAAGCCTGGGAACGGCGCAGATGTATGTTACTTTCTCGTTCTGAATGGCGGAGAAGATGGTGTCCAGGGTGAATCTTTCCATGAGCACCGTGCTGGCGCCCGATTTGAGAATGGCAATCATGTTTGCCGCTGCGCCGAAGGAGTGAAAGAAGGGGATGACGGCCAGCGCCCGGTCGTTTTCATCACCGTCACCCAGGACTTTAAGGAGTGCGGCCTGGGTCATGAGATTGTTGTGTGTCAGAACGGCGCCCAGAGGTTTGCCCGTAAGTCCCGATGTATAGATCATGACGGCATCGTCGTCACCGTCGATGCCTGCCGTTTCCAGCTCAAAAGGCCCCTGGTTGACGATGGTCCGGAATTGCGAATCCTCTTTTTCATCCGTCAGGATCAGGTGCTTGCAAAGAGGCAGCCTGTCTTTGATCTCATCATACCGTCTGGCTGATGATGTTACCGTGATGAAAACCTTTGAGTCGCTGTTATGGAGAAAGTGGTGGAGTTCATAAGGCGTGGACATCACGTTGATAGTTACAACAACGGCGCCGATTTTCTGGGCGGCAAAATATGATATGACAAAATCGGGACTGTTGGGAAGCATGATGGATATATGATCACCCTTGCCTATCCCCAACTTTTTAAGGTGATTTCCCAAGGCGTTGACGGCCCGATTTAATTCTGCATAGGTGATTCTTTTTCCTTCGTGAATGAGAGCAATGCGTTCCGGAAACCGCGAGCAGCTCTCTTCTATCATGCTCCCTAGGTTCATCGCATACAGCCCTTTCCTATAATGCCGCCAGTTTATCCCATGAAAGGCATTTTTTTTCAACAGAATAATTGACTAAAAGGAACCGCTCCCGAGCGAAGATATTAACCTGTTTATGCTTGCTGTTCCGGTTCCTAAAATGACCCGCTGCGTATAAAATTTATGGCGTTTTTGAAAAGTGCGAGCCCCATGCCCTCTTCCGGCAGTTTTTCCCTTGTCCATCTCGGGTGATTGGTATAGTGCAGGAACGCTTCAGGATGCGGCATGAGGCCGAAAATCCTTCCCGAACTGTTGCATATTCCGGCAATGGCGTCGATTGACCCGTTGGGGTTAGCCGGATATGACATGGTTGCCGTTCGGCAGTTGCTGTCGCTATACTGAACGGCCACCAATTTTTCCCGGTGCAACCTCGCCAGACAGCTTTCGTCTTTGGCGACGAATTTGCCTTCGCCGTGGCGAACGGGAAGATAAATCCCTGCCAGGCCTTTTGTGTAGACGCAGGGGCTGTCCGGATTGGTGGCAAGATATACCCAGCGATCCTCGAACCTTCCGGAATCGTTAAAGGTGAGCGTTGTTGTCTGTGAGACATAATCATTATCGAATCCGGGCAATAGGCCCGTCTTAACCATTAGTTGAAACCCGTTGCAGACGCCGAGAATCAGTTTGCCGGCCCTGATGAAGCGGGCGACCTGATCATAAAGCTTCTCGCTGCTTCCTGCTATCTTCGCATGCAGTATCCTGTTCGCCCCCGCCTTGGCCGATCCCAGGTCATCGCCGTCCAGAAATCCGCCGGGAAGATTCAGAAAATGATAATCGTCCAGCGTTGTTTCTCCGGACAGGAGAGAACTTATATGAATGATGTCAACCACATCGGAACCGGCAAGCCTGCAGGCATGAGCCATCTCTGTTTCGCAGTTGGTTCCATTTCCCGTGATAACTATTGATTTTACTTTTCCTGGCATCCTTTATTCCTTAAAAGTCCAGAGGAGCGAGCCATGCTGCTTTGAGGCCGCTGATGTCGGTTTCTATAATCCGTTCGCCTTTGATGCCCTTTATTCTCAGAGTCTGTTCGACTAGGACAGAGCCTATGAATCTGGCGACCGAGCCGGCCATTTCCCTTTCGAAGGCTTTCTGATGGACCGGATCAACCGTGACGATGAAACGGCTCTGGGTTTCGGAAAAGAGCAGGTAATCGTTTCTGGTTATTCCGGTGGAAGGCACCAGAGAAAGATCGATATCCATTCCCAAACCGCCTGCAAATGCAGATTCAGCAAGGGCAACGCCCAGACCGCCGTCCGCGCAGTCGTGGCAGGAGGCGACAAGTCCTTTTTCGATTGCCAGGCTTAGCGCCTGGTAAAGGATTTTTGCCTTGGCGGCATTTACTTTCGGCACGTTGTTTCCTGTATATCCCCGGCAGGCAAACCACTCTGAGCCGCCCAGTTCCGCGTAGGTCTCTCCCAGCACATAGATGAGGTGCCCGGCAGCCTTTACATCCATGGTTACCGCCTTGCGGACATCCTTAATCCTGCCTATTGTTGAAAACAGAAGAGTGGGCGGTATCGATATCCTGATTTCGCCGATCTGGTAATCGTTTTTCATGCTGTCTTTGCCCGATATGCAGGGGACGCCGTATGCTACGGCATAGTCATAAAGGGCCATATTGGCGCGTACCAGTTGGGCAAGTTTATATTCTCCGTCCGGTGTCTTTTCCGACTGCACGGGATCGCACCAGCAGAAATTGTCCAGGCCCGCAAGGTGGTCGAGGTTACCGCCGACGGCGATTACGTTTCTCACTGCCTCATCGATGGCGCAGGCAGCCATGTGGTAGGCGTCGATATCGCTGTAACGGGGACAGATGCCGTTGGCCACGACCACCCCCTCGAAGGAATCGAGCAGGGGGCGAATGACGGCAGCGTCGCCGGGGCCGTCGTTATTGATGCCGACCAGGGGTTTTACAACGCTGCCTCCCTGAACTTCGTGATCATAACGTCGGATAACCGATTCCTTGCTGCAAATGTTCAGGCGGGACAGCATCTCTTTCAGCGCCTTGCCGTAGTCCGGCGGTTCGGAGAAATCCGGTTCCGGATGAAGGGGTTGCGACCATTTTGCCTTCAATGTCATCTGGGGAAGACCGTCGTGGAGAAAATCCATACCGAGATATGCAACCGTTCTTTCACCGTAGCGTACATGAAACCATCCGGAGTCTGTGTATGTACCGACCACCGTGGCCTCCACATCCATCTTTTTAGCGAGAGCAAGGAAGGCATCGATTTGTTGCGGATCAACGGCCAGGGTCATTCTTTCCTGTGATTCAGAGATAAGAATTTCCCATGGTTTCAGCCCGGAATACTTCAGGGGCGCTTTTTTCAGGTCGATCTCACAGCCGCCCGACAGGCGGGCCGTTTCACCTACCGAGGAGGAAAGGCCGCCGGCGCCGTTGTCCGTAATGCATCTGTACAGACCGCGATCCCTGGCAATCAGCAGGAAGTCGGTCATTTTCTTCTGCGTAATGGGGTCGCCTATCTGGACGGCTGTGACCGGTGAGCCTTCGTGCAGTTCCTCGGAAGAGAAGGTTGCGCCGTGGATTCCGTCCTTGCCGATGCGGCCTCCCGTCATGACGATCAGATCACCCGGCACGATTTTCTTTGTATAGGAAGGCTCGCCGCCGATGGATGAGGGCATAATGCCTCCCGTACCGCAGTAAACAAGCGGCTTTCCCAGATATCTTTCGTCGAATACAATGCAGCCGTTGATCGTGGGGATACCGCTCTTGTTGCCGCCATGCTCGACGCCCTCTCTAACCCCCTCGTAAATTCTCCGCGGATGCAGAATTCTCTTGGGCAGAGGCTTGTCATAGGAGGGCGGCGCGAAGCAGAAGACATCCGTATTGAAAATCAGCTTGGCCCCTTGTCCCGTCCCGAAAGGATCACGGTTGACGCCGACAATGCCTGTCAGTGCGCCGCCATAGGGATCCAGGGCGGAAGGAGAATTGTGGGTTTCCACTTTAAATACGAGGTTATAGTCTTCATTGAAACTTATTACGCCGGCATTATCCACAAATACGGAAAGACAAAAATCACGGATGCCCTTTTGCTGCCTGATCTCCTTCGTAGAGCCTTTGATATAAGTGTCAAAAAGAGAATCGATTCTGCTGCTCTTCCCGGATTCATCCTCATAGATTATCAGGCTGTTGAATATTTTATGCTTGCAGTGTTCCGACCATGTCTGAGCCAGGCATTCCAGTTCCGCGTCGGTAATCCTATCCCCCAGCCCAACCAGTTTTCTTGCAGAAACTATTTTTTCATCGAGGAAGTAGCTCCTCAGCGTCTTCATCTCGTCAAGATTGAGGGCCAGCACCCTTTCGTTGCTTATGGCAAGAAGCTTGTCATCCGCAACATGAAGGTCTATCTCGTCCGTATCGGGGTTGCTTGATCCAGTGACCCTGGGGACATAAGGGGTCATGCCTTTTTCGGGATTCCATGTGCTGCCGTCAATAATCTCGAAATGTTCTATGAGTTCATTGGCCAGCAGGTTCGAGGCGATTTTTTCCGCTTCCGGTTTCCCGATGGAGCCGCTAAGAAGGTACTGCCTTGAAGTATAGACGGAAATCGCCTTGTCCGGGGGAATGTCCAGAAGCAGTAATATTGCCTCACGCGCCGTCTTGCCGACGTTGTCGGTTACGCCGGGCCTGAATCCTACTTCAACCAGCCATGTAAAGTGTTCAGCCAGTCCTTTGTTGATTTTGAATTCCTGAATTATGGGATCGGAAAGGGGGCCCGCGGCAACCGCTTCCAATTCCTGAAGGGACAGGTCACCTTCTATTGTATAAACCTCGATTGTCCTGACTTTGTCGACGGAGATTTTAAGATGCTCAATTATCCTGCGCCTGATATTTTCGCCAAGCGCATCTCTGACCCCTGTTTTGAATCCGATTTCAATGCGATTAATCATTTTTTTTCCAGATCTTGTTTGAAGTGGCAAGCTTTCCTGCGAGAGGATGTGACAGGTTACAGTACATCCTTTATTTGCATATCAAAAGGAGATTTATAAAGCAACACCGGAATCCGCGAAAGATACAGAAGTCCTCTGTGTCTGTCTTCCTATGATTCCCCGTAAGGTTTTGCGACCAGGTATTCCAGTGGTATCAGGGAGTCCAGGGTTTGCTTTTTCAGGATGTGGAACCCGGAACTTTCGACGAGATCGGAAAATGCCACGATGGTGAATCGGTTATAAGTCTTAAATCCGTAAAACCCCATGATTATTGAAATAAGTCGTGCTTTAAACGTTTCCCCGTGACAGAAGGTAGGGGCAATCAGCAGCCCCTGCGGTTTCAGAACGCGCCTGATCTCTTTCAGGCAGAGCTCCGGTTTTTTCATTACATGGAGAGCGTTTGCTACAATGCAGGCATCAAAAGCCGCATCTGAAAATGATAGCGAATAACCGTTTTGAACACTGAACTCGATGTTGTGCAGCCCTGCCCTTGCCGCCTTTTCGGTGGCTATATCGATCATGGGTCCGGAAAGGTCGGTGGCGCATACCTTCTTGACTTTTTTGGAAATCTCCTGGGTTATTATCCCGGTTCCGGCTGCGATTTCAAGAACGGTGTCCTCCTGCCCGACATCCTTCCAGATCAGATCGATAAGTGTGGCGTATTCTTCAGAGAGGCGCTTCATGAACCGGTCATATCTGCCGGCGTATCCGTCCCAGAAGTGTCTTTCCTCTTTTAACAAGTCATTTTCCATTTGAGAGCCTTTTGTGCACCTTGTGATTTCACGCCGGTTGTTTGAAGTGTTGATTCATAACGGATTTGCAGGTTTTTTGCAATCTTGATAAACCGGCGGCTTACGGCATTCAGACTTTGCATCCCGCGATAAAATGCCGCACATTGACGCGGCGGCTGATGTTGAGCGCCAGCAGTTGAAGGATGTCATTCTGCCCGCTCAGCACTCTTCTGCCTATGGATGAAAGAGAATAGAACTTTCTGTAAAAATCCATATATCCCTGAAACAATTGATTGACGGTCATTTTCAGCGGTTGAAATACTACATGGTTGGTGTCGTAATAACGCCAGTTTTTGTGGAGAAGCCGGCCTTCGCTTTCCATGCGGTCGAAGAGCTGAGTTCCCGGAAGAGGGGTAAGGATATAGAAATTAGCACCGGCGATACGGTTGCTTACGCAAAAATCATAAATGTTATGAAATGCCTTTGTATCGTCATTGTCCATGCCAAAAATAAAGGACCCGAAGATATGTATTCCCGTTTTTTGAATGGCGGCAATAGCCTCCTCATATTCGGTTACGCGATTAAGGTTGTGCTTGCCCATGGCCTTGAGATTTTCCCGATTGGTTGTTTCCATGCCGACAAAAATCCACTTACAGCCGGCTCGCACAGCCAGGTCCAGCAGCTCCCTGTCTCTTGACAGGCGGAGATCTCCCTGGCCGTACCAGTTGCGCTTCAGGGGGATCATGGCTTTAAACAGTTCCTTGGCGCGCTCCGGATGACCGAACATATTGTCATCGATAAAGATAATGTCACCCGGGGGCATGGATTTCATTTCTTCGATCACTTCTTCCACAGGGCGGAAGCGAAATTTGTTTCCCCAGAAATGGGTTACGGAACAGTATTGACAGCGATGGGGACAGCCGCGTGCAGTCTCCATGACATTGTAGAAGGTGTAAGCCCCCGGCTTCAGCAGATCCAGGCGCGGCCTGGGCAATCCTTCAAGGGTGTGCAGTTTTTCAGATTTGTATATCTTTTCCATTTTGCCGGACAGAAAGTGGCCCAGCAGGTTGTCCCATGAGTATTCCGCTTCTCCTATTACCAGGGCGTCCGCGTGCGGCGCCGCCTCTTCAGGCATGAAGAAGGCATGGATGCCGCCGATGGCTACGGCGGTTCCCTTCCGGCGGAAGGTGTCGGCGATTTCGTAACCGCGCATGGCGGTCGGCGTCATGATGCTTATGCCGACCAGATCGGCCGCAGCGTTGAAGTCTATGTCCTCCACGTTTTCATCGATGATCCGGACATCGAACCTGTCGTCTGCATGCGCGGCAAGCAAAGGCAGATTAAGCTGCGGGACCGACGATCTGGTTCGTCTTCTCAGTCCCAGACGATCCTTGTCGGCTGCAGGGTGGATCAGAAGCAGCCCGGGTTTGGAGGATCTTTTATTGTCTGTCAAGAGTTCATCCTTTCATGATTTTTCATGAAAATCGCTGCGGCATCTTTCTGAAATCCGCCTGACCGGCGGTTATTTTCGAGCGTCGTTCCATTGCACTCGCAGGTGTTTAAGTCAAGGCATATTATAATAACAGCGTAAAAAAGGAGAAGGGTAGTGTCAAGAGTCTTTCGGTATTTTTTATTCCGGAGTGCGTAACAGACAGCATCGAAGTGATACCGGGCTTTTTTTAGTAAATCCTGATCATCGAAGATGCTGGGAATCTCAAAGCCTTCGAGCGTCTGCTGAGCATAGAATTCCATTGTCTTCCATGCCGACTGGTTTTCAAGAAAGCCTTTGGCGTATTCGAACCACGATCACACTTGACACTGTTCCGCTGACAAGATAGAAATCCTGAGCCCATCAAGCAACCATCAAACAAAATGTCAATCTCGATCAGGCCCACCACGGCAGATATTTCTTTGCTTTACTTCCCTAACGGTGATTCCTTGCTATCCGAACGTTCCTCAATGATCACACCGTCCTGCATTACGATGACGCCGACGCCTGCCTGAGCCGCCCGCTGCCTGGCTTTCAGCGCTGCGCGCTTCATAGCTGTCTCGGCATTGACGAAATCAGGATCGCGCTCTTTTTCATTCACAATTATTTTCTGCGCACTCACAGGTTCACTCCTTCCTCGACAAGTATGGGCGTTTGCGATGAGTTGTCGTAAATCACCCATTCATCGACAATTGGTTTGTATATGATTTTAAAATTACGCAGACCGGCCGCAAATCTTCGCCGGATCGTCTCCTCGGGGACGTTATGGCCGCCTGCCTTGACTCTCTGCTCTACACGGGCAACAGCCAATTCAGGGGAGGCAAGGCGAAGATAAAAAAGTTTTACCGTGAAGCCTTCCCTGCGCCACGCCGAAATGTGCCGGGCATAGCCCCGGCCGCTCAGGGTAGTTTCAAAGGCAAAACTATCCCCACGATGTACATGATGAAAAATTTCCTCCAACATCAGCCGCCCGGCCTTGATTGCGGCCCTCTCCGGGTCGAAGGGGGCAAGACCTGCGGCAATCAAATCCGCGTTGACAAAAATGGGGCAGTCGGCTTCGTTCGGCAAAAACTCCTCAGCAAACGTGGTCTTCCCTGCGCCGTTTGGCCCGGCAATGATGAGTATTCTGGATCCCTTTATCGTGCTCATTTCAGGGCCTCCCGGATGGTGCGGACCACTTCCACGCTGTCCAAGGTTTCCAGGTGGTTGCGTACCGGATGCTTCGGATCATAGAGTTGGTAAAGAATGTAAGGTCCGTTTGGCTACTGTTCACTGTTTTTCTCCGGGGAGTCTCAGTTTCCCTTGCTTGATCATCTTTGCGCAAAACGCATCAAACTGTGTTCGGGCCAGTTTGAAGGGCATCGTTTTGCCGTTTTCCCAACGGTTAATTGTGGTAAAGCTGACTCCCAATTCGCGTGCAAGCCCTTCCTGGCTCAGTCCCAGTTGCTGACGGACTTCCTTTACTGCATCTGAAAAATTCCCTTGTTTAATCGTCATTGCACTTTTTCCCGCATTCAGCCACATGGTTTAGCTAAAACATGCCATCGCTGTTTTTCCATTCTTGAAGCTCTCTATAAATACAACAGGTGATATAGCACGTGCAAGGATAAAGTTTAAGCTTGTTAAGACAATGAGATATGGCTATCGAAGAGATAGTGTTAAAATGTTGGAGGCTGGCAGGAATTGCCAATTGCTGTCTTGTAGGAGCCGGCAGCAGATCAACTCGGAGTGAACCAAGATAGGTTATTAGGCAGTCAGCATGTTTCATCCGGTATTCAGTGGTCTGTTCTGAAAACAGGACTGAACCATTGTGGGTGAATTTAGTGAAATACAGAGTCCAAAAGTGATAATGGTCGACGTTTGACAAATGAAATTAAGCAATGTGCTGAATGAATGGTATTTGATTTGAGGTTTTAAAAAAGCTTTATAATTGGTAACACATAAGTTACTATAACTCATGGAGGGAATCTGATGATTATACACGAGTATCTGAAAGAAGATGGTACCAGCCCTTTCCGCGATTGGTTTGAAAGGTTGGATAGCCGTGCGGCCGCCAAGGTGACGACTTCTTTGATCAGAATAGAGCTCGGAAATATGTCAAATATAGAGAGTGTTGGGAAAGGCGTCTACGAGAGAAAGATAGATTATGGTCCGGGTTACCGGGTTTATTTTGGCATGGATGGCGGGGAACTGATTATCTTGGTCGACGGTGGCACAAAGAAACGTCAAGTAAAGGATATAGAAATTGCAAAAGACAGATCGTCAGATTACAAAAGACGGAAGAAGCAACATCAATAAGGAGGTTGAAGTATGCCGTTAACAAAGAGTTTTAGAGAGACAGTAATGGTCAGGGTTAAGTCCGATCCTGTATTTAGAAGCGAATTAATCATAGAAGCGACTAACGCCTTTTTAAGTGGAGATGTGGAAACGGGGAAGGCTCTTCTTCGAGACTACCTTAATGCTACTGAGTCGGTGAACGATATTGCCGGAAAACTGCATCTTAATGAGAAGAGTTTACGCCGCATGCTGGGACCTAAAGGAAATCCGACACTGAGAAATTTTATCAGCCTGTTAAAGGTGTGCAGTTCGATAGAGAATATATCTCTTCAGGTATGTCATCATTAATTGATGCAACTCATACAGCTTTTTTCAGGGAAAGCCTTTTTTGGACTTCAAGAGAGGATAATTCCCGCAAGGCATCGCCGGCAATCCAGCGGGTGCATTTCGTATCAGTGTCTCTGATCTTCAGGGCGGCGGTAATGGCAAGTCTGTTGAGATTCGTATTGCGCTTTCCAATCTGCCGCAATGCCCAGTTGACAGCCTTTTTTACAAAGTTTCTCTCATCATTCGCTTCTCTTACAATCAGATCCAGGAAGTGCTCAAAAGGTTCATCCGGAGACTTTTTGTCATGGACGGCCAGTACAGCCATGAGAACGAACCCGGCCCTTTTGACAAATTCTTTGTCGCGTCTTATCCATTCCTTGGCCTTTGCATAGGCAAGCGGTGTTTTATCGAAGAGGTTGCTGCAGCACTGATCACAGACGTCCCAGGAGTCGAAGTCATTCACCCACTTTTCCATTTGGCTTTCGCCGACCTGACCGGGATCAGCAATCAGGCTTGCCAGGATAAGAGCTTCGTGGATACCGGTCTCCCAGAGTTCCAAAGCCATAGAATGATTCCTGCCGATATCCCTGGCCAGTTTTCTCAAAAGGGGCATAGATACACCCAGGATATTTTCTGTGTTGATCCCATAGCGGGCCATGCCGGCTGCATTGGCTGGATTGCTCATTGCTTTGAGTCGAAACACGACGTCGCCACAGCTTGTGTACATCTCTTTTCTTTTGGCAGCGGTCAATTTTTTTCTCTTCCATCCCAGAGTGTAAATGTTTTACAATAACCATTAACAGAGCTGGCAGTTGATTTCAATACAGATAAAGAAAAGTACAAAAGAAGAGCGCCCTTTTGTTTGGAGATTACGAGGATATCATGGTCGAGAAAGATTTGGAAAACATAAGAACGCAGATTTCTCATATAGACAATCTTAAATTATTATCGCCCTACGACAATGAATTCAAGCTCTGGCATGAAAAGACGGAAATGCTGATCGTGAAGATTTTCGGCGGGCATTCACACCAGAGACAGGCTTTTCAGGGCATCATTTATACACCTCTTTTCCTTTCCTGCAGATGCAGCGACACTGTATTTAGTGACGCTTATCTGGAAGGACTGAAAGAAGCCGGAAAGCTTCTGGAGTCGTTTACCGGGATGGTGAAGTGATGGATTCATTGATCAAGGAGATAGCCGGCGACTTTTATTCAATAACTCTGCCCATGCCTTTCCGCCTCAAACATGTTCATGTATATGCCCTTGTTCACAACGGCAGGATAGCTCTTTTTGACACAGGTTTGAACACGCAGAATACGTTTGATGATCTTCAGGAGGCGCTTGCGGTTATCGGCAGAAGCAGCGCGGATATTGAAAAAATATTCATAACGCACTACCACGCCGACCATTGCGGAATGGCGGGAAGGATCCAAAAGGATTCCGGCGCTTCAATCGGCATGTCCGATATCGATGAGCGGTTTTTGATCATGAACAGCCGGGATGACGTCTTTGAGAGCCGCATCAGGCCATTTTATCTGAGGCATGGACTGGCCGGGGAAACAATCGATTTTCTGGATCAACTGCGCAAAGGATTTATAAAAAAAGCAATGTCGCCATTTCGGGTTGATTTTCATCTGCGGCCTCATTCGCAACAGACCTTTGGAAACAGAACATTTCAGGTGATTCCTGCTCCCGGGCACACGAGAGGACAGGTCTGTTTCTATTTTCCCGACGAGCGCCTTCTGCTTTCAGGAGACCATGTCCTGCCGGAGATTACGCCGAACCTCGGACCTGATCTTTTCCATCCGGACTTTTTCCCACTGGAAAGTTTCTTAGGGGCATTGGAAGACATGAAAGATATGGCCGCAGATAACGTCTATCCGGCCCACGGGCAGCCTTTCAACGATCTGCGCGGGCGTATAGAGGAAATAGAGGCACATCATCGCGATCGCAAATCGCTTGTCACAGATGCCATAGCGCAGGGAAACGATACGGCCCTTCGGGTTTCGCTTGCTGTCTTCGGTTCTGATTTGCCTGAATTTGATCAGTTCCTGGCTCTGAACGAGAGCTACGTGCACATCGTGCAACTGGTGAAGGAAGGGCTTGTCCGCGCTGAGGATAGCGATGGACGTACTTTCTTCAAAATTAATGAGAGAACGACTTCAGGTTGCAGATTTTAACTGGCGCGCGGTCTTTATGGCTTTTCTTATAAGCAGACCGGCAGAGCGGATCGCCTCCCTGTCTTCCGTGACGCCAAGCTTTGTCGTTTTATAGGAAAGGTCATCATTCATCCTGCCGGAGACAGCGCCGACCCCGAAAATGGCGCCTGCTGCATGAACCGAGGGGGTCCACATCTCATGCAGGAGAAACGCGTTGTGCATGCTCTCCAGAGTGGTTTCAATGCCGCCGTTTCTTGTCCACGCAACAGTCATGGCTATGCCCACCTTGCCTCTGAGCGCGAGATGCCCCATTTTGCCGAAAATGAAGCAGCGCGTCCTGTCGATGAGACAGGCCATAGTCCCGGAAAGTCTTGCGAAATAAACAGGAGAGGCTAATAGCAGTATGTCGCATGCCAGGATTTGCTGAAGAATCCTTTCAGCGTCATCGGCTATGCTGCAAAGTTTGTCAGGTGTCTGCTTTCTCATGCACCAGTTGCAGTGTATGCAGTCGGATATCTTCAAGCCGGCAAGATCGATACGTTCTATGGAAATGTCCTTTTCTTTTACTGCAGAATCGAGCGCGGCATCGAGCAGACAGGAGGTGTTGCCCTTTTTGATGGGGCTGGAATTAATGGCCAGAATCTTTATCGTGGTCATGTTGCCTCATCTGGTTTGTTTTGCCTTTTGTCAATGCAGAAGTTGCTTCCCCTGGTCCGCTTGGCGAACTTTTTCATTTCAGAAGCGGCTTCGGTAAGAGCTCCATAGTGGGAGTATGACCTTGTCCTCGTTTCGGTGATACCTATGGAAATTCCTATGATCGGGAATGTCCTCAAAACACCCTGACGGTCGACCGCTTCTATATGGCCCCTTTCCTTGTCATCCTGATCATAGAAGGTCGGTATAATGCTGTCAAAGGCGCTTATGATCCTGCCGGAAGTTTCCTCTACGAGATCCACATCCATGATATAGATAAAATCGTCACCCCCGATATGGCCGATAAAGCTGTTTTGCGGCTGCATGCTCTTTACAATATTCAGAACGAGTCTGCCCGTGATCTTGATGACATCATCTCCCCTGCTGAAACCGTACTTATCGTTCAGAGGTTTAAAATGATCGAGATCCGCATATGCAAAGGCAAAAGTTTCTTTTCTGGCAAGTCTCTCTTCGATCTGGCGATTTATGGATATATTGCCGGGGAGCCTGGTAAGGGGGTTTATCTCCACTATGCGTTCAGAACGGAGCATGGCCAGATTAAATCTGGCAGACAGCTCTTTTTCGAGATCTCTTTTCCATATAAAATCCTCAATGAACAGATTTGTCACGTCTGCAACCTGCGAAAGCTCTTCCAGTATGGCAAGGATGGGAAGCTGGCTGAACATGGGATCGCCTTTCAGGTTGCTGATGTGGGATGCGGCATCCTTATCGCTGCTGCTGATATCGATTATGATCAGATTGGGTATAGAGTTGTAGATGAAATCGATTGCAGAGGGGATGTTACGGAAAATTACAGTTTGGTGTAAAGGGCTGATGGTTCTGTCGGCGATATTGGTGGCCACTATGTCTTGAGAGACGATAACGACGGTTTTCATCATTAAAGGGTCAGTTCTCCCGTGGCGTCTGTGGACTCGTCTATTTTGACGAGGATTTCTTTGATATCGATATCTGAAAGACTTAATATTTCAAATGCCGTGTTGTTCACAACGGGAACAAAAGGATCTCCGGCAAATCCTACTCCCCTTGCACGCACAAGAATGTCCGCCATGTGTACTACGGCTGTTTCCATAGGCGCTATCTTGGAGAGGTTGGGACTGTGATGATAGGCGATCACCTCTATCAGGTTCTTCGGGAAGCGCCACTTTTCAGACAGCCATAAGCCGACATTGGAGTGAGGATCACTGAAAGTGACTTTTTCCGCTTCATATATCGATATCGCCTTTTCCCGTGACACCTGCAAAGCAGCTTCATACTGTTCCTGGTATTCCAGCATGAGAATCACCTTGCCCAGATCATGCAGCAGACCGGCAATTGAAATCTCTTCCGGATCCTTAATCCCCTTCTTTTCCGCTATGGCTCTTGATGCAACGGCACAACCCAGGGAATGGTTCCAAAGACCGGACATGACTTTTTCCATGATTTCAAAAACGGATATGCCCAGGAGCAATCCCTTCACAACATTCAGCCCCAGGAGCATGATCGCGTGAGACACAGATGATATTCTGCCGGGAAAACCGTATGCCGCGGAGTTGACCATCTTCAGGACTTTTGTAGTCAATGCCGGATCATTGGAAACAAAATGGCTGATCTCGTCCAGAGTAATCCTCGGCTTTTCAATTATCGCCGATATTCTCTTCAGCATGCCGGGAACAGTCGGCAGTGCAGAGATGTTTTCGATTCTGGCACGATGAACCTTCGTTACCTGGTTAGCCATACAAACCCTCAATATATTCTTTCAGGACTTTTTTAATAAAGCCCATGTGGGGCTGATCTTCGACAGGCTGAAATCTGGCATCGAGCAGCGACAAGGCCTCATCTTTTGGAATCGGCTGCACGGTGGGACCGTCAATATAAATGGCCTCAATACTCATATCCTGTATGCGCTCTACCCATTTTTCAGTCAGCACGGTGCCCTCACTCAACAGGACCATGCCGTTCTTGTCAGTGATCGGCTTTACCAATTTCATTCCGACTTCGATTTTATCTATGGGTATTCTAGGCATAGCAAAGACCTTATATTGATGACTGCAAAGGACCATATCCTTTTTTTATTAAAAAAACAATCATTATTGGCAAACGTTTTAAAGACTTTTCTCATTATGACATGAATTTCTGTTGACAGATTGTTTTAGAAGTTCTATACAGAAACCCGCTGAAAATACAGAAGCTGAAGGTTTGATCTGAACATGTTGAACACCCCGAACAGCATTATCATTATTGGCGGTATAATTAGGCCCGGATACATAGGTGGCCTGATGGGGGTGTAGCGTTTATATACATAAATGAGTTTAAAATCCGTTATCAGGCAGACTGGTAGCGGATTTTTTTTTGACCGGAAAGGATGGGATATGAAAACAGCGGATGTTTTGATTTATGACACTACACTGAGAGATGGCACGCAGGGGGAGCAGATCAACTTTTCCGCGGAAGAGAAGATGCGGATTGCTCAACGCCTTGACGAGATGCATTTTCATTATATCGAGGGAGGATGGCCGGGGTCCAATCCAAAGGACATGAGGTTTTTCGAACTTGCCAAAACAAGGCATTTCAGGCATGCGCGCCTTACTGCATTCGGCAGCACGAGGAAGGCCGGTGTCGGACCCGGTGAGTGCTCCAACATAAAAGCCATTCTGGATGCCGCCACACCGGCTGTGGCGATTTTCGGCAAAACATGGGATTTTCATGTCACGGATATCCTCTGTGTATCTCTGGAAGAAAATCTTGCCATGATCCATGAATCCGTCGCCTATCTGAAGTCAAAAGGCAGAGAGGTGATTTACGACGCGGAACATTTCTTTGACGGCTATAAGAACAATCGCGAATATGCTCTGAAAACCATAACCGGGGCTCTTGAAGCCGGAGCCGACATGATTGTCCTCTGTGATACCAACGGAGGAACCCTCCCTTACGAGATTTCTGCAGTAATCAGGGACGTTTCTTCCCTGATACCGCTGAAGCGGATGGGCATTCATGCCCATAACGACAGCGGATTGGGTGTAGCCAACTCACTGGCAGCCATACACGAAGGTGTGAAGATGGTGCAGGGCACCATTAATGGTTATGGAGAGCGATGCGGAAATGCCGACCTGATAACGATTATGGCAAATCTGCAATTAAAGATGAACAGGCGTTGCCTGCCGGAATCGTCATTAAGACAGCTTACTTCGCTATCCAATTATGTAAGCGAGGTGGCCAACATTCCGCCCCTTAATTCAAGACCCTTTGTAGGGCGAAGCGCCTTTGCCCACAAAGGCGGCGTCCATGTCAACGCTGTCTTGAAAAACTCGGCGGCTTACGAGCACGTCGATCCGGAGACCGTCGGCAACCAGCAGCGCGTGCTGGTTTCTGATCTGGCAGGCAAGAGCAATATCGAGTATAAGGCCAGAGAGCTGGGTATCGACCTTACCAGCGATGATTCGGTAAGCCGGAAAATTGTCCAGCAGATAAAGCATATGGAGGATGAGGGGTATCAGTTTGATGCCGCTGAGGGAACTCTTTCACTGCTTATCAAGAAGATTACGGGAGAGTTTAAGGAACCGTTCACTCTGGAATGTTTTCATGTAATTGCCGCGAAAATGGGAAATGAAAGGTCAACGGCACAGGCAACAATCAAGATTTCCGTCGGCGACGAGGAGGAACTTACCGCAGCCGAAGGCAACGGGCCGATTAATGCCCTTGACAATGCGCTGAGGAAAGCACTCACCAAATTTTATCCGCAGATAAAAGAGATGCACCTGGTTGATTTCAAGGTAAGAATAGTTGAGGGCAGCGAGGGAACCGCAGCGAAGGTCAAAGTTACACTGGAATCCAAAGATGAGCAGGACATCTGGAGCACCATCGGAGTCTCGGAAAATGTTATTGAGGCCGGCTGGTATGCCCTGGTGGACAGTATTCAATACAAATTGAGCAAAGACAGGGTCAACAAGAACACAAAAACAGGAATAAAAAGAACCAGGCTACAGACTGCGCGGCATTAGGTACTTTCCATTAAAGCTTATTTTTTCCAGTTAAGCATTGATAATCCGCAATTCTTCTGGTACATTACCCCCCGATTTTGTTATGCGTTACACCCGCATTCGGTAAATATATGTTATTCTCTGTGAACAATCAAAACCCACAGATGCGCCTCATCAGAAAGGCCGTGGATATCCTGAAAAACGGAGGCATTGTAATATACCCTACCGATACCGTCTACGGCATGGGGTGCGACCTCTTTAACAAAAAGGGAATTGAAAAAATTTACATGATTGCGCAGAGACATAAGCAGCAGCCCCTGAGCTTCATCTGCGCGGACCTGAAAGATATAAGCCATTATGCCCGTGTATCAAATTACGCTTATAAAACCATGAAACGCCTCCTTCCGGGACCCTATACGTTTATTCTGGAGGCATCGAGACTGGTTCCGAAAATCATTCTTCCCAAAAGACAGACAACAGGCATCCGGGTCCCGGACAACCCTATATGCCGTGCCCTGGTTTCTGAATTCGGACAGCCGGTCATCAGCACGAGCGTAAAAGATGCAAACGATGAACTGATGAGTGATCCCCGGGAAATCGAAAGACGATTCGGGCATTGTGTGGATTTGATAATTGACGGCGGCATTCTGGTTCCGGAGGAATCGAGCGTGATAAGCCTGGTTGATGATGCCGCGGAAATAATAAGAACAGGAAAAGGCGACGTGTCGGCCTTTCAATAGAATAAGGTGAGTCACAGGCAGATTGCCTGAGGTTCCCGGAAGGATGGCAGTAATGAAGCAGATGTTGATCAATGCCGTGCATGCTGAACAGAAACGCATGGCGATAGTGGAGAATGGCAAACTAGTGGAGTTTAACATTCAGATGTCCGTGAAAGAACCGATCACGGGAAACGTTTACAAGGGTGTGGTGCAAAAGGTGGAGCGGGGTCTCCAGGCGGCCTTTGTAAACTATGGAGGCAAAAGAGACGGATTTCTGCCTTTGCGGGATGTCAGCAGCGAGTATTTTACGGAACAGCGGGAAAACGGAAAGACATCGCTGAAAATCGGGCAGGAAGTCCTTGTTCAGGTTGTAAGAGAGGTAAGTGAGCGAAAGGGCGCACTGTTGACAGCCTACATCTCGCTGCCCGGCAGATACCTTGTCCTTTTGCCTAATAAGCAGAGCAGCGGCATATCCAGAAAAATAGAGGATGAGGAAGATCGCAAAAGGCTCAAGAATCTGGTGGAGCAGATCAAGCTTGATGAGGGAGTCGGATTCATCGTCCGCACCGCCGGCATGAACAGAACCAAGCAGGAGCTGTCACGTGATTACCAGAACCTGTTAAAGCTTTGGAAAGAGATTCAAAAGCGGACCAAGACCGTGCCTACACCATCACTTATCTATCAGGAGAGCGATTTTGGAATCTGCTCACTGAGGGACTATTTTACCTCAGAGATCACCGATATTCAGGTGGATGATCTGGACACTTTCAAAAAGATGCGTGAATACTGCAAGGTTGTCGTCCCCAAGACGGCAAAGATCATCAGGTTGTATAAGGAAAAGGCCCCGATGTTTGATCAATATAACCTTGAAGAACAGATCCGCATTATCTACCAGGAAAGAGTTGATCTGAAATCGGGCGGATATATTATCATCAGCCCCACGGAAGCCATGATAACCATCGATGTCAATTCCGGAAGGGCATCCAATAAGCGTAATGTTGAGGAAACGGCCTTCAAAACCAATCTGGAGGCTGCCGAAGAGATTGCACGTCAGCTTCGTTTAAGGGACCTTGGAGGATTGATAGTTATTGATTTCATCGATATGATGGATCGCAAGCACGACGCAGAGGTGGAGAAGGCCTTCAAAAAGGCGCTTACCGTTGACAGGGCGCGCATTCAGTTGTCCCGCATTTCGAAATTTGGAATCCTGGAACTCTCCAGACAGAAGAAACAGCCGACCATCCAGGAAATCAGTTATACCGTCTGTCCCCTGTGCAATGGCCGGGGTGTCAGGCCTTCTCTTGAATATACGGCGCTCAGCGCCTTCCGCAAGGTTGAGTCGCAGGTGGTTAGAGGCAGTTATCTTTCCATTAAAGTGACATTGCCTCATGAAGTTTCCGACTATCTGCTCAACCAGAAGCGCAGTGAGATAATAAAACTGGAGACATCCTATGATACTGCAATACATATTTGCGGCAGCCCCGACGTTCCATGGGATATGCTGAAGATGGAGTATATAGGAAAAACCTCTTCCCGGGATTCATTGCCGGAGGGAGCGGTTGATGAATCTGTCGGCATTACGATAGAAGATTTGTCAAAGGATGATGGTTTTATTACGAAGGAGCAATCGGCTTCAGCGGAGCCTTTGGCAGAACCGCCTAAAAAGAAATCGAGGCGCAGATCCCGCGGGAAGAGAAGGAGAGGCGGTGATCGGCAAAATGCTCAGAAAACCGGAGCGGCTGATGATTCATGGGAAGCGGATGCAGGGGCTGATTTTGATACAAAAGCAAAACAATGGGGTGTTTCGGACAGTCCTGACGTCAACGTGGCGACAGATGCCTACTCAAATACCGACGGCGACGAAACCGTTTATGATAATCGTCTGTACAGGGAAAGCAGTGATGAAAAGAAAAGCCATGCCTCTTACATGGTCGAAATGATGAAAATTTTTGATAAGTGAAAGAAGCCCCTCCCATTATCCCGGAGTATGCAATAGAACGTACAGACACTTGGATAAGTGAATACTATCCCGGTCAAAGGGGTTTTCAAGCGGCGAATCAAATATTTTTCTTGTGAAAAATATTCTGAGCCGCGGAAAGCCTTTTTGACCAGAATGCCAGAGGGTATTACTTTTTTATCGCGTAATCCTGGATACTCTTTCGGTATTTGATTGCAGGGACCAGATAAAAACTATGCGGAAAAGATTTTCCGTTTGAGAATCTTTTCCGCAGATTATCAAAACCCGAAGCCCCGGGATTTGCCGGCCGGATTATTTTTTACCCAATTCCTTTGATCTCAAGGTGGCTGCTTCAACGGCCGCCATGAGAGTGCCCCGAAGCCTGCCTTCCTCAAGCTCCTTGATTCCGGCGATAGTGGTTCCTCCGGGAGAGGTTACCATGTCTTTAAGTTCTCCGGGATGCTTGTTGCCGGTCAGATAGAGCTTTGCGGAACCCAGCATGGTTTGTGCAGCCAGTTTCAAGGCGATGTCTCTGCTCAGCCCCATCCTGACGCCGCCGTCCGCGAGAGCTTCTATCATGATGAAAAAATATGCCGGTCCGCTGCCGCTGAGTCCGGTCACGGTATCAATCAGATCCTCTTTGACAACGACGGAAGAACCGACGGCATTGAATATAAGACCGGCGATTTCAAGATCATCGTCAGATGCCTTGTCGCTTTTCGCCAGGGCGGCTATTCCTTCCCCCACAAGCGCCGGAGTGTTGGGCATGGTGCGGATGATGCGCATCCCTTTCTTCAGATGATCCTCGATGAATTTGATGGCAATGCCTGCCGCTATGGAGATGACGATTTTGGTTTTGTCTATGGCGGGAGATATTGCCGTGAGTATCTCGGCCATGTTCTGCGGTTTGACCGCCAGAATGATCAGGTCGCACTCTCTTGCTGTCTTGAGATTGTCGGACGTGGTCCTGACATGATAAAGCCCCTCCAGCTCTTTCAGCCTTTTTGCATCCACATCCGATATCATAATATCCTTAGCGGGGATCAAATTTTTCGACACAATGCCGCCTAGTAAAGCCCCCCCCATTTTTCCTCCGCCGATAAATCCTAATTTCTTCCCCTTCAGCATAGAGATCCCTCCTTTATGAAAGTGTCCTGCCATAACCTTAAAAAATACGGCAGACAATGAACCTTTAGCAAAAACCCCTTTTAATTGTGGAGGTTATATTTCATTGTTTCCTGCCTTATGTCAATATGATTCTTTTGCGATGCATCAATAATTCTTGACAACAGAGTGATATCAATTTTACATACCTGCTGAAAAATAAGCGTAAAGGGAGGCCTTATGAAACTCATATTTGAAAAGAGTCGCCCCGGCCGAACGCCATCTTCAATTCCCTCCAGCGATGTGCCTGAAATCGATATCGGACAGCTTATTGATTCCCGGTTGCTCAGAGATGATGTCGATCTGCCGGAGGTTGCCGAGATTGATCTTGTCAGGCATTATATGAGCCTCTCCAGGAGAAATTTCGGCGTCGACATCGGTTTCTATCCGCTTGGTTCCTGCACAATGAAGTATAATCCCAAAATCAATGAAGACATTGCCAAATTTGAAGGTTTCACAGCGTTGCATCCCTATGTGCCCGATGAATTTGCGCAGGGAAACCTCAGGCTGATGTATGAATTGAGACGGCACTTAAGCGAGATATTCGGTATGGCCGACTTTACGCTGCAGCCGGCGGCCGGCGCTCATGGGGAGCTGACCGGCATTATGATGTTCAAGAAATACTTCGAGACCAGAGGAGAAAAGCGCACCCGGATTCTTATTCCGGATGCCGCTCACGGCACCAATCCGGCCTCCGGGGCTTTGTGCGGTTATCAGACGGTTACCGTGCGTTCAAACAAGGAAGGCGGTGTTGATGTAGGCCACCTGGATGACGTGATGACGGATGATGTCGCCGGCCTGATGCTGACCAATCCGAACACGCTGGGTCTGTTTGAGCGCAATATAGAAAAAGTTGCAGCAATAATCCATGACCGGGGAGGCCTCTTTTATTGTGACGGAGCCAATGCCAACGCCTTTATGGGGATAACGAGGCCGGGGGACCTGGGATTCGATGTTATCCAGCTGAACCTGCATAAAACTTTTTCAACCCCCCATGGCTGCGGCGGACCGGGGAGCGGCCCGGTAGGCGTCGGGGAAACACTCGTTCCTTTTCTTCCGGTGCCGCGCGTGATTGAGAAAGCCGGGAACTACTCATGGAATTATCAATATCCTTACAGCATCGGCCGCGTCAGGGCCTTCTTCGGGAATTTCAACGTCATGGTCAAGGCCTTTGCCTACATCAGGTCGCTCGGCCCTGAAGGCCTGAGAAAGGCCAGTGAGACGGCCGTTCTCAATGCCAACTATATCAAGGAAAAGCTCAAACCGTGGTATGATCTTCCTTATGACCGCGTCTGCATGCATGAATGCGTATTTTCCGGGACGCGCCAGGTGAAAGAATCGGGCATTCATACGACAGACATAGCAAAACGGCTGCTTGATTACGGATACCATCCGCCTACCATTTATTTTCCGCAAATCGTTCCGGAGGCAATTATGATCGAGCCCAACGAGACAGAGAGCAAAGAGACAATAGATTCGTTCTGTGAAGCGATGATAGCCATTGCCGGGGATGCCAGGGATAATCCGGAGCTTGTCCGGAATGCGCCGCTGACAACGCCGGTGAGACGGCTGGATGAGGTAAAAGCGGCTCGTGAACCCGACGTTTGCTGGCGGGGATAATCCAGACGTTCCTAAATGAATAAGGTGCATATATGAAGAATCTTGTTGCTGTTTCGAAGGAAGAACTGGTTGAGAGGCTCTGGAATGCCGATTCGCGACTCTTCAAAATGCTTCGCGACTCGAAACACGTGGAAGAGGCAAGACATCTGCTGTTCGATTACTTCAATTATCTGGACCGCTCGATGTTCAACATGAAGCCCGACACCTTTTTTTCCAAGATGAACATCATTCAGAAAAGAAACGCCAAGGAATGTATAAGGGTCTTTGCCAACACCATCAGGACGGAAAACGAATTCCTGACCAAGTCCTCTCCGCTGCAATTGCTTTGCGATCTTGCTCAGAAAAAGCCGGGTGCCCTGGATCGGGTTTCGCATGCCTTTTTATGCGAATACATAGCATTCTTTTACGGGATTACAGGAAAGGCAGGAAAGCATCTTAAAAGCCAGGATCTTTTTCAAATGAAAGATGGCCGGGAAGCGGCAATAATACGCTCAGACCAGTTGGATGAGTATGCTGCAACCATCCGTAAATATTACCGCCGTTACAAAACAGGCTTCAGCCGCACCATCAGCAGGAAAAGGGAAACGCTGAAAAAGGAGATTTTGAGTTTCTTTAACGGCAGCGACGACGACTGGCAGGACTATATTTGGCATTACCGCCACATTATAAAGGACATCAAAACCCTTTCCGCGCTGGTGACTCTGGAAAAAGACGAACTGGAAGGGCTGCAGGCCGCCGAACAGAATAATATACCATTCGAAATCACTCCTTATTATCTGTCTCTCTTCAATAAGGAGGGGCGGGCGGACTTTGACAGGCAGATACGGGCGCAGGTTATACCCAGCTTACGCTATTGTCAGGGTGTTGCGGAAAGCCGCAAACAGGGCATTGACATGGACTTCATGGGGGAGAAGTCAACGAGCCCCATTGACGGCATCACCAGGCGCTACCCGGAGATTGTCATTCTCAAGCCTTATAATTCCTGTCCTCAGATATGCGTCTATTGCCAGCGCAACTGGGAAATCAAGAGCATGGATGATGATGTGCAGATGAGCCGTGAAAAGGTGAAGGAAGCCATTGCCTGGATTAATGCTCATGACACTATTGCAGAGGTGTTGATTACAGGCGGTGATCCCCTTACCCTGAGCAATGAATATCTCGACTGGCTCATCGGCGAAATAGCCGCAATAAAGCATGTGGAGAGAATAAGGATCGGCACGCGGGTTCCGGTTACCGTGCCTTTCCGGATCAATGAAGGGTTCATTGACATCCTGAACAAATATCACCAGTGGGGTAAAAGGGAGATCGCCATCGTCACCCACTTTGAACATCCGTCGGAAGTGACTCACGATGTGCAGAAGGCTGTCGAGAGATTGAAAAAAGCAGGGATAAATGTTTACAACCAGCAGGTCTTTACATATTACAACAGCCGCAAGTTTGAAACGTGCCTCTTAAGAAGGGTGCTTAAGGTATCCGGTATAGATCCATATTACTCCTTCAGCAGCAAGGGCAAGGAAGAGACGATAGATTTCCGGGTTCCTATCGCCAGAATCGAGCAGGAAAGAAGCGAAGAGGCAAGGCTTCAGCCCGGCCTGATGAGAACGGATGAACCGGTCTTCAATCTCCCCAAGCTCGGCAAATCCAATCTGAGGGCGTGGCAGGATCACGAGGTTATCATGATTCTTCCCGACGGCCGGCGGGTCTACCGTTTCTATTCCTGGGAAGTCAGGCTCGTGACGGCGCTCGACTATCTTTACACGGATGTCCCTATATACGAATATCTGAAGCGTTTGGACGCCGACGGCGAAAACATAAACGACTACAGCACTATTTGGTACTACTTCTAAGATTCAGGTGTTACAGATAAATGCAACCCCCCGGATCATTGCCTATAAAGCGTCCGTTGCGCAAACCCGCCTGGCTTAAAGTCCGGCTGCCGGGAACGGCGGAAACCGGGAAGGTCAAGGCCGTCTTATCGCGTCATCATCTCCACTCCATATGCCAAGAGGCGCGTTGTCCGAATATCGCGGAGTGTTTCCAGGAAGGAACGGCAACCTTCCTCATCCTGGGCAATATCTGCACCCGCAACTGTCTCTACTGCAACGTACTGCATGATAAACCGCAAGCACCGGACTATTCGGAAGCTGAACACCTGGTTGCCGCAGTGCGTGAGCTGGCGCTGAAATATATTGTCATCACCTCGGTAACCAGAGATGATCTGGATGATGGGGGGGCGCATGTGTTTGCCGGATGCGTGGAAGGATTGCGCACTAATGTAAGGGATTGCCGGGTGGAGGTTCTGGTGCCTGATTTTATGGGTAGTCATTCGGCTCTGGACAGGGTCATGGCCGCCGGACCGGATGTGCTCAATCACAACCTGGAAGTGGTCCCCTCCCTCTTCAAAAACCTCCGGCCTCAGGGGGATTACCGTCGTTCGCTCAATTTGCTGCATCACGCAAAGAGCCGTGGAGGAATGATTATAAAATCGGGGTTCATGATCGGATTTGGCGAAAACGGCCGGGATATAGAACATCTTCTGAATGATTTACTGGATGCAGGTTGTGATCATCTCACCATCGGTCAGTATCAGCAGCCTACGCAACGTCACTTTCCCGTGGCCAAATATTATCACCCGGACGAATTTGCCTCCTTGAAAGAATCAGCTCTGAATATGGGGTTCAGCTATGTTGAAGCAGGGCCTCTCGTGCGCAGTTCCTACCATGCCGCCAGAGCGGCGCAGCACGCGGCATCAAAGAAATGTGAGAGGATGTCGAATGGGTAGCGATTCCTGTGCGGATTGACCGCGTGCCCAGGGTTTTTTTTGATGCTTCTGTCAAGCCCGAGAACGACTTTGACAGGATCAAGGCTTCTTCTCGCTGATTGCTCCCAGTATCTTTTCGTTAATGGATTTGGGATTGATGAGCTTTTCAATCGCGTCGGTGACGGCGTTGTTCACCTCGATGCTCAGATGCGTTCTCAGATCATCTTCGGTCATGTTCACATCCGAGCGACTGGATTCTCCCAGTACGCGGTAGGTATGAATAATCGCTGATTTCTGAACATCTGCAAGTGCTAGGCTCAGAGTAACGCGTGTTTTATATGTGGCCTTGATATTGGCTTTCTCGCAGGTTATTTCAAAGCTTTCAATATTGCCGCCGATGACAATTCTGCCCCAGTTCTTGCTGATGCCGGCCGGTTTTGTGTCCCAGGCTGGAGAAGAATTGAGTAAGGTGTATCCTGCTCTTGACATGTAGGATTTTACACCTGATGAGACTGCTTCCGCAGGTGTGGTGTTGATGACAAAAATGGGAAGCTTTTCGCCTCCTGTTTTGATTACCGCTCCCACAACATTCTTATCGGCAAGTGTACGTATGTCGTTGAAAACCGCAATCGTTATTGGTATGCCCTTGATCTGGTCGCCTGCCGGGGTGACGTTCCTCACCGGTTCGGTGGTCATGCTGACGGCATAGCGCGTTACCGGCGTACATGCCGCAGTCGATATAACCGCAATGATTGCGATAAATATAATCAATCCCGTGCGTGCTCTTTGCATTGTTTCTTTTCTCCCCTTGAGTTTCCTGATGCCGCTATGATTTACTCTCTTGCTTGACGGATGTCAAGAATTGAGAGGCCCTTTTCATTGACATGAGAGTTTTGTCATGAAAGAATAACGGAAAAACAATTAGGATGATTTTATACAGGATGACGCGATAAAAGTAATACTCGTGGGCACCCCGGTCAAAGAAGCTTTCCGCGGCTCGGAATATTTTTCACAAAAAAAATATTTGATTCGCCGCTTGAAAACCTTTTTGACCGAGATAATATTCACTTATCCAAGTGCCTGTATGTTCTATTGCGTAATCCGGGTTTATGTATTGGAGATGGAGATGCCTGAAAAATATGATCTGATAGTCATCGGCGGCGGTCCCGGAGGACATGCCGCTGCGCTTCATGCCGCGAGCCTGGGAGCAGGTGTTGCGATAATAGAGAATCAGGGATGGGGCGGTACCTGCACTAATCGGGGTTGTGTGCCGACCAAGGCTTTGCTTGCCTGCAGCGGTCACTATGCGCAACTGAAAAAAATAAAGCGTCTGGGCATATCAGCAGGAGAAACTTCGTTTGTTTTTGCAGCAATGAAGCGCCACCAGAAACAGATGGTGACAGTATCTGCCCTTGGTGCAGAAAAGAGCCTCAAGGACGTGGGGGTGACGGCGATTCGCGGCAATGCGCAGTTGCTTGATCCGTATAATGTCAAATACGAAACATCGGAAGGCAACGGAGAAATACTGAAAGCATCGAAGATAGTCATCGCGTGGGGATCGGAAACCAGCCTTCCTCCCGGTATCAATATTTCTGAGAGAGTGCTGACGTCGGACGGCATGCTGGCGCTGGAGAACCTGCCGTCAAGCGTGATCATTGTCGGCGGCAGCGTCATCGGTTTTGAATTTGCCACGTTTCTTGCGGAACTGGGAGTAAAGGTTACGGTAATCGAATTGCTGGAGCGCCTTCTTCCCACCGAGGACAAGGAGGCGGCCGATATGCTGTGCAAGGAGGTGCAGCGTCTGGGGGTGAGTCTCCATGCGGCAACATATGCCAGGGAGATTCGCGAAACGTCAGACGGGGTTGTCATGACCGTAAATTCCGGCGGCAAAGTTGAAAAAGAGCTGGCCGCTGAGTATGCCCTGATATGTACGGGCAGAAAACCCCGCCTGAGGACTGAAGAACTGGATCGATGCGGTATCGGCTACGGACGGACGGGAATCACCGTTGATGCAAATCAGATGACCAGTGCGGAAGGTGTTTATGCAGTAGGTGATGTTACGGGCGGCATTATGCTGGCGCACCGGGCTGCTCATCAGGGAAAGGCCGTTGCCGATCGGCTTTTTGGAGACGGTGCGGTCGCTTATCGGGATGAAGCCGTTCCCTCTGTCATCTACACACATCCGCAGCTTGCGCGTGTAGGATTAACGGAAACACAGGCGGCTGAAAGGGGGCTGAAGGTAGAGATCATACGGTCGGAATACGGCGCCAACATCATGGCGCGGGCGGAACTGCAGGGAAGCGGCTTTGTAAAACAGCTTTTCCACAACAATAAGCTGATCGGCGCGTCCATTGTCGGTGATCAGGCGGGAGAACTCATTTCCTCACTCAGTCTTGCCGTTGCGGCAGGAATGGCTAAGAGGGATTTGAAATCCTGGATAATACCGCATCCGACGCTAAGCGAATTGCTGAATCAGGATTAGTCAGCCGGAATTATTCTCCGCTTCCATCTCCTGCTTTTTTCTAAACTCGGCCTCCTCCTGTGCCCGGATTGCTTCGTCTCTTGCTTTCATGCATTCGCGGCACCAGATGGTGTACCCGCACCGGCCTTTGCAGTTTTCAAAGTCGTCGTCCTCAGCGAGGTTGCCGTTATTAACCTTCTCCGCTTGATCGCTCAAAGTCTTTCTCTCTGCCTTACTGATTATAAAGAGATTCTATCTGGTCCTGATATTTCTGAAAGACCACGCGCCGCTTCAGTTTCATTGTCTGGGTCAGCGTTCCGTTTTCCAGGCTGAACGGCTCCTTCAAAAAGAGAAACTTCTTGGGTATCTCGTAACTGGCGTATTTGCCGGTCAATGAACTCTGAATGCCGCTGCCGATCATGGTTTTTATGTCGTCCCTGTTGAGAAGTTCGTTGATTTCTGCGGGCAGGTTGTTTTTTTCCGCATATTTTTCAAGAGCGAAAAAGTCGGGTACTACCAGACATGTTGTATAAGGGCGATTGTCACCGTAGATGACGGCGTTTTGCACGTAGGGCACCAGGCAGATATCCTCTTCGAGCGAGGAAGGAAATACGAATTTACCGTTTTCCAGTTTGAACTGCTCCTTGATGCGTCCTGTTATGTAAAGGTAGCCGTCTTTGTCCAGCCTGCCCCGGTCGCCCGTCCTCACACCGCCATCCGGCGTCATAACCTCCGCCGTCTGTTCCGGCTTGTTGTGGTAACCCTTCATGACATTGGGGCCGTAAACGACAATTTCGCCATCCGTCGCCCCCTCTTCCACGACCGACTTGTCTATAACGATCTTCACTTTGTCGATGGCGCGTCCGACGGAGCCGAGGCGATAATCCGGGGGGCCGTTCATGGCAATACCCGGTGATGTCTCCGTCATGCCGTAGCAGTCATAAACGGGTATGCCGATGTCGAAGAAGAACAGGGCTATTTCCAGGTTCATCATGGCGCTTGCCGTCATGGAGCCTTTGAGGCGGCCGCCGAACTTGTCCCGGATCTTCTGGAATACTATCTTGTCGGCGATGGCGAATTTAAGGTTGTTCAGAAAAGAACTCTGACCCTTTTCGGCAAGCCGCCGCTTCTCTTTTGCCGCTTCTACGCCCATGACGAAAAGCGCCTTCGCCAGCCCTCCCTCCTCATTCATCTTTTTCCAGAGGCCGTCATAGATTCGGTTGAAGACACGCGGCACGGCAATCAAAAAGGTCGGCCTGATTTTGGACATATCATCAACCAGCGTGTTGATGTTTCCCATAAAACCCATGGAGGCGCCTAGCTGCAGGAATGTGTGCTGTTCCCCCAATCCGTAAGTATGCGCCCACGGCAGAAGAGAAAAGGTCCGGTCGTTTTCGTTGAATTCATTATAGAGTTTAACGCGGGCGTGTGAGTTGCTGGTCCAGTTGGCATGCGTCAGCAGTACGCCCTTCGGGTCGCCGGTCGTGCCCGACGTGTATATCAGCACAGCAACATCATCCGCCTGGGGATGTACGGAAGGCACGGGGTTTGACTCGCCGATTTTTTCCATCTCGGCCATGGCGTTTTTGGCGTTGCCCCCCATAAGAATAATCTTTTCCAGCGCCGGTATGCGTGAAGGAAAATCCTTTACCTTTTCAAAAATTTCCTCTTTCGATACAAAAAGCAGCTTAACGCCGCTGTCCTTTATAATATACTCCCAGATATGAGGGAGCTCAACCTCATACATGGGAACAAAGCGGGCGCCCCGTCCCATCGTTGCATAATGGACAACCGCCCAGTCAACGGAGTTATTGGAGATGACGCCTACGACATCCTCTTTTTCTATGCCGGCCTTGGCGAGGCCGCCGCGCAGATTGTCCACCCGCCTGCCGAACTCTATGTAGGTGATCCATTCGTAGTCACCGTTATTGTTTTTCGTGCCGAACAGTTGCCTGTCAGCAAACTTCTTAGCGCTGTTTTCAAGAAATTCCACCAGGTTATCCGGCTTATCCAACTGGTACATAAGTTTTCCTCCCAAAGGTATCCCATGTTGTCTCGAGATGTTCATATTTAATGCCCCGGAGATTATTGGAGATTTTTAGAAGGTTCGTCGATGTTTCAGAAGAAGGTAGGTGAATTTTCTCTCCGCAGCAAATTATATCGCCATGACGTCTTGCATTATTATGGGATTCTACCCCAAATCGGCGGGAAGGTCACGCAAATTTGAATGATTTCCGTGCAGGAATTTTACTATAAATTTATAGAGGCAGCGGCGCTTTCTCCGGCGAGATACCCGGTGGAAAAGGCCGCCTGGAGGTTGTAACCGCCTGTATCGGCGTCGATGTCGAGCACCTCGCCGCAGAAATACAGGCCGTTTATGATCCTCGAGGCCATAGTGCGGGGGTCAACCTCCTTTAGCGAGACCCCGCCCGCCGTAACTATGGCAGACGACATCGGCAGGGGACTTTTGATGTTGAACCGTAAGGACTTAAGATTTTCCAGCAGATATTCCTTGTGTGTTGAACTGATCTGACTGCCCTGTAAATCAGGAGGTATTTCAGTAAGTTTTACCATGGGATCAATCATTTTTTGCGGAAGCAGCCCGGCAAGTATGCCTTTAAATCCCCTTTTCCCGAACCGGTCAAAATCCCTCTGCAGCCGCAAGCGAAGCTGATCACGGGTCAATGCCGGTTTGAGATCTATAGATACGCTGACCGGCCCTTCCTGCAATGCGTCAGCCACAGAAAGGCTCATAAGAAGTGTGATGGGGCCGCCGATTCCGAAATGGGTAAAGATCATCTCGCCCATGCGGCTTTCGATGATGACGGCGTCGTGACGTCTCGGCTTTGCTCCGCGTCCGATGTCGATATCCGGTACGAGAGAAGGGTTGATACTATCCGCCGGGCATCGGAATGCCGTCAGGCGCACATTGCGCAGACTCAGCCCCTGAAGCGACTTTGCCGTATTTATTTCTTCGACAACGAGGGGTACGAGGGCAGGGCGCATACTGGTTATGGTATGTCCCGCCGAACGGGCGATACGGTATCCGTCGCCTGTCGAGCCTGTGCCGGGATAGGTTGCCCCGCCGGTTGCCAGAATGACCGCCGCGGCAGGCAGGAAACACTTTTCGGTATCCACGCCGATGACTCTGCTGCCGGCAAGTTTGATTTTTTTTACAGACAAGCCTGTTCTGATCTTTGCTCCGTGGCCTTGCGCATAACGGATCAAAGCATCCACGACATCTCCGGCGCGGTCACTGGCAGGAAAGATGCGCCCGCCCCTCTCCGTCTTTGTGTCGACTCCATAGTTTTTCAAGAGCGACAGCAGATCCTCACGGAAAAAATGATAAAAGGAACTGTATAGAAAAGGTCCGTTTTCTCCGTACATCGGTATAAAATCTTTCAGGCTTTTTGTGTTGGAGAGATTGCAGCGCGTTTTCCCGCTGATGAGGATTTTTTTGCCGGGACGCTCCGTCTTTTCGAGAAGCAACACGCTAGCGCCAAGCTCCGCGGCGCGCCCGGAGGCGATCAGCCCTCCGGCGCCGGCGCCGACAACGATAACACGGTTGTTATCTGCATGTCTGAAATCCTCTTTTGTCATTGCTACCACATATCATAAAATATAAGCGTTCAAAAGACGGCAGAAACGATAAAGCCGGATATGACCAGACAAATCAGGGTTACTTCTTTTCCTCATGATCTGCTCATCATGGACCGAAATCGGGAGATTGACTCCTGAGCATTCTTTTTATACCGGGGATCGACAATCAGCGCTGCCTCTTTTTCCGCCTCCTGAAAGAGTACAACAGCAACGCGTCTTTCCACCTTCAGATGATAAATATCCTGGGCTGCGGAAAACAGGGCGTGGAACCGCTGTAAGGGGTCTTTCAATTTGAGAATAGCAGATATCCATGCCGTCATCTTTTTTTTCGCTTCACATTTACTGCCGGCAGCAAAGTTGGATTGCCAGATAAATTTATACAAGCTGTTTGGAAAAGGGTGCTGTGCATTTGATTTCATGATGGCAGCATCCGCTGTCAGGACATGGAGTAACCGTTCCGCTTCGTCGGCATAGCGCAGGGTTGCCGCCTTGTCGAATGGCGGATCCGCGTATGGGGCAGGACTGTTATTGCCGGCATGTAAATTATGTAAATTGTAAAGACGGCTGTTGCGAGCGGCTTTACCGATGCCGTACGGCATTTTATGCATGAGGGTACTGACAACTTGATCCCTGTCCGGGTCGTGCGGCATCTGTTCAAGCATGCTGACGATTTTTGCATAAGCGCTTCTTTCAAGCATCCACTCGGCAAATACAACCAGGTCATAACTGCCGTATGGTCTTTTATCGGTTTCAATTGTTCCTGCAATGTGCAGCATCAGCAGAATATATGCAAAGGGATCGCCTTGGTCTTTTTCCTTTTCTCGTATCCAGGTCGCCATGCGAAAAAGAAATGCGGCATCGTTGATCCTTTCCGCAACGGTTGCCTGCGGCGATATCCGGCCGTCGGCCAGCAGTGATTGCAGGGAAAGGCGGACTGCCTTTCTCCGCAACGCTTCGTCAGAAAATATTTTGTCTTCAATAGCCCGGAAGACAACCTCCTTGAGCAGGTAACCGTTAATGGTGCGGTCACTGCCCGATGATTGTCCGTTGACTATCTGTGATGCCCTGTCCAGCACTGCAAGGGCGCAGGCATGATGACCGTCTTTAAACCGGTCGCCGGCTATTTCCGCAAGGACTGCAATCGTTTCGCGAGGGGCGGTCTTATTTGGAGGAACTTCTGGGGTTTGGCACCCTGTGCTTTTTATCTCAGCCTTTGAGTATAGCTGGTTTTTCCAGAGTGAATCAAGATCATCGCCGGCAGTCTCCGTGCTTACTGCCTGTGTTTGCTCCGGCTGAAACCGGGCGGAAATTTCGCACTCGTATGCATTCAAGACAATGTATGCGCCGGGGACTGCGAAAAGAACAATTACAAGAGTGATCCAGGTATATTTTTTCTTTAAAACAGTAATGAGTGAATGCATGGTGATAACCTCCTTTTAATTACTTAGCGCCAGCGGCAGTAAGGATCCGGATCGTCTCGGGATCATTTGTTTCTTTCGCCCATTCAAGAATTGTCCTAGTTACCGTTTGCGTCTTGATATCCGGCCCTACTGTTACTGTATGCGGTCCTTCCTGTCTGATTCCCTGGACAACATCATCCTTAGTGTAACCCCTCCGGACGTCTAGCCCGTTCTTCAGCAGCAGATTCAGTATCCTGTGCCTGTCCTTATTGCTGCTCTGTACTGCTTCTATGGCGGCCGTGTCGCTTATTCTGATGCCGGAACGCAGAAGTAGTTCGACCATCTCCGAAGATCCTTTCCAGATTGCATTAACAAGTGCGGAGATAGTGCTGCCACTATCTTTTGCACCATAATTAAGTAGTAATATTACGGCCTCAATGTTTTCATTATCAACTGCTTCAGCGAGAGAGGAGTAGGGGTATTGGTCCGGGTCTTTCAGATTTGGGTTGGCGCCCGCTTTAAGGAGCAAATACAGAAGATCATTTCGCCTGTTCTCTATAACGAAGTCCAGGGGGCGTCTTTCATAATCATCAAGCACTTCATTTACATTGCGTCGCCCCTTGATCAGTGTTGTCGCGGCAGCAGTTCCTGGCCTGGAAAGGGCATATTCCCAGGGATTTATATCCTTGCTTTTGGCTTCCTTTTTAATCTTGCCTGAAGCAGTGAGGACATAGTTGACAGGCCGAACCTCGAATTTGCAGACGGTCTGGAGTTTGTCCCTGTCCAGCATGTAGATTTGGCGATGTTCGGCAAAGGGTCCGTCCTGTCTTTCATCCAGATAAATTCTGCCGTCGACTATAAAGGGAATGACTGTCTGGCCGCCGCAGCCGCCGGCCGGCAGTTTATCCGTCAACTGCCGGTCGACAGTCGTCCTGTCTGACGTCAGAACGCCCAGAAAAGTCCCCCCGCACCCCCGGCCACGTCCCGATGATAACTCAAGAGAGACAACAATCTCCTTTTTCCCGTCATTGTTTATATCGATCAGTGCCGCCTTTTCTCCTGCATGGGTCTCATAGAATTCTGCAGCTTGAAGAGCTCGGTGGGACAGGGCATGAAGTTTGTTGAAAGTTACGGGTTTCAGCTTTCCGGCCTGCGCCATGCCGCATACCCTGTGATTGCGGGACGACTTCAGACGCTGATAAGGACGGCTTTTCTGGTCAAACTCGCACACGATCTTTGACCGGTTTTGAGGACTGATATATTCCAGATACTGAAGAGTCTGGTCTGTCTTACCCAGGACATACAACACGCCTCTATGCCTGATAAAAGCGCGATCATAGGCCCAGCGCAGATTATCCTCTTCCCAGTCATCGTCGGAGGAATGCTTTATGTTGATCTTTTTGTCCGCTTTACTTCTGAAAACAGAATATTCTTCAAAATGGGCGGTTCCTCCGGAGGTGATAAAGACTCTTTCAGGAATGCCGTCGTTGTTGATATCGAGCAGGCGCTTAAATACGATTCCGTAAGATATGCTGTCCGGGATGCGAACAGCGGACGAATCAACCGGATCTGACGAGATGAGAATTTTTTTAAGCTGCCCTCTGTTGGCATAATCAGCAACGTACTTGCACACTCCGTTTGACGGAGCTTTGCCTTTCTTCACCTTTGATAAAGCTTCGTCGGGTATCGCTAGCATCATCAGGATGATGAAAAAGATCGCCATCATGGATGCTCTTGACCGTTCCTCTTTACGCAACGGCGTTTCATGGAAAGATCTCTCTGTAAACATATTCCGCCTCCTTTTCCCGGCTATGATGGTTCTCTTTCATGCCGGGACTTTATTTTGGCTGTCATCCTGACTCGGCAAGGTGAAGAAATTTTGAAAAACAGATGAAAAAGAGATGAAAATTCTCCTGTCAAAAAACGGTTTTCACTTTTCATGCATTATTCATTTTCTTTTCATAATCCCTTCACTCTGCGGAGAGAGACTGCCCATCAAGAAAACGGTCCGGAAAGGATCGACTACAGAAAGGAGAAGGGTGCCATGGAAAAAATGTTGAAGGGAATAACCGGTGTAATTCTGATTTTTGCCATCATGCTTGCCGCCGCTTTATGTTCTGCACAGGAAGGGGAGTCTAAGACACTCTCACCGTATTTTTTTGTTGAGGGAGGAGATTCGTCGACAGATCAGTTCCCGTTGAAAGAGACGGACATACGGGTGAGAATCAATGGTGTGATCGCGGATGTGACCATCAAACAGAAGTATGCGAATCAGGGAAAAAAGCCGATCAATGCCCGTTATGTCTTCCCCGCGTCAACCAGAGCGGCCGTGCAGGGGATGAAGATGATTTTTGGCGATCAGGTAATTACGGCCCGGATCAAAGAGAAGGAGGCTGCGCAGAAGGAGTTTGACGAGGCAAAAAGCAAAGGGAAAAGCGCTTCGCTGCTGCACCAGGATCGTCCCAATGTCTTCAGCATGAACGTGGCCAACGTAATGCCCGGAGACATTATCACAGTTGAGCTGCGATACACCGAACTGCTTGTGCCGACGGAAGGCATTTATGAATTTGTGTATCCCACTGTTGTGGGGCCGCGCTATTCCAGTCAGGCACAGGAAGGGGCGGCAATGGACGATAAATGGATCCAAAGCCCTTACCAGAAGAAGGGTAAGCTCCAGAAATCGAAGTGGAATATATCAGTGGAGCTAGCCGCCGGGATGGACCTGCAGGACGTTACCTGCAGTTCCCATGAAGCTCTGATACAGTTTGCCTCACCGATAAACGCCCGGATTACCCTGGCGGATAAGGAGAAGAATGAAGGTGGGAACCGTGATTTCATTCTTGGTTATCGCCTTGCGGGGCAGGCCGTTCAGACCGGGCTCATGATGTATGACATCGGGCCGGAGAAATATTTTCTCCTCATGGTACAGCCTCCCCAGCGGGTGGTTCAGAAAGACATCCCTCCGCGGGAGTATATATTCGTGGTCGATGTATCAGGTTCCATGCACGGTTTTCCCCTGGACATCTCAAAAGACCTCTTGAAGAATCTTATCGGCAGTCTCCGCTCGAAAGACAAGTTCAATGTCATCCTCTTTTCCGGAGGGTCCCGGGTGATGTCCGCAACCTCGCTGCCTGCCACGAAGGACAATATCCAGGAAGCGATACGCCTGATTGAGCAGCAGAACGGCGGGGGGGGCACGGAATTGCTGGCGGCTTTGAAACACGCATTATCCATTCCCAGGGATGATTCCTTTTCAAGAACGGTAATAGTTGTAACGGACGGCTTCATCGGCGCAGAAAGAGACGTCTTTGACACCATCAGGCAGAACCTCTCCAGGACAAACTTCTTCGGCTTTGGCATCGGCAGTTCCGTCAACAGGCATCTTATCGAAGGCATTGCCAGGGCTGGTCTGGGAGAGCCGTTCATTATCACAAAGCAGGAAGACGCACCGCGTGAGGCGCAGCGATTCTGCAAATACATCAAATCGCCGGTGCTGAAAGATGTTCAGATCGGCTTTGAAGGGTTTGATGCCTACGATATGGAACCGGCAGCAATCCCGGAACTGTTTGCCGAAAGGCCGCTGGTCATCATCGGCAAATGGCGGGGAGAGGCAAAAGGACAGATAAGGATCAGCGGCATCGGCGGCCGGGGGAATTTCTCCCGTGTTATTAAGGTGGCCGACTTCACCCCCATGGAATCGAACAGCGCCCTTCCTTACCTGTGGGCCAGAACCAGGATCGCCGGCCTTTCAGATTTTTCCGGCCGTGAGGAAGACCCCGACCGTCGGTCGGAAATAACCCGTCTCGGACTGCATTACAGCCTGCTGACAAAATACACATCCTTCATTGCCGTCCGTGACGTTGTGCGCAACCCGAATGGAAAAGCTGCGGATGTCCAACAGCCGCTGCCGCTTCCCCAGGGCGTTTCCAACCTGGCTGTCGGAAATTCCGGCACCAGCGTTCCTGAACCGGAGTTTTACCTGCTGGCAATAATGATGCTGACAGCGATGATTGCGGCCTTTGTCTGGAGGCGGAGTTCCCGCAGGGCCTCATGGATGCAGTAGTTTTCCGGGGATCAGGCATTCAGGCCTGATCCCTCCTTTTTCCCCCGTTCTTAAGGATGAGGCGATGAAATTTCTAAGCGGGAAGATGCCGGGTATTAACAGCGTGATTCTATATTCAATGGGGCTGATAGCTGCGCTGGCCGTGAAATACGGATTCAGCAGGGCATCAAGTGACGATCTGCTGTGGCTTCTCACACCCACGGCGTTGCTTGTGGAATGTCTAACAGGTATTGCCTTCGTTCATGAATCTCCTGTCGGTTTCGTAAATGCCCGGGAGGGAATCATCATTGCCACGGTGTGCAGCGGCATGAATTTTATGATCCTTACCTTCTGCATGCTCGTTTTTTCCTTTTTGCATCGTTTTGAGCAGACAAAGCGAAAATGGCAATGGTTTGCCTTCTCCATATTTGCATCATACATCTGCACACTTGCCGTCAACGGGGCAAGGATTGCAGTTTCAATGTATCTCATAGCTCATGACGTTCATTATGGCTGGCTTACTGCCGAACGCTTTCACAGGCTGGCGGGGATTGCCGTATATTTTATCGGGCTTCTGCTGCTTTATCTGATGGTTGACCGTATAACGGCGAAGCAGGCGGAAAAGGCCAATGTGCGGCTGTGGGTTGGAAAAACATCTATTGCCACGATCCCGTTATGCTGGTATCTTCTTATGACTGTTGGCGTGCCTTTGCTGAACGGGGGTCTGCGAACACATGGAGAACACTTTGCAGAGCACAGTTTTACGGTTGTCATTTTCAGCATCATCATCCTGGGTGTGCTTTACTGTGTACGCACCTTGTGGAGAAGAGCTGTTTGCGGCCCTGTGAAGGCAGAGTCCGGTCGTTATCCGGAGGCATTTCATACCGGACTCAGACAGGAAGGGAAACGGTGCAGGAATGAAACAGAAGGTATTAATTGTTGAAGACGAGCCGGCCATTGCCGACACAATTCAGTATGCCCTGGAGACGGACGGGTTTGAAATCTTCTGCCTTTCATCGGGACAAGCGGTTTTATCACGCCTTGCAACGGAAATACCGGATGTCATTATCCTTGATATCGGTCTTCCCGACATCAATGGTCTGGAGCTTTGCAAGGAAATCAGAAAGACGCATTCCATTCCGATTATTTTTTTGACCGCCAGATCTTCTGAGATTGACAAGGTCGTGGGATTGGAGATCGGCGGCGACGATTATGTTACCAAGCCTTTCAGCCCCCGCGAACTGTCCGCCCGCGTCAAGGCATTGTTGCGGCGAACGCACAAATCCATCACATATCCTGTCTCTCCGCAGCGTGTCTTTCACGTGGATGAATCACGCAAACAAATATTCTTTTTCGGCAACCCGCTGGAGCTTTCTCGGTATGAGTACACAATCCTGAAGACTTTCATAAGAAGGCCGGGTCATGTCTATTCGCGGAATCAGCTCATGGACCTGTGCTGGGAAGAGCCGGACTGCAGTCTTGATAGAACCGTGGATGCTCATATCAAAAATATCCGCAATAAACTGAGGGCTGTGAACCCGGAGGTGGATCCGATTGTAACCCACCGGGGCATGGGATACTCCCTGAAAGAGGAACCATGAGAGTCGGTACGCGCATCTTTCTCTGTTATATTGCCATTTTTGTTATCTGTTTTGCATATCCGGTCAAATGGACGCTGGACAATCTCCGCATTCGCTACCTGGAAGGGGTTGAGGACCCTCTGGTGGATCAGGCCAATATCCTGGCTGCATGGATGGGACGGCAGATGGAGAAGAACACTTTCCGTGCGGAGGAACTGGATGATCTTTTCCGAGGCGTGGGCAAGCGCCCCCTGTCGGCAACAATCTACAGTGTCACCAAAACGCAGGTGGACATGCAAATCTATGTGACGGACAAACAGGGGCGGGTAGTTTTTGACTCGGAAGACCCCTCGCGTGTGGGCCAGGATTATCGGCGGTGGCGTGATGTGCGTTTGACGCTGGAGGGTAAATACGGGGCGAGATCGACCCGAAGAGATCCGGCAAACCCTGCCTCATCCATGCTTCATATCGCCGCACCCATTTATGTGCATGGTGATATTGCCGGTGTTCTGACCATCGTCAAGCCGACTACCATGATCAATTCTCTTATAACCAATGCAAAGCAGGACATTGTTCAGATGTTTGCCATTTCGGCGCTGGCGGCGGTGATTCTCAGTTTTCTGGTTTCCCTGTGGATGACAAGGTCGATTAAAAAACTCATACAGTATGCCAATGATGTCCGGGAAGGAAAAAAGGTTTCGCTGCCTTCCCTGGACCGCAGTGAAATCGGCGAGATGGGCAAGGCATTTGATAAAATGCGGGAATCTCTGGAAGGGAAAAAATATGTTGAAAGATATGTGGAAACGCTGACTCATGAGATCAAGAGCCCCCTTTCTGCCATCCGGGGGGCCGCCGAACTGCTGGAAGAGGATATGGAGCAGCATCAACGCAAGCGTTTTCTTGGCAATATCCGCAATGAAGCGAATCGCATCCAGAATCTTGTGGATCGGCTGCTTGAGTTATCAGCCCTGGAGAACCAGAAGATACTGGAGAAGAAAGAGAACATAGAATTTTCTGATCTGGTGGATAATGTAAGAGAAAGCATGCAGCCCCTTCTTGCCAGAAAGGGCATATCAATAAGCTCGCAATTGCCTTCCGGCCTGTCTGTCAAGGGGGATCCTTTTCTGCTGCAGCAGGCGATTTCAAATCTTCTTCAAAATGCCATTGATTTCAGTCCGCAGGGAGGGCGGATTGAAATTGCCGGCCTAGTCAGAGGAGACATCCTTTTCTTCACGGTGTGTGATGAAGGCCCGGGCATTCCTGATTATGCGGCAGACAAGATCTTCGATAAGTTCTTTTCTCTGCAGCGTCCCGGTTCCGGTAAAAAAAGCACCGGGCTTGGACTGAACTTCGTCAAAGAGGTGGCCCTGCTCCATAAAGGCAGTATAACTATTGAAAATAACATGCCAAAAGGTGCTTTGGCGACATTAACTATATCCAATTAATAATTACTTGTATTGACCGGAAAAAGCATATATATGGTTCGACCCTACATAGGGCAAACCAAACAAAGAAGTTAAGGAGACCATTAAATGGCCAAAATGCTGCATGAAACATTACAAACGATAGAGAAGTATAAAAAAACGAATCCGCATTACGAGGAATTGCTCGATATATTGGGGGAGGTGCTGATTTTAAGAGAGAATTTTCAAAAAGAGATGAAGGAGATTATCTTCCCCATCGACGAGAATCTTATCTCCAAGAAAATGGCGGGAGGCCTGCCGCTGATAGATTTTAACCGGAATAATTTTGATCTGACTCAGCCGGAAAAATATTTCCGTGCGCTTTTGGAGATTGCCGAGAAGCATGCCCCTGAGGACACCAGGGACTCGGTGAAGAAGATTATGGATGGATCCGTTGACTATGAGGATCTGATCCTGGGCGCTGTTCAGCTGCATCAGGAGGAAGAAGATGTTGATGAAGATTCAGACGAAGAAGATTCTCTTGATCTCATTGATCTGTTTCTCGAAGAGAGCTTGAGGCCGGCTTTGAACAAGGTTGTGGAGAAATACGGTGCTGTAATCAGGGAATCGAAATGGACCGACGGTTATTGTCCGATCTGCGGGAGAGAGCCGAAAATCGGGGAGATCAGGGAAGAGGAAGGATTCCGTTATCTGTTCTGTAATCAATGCGGCTTCGAATGGAACTTCCGGCGGGTAAAATGCCCGTTCTGCGGAAACGAAGAGCAGCAGACCCTGGCCTATTTCACGATAGAAGGCGAGGAAAGATACCGGGTTGATGTCTGCAACGAATGCAAACGCTATATAAAGATGGTCGATTTCAGAGAAGTCGGTGAAGAGGCCAACCTGGATGTTGAAGATATAGCTACCTTGCATTTGGATATACTTGCCAACGAAGAAGGCTACGAATAACGGCGGCGGAAAAAATCAATATGCTGCGTTGCGCTTCATGCCTCGTCGTTGCGACGTACGCTAATAAAGTACGTCTCACTCCTGGGTATTCGCGCGCCTTGCCTATTGAACTTTTTGCGCCGCCGTTTGGCAGATGCGGAAAAAGTCAATATGCGTTGTGACCTCCTCATCAGGAGGTATAATTATTCAATGAAGGATGAAAAAATAGGTGAGGTGGTCAAAGCCCTCAGGAAGAGCATACAGGGGTGGGAGCTGCCCATCGTCACCTATCTGGCGGAGAAACAGAAAAGCCCTTATACCATTCTCATATCCACCATTCTCAGCTTGAGGACAAAAGATGAGGTCACCGCGGAAGCCTCATCAAGGCTGTTCCGTTTGGCGGACACGCCGTCGGAAATACTCAAGCTCTCCGAGGCGACAATCGCCAAAACCATCTACCCCGTCGGGTTTTACAGAAGAAAGGCGGCAACCATTCTGGATGTCAGCCGTGTCTTGATGGAAAGATTCGGTGGAAAGGTTCCTGATACAATCGAAGAACTCCTGACGCTCAACGGTGTGGGGAGAAAGACGGCCAATCTCGTTGTTTCTCTGGGATATGGCAAAAAAGGCATCTGTGTGGATACTCACGTCCACCGGATATCAAACCGGCTCGGCTATGTTAAGACAAAAACACCGGAAGAAACGGAGACAGCCCTCAGGAAGAAGCTGCCCGGCAAATACTGGATTGAGTATAATACGCTGATGGTTGCCTTTGGTCAGAATATCTGTCGGCCGATATCGCCGCTCTGCAGCGTATGCCCAGTTGCCGCTCATTGTGACCGTGCAGGGGTTGCGCGGAGCCGGTAGCGTTTGCGGAATGGAGTGATTACTGCTTTAGAAATTCCACCATGTAAGGAACTACCGCCTCAGGTGCACCGGTATAAGCGGTAATGTCCAATTCCGACTTTACATTATCTCGGCCGTTTTGCTTGGCCATGTAAAGAGCGTTGTCGGCTCTCTCCACAAGAGATTCAACCGTATCACCCTTCCGAATTGCAGAGACTCCTATACTGATGGTGATCCTTCCCAGGATCTTGTCGGTCTTGACATGCCTGAGTTTAACTCCGGAAATGCTTTTGCGCAGGTTATTGGCAAATGTGCAGGCGTTGTCGGGTGAGGTTCCGGCCAGAAGAATGATGAACTCTTCTCCTCCATACCGGGCAACGAAATCCTTGCCCTTCAGCTCTTTGTGCAAAAATGATCCCAGGAACTTGAGAACCTGATCTCCAAGCAAATGTCCATGCTGATCGTTAAACTGCTTGAAATGATCTATATCCATGATCATCATGGAGAACAGGTTTCCTTCATTCTGATATATTTTTATATATTCCTGAATCTTCCTGTCAAAGGCTTTGCGGTTGTATAATCCCGTCAGCGGATCGATGAGGATTTCATGCTGGGCTTTCTCGAGCTCTTTCTGGAGATTCTGTGACAGGCTCGTGGTTTCATCAAGCCTGGTTTTTAATTGTTCACTGGAATGGATGGCATCGGCTGTTATATTTATCAGGCCGCTTACGATCTTTTGAATCTCCACCGGTTCTTCAGCCTCTTCAAGCTGCGATGTTATCGTGTTGAGCTTATCGCGGAAATCTATAGTGAAGTCCTGTGTAAACAGGATTTCTTCGAGCACATCTTTCAGGATTCTCTGGAGTTCTCTGTATGATGTCTCGATATGTTCGATTCTTGAGCCCTGGCCGAAATGTCTTCTGTATAATTCCATGCTTGTTTTTTCGGAGATGTTGGTTTTCTCCCGGAGGATATTATTGACATCCTCAATAAGGGCTTTGTTGACGCCCATAAAATATTCAAACCAGACAAGATAATTTTCCGGATACATCGCTATCCGGCGCTTTGTCATCAGCATGATCGCTTTTCTGGCTATGGATTCAACGGTTTCTCTATCTTCGGTTTTCATGGGGAGTTTAGTTTTCACTGCTGTTTTTGCTTGCCGGGTGACGTCAGATCCCTGTCGCCGGGAAAATAAGACTGCCAGTATTTGAAGTAGGCCTTTATCAGTTCAGCAACCAGATTGTATCTTGAATGCATCAATGTTTCGAAGAACTCCTGAAATGATTGCACGCATACCTTCAACAGTTGCTCCTTATCGCTTCCTTTTTTCTGTGATGCCAGTGATGCATCGGCCACGCGCTTCAGGCATTTGTTCCAGTCGTTGAAGAGTTGGAGGTAGTCCTCCTGGCAGATGTTATAAACGGATGTAAAACCGTCAATGCCCTTCTGCAGATCCAGAGGATTGCGCGCCGTCATCTTCATGATCTGCCTCCACAGGGCGATAATGTCATTCCAGGGTGCCAGCCTGTCGGGCAGGACGCTCTCCGGAAAGGCCTTCAGAAAAGCCGCAACTGTTTGCCTGTAATTCTCCGCCGGATCAGCGGACCATGGAGTCATTTTATCCCCCATAAGCGTCCTCTCGTGTTTCAGTATGGTTCAGTGTTTTTCTTCCCTGGTCAATGCCTCATAAGCTTCGGCATCCATAAGGCCGGACCATTCACCGGGGTCGTCGATTTTCATTTTCACTATCCAGCCCTCGCCGAAGGCATCCTGATTGATCAGTTCAGGCTGCTGCTCCAGTGTGCTGTTTACTTCGATGACCTCGCCGCTCAGAGGGGCGTAAACATCAGATACAGATTTGACAGACTCCACTACGGCAACCGGTTCTGATTGTCTGACCTTCCTGCCGACTGCCGGCAGTTCGACATAAACGATATCGGTCAGTTGTTCCTGGGCAAAATCGGTAATGCCCATCAATATGACGCCATTGCCTTCATCTTTTGCCCATTCATGGTCTTTTGAATATTTTCGGTCTGTAGGGTTTGGCTTTGACATGTATTGCTCTCCTTAAGTTCATTTCTCACGTTTATAAAAAGGCAGTTTAACCACCTTCGCTTTCACTCTGTTCTGCCGGATCTGAATTTCAAATTCGGTCCCCGGCTCCTTAAATTCATTTTCTATGAAAGCAAAGCCGATGGCCTTGTTCAAGGTCGGAGAAAAGGTGCCCGACGTCACCCTTCCGATATCTCTGTCCGCCAGCATCACCGGATAGCCTTCACGTGCGATGCCGCGGCCGGTCAGCTCAAAGCCGACCAGTTTATTCTGAATTCCTTTTTCCTTTTGAGCCTTAAGCGCCTGACAGCCGATGAAGTCCTTGTTTGTGTCTACCAGCCATCCATAAATTACTTCATAAGGAGTGACTGTTTTGCACATGTCGTGGCCGTAGAGAAGCATGCCTGATTCCAGGCGCAATGTATCCCGGGCGCCGAGTCCCACCGGCGTCAAACCCTGCGGTCTGCCGTGGTCGAGCAGGCGGTCCCAAATCTCCGCCACTTTTGCGGAATCGACATAAATTTCGAATCCGTCTTCGCCTGTGTATCCCGTACGGGAGATAACGGCAGGCACATCGAGCACCGATGTCCGAATGAAATGATAGAATTTCATGGGCTGCAGATCGGCTGATGTCAGAGGCTGCAGTATCTCAAGTGCAAGCGGACCCTGAATGTCCAGCTTGCCTGTTTCGTCCGTTATATCCTTAATCTGAAGGTCTGAAAATCCTGCTGCCGCCCCATGGCTTTCAATCCATTTCAGGTCATGTTCCTTGGTGGCTGCATTGGTGACGACCATGAACTGCTCATCATTGAATTTATATACAGTGAGATCGTCAATGATGCCGCCTTTCTGATCGGTCATAACGGAAAGCATGACCTGTCCGTTTTCCTGCCGCTCCAGGTTTCTACTCATTACGCGTTGCAAAAGATCGAAAGATTGTCTGCCTGTTATTTCAATTTCTCCCATGTGGCAGATGTCGAAAAGGCCGGCCCTGGTTCTGGACGTCTGGTGCTCCTCGATAACGCTTGTGTACTGGACAGGCATTGCCCAGCCGCCGAAATCGATAACCTTGGCGCCAAGCGCCACATGGCGGTCATACAAGGGGGTTTTTTTCATGTACGCTCCGTTAGCCGCGGAAGATAGAGATTAATTTGTAAATAATGCCGAGAAGAATGACGCCTGAAGCAAAGATAATAAAAAACCGTTCTTTCGTAAAGAATTTCGAACCTATAATGACGTCACCACAATTTTCGCAGATCGTCATTTTTGAAGAAATGGGTTTACCGCAGTGAGGGCAGATGACGGCATCTTTCGGGATGCTCTTTTTCTCCACGCTTTTTCTGATTTCCTCATGAAGATCATACTCCCAACTGCAATCAATGTTGGGGCATCTGCCGCGCATGGGCATGTTGTCTGTCCAGATGAAGCTCTTTGAGCATTTAGGGCACTCGATCTTCTGCATGGGGGGTCTCCTGTCTCTTCGGTGCAGAAACATGCAGCCATCTCTGTAATGAGTACTACATGTGATAAAATATTTCAAGAAATGCGCTGCAGGTCTTCCTGTGTATTTACATTAAGAAATATTCGGCTTTCCGGATCGAAGGGCCTGATGTCCTTCTCTTCTATGTTCAGTATGCGGAACCCCTTGTAAAAACCGGTTATCTTGAGTTCGTCGGCCTCCAGAAGTTTTTTTATCACCGGCACGCAGCGTTTTGCATAGATGGCATGAAGCGGCTGAAATCCATCGGCCGTTTCCGGTACGACGATATCGTAATTATCGCGGCGGCTGATCATATATTCGATGAAATCCTTATTGAGAAAGGGCATGTCACAGGGAGCGGCAAAGGCGTGCTCGAACGAAGAAAAGAAAAGACCCGTATAGATTCCCCCCAGAGAACCTTTTCCCCTGATGATGTCCGTAACCACCTGGATGTTGAGGTCAATATATTCCAGAGGAGTGTTTGTTACGATCATCACCTCTGAAAAAAGCTCCCTGAATATGCGGACGGTCCGGTCGATCAGGCGTTCATCCTCAACGGTTATAAATGCCTTGTTTGTTCCCATGCGGCTGCTTTTGCCGCCGGACAGAATTATTCCCGTCATCGCCGCGGTCATGAAACAACACCTCTGCTATTTGTACATCGTCTGGTTTACCGTCCCTGAACTGAACACATTTCTGTCCACCATGACGTTTATCAGGGAGGGTTTGCCGGATGCCCTCGCCCTTTCCAGGGCCGGCCGGATCTGTGAGGGGTCTACGACGTTTTCTCCGTAACCGCCCATGGCTTCAATGACCTTGTCGTAGCGCAGGGGTGTGAGGAGGTTTGCCGCATCGCCTTTCCGGCCGCCGAATTTCTCCACCTGTCCGTAGCGCACCTGGTTCCAGGCAGCGTTGTTGCCTAAAATGCCGATGACGGGCATGTTGAATCGGATCAGGGTATCGTAGTCGAAGCCGGTAAGGCCGAAAGCGCCGTCGCCGAACAGGATGACAACCTCGGATGACGGCAGGGCGGCCTTGGCGGCGATTGCAAACGGCGTTCCCACTCCCAGCGTTCCGAGAGGACCGGGGTCCAGCCATCTTCCGGGTCTGCTGGGGAGGATATAGCCGGCGGACATGGTAACGACATCACCGCCGTCGGCGATGAAAACGGAGTCTTCCGACATGAATTCCTGTATTTCACGGGCCATTCTTAGCGGGTGGATTGGTACGGCTTCCGAATACAGACAGGGCTGGTCTTTTTGGCGCTGCTCATCTTCAATGTGCCTGAGCTCCTTAAGCCATGATTCATCCCTTCCTGAAGCGGAAAGGGCGAGTCCTATCTGCTCGAGAACCGCACCTGCATCTCCCTGGATGCCGATGTCGACGTCCCGGTTATGGCCAAGTTCACTGAAATCAAGATCGATCTGAATTATCTTCGCCTCGCCGGATATCCTCCTGCCGTAAGCCAGCCGGAAGTCAAAAGGGGTGCCGATAACCATTGCTACATCTGCCCTGGAAAGGGCCTGCTTTCGTGATCTGCTGAAATAGCAGGGCGAATCGGCCGGCATGCAGCCGCGTGCTGCGCCGTTCAGATACACCGGCACTTGTAGCTTTACAGCCAGGTCGTTCAGGGCGCCGACGGCGCGGCAGTGCCACACCTGGGAGCCGGCCAGTACCGCCGGCCTTTTTGCCTGACTGAGAAGATCTGCAGCCTGCTGAATTAAATCAGGATCTCCCTGCATACGCCCTTCTGAGCGATATCGCCTGGGGAAGAGTACGCTTTCGGCTTCCACGGCGGCGTCAAGAATATCCACCGGTATTTCCACAAACACAGGCCCGGGCCTGCCGTTGTATGCCTCCCGTAAAGCCATGCCGAGCATTTCCGGGATGCGGGCGGTTTCGGGTATGGACATGGAGAGTTTGGTTATCGGCTTCATGAGGGAGACATGATCGAGTTCTTGAAGGCCGCCCATCAGATACTGGCCTAGCGGGGCCTGCCCGCCGATAACAAGCAGGGGAGTCTGATTCCTGAAGGCATTGGCGATACCCGTTACGGCATCGGTAACACCGGGCCCGGCCGTCACGACAGCCGCGCCCGTGACACCGGTAAGTCTTGTCCATGCCTCGGCGGCATGGACAGCCGATTGCTCGTGCCGCACGTCAATGATCCTGATGCCCTCATCTATGCAACCGCTGTAGATATCCATGATATGGCCGCCGGCAAGCGTAAATATGGCTTCCACACCCTCCTGCCGGAGAGTTTTCGCAACAAGACGGCCTCCCGTCAATTTGCTCATCTTATGCTCCTTGCGTCTTTTTTTTGTTTTGCACTTCAGCATACAGGTCATAGTCCCGGCTGTCAACAATCCTGACCGGTATGATGTCCCCGTTCTTCAGATTCTTCCCTTTGATGTAGGTGACACCATCTATGTCAGGAGCCTGCCTGCGGCAGCGCCCGATGAAGGGATAGGAAGGATCGTCGCTGGCGCCCTCGATCAGGACGTCCTGAACGGTTCCCCTGAGCGCCATATTTATCTGATAAGAGATTACGGCCTGCTCTTCCATAAGCATCTGCCTGCGCGTCTCTTTCTCTTTTTGCGAAGTGCGTGAAGGAAGTTCTGCGGCGGGTGTTCCTTCCTCCTTAGAGTAAGTGAAAGCTCCCAGATGATCAAAGCGGGCTTCTTTAACGAACTCCAGAAGATTGCTGAATATATTCCTGGTTTCACCGGGGAAGCCCACGATTATTGAAGTGCGGAGCGCCACACCGGGAATTGCCGACCGCGCACCGGCAATCAACTTCCTTATTTTGTCGCCGGTAACACGTCTTTTCATGACCTTGAGAATTCCGTCAGCTATATGCTGAACAGGCATGTCCAGGTACTTGCATATCTTTGTTTCCGCGGCTATTGTTTTCAGCAGTTCCTCTGTGATGCTTGCGGGATGTGCATACAGAAGCTTGATCCACTTTATGCCTTCAATTGCCGAAAGATCACGCAGCAGCCGGCTTATGTTGTGGCCGGTCTTGAGGTCGCGGCCGTATGCTGATGAATCCTGCGCCGTGATGATAATTTCTTTTACTCCCTGTTTGACCAGAGTGGATGCTTCCCGGAGAATGTCGTCCAGAGGGCGGCTGCGGAACCCGCCTCGAATGGACGGTATTGCGCAATAGGAGCAGCGGTTGGAGCACCCTTCGGCTATTTTCAGGTAAGCGGTGTGCGTCGGGTCTGACAGCCGGCGAGGCAGTCCGGCGTTCATCAGAAAAGAAGGCCTGCCGGCAAACACTCGCTGCCGCTTGCTGCGTGCCGTGTTTTCAAGATTTTCCAGATGACGGCAGATGTTTGCAACCTCGGCGGTTCCCAGAAACAGATCTACTTCCGGTATTTCAGCGCCGAGAGTTTTACCGTAGCGCTGCGGGAGACAGCCGGTCACTATCAAATGAGAACATAATCCCTTTTTTTTCCAGTCGGCCATCCGGAAAATCTCTTCAATTGACTCTTCCTTTGCGGGGAGAATAAAGGCGCATGTATTGATAATGATAGTCCGCGCATCGCCGGCATTTGAAGACAGGATATAGCCGCCTTCTTCCAGAAGGCCGGCCATGATTTCGGAGTCTACCAGATTCTTTGGGCATCCCAGGCTGACAAGATGCACTATGCGGTCAGGATTCATGGATTATGGGTTAATGATTCGGGTTCTTTGTGAATGTTTGCACAAATAATAATTTCGGCACAAAGGGTTTTCAAGCGGCGAATCAAATATTTTTTCACCAGGCAAGGCTTGAGGAATGAGCATTGCTTCTGTCGAAAAAATATTCTGAGCCGCAGAAAACCCTTCGTGCCGATTTTGTAGCTGTCATGACAACGAGAGCTGTTGCGGCAGGATTATTTGCCGGGCATTTTCCTCGCCAGGACTTTCCTGGGCTTTACGCCGTCAGATGGTCCGACTATTCCTTCCGATTCCATGCGTTCAATGATGCGGGCCGCCCTGTTGTATCCGATCTTCATATAGCGCTGCACCAGGGATATGGATGCCTGGCCCAGGTCGGTGACAAGTTCGACCGCCTCGTCATATTTTTCATCAAATTCGTCGGCTGTCTTTTCCTCGTCAGCCGCCGCCGGTGAATATTCCGATATGGAGCTGTCGTAATCGGGCTGCCGCTGTTTCTTGATGAAGGTTACAACCCTGTCGATCTCCTTTTCCGAGACGTATGCGCCGTGAATGCGTGTTATCTTTGATGTCCCGGGAGGCATGAAGAGCATATCGCCCGCGCCGAGCAGATTCTCTGCTCCCAGCTGATCCAGAATAGTCCTGGAATCGACTTTCGATGACACCTGAAAGGAGATGCGAGTGGGGAAGTTGGCCTTGATGACCCCGGTAATGACGTCAACGGACGGCCTCTGAGTGGCAAGGATGAGATGAATGCCGGCGGCCCTTGCCATCTGGGCAAGTCTTGCCAGAGACTCCTCAACGTTGCGCGTGGCGACCATCATAAGATCGGCCAGTTCATCGATGATAATTACTATATAGGGCAGTCTGGTCCCCGTCATAAGGGCCTCTTCCAGTTTGGACGGATCGGTGTCGTTGCCGGCGTTTTCCTGCTTTGCCTTACGTAGTGCCGCCAGCTTTTCTTTTATCTCCTTTTCCTTTTCAAGCATCTTGTTGAAGCTGTCAATTCCCTTGGCCCCGAGTTCGCTGATGATTACGTAGCGACGCTCCATTTCCTCGACGGCCCATTTAAGGACAAGAGAAGCCTTTTTAGGATCGACGACGACGGGGTGGAGCAGATGGGGTATCCCTTCATACGCGGAAAGCTCCAGCCTTTTGGGGTCGATCATCAGAAATTTGATTTCATCCGGCGGCGCCTTGAAGAGCATGCTGCAGATCATTGCGTTCAAAGATACGCTTTTCCCCGAGCCGGTCGTACCGGCAATCAGCAGATGAGGCATCTTGGCGAGATCGGCGACAACGGGCATTCCCACGATATCTTCACCGAGAGCAATAGGCAGCCTGTATTTTGTTTCCAGAAATGATTCATTGTCCAGAACATCCTTAAGGTGAACGGCATCCCGTTCATGGTTCGGTATTTCTATGCCGATGGCGGCTTTGCCCGGGATAGGGGCAATGATGCGAATGCTGGGAGCCCTCAATGCCAAAGCCAGATCGTCTGAGAGATTCGTAATCTTGTTGATCTTGACCCCCGGCGCCGGCTCAAGCTCGTACATGGTGATTACAGGGCCGGGCTTCACTTCGGTCACCCTGGCTTCGACACCGAAATCGGAAAGTTTTTTCTCCAGGATGCGGGAATTCATAAGGAGGCTTTCCCGTTTTACTCTGGTGTCTCTGCGTTCGTACTCGTCAAGGAGAGATAAAGGCGGCAGGTTGAACACCCCGTCACTTTCGAGGAATTCGAAATGCGTCTGTTCTGTTTTCTTTTTTTTGGGCTTCTGTATCTCCTTAGGTTTTTCCTCAATATAAGGAGCAGGAGGGGCATCATATTCTTCGGCAACCGGAATCTCCGGATCGGCAGAGGTGCGCCTTTCTTTTAATCTTCTAAAGAACGTCCATGAATGCCTGCCCAGCGCAAGAGTCTTTCTGCCTGTCGACACAACGGAGAAATCTACGACCAAAATCAGAAAAATGATAAGAAGAATGAAAAGCAGGATGAAGGCCCCCGCCTTATTAAGAAGAGAACTGAGAATGCCGGCGGAAAAGGCGCCCAAAAGTCCGCCCGTCTGGAGCTTTACACCGTACAGTTTGACATCGTTGTAGACAATGGATGCCAGCCCTGAAAATGAGATGATGATGCCCAGTATTCCCGAGACGACCACCGGATTTGTCCGAAAGTCTTCATCAATGAAGTATTTGTAGGCAACAATAAGGAAGATGATCGGCAGCATCAGTGAGCTCAGGCCGATGAGTTTTATAAGCGCATCCGAGGTGTATGAACCGACAGAACCGAAAATATTCTTGGTTGCGACATTGCTTGTAACATAGTGGGAAAATGACGGGTCATTCGGTTGATAAGATATCAGTGAAAGAAAGAGAAAAAAAGCAAGGGCTAAACCGATCACCCCGGATATTTCCCTGGCCCTGTTAATATTCCGCATCCCTTTCTCCATGTTTCTCAGTCTGACCTGAGTTTGGCGGACAGATCCCCGCCCTCCTCATAATTTTGCGTAATTATGTTTTGCACAAGTGTAATCAGTTCACTGCGATTTTCAATGGAATAATTACTGACATCAATCGGCTTGTCTATGACCATTTTTACTTTCTTAGGAAAAATCTTCAATGAATTTTTGGTCATGATCTCCGCCGTGCCGATGAGGGTCACAGGGATTACAGGCACGCCGGACTGAACGGCAAGATAAAACATCCCCTGCTTGAAAGGTTTGATTTTTCCGTCCTTGCTTCTGGTTCCTTCCGGAAAGGTCATAACCGACTTTCCCTCCCGGATTTTCCGAGCCGCTATATCAAGACTCTGCAAAGCCTTTTCATGATTCTGGCGGTCTATTTCGATGTATCCGGCATTCCTCATAGCCTGGCCGAAAACAGGCACTTTGAAGAGCTCCTTCTTGACGATCCATCTGAACTGTACAGGTATATGGGCGAGCAGCACGAATATGTCAAAAACGCTCTGGTGGTTTACCATAAAAACATGCGACTGACCCTCTTTAAGGTTTTCCTTGCCTGTTACCTGCACCCTTACGCTGGTCATTATAAGCAATATCTTTGCCCAGAGACGGGCCACTCTGTGTGACTGATTTTCATTGGGAGAAAGATATGAAAAGATCACCGTATTGGCCGCCATATAAGCCGTCCAGGCAGTTCCCAAAATCAGCAATAGCAAAGACCTCAGCATAGTATAAAAATTCCCGCAAGTTATATTTCAATTTCACATGAAGACTATTTGGACGTTTCAGACGTGTTTTCGATCATCGATCGATATCTGTTCTTAATACTTAATAACATTCATGAAGTCAACAGAGAATTGGCTGAGGCATATGTCCCTGTGAAGATTTCCAATAAAATTTGTTCGTTGTTGAATGCTCCTAGAGAGGGTCAATAATTATTTGCTATTGACAGAAACTTCTATTTTGTTATAGGCAAGACTCCTTTACGAAGGAATACCTTTTTTTAATCCATTGAGGGAGACTTTTAGAATGCTCGAGATTAGATGGCATGGAAGAGGCGGGCAGGGAGCCGTAACTTCTGTTGAGTTATTGGCCATAGCTGCGATTGAGGAAGGGAAATACGCTCAGGCATTTCCCAGCTTCGGCCCGGAGCGCAGAGGAGCGCCGGTTGAGGCATTTAACAGAGTGGATAAGCAGCAGATCAGAATTCGTTCCCGTATCTACAATCCCGATGTAGCGGTAGTGCTTGATGAAAGCCTGGTCAATCTGATTAATGTTGCCGCCGGACTTAAACCGGATGGCCTGCTGATTGTCAATACGACAAGATCGGCGGATGAAATAAGAAATGCCCTGAACTACAAGGGCAAGGTTGCCACTGTCGATGCAACCGGCATTGCATGGAAGGAACTCGGGGTTCCTATCACGAATACTACAATGCTTGGCGCGCTGGTGAAGGCGACGAAAGTGGTAAAACTTGAGGCGCTGAGGGCTCCGGTTGAACATCGGTTCGGCAGGATTGCCAACAAAAATATGGCAGCCCTGAAACGTGCCTTCGACGAAGTTAAAATAAACGGATAAGCCGGGGATGGAGAAAAACATCCCTTGATATTCAGAGATTATTTGAAGAAGAGGTTATGATCATGAAGAAACAATGGCCGGAAACCTGGAAGGAATACAACCTGGGCGGCATCGTCTATGACGGTGGCAACTCGAAATCCTTCAAAACCGGAAGCTGGCGATCCTTGAGGCCTATCTGGGATAATACGAAATGCATCAAGTGCGGAGTATGTTATCTCTTCTGCCCTGAGGGTTGCATTACTGAAAACGAGGAAGGTTTTTTTGTGGCCGATCTCGATTACTGCAAAGGCTGCGGCATATGCGCTCATGAATGCTGGCCGGAAGCCATTACTATGATTGAGGAGGGATAAGCCATGGCAAAACCTGTGGGAATGGAAGTAGCAGTGGCCGCAGCGGAAGCGGTGGCTCTTTGCAATATAGACGTGGCGGCTGTTTATCCGATCACGCCCAACACTCACATCGCTGAGCATTTGTCTGAAATCGTTGCCGACGGCAGGCTGGATGCAGAGTTCATCACGGTCGAGTCCGAGCACTCAGCCTTGAGTGCGGTAATGGGGGCTTCTTCAACGGGCGCACGAACCTTTACGGCGACTAGTTCGCAGGGCTTGATGTATATGCACGAAGTACTGCCGATTGCTTCCTCGATGCGAATGCCCATCGTGATGGCCATCGGAAACCGTGCTGTATCGGGTCCCATCAATATCTGGAACGATCACAGCGATATTATGCTTCAGAGAGACGCCGGCTGGATATCAATCTTTGCCCAGAACGGCCAGGAAGCGGTCGACATGTACATTCAGGCCTTCAAAATTGCCGAGCACCCGGATGTCATGCTGCCTATAAATGTGAATATGGACGGCTTTCAGTTGACGCACATGGTTGAACCGATAGTGTTTCCGACTCAGGCGCAGGTCAACAAGTTCCTGCCACCGTTCAAACCGAACGCTACCATTCATCCGGACCGCCCGCTTTCCATGGGAACCCTGGGGCTGCCCGAAATATACACGGAGGCGGTCAAGGCCAGAGATGTAGCCCTGGTCAATTCCAAAAAGGTGATTCTGCAGATCTGGAAGGAATGGGAGAAGCAGTTCGGCCGCAAGTATGAACCTATTGAAGAATTTAAAGCAGACGGAGCCGATGTATTGCTTATGACCATGGGTTCCATGGGTGAAACGGCCGAAGTGGCGGTAGCTCGGATGCGTGAGAAAGGCATCAAAGCAGGTCTTCTGAAACTGAACCTCTGGAGGCCGTTCCCGTTTGATGATGTCAGGGATGCTGTAAAGGGTGCGAAGACTCTCATAGTAACCGATCGTGCTCTCTCTTACGGCGGTCCGGGAGGACCCCTGGCATCGGAAGTGCGTTCCGCTCTGTATGAAGAAGCGAAAAAGCCGGAGATATTTAATTACATCATCGGTCTGGGAGGACGGGATGTGCGGGTAGAGGATTTCGTCCAGATGATTGACAATGCCATGAAGAAGAAAACAGAACAACCATATGATATATATGGAGTGAGGGAATAATGAATACAGTGAAGAACTATCAGACAGGCGTTATCGAAAACTATGATCTGTTTGCTCCCAAACTGGTGGACCGTGAAGAATACTTTGCCTCCGGTCATCGCGCCTGCCAGGGATGCGGTGAGGCACTTGCCATTCGTCTCATGTGCAAGGCCCTGGGCAAGGATACCGTCATCGCCAATGCCACGGGCTGCATGGAAGTCATATCAACCCTGTATCCGACAACGGCCTGGAAGCTGCCGTGGGTTCATGTGGCCTTTCCAAATGCCGCTGCAGTGGGATCGGGAGTGGAGGCGGGTCTTAAAGCGCTCAGGCGCAAAGGCAAGATAGCTGATCGTTATGTAAAGACGGTAGCGATAGGCGGCGACGGCGGAACGGTGGACATCGGTCTCCAGGCCCTTTCCGGAGCCATGGAGAGAGGTCATGACATGCTCTATGTATGTTTTGATAACGAAGCCTATATGAATACAGGCATTCAGCGCTCAAGCGCCACACCCTTTGGAGCGTCCACGACTACGGCACCGTCGGGCAAGGTCAGTGTGGGCAACAAGACATGGAAGAAAAACGTTCCAGAGATTATTGTCGCCCATAACGTGCCATATGTGGCAACAGCCTGTCACAGCTATCCGATAGATTTTATGAACAAGGTCAAGAAGGCTCGTGCAATAAAGGGGCCTGCTTACATACATTGTTTTTCCGTTTGTCCGACGGGCTGGCGCGCCAAATCGGAGGAATGCATCAAACTGGGGCGCATGGCAGTGGAAACAGGGATTTTCCCTCTGTATGAGGTAGAGAACGGCAAATACAGAATTACCGTGGAGATGCCGGAAAAACTGAGACCGGTCGAGGAATACATAAAACTTCAGGGCCGATTCCGTCATCTGGGAACAGAGGAGATTGAGTTTATCAAAAAGCGGGTAAACCTTGAATACAAGAAACTCATGAACAAGGTTGAATGTTCGAAATCATGGCTTGATATGGCCAAAGAGAATCTATAGAAAAAGGTGGCTTGATCATGAATACAGTTGCATTCAGCAGTTGGAACGGCAAGATTGTTGACTATAGAAAAGGCAAGACCGCCAAGACTGCGAAATCCAAGGATGTGGAATGTCCGATCGGTCACGACGGACAAAAGATGAAAGCGCTTATGGGATGGAACGGACTGGTCGTGATGGATGCGAAGGCCGACATTCCCTCCCTCACCGCAGGGTACCTGAGGGAAGCCAGAAAACTTTCCTGTGGAGAGTGTTCGGTTTGCATGATCGGTATCGATAAGGTGACAGATATTCTTGGTGGCCTGATGAAAGGCAACGGAGATGCCAAGTCCCTATCCGCCATAGAGGAGATCGCCAAAGGAGTTTCCGAAAATGCAAAGTGCAATTTCGGGCGAGCCTCAGCGCTTGTGCCGGTATCGGATGCAGTGAAATATTTCAAGGATGATTTCCTTGCCCTTGCCAAGGGAGGAAAGAAGATAGAAGCTAAATCCTATTCTACGGCCGTAACGGCGCCGTGTATGCAGGCATGTCCGGCAACGCTTGATATCCCGGGCTATATAGAATTGATTCGCAACAACAGATTCAAGGAGTCCCTGGAACTCATCCGCGAGCGATGCATACTGCCGGGCGTGATCGGCCGGGCTTGTACGCATCCCTGTGAAAGTGCCTGTGTGAGAAAAGATATGGACAGTGCTCTTTCTATTCGTCTCTTGAAAAGGGCGGCGGCGGATTACGAACTGGAATGCGGCGGCAGCGGTCTTGCAGCCCCGAAGAAAGAAAAGGATGAAAAGGTTGCCATTATCGGCGCAGGGCCTGCGGGCCTGGCAGCGGCATTTCATCTGAGAAGAATGGGTTATCCCGTGACCGTATTTGAAGCCCTTCCCAAAAGCGGCGGCATGGCGGCAGTAGGAATTCCCGATTACCGCCTTCCCAAGGATATACTCAATCATGAGATTGATCTGATAAAGCGCATGGGAGTGGATATAAGGCTGAACAGCAAAATAGAAAAGCTGGATTGGGCTGATCTGCAGAAAAAAGGATACAAGGCTCTCTTTCTTGCCGTCGGCGCTCATGTAGGGACGAAGATCGGCTGCGGCGGCGAGGATGTCGCAGCAGGTGATTTTGTGCAGGGCGCTGAGTTTTTAAGACAGTTAAGTCTCGGGGCGAAAGTAAAACCTCTTGGTAGTGTAGTAATAATCGGCGGCGGAAATGTCGCGCTCGATTGCGCGCGCAGTTGTGTCCGATTGGGCTTCAAAGAAGTCAGGATCGTGTACAGGCGTTCTCGCACAGAGATGCCGGCCAGCCCGATTGAAATTGAAGAAGCGGAACAGGAAGGAGTAAAGATATCTTTCCTTATGGCACCGGTGAATATTATCCGGAAGGACGGGAAACTGAAAGCCATCGAATGTATTAAAATGAAACTCGGCGAACCGGATGCCAGCGGCCGACGCAGACCGATTCCTGTAAAAGGCTCTGAGTTCAAAATCTCTACGGATATGGTGATTGCAGCAACTGGGCAGAAGCCTGATTTGGCGATGCTGGCCGGCAAAGGCAGTGTAGCATTAACCGACTGGGGCACAATAAAGGTAAACGGTGCCGTGTGCCAGACAAATGTTCCCGGCATCTTTTCAGGCGGCGATTGTGTAAGCGGTCCGGCTACATTGATTGAAGCCCTCAACATGGGCAATAAGGCGGCTCAGGGCATCGACTCGTACCTCAAGGGTACATCATTGAAAAAAGAGATATCGCTGGATGGACTTGATACAAAAGCACAGAGAGACAAGGGATTCATAGCCAAAGAGAATGCGGTGAAGGTACAGCTTCTTCAACCTAAAGAACGCAAGGACAATTTTTCGGAAGTGGAAAAGGGATTTTCCGTTTCTAAAGCTGTCGAAGAAGCCGGGCGCTGCCTGAGATGCTACCGCCTGATGGTTTGGGAATAAAAAGGAAATTAAGATTAAGGGGTCAGTAATGGTAAAGTTTACGATTGATGGACGTAAGATTGAAGGCAAGGAAGGATCTTCTATCCTGCAGAATGCAAGGGCAATGTTCATTGACATCCCGACGCTGTGTTACCATGATGAAGTGAGTCCCTTTGGTGCATGCCGTTTATGTACGGTGGAAATCAAGGCCAATGGTAAGTGGCAGTTGGCGGCCTCTTGTTCAACGAAGATCGCATCCGGGATGGAAATAAAGACAAACTCAGAAAAGGTTAAGGAAAGCAGAAAACTGGCTGCTGAACTTCTCTATTATAAATATCCGGAAACGAAGGCTGTACGTGATATTGCCGAAAGCCTCGGTGTTGCCGTAAAAGATGGTGATGCGAAAGGTGCCGACTGCATTCTCTGCGGACTTTGCACAAGGACCTGTCGCGAAGTTGTCGGGGCATCCGCTTTGACCTTCCAGGACAGAGGACTGGGGCGCGAAACAGAAGAACCGAAAATCGATTTTTGTGCCGAAGCATGCATTGGTTGCGGGTCCTGTGCCTATGTATGTCCGACCGGCTTTGTAAAAATGGAAACAGCGGGCGATAAGAGGATGATTTGGGATAAAGTCTTCAAGATGGCGAGCTGTGAAAAATGCGGCCGCTACTTCGCACCGCTGGATCAGTTGGAGTTTATCAGCAGGAAAACAGGGGTTGCACTGAGCAAGCTGATGACCTGCGTTAGCTGCAGGTAAGGGACAACTTAGTAAAACAGAATTTTTTTATTGCTACAATTCCTCAGTAGCTCAGTCGGTAGAGCAGATGGCTGTTAACCATCGGGTCCGTGGTTCGAGTCCGCGCTGGGGAGCCAATATAATAAAGGGGTTAGCGAAATGATCGTTAACCCCTTTTGATGTTTTTCTACCCTATTTCTACCATGCAAGCGAGGTCCGTCCGATTTTATAAAATGATTTTTTTCGAGTTGCGTTGCTTATTCAATCGGCACGAAATAAACGAAAAAAGAAAGCAAGCAAGCTGCTTGATAAAAAGAATTCTTTCTCAGAAAGTAAAGGAGGGTGGGGGTCGGTTTGATCCGGTTCCATCCGGGGTCGCCGGGGGTCGCCGGACAGACCTGTGAGATTGGAGGGATGATATGTGTGTGATCATGGATGGGAGATGATGGGTGCACTTACAATGTCACGATATTTACAATTTTACAAAGGTGTATAGTACGGTTTAAAACCTTCAGTATGGCAAGCAAGCAGACATGACTCCCTTTCTTACTTTACCATATTATTTATAGTGCATATCAGGCTGCGCGGCAGGAGGGTTTTCTGGTGCCGTTTCTGTAACAGTATTGTCAATCTGCGAGATTAAGTCTCTGAGCTTCAGATACTGATACCAAAAGAATGGCGCCACTGGTGTGCGAAAATGCCTGCACGCAACTAAGTCGGCCGCAAGTAATCCTGCTTTGCGCGCTGTTGATGCGGATACGATGTCATGTCGTTCTGATTTAAGAAGCGCCTGCATTCTGGTACGATATTCATTTACATTATCCGGCAGAATAATTGGTGCTTCAGCCTCGCCAGATGAGTGCTGCGCAGCCATAAAATATAAATGCTTCGAAACATCATTGACTGTTGGATGCCATAGTTGAAGGCATATATTAGGATAGCTTGTCCTAGAGTTCTTAGCTAACACTTCATAGAGATCATATCGTTCTAGTATTACTGCCCATCCCGCAAGTGTAGGCAAGAGCCAGGACGTTTTCATCAAACGTACACATAGCTCTTCATCGCCAAAAACATTAATCTCTATGAGATCGTCGGTAGAGTCCGTGCAGATTGGGAAATTACGTTTGAGTTTTAATGTATAGTCGATACGCTTTACTAACTCGCAAAGCCATTCTTGAGCCTCTGAGATATGATTGGTAACTATCAGCAGAAGCAAACCAAGGACAATGTCAACAACATTGATGTCAAGCCTTGGTGAGCCCGACACAGGGTTGTTTTTGAGCATTGCAGCCAGAGCATCGGCAACAACCCCCGCATTGTTAGCCGCAACTTTCCGTGTCTCTTCATCTGTATCGATCAGGGCGTGACAGAGTCCAATTGTGGCAATTAGACCGATTTGTTCAAAAACCACCAGCGAGAACTCTGCATTCTCTCGGCAGTAACCGGATAACCCATCCTGCACGTACAAGTGCGGTTGTATCTTCTCAAAATATCGATGTCCGACACCAGCATAGTTTTGCCACAATTCGCCAAACTCCTGATAGTAGAGACTTCTCTTATCTTCCTCTTCAAGTTGGATACGATGCCAAGACCATAGTGTCGCACGTTCTGAGGCTATCAGTGCCTGTTTCAGATTACCCTCATCTTCAGACCATCTTGAAAATATCTGCACAGACAGGTTGATGACACGTAATGCTTTCAATAGATCACGGGGTCGTTTGCTATGATCCAGTAAGCTGCCGTCATCCTCCAAACCCAGTTGCCGACGAAACAAGCGATGTAGATCCCTCTGGTCGTAACCGATTTCTCCCGCCAATGCGAGTGACTTCCTAATATCCGTGCGATCTTTCGTCCCGAATATTTGTTCATTGAGCATATGCTGTTCGATAAGTATTGCAATGCGATCTCCACCCCAGAAACTGAAGGAAGCCCGTGCAGAATGCCCTTTAGTGTAGCTATCCCAATTGATTTGAGTGTCTTGTTTCAGGTCCCCTGTTGTGGCTAAAATGATTCTCTTCCTGAAAGGTTCATGTGCGGGCTCAACATGTGTTTTTAGATATACATCCAAAACTTCATTGAGGCTCTGCCGGACAGACTGAGGTCCTGAATCCCAGTCGCTACGTCCGATATCTCCGCGTTTGATAACCAACAGCAATAGTTCCTGAATTCCATCGTCAGGCGATGTTCCTACTGCTGCCAAGTCTACCCCGAACTGACGGACCCCAGTTTGTGCCTTTGAAATCGGTGCGTAGCCCATTGCCAGCAATATATCTGGAAGCAGACTGTCAAATTCATCGCGTTCTTTAAGTGTCCTCAGGTACTGAGACAGGATAAATTTCATGCTACCCCTCGCTTGGCAAGTCTTAGCAGAAAGCGACTGAGTTCGTATCCCACGGTATCAAGGATATATTGGCGTGGCAGTGAAACTGAATGCGAGAATGACTGCATATGACTCGTCCCGGTGTAACTTCCGTCTCGAAAACTGAACCAGCCACGCCCTGCCTTTATCGGGATTTCTGTAGCAAATTGCCTGATGATGGATTTCTTTTGTGACTCTTCCATCAAGCTGTTCATTCGTTTATCTTGTGCCATGGCGAATTGTCGTTGTAGGCTGGGTGGCGGTCTTAGCTCCAAGAGATGTGGCAAATCTTCAAGAGCTTTTATTCGGCATCTTATATTATCAATGGTTTTAGAATAAAATGCTATCCATTCGCTATCAGGCTCTTTGCTAATAGCCTTTTCCAATGTATCAATGGTGCTATCTGGATAATCTCGCCCAATCTCATCTGTCAGCATGGAATATACTATTCCAAACGTTCGCTGCTGAGGTTCTTTGGTCTTGAGAAGAGACATTGTGAGGGAAAGAAGGTGCTCCTCTGAGACCACATAACCTAGTAGTCGTCTGGCTAAGAATATCAGGTCACTTTCCTTCAGTGTATCAAGTAGCGGTATGCTGAATTCAGGGTTTTTTAATTCATGCACGCTTAAGTGCGACAGTAGTCCGGCTGCAGAAGATGCAAGCTGACTGCTATCGGAAAGAAACCACTCCGTGATGATTTGCGAAAGCAATTCCCGACGATTTGCCAGCCCAGAGACCGTAGAATTAAACAACTCTGCGATAGTCTTATCCCGTGGTGTATTGTTTGCGTTTCTGATTGTCCATTCAGTGAGGCAAGAGAGAACAAACTGCTGCTGGGATTCATCAGCTATCAATTGCGTCAGCAAATAATCGTAGTTGTCGATGGCTCCTTTGGAGAGAGGCGACAATTTGCGGAGTAGACCAACCCATTCAGTGAAATTGTCTTTGCCCTTCATCCCCGCAGAGTTGAGCATTAGTGTATAGGCAATTGCTGCAAGCGTATCTTGATCACCCGACTCTCCTAGAGTGCGCAGGACATTATCAAATTCCCTTGTAATCGGGATTGCTTGAGTTGCTGCATGAATTGCAGTCCGGCGAACTTCATCTATGGGATTAGACGTGTTTGCGATGATAATGGCTGATACTTTAGGTATTGCATCTTCCGTGACATATAATGAAACAAGGAGCCGTCCCAAAGTCCATATAGCAACTCTCTTGAGAATGGCGCTTGGAGATTGTGAATCTTCTTCCACCAACATAACAGCCTCTTCACGCGATGCTTTGGCGAGTGCTAAGAGTGCGGTTGGGTATAGGTTTGAGATACCCTCGGTAATATCACTCCTTAGGTTGGCATGCATGAAGCGACAGATCTCAGGCATTGTCGCTAATACTTTTTCGAGTTTGTTAAAAAATATACCTCCCGCCAGATCATTCTTTGTTTTTTCATGCTGTGCCGCACATAATTCAAATATGCTCGCTGATTCCAGTTGTTTAAGAAAAGGCAAGGCAGCCTCAACTACATGAAGAGCATCAAACACCAGTATTGACCCACTTTGAATTGCTTTTGCGGCTATCTGAAATATATCATATTTTTCATGCACAAGAGCCAAAAGACGACCCGAAGCGCTGTCAGCCTTGCCGATCTCATGGCGCCAAATATTGTGAGCCGTGGAGAGCCACATTTGTGAGTCGCTTTCAAAAGCCGTTTGATTCTCTTTTAATACATGGTTTGCAATAGTACGGTTGCGTGCCTCAATAGAGGAAAAGCGAATGGTACAGCCATCGATTAAGCAGTCTGGTGTTTCCTTTTGTGACGGAATTTCTTTTCCCACAGGTATGTCAAAACTCAATTCCCCGGATCGATTCATGAGTATATTCAATGCAAGCTCACCGATCACTCTGGTAAATGCATCTTCAGAACCAAGGGGGGATCCGTCGCTGTTAAAAGACATATCCTTCGTTCTCCTCAGAAGAGGGCCAGAAAATAGAAACAATATTGAGCCAATGTCGAGTTAATAATTACTGTTTGAAAGCTACACCTTGCTATGAAGTATGTCAAATATTGACTTCAGGAAGTTAGTTAACAAACATGGACTACATGGCTTTATTGCCTTAATCCTTGTCTTGTAGAGGCTTTGCATCCCCGCCCTTCGGGCGGAGACGTATGCCCTTTGACAAGGGCATATATTATCCATAATATATTCATCTCTGAAATCCACTAATTTTAACCTCTTATTACCTTATTGACTTCACCTCAATGACCTTGTATGTTACCTATCGAACGTTGGGGGAGATTATGAAACAGATACTCATAATGCGCCACGGGAAACCAGAGCCTAACCTCGGTCAAGATGACTTCTCTATACCCCTAAGCAAATCCGGCAAACTATCCGCTGCCAAAGTCGGCAAGACAATCCTCGAAAAAGGTATCATTCCAGATATCATCATCTCATCACATGCGGTCAGAGCAGCAGAAACGGCACGAATAGTTGCTGTGACCTGTGACTATCAAAAAGAAATCGCGTTCAATATGGGGTTCTATTTCGGTAGTACTAAACAAGCCATCTTGGTGCTGAAAGAATTGCCTGAGAGTGTTCATAGGGTTCTTCTCATCGGCCACAATCCCACATGGGCGGAGTTGGTTCACACTCTTCAAGAAAAGCCTCGTACAGTCAGCTTCAATCCAGCGACACTTGTTTCCCTGAGCACCAATGGTCATATGTGGAATCAAATAGGTAAAGGTACATGCATCTTTGAATGGATAATGTGAGGCACATCATTAATCATTGATAAGGAGGGGCTATGAAAAGAATCATTACCTTCGTTTCACTGATTTCAGTATTCATCTTTTTAACTATTTCAGCCAATGCTGCTGAGTTTTGGGCATCAAAGAATTCCAACAAATACCACCACCCCACATGCACATGGGCAAAGCGTATCAATCCATCGAATCTAATTAAATTTAATAGTCCTGAAGAAGCCATCAAAGCTAATTATATACCCTGTAAGATATGCAGGCCACCAAACTCATCGAGAGTATCTATGGAAGAATATTTCACCCCACAGCTCGCATCGTTGGATATGGGAGAGAAAGAGTATCAGAGGGGCTGCTGTTCACATCATAGAGGTGTGTGTGGCTGCAAGAATGGCAGAATTGTTTGCTGTGATAGGACTTACAGTAGATCATGCAGGTGTAGATGATAGTAAGGTTATCATTACTTAGTGTCCATCCGGAAACCCCGGTTTTGAAAGCGGGGTTTATATAAAAGCCGGA
>CAZLFA010000002.1:0-129323 GCA_964558665.1 uncultured Syntrophaceae bacterium
GAGGTATCTGACCACCTTTTCTGACTAACTGTCAACTCAAGTCCGTCTTCTCACAGCTTATATCTGAATCCTCCGCAGGACCGATTATTTTCTCGACTTCTTCTTTTGTCATGCCGAATCTCAATTTACCAACTCCGACATATGGCTGAATATCAAACTGGTCTATAATTTACTTTTTACGTTTCTGGAATTTAGGTTTGTATGGTTTAAGACGATCCAAATATTTGTTCATCCTTCCCTTTGCAAAGGCTGTAATATTTTTTTCTCCTGGTTCATCATCGTGCATAAAGCCACCAAGTGAGATTCCCAAATTAAGTAGGATGACAATGCCTACTATTTCAAGAGGATTGCCATCTGCCTCGATCAGATATTTCATGGCTTCTTCCCCATCAATTTTAAAAATATCAATATCTCCAAACTTAACGTTGGGGATGTTTGCGTACGCATACAAACTGATTTCTATAAGCTCGCGATTAGGACCGGAGTATGTCAGTTGTAAACTATTTTCTTCCCGAAATTCCTCTATTTCATTTGAACTTATATTTTCCTCAGAATCATCTGACTGCCCAAGTATTTTTTCCACTTCTTCCCTTTTCATTCCAAATTTCAACAACCCGACTCCGACATATGGCTGAATATCAAACTGATCCATAATGTATTCTCCTTTCTATTTCAGCAGGCCGTTCTTTTTCAGGCAATGGAAATACGCCGCCATCTCCCTTATCGCTTCTGTATATTTCTTGGGTTTACCGGTTTTCTTCGCAACTCGACGAACATCTTTTACCTCAATCCTCATCGCTTCTGCCCATTTACCTTCTTTAATCAATCCCTCAAGTTTATCCCTATAATCAATGCTTTTTGTTTTAGATCCATTGCTCATGGTTATACCATGATCACTCGGTTCCATCTGAATAGCCGGCCCATCGTCTTTTCCTAATGGACTTGTTGCTTTTGCGGGCATATGATGGGAATCTAACCCATCGTTTAGAGGTTTGTTAGTCCCGCTGTGTGCCCCGCCGCGATATTTACCTTTGCCGTTACCCTTCTTGAGATGATCGCATGGTCCCTTAGCTTTCCCTTTAACATGTACTCCTCTGGCTCTTTTTCTTGCTGCCTTGGACTTTTCGGCCGCCTTGATTGCAGACAGCGCCTTCTTTCCCTTCGAGGCAATCTTGCCGACAGGGATCACATCGATGATATTCGTCGGCAGAAAGACTTCTTTAATCGCATAGGCCAGAGCCAGGCCGGCCGAAACCACAGAATTGCCCCACGAAGCGGTTGTGGCCTTGTCCAGCACTTTATCAATGCTGCCGGAAAGCTTCTGGAGGGCCTCGATGTCGCCTTTGGCCAGCAGCTTCTCTGCCTTTGCGGCCCACTTCGAAATCTTATACAAGGGAAAGTTCTTTTTTGTATCTTCAATAGCATTACTTAATTTGTCAAATATTTTCCGGCCTGCTTCGGTTTGAGGCTGCGAATCCCTCGGGGAGTTGTGCGCTAAACCGCCTCCCGTATTTCCCTTCGGGGCGCATCCGGACGTGTCGATAATCGTCCCGATGGTATTCATACGTTTCTTGCTCATTGGTTATACGTTATCGCTCCCTGCTTGTTTCAGGCATTATTCATCTCGCATCTGTCGCCGTGACGCATGACAGGTCTTTTATTGACGAGGAAATTGGCGCTGCCCTCTATCATCTCAACGATGGCACGGTTCGTCGCGGCTTCACACCACCGGCTGTTCCCGGCTCATCGCCCGTAACTCTGGCACCGTATTGCCCACCGCTGTCATGCACACATCGGGAGTCGTGCAGACGGCGATGAAATTCCCGCTCTTGCTGGACCCTTCCTTATTTGCCATCTGTCTTCTCCTTCGGCATTTCTTGCACTGTCCTGACGCAAGATCATCCGCGCTTCCAGCTTTCTTGTTCGGGTTCGTGCAAAGTTAGTCATTTGGTTGCTTCCCTTTAATGAACAGCAAAGAAGATGTCAATCAAAAACGTGTGCAAGTATAAGAATATACAGGTAAAATGTCCTGCTATTGTATTGAATTTGTCCGCAACTTTCTGTTGGTTTTTATCAGATATTTTGATTAATTTCTTTTTTTGCGAGGGCAGTGCCTTGTTGAGATCGGACTCAAAAACAATTGCGTCTCAGGTGTGGAAAATGACAAGGGGGGGTATTACTGCATAGTCCCTTTGCAAAGGGGGGAGGCATTATTGCGTGGAGGCGTACTGTGCCATACAGGTAATTGTGCAGATCGACACAGCCGGTGCGGAAAAAAATCATTTCCGGGCGGAAACTACCCATATCCCAGTTCGTGAAGCGTCGCTTCATCCATACCGATGAAATGGGCAATCTCATGCACGACGGTGATCTCGATCTGTTCTTCGAGCTCTTCCTTTGTGTCGCATATCTCTTCGAGCGGTTCCTGAAAGATGAAGATTGTGTCCGGATAGAGGGGAGGGTAGGTTTCCGACCTTTCCGTAAGCGATGCTCCCGTGTAGAGGCCGAGGGGGCTGTCGCCGGGAGGGATTCCCATCTGCCTGAGCATTTCGCGGGACGGACGCTTCCTGACGGAGATCAGGACGTTTTCCATATGCTCCCTGATCTCCGCCGGTATCCTTTTGACGGCGCGTCGCACGACACGGTCGAATTCCTGCTCACTGAGCCTGATCATAAAAAGTAAAAGCTTATTGCTTTTAAGAAATTGTAAAAAGGCATTGAAACTAAAATTGAGAACGGCTTCGCAAAAAGTTCCGCAGGCAAGACGTGCACATCCCGAGGAGTGAGGCGTACTTTTCAGCGTACGCCGCAAAGAAGAGGGATGCAGCACAACGAAGCATCCGGACTTTTTCCGAAGTCGACACTATTTCATGAACATTGGTGGTACTTTTGCCGGATAAACATCAATCTTCTGCCAAACATTGCCGACAACATAGGGCTCCGCCTTCAGCCAGGCATCCAGTTCCGCACGGGAAGGAAATTCCATGGCCATCACCGAGCCGATCATTTTCTCCTGATCGTCCAGTATGGCGATTCCGTAGAGTACTATTCCTTCTTCTTTCATCCTTACAACACCGGCAAGATGCGCCTCACGCACCGCCATCCTGCGTTCCGTCGCCTTCTCGTCCTTACCGTCATAGCCGATAACAAGAAACTGCATGGTCTCCTCCGTATAAAAAAAATGGCAGGGGCAGTTGATCTGAATTCTTCACTGCCCCGGCCTTGTTATATATTATCTGGTGTAGATGCGGTAGTCCGCAACCGACAGCCCCTTTTCGTACAGCATTACGGGGTTCAGGTCGATCTGGTCGATCTCCGGATGATCCTTGACCAGCTTTGCCACTGCCTTCATGAGATCGATGAGCGACTTTTCATCCTTCGGCTTCTGGCCGCGGATGCCTGCGATCAGCGGATATCCCTTGATGGAGCGGATCATCTGTTTAAGCTCCTTCTCGGATGCCGGAAGCAGACAGAACTGCACGTCCTTGTAAATCTCTGTGAAGATGCCGCCCAGTCCGAACATCAGAGCGGGTCCGTACTGCGGGTCTTTGATCACCCCGAGGATGACTTCCATGCCGCCCGGTTTTGCCATAGGCGATATGGTTACGCCGTCTATCTTCGCCTTGGGCGCATACTTCTTTACGCTTTTAAGAATGGCCGCGTATGCGTCGCGCACCTCCTGCTGCTTTGCCAGGTTGAGTTTGACGCCTCCCGCATCGGTCTTGTGAGAGACATCGGCTGAGGCAATTTTCAGCGCCACGGGCCTGGCGTATTTCTTTGCCAATGCCGCAGCCTCCGATGCAGAAGCCGCAAGCTTAGCATCAAGCACCGGCACCTTATACTGTTTCAGCATGGCAACTGTCTGTTTCGCCGGCAACAGATTCAGGGCGGTGCCGGCATGGGCTTCTTTTTTCTCTTTTTTCGGACGTTCCGCATCGAAGCGGACAAGCTGGTAAAGCGCCCTGATTCCCCGCTCCGGAGTCGGATAAACGGGAATGCCCTTCCTGTGCATGATCTTTACCTCTTCGCGTTCCACATCGGCCCCGCCGCAGAATACAACCAGTTCACCTTTGCCGGTGACGATATCGGAGGCGCCATGGATGGGGTCGCCGAAGATGACGACGCTGGTGTCGAAGTCCGATTTTGCTTCGGCGATGACTTTAGCATAAAGGCTCGGGTCGGAGATGGCGTCGCCGGTGAGATCGATGGGATTGCTGACGCCGCAATGAGCGGGCAGAAACGCGCGCAGACGACCCATGAGCTCCTTGCCCGGCGCCGGGTTTTCAAAGCCGAGTTTCTCCGATTCATCGATGGCGAGGATCGCCGCACCGCCGGAACTGGAGATGTTCAGCAGCCGTTTGCCTTTCGGCTTTTCCATGTAGGCCAGGGCCTTGGCGAAGTCGTACAGCTCTTCCAGATTGTCGGCACGATGCACCTTGTACTTGTTGAATATCGCCTCGTAGATCGCGTCGCTTCCTGCCATGGACTTGGTATGGCTTTCCGCCGCCACGCGTCCCCTTGGTGTCCGCCCCGATTTCAGGATGACAACGGGTTTATCCGCCTTGGCAATGGCGTCGAGAAAAACCGCCGGCCTTTTCACGCCTTCGATATAGAGGGCGATGACCCTGGTATTGGGGTCGGTGTTGAAATATCTTATACAGTCGGATTCGTCCACGTCGGCCCTGTTGCCCAGGCTTACAAACACACTGAAGCCTATCTGGTCCTGATCAGCCCAGTCGATGAGAGCAGCGCCCACGGTGCCGCTCTGAGATATGAAGGCAATCTTTCCCTTTGTTGTGATCAAAGGCCAGGACGCACAGAGATTGCCGAAGGGGTGGTTGACCCCCTGGCAGTTGGGGCCGATCAGGCGGACTCCGTATTTTGCGGCCGTCGCCGCCAGTTCCTGCTGAAGTATTTCGCCGTCATGACCCGCCTCGGCGAATCCGCCGGTGACGATGACCGCCGCTTTAATTCCCATTTTACCGCACTCTTCGATAGCACCTACCACCATCCGGGATGGTATGACGACCACCGCCAGGTCGGCGGGGGAGGGCAGGGAGCTGATGTCCTTATAGACGGTCAGATCCAGAATCTTATCCGCTTTGGGGTTCATCGGATAGATCGGTCCCGTGAAACCGGCTTGAATCAGGTTGTACAGGATGTCATAGCCCAGCTTTCCGGGAGCTGATGAGGCGCCAATCATGGCAACGCTTTTGGGTTTAAAAACGGCATCCAGACTGTTCTTTGATTCCATATCTCCTCCTTTTTTTGGGTTGTGGCGGGGTGAAAAAATGATCGGATTGGTTGAAAGCTTTAAATCTTTATCACAGCCGGGAAGCATTTTCTATAACTAAGTTTGTGCTGTGACGAATGGTATTGTGATTGGACGTAACGATACATTCTACGGTCTGCTTGTCATCGTCCGGCCTGACCGGACGATCCGGTATTTGCTGGATTCCCCGATCAAAACCTGTCCCCGACTTGATCTGGGATCGGGAAATGACCTTGTGGTGCCCTGATATGTTGCTATGTGTGATAACTTCTCCTTGCCATGCTGTTTACTGTTTATTATATTGATGTTGTCGAAAAGTCATGAAGCCCACGAGGAACTGACAATGAGAATAAGAGAGGCGGGATGGGTTACCGACGGCCTCTGGTATCTGGGACGCGAGGAGACGGGGATTTATCTCCTGGAAGGGCGTGACAGGTCGATAGTCATCAGCGGCGGGATGTGCTACATCATCCATGACGTTCTCGAACAGATGCAGCGCTTCGGTATCGATATGGACAGGATCGAGACAATACTCATCCTGCATGCCCATTTTGACCACCTCGGCGTCGTTCCCTTTCTCAAGAGGACGCGGCCGCGAATGGGGGTTCTCGCTTCTGCCCGTGCCTGGGAGATTCTGAAGATGCCGAAGGCAGTCGAGACGATCAACTCCTTCAGCCGGATAGTAACGGAGAAGATGGGATTTTCCGCAGTCGTCTCTCCTTATGATATTTACTGGCGCAGCGATGTTTCGGGGATTACGGTTCAGGAGGGCGACCTGATCGATCTTGGCGGTCTGAGCTTAAACATCATCGAGACCCCGGGGCATTCATCCTGTTCGATATCGGCATATGTGCCGGAGATAAAGGCTCTGTTCGCCTCGGACGGCGGGGGCATTCCCTACAAGGAGATGATCATCCCGCTGGGCAACTCGAATTTCACACAGTTCCAGAGCAGCCTGGAAAAGCTGAGGCCTCTTGAAGTGGACTACCTGTGTGCCGACCACTACGGCTATGTTACCGGCGATGAAGCAGGCGAATTCATAGGCAGGGCGGTCGGGGAAGCGGCGCGTCTGCGGGCGATGATGGAGGATGCGTACAGAAAATCCGGCAGTGTGGACACCGCAGTGAAAGAACTGGTCGGCAGGATTTATGCCGAGAACCCCGACTACTTCATGTCTCAGGAGATCACGGAAGGCATATTCCGGCAGATGATCAGACACATCGCCGGAGTTGCCGGCGCGTAGGAGACGAACCGGGTAAAAGTTATTTTCCGGATGAGAGCTTTTGCCTGAAATCGGAGCATACAAACCAATTTTTCAAGGAGGTGAACCCATATGGACTGGCTTAAAAAGGAATCATGGTCTCCCTATGTCGGGGGAGCCATCATCGGCGTTCTGAGCTGGATCGCGTTTCTTACTGTAGCTCCCCTGGGGGCTTCGACATCCTATGTGAGGACGTCGGGAATGATAGAGAAGATCTTCGCAGCCGACTATGTGAAGAGTCTGGCCTATTACGCAAAAGACAAGCCTGTTATCGACTGGCAGTGGGTATTCGTCGTCGGAGTCCTCATCGGAGCCTATCTGTCGGCAAGGATTTCCGGGACGCTGGCCAAGAGGTTTGTCCCTGTGATGTGGGAGGAGAGGTTCGGCGGCAATCGCCTGAAGCGCTGGCTGTTTGCCTTTTTCGGCGGGGTCGTTCTCATGTTCGGCGCACGCATGGCGGATGGCTGACCGCTGGGGCACGGGGTCAGTGGGACCCTGCAGCTAGCTCTCAGCAGTTGGGTGACTGTTCCGGTAATGATCTGTACGGGCATTGCTACCGCCCTGATCCTTTATAGAAGGAGGTGAAACCATGGCACCTTTTATCACGGATCCAAGTGCAAAACTATTGATGGGTCTTGTACTGGGAATCATCTTCGGATTCGCCATTCAGAAAAGCAGGATGACGCGCTACGAGACAATCGTCGGATTTCTCAGGTTGAAGGATTTAACAATGCTGAAGGTCTTGCTTTCAGCAATCGTCGTGGGGATGATCGGCATCTATGTTTTCACGGACATCGGCATTCTCAAGTTGAGCCCCAAATCGGCCGATCTGGCTGCCAATATCCTGGGGGGGGTGATTTTCGGCGTCGGCTTTGCCGTTGCGGGTTACTGCCCTACGACAGGCATGGGGGCAATCGCGGAGGGACGCTACGATGCCCTGCTTGGTGCGATTCCGGGAATGCTTGTCGGTGCAGCCTTGTACGCCGAAGCATACACCTATCTTAAAGACGGTCTCCTCAAGACCTGGTCATTCGGCAAGGTGACGATCCCGCAGATGCTCGGCTGCGGTTCGCCCTATCACTGGATAATCATATTTTTTGTGTGCGGCGGAATAATACTTTTCCTGAGATCGCTGGAGAAGAGAGGGATTTAAGCTATGGCCTTTTGCCGACGGGAGCGAGGTAGATGGCAAACTCCTCCCGCCCGTCGATGCGGAGAAAGCTGTCCATGGCGTACTGGTCGTAGGCGGCGACGGCGCATGTTCCCGCGTCGATAGCTTCGCATGCCAGGTAGAGGTTCTGGCATACATGGCCGGCGTCGATGGCGATAACCTTATGGGCGGCGATGCCGTAGCGCCACTCCATCCGGTAGGGAATTGCCGTCCAGATAAAGGTTACGGCGGCTTCACCGGGATACGGCTGCCCCAAGGCGGACTTGACTATTTTCTCCGCCAGGTTTTCTTCCTCGAACTCAAACAGAATCTCGTGATCGAGCGGCAGGTAACGGTAAACCCCCTGTTTGAGTTCCTGAACATTCAGAATGCAAAGATAGGTCTCCAGGGCGTGACGGCATCCGGCAGAAGGGACTGTCCGCAGGGCATGGCCTGGGTCGAGTTGACGCCTTACCCCTTGTGTGGCCCACAACAGAAAGGACAGCTCTTCCAGAGACAGCGGTTTGTAAGAATATGACCGGCGGCTTTCGCGGCTGTGCATGGCATGGCACAGATCGATTTTCACATTTTCTTTGAACTGCTCGTAGCCGGACAGGGCTATCCTTTCTCTGCCTTCGGGTACAGGCTTTTGAATCGCCGGCGGCGCCATTCCCATACCCTGATCCGTTGCCGAAAAGTTCACGATCTGACGAATGTTGTCCTTAAGAAAGGATCGGTACGGCTCCACATGTTTCTTTTCCATGATCTTCGTCCTTTTTAGAGTCCGGCGATATCAACCGTAATACATTTATCCCGGATTACACGATAAAAGTAATCCTCTTTGGCATCCCGGTCAAAAAGGCTTTCCGCAGCTCAGAATATTTTTCACAAGAAAAATATTTGATTCGCTGCTTGAAAACCTCTTTAACCGGGATAATATATGCTTGTTTGGGCATCCCGGTCAAAAAGGCTTTCCGCGACTCAGAATGTTTTTGACGAGAAAAATATTTGATTCGCCGCTTGAAAACCCCTTTGACCGGGATAATATTCACTTATCCAAGTGCCTGTACGTTCTATTGCGTAATCTGGGTTATATCATCTTTTGCCCTCAATATCTCCAGCGATTTTAAACCCGGATTGCGCGATAAATACCTAATACCCTTTGGCATCCTGGTCCAAGAGGCTTTCCGCGGCTCAGAATATTTTTGACGAGAAAAATATTTGATTCGCCGCTTGAAAACCCCTTTGACCGGGATAATGTTCACTCGTCCAAGTGCCTGTACGTTCTATTGCGTAATCCGGGTTAAATTCATAAAGAGGAACCCTAATGGCGTCGTTCTGATTTATGAGATTCTCCACTATTAAGGTTGTTGCAGCAACGCTTGAATCACCTCGCCCAGACGGCCGATTCCCTCGGCAATAGTTTCTTCATTGACGCAGGAGAAGTTAAGTCTGAGCGTCTGCGTTCCAGTCCTGTTCACATAGAAAGGGTCGCCGGGCACGAAAATGACATTCTTCCTGACGGCCTCTTCAAACAGTTCAAGTGATGTCAGGCCGGGCGGCAGTTCCGCCCAGGTGAACATTCCGCCTTCCGGCTTCGTATATTTCACTTCTGCGGGAAATTCCTTATGAATGCTCTCCAGCATTGCCCGGCATTGATTGCCGTATGCGTTTCTTATTATCCCTATATGACCGTCAATATCGTTATCGCATAAATACTGGAAAACAATACTCTGCGTGAAATGACTTGTCAAAAGATCGGCGGCCTGCTTGGCAATAATAAGTTTGTCCATGATTTTCCCGGTGGCAACCATCCATCCGAGACGAAATCCCGGTATGATGACCTTTGAAAAAGAGCCCAGCATGACCGCGTTGTCCTGAAGCAGTTCCTTGAAAGATATCTTGTTTTCGCCTGCAAATCGCAATTCTCCGTAGGCATCGTCTTCGATCAGAACGGTATTCGTCCGTGCTATTATCTTCGCAACTTTCAGTCTGTTTTTCTGCGTGTAGCTTATGCCGGAAGGGTTCTGAAAGTTAGGAACCGTGTAAATGAGTTTCGGCTTCGCAGAGGCCAGAGCATCTTTAAGCATTTGCGTGTCCATCCCTTCTTCGGAAACCGGGATCGGCAGAAATTTCGGCCTGTAGATGGAGAAGGCCTGGATCGCTCCCAGATAACCGGGCTCTTCAATGATAATCCCGTCGCCGTCATTGACAAGTATCTTTCCCAGAAGGTCAAGACCCTGCTGAGAACCGCTGGTAATGAGGATGTCCTCCACCGGTATGCGGAGCTTTCTGGTGCGCATGTAGCGGTCGGCGATGTATTCTCTCAGTTTGAGATAACCCTCGGAGTTGCTGTATTGAAGAATATCTCTTCCCTGGGTGCTGAACACCTTCTCCGTTGCAGCTTTGAGTGCCTCTACTGGAAAGAGTTCCCTGTTGGGAAGCCCTCCGGCAAAAGAGATAACCGAGGGGTCGAGAGCAACTTTGAGTATCTCGCGGATGAAAGAACGCGGAACGTCCGTTATCCGGTCGGAAAAAATACCATTCATTGACACCTGTTTCCTGTTTTTTGAATCCATGTTTAATCTCTCCTCTCTTTTTATTAAAATAAAAAAGCCGCAGTCTGATCAGCGTGCGGCTTAAAAAAATAAAAAAAAGCCGCAGAACCCAACCCGGGACCTGCGGCTCATACTGTTGAGAATATATCAGTGACGACGAGCGGCAGTCCCCGTATCGACGAGAACTACGGCTACGAAGTACAGCATGGCATTATTATAATATTTTTCCATCTGATAATTCATTATTTTAACTGTTCCTTATTGCACAGGCAACAGTTGTAAAATGGCTGGGGAGCGAGGGTTCGAACCTCAATTCACAGATCCAGAGTCTGTTGTCCTACCAATTAGACGACTCCCCAATCGGTCCAAAAAAAACCCCGGCAGACTGTTTCTGCCGGGGTTATATACGTTCGTTATTTTTTAATGACTAAGGTAAAACTGCACCTCCCGGCGTTATGTGTCCGTTACGCTGCTGCTGGAAATGCTGGAGTACGTTCATAGTCTTTGTCATCATGACGGTACGCTTAACACAAAATTCGGAATCAGTCAAAACAAAAAAAGTTTTTTTATTTGAAAGAATGTTCTTTGCCCGGGAAGACGCCTTTTTTCACTTCGTCGAGATAAAGGCTTACCGCCTCCTTCATCTGCGCATTGATCCGGCCGTATTTTTTCACAAATTTCGGCGTGAAGCGCTCAAACATCCCCAGCATGTCGTGCAGGACGAGCACCTGGCCGTCGCAGTGTACCCCGCCGCCGATGCCTATCGTCGGGATGGCAAGAGACTCGCTGATCTTTTTCCCCAATCCTTCCGGTACGCATTCCAGGACGATGGAAAAGGCGCCGGCCTCCTCAAGGATTTTGGCGTCCTCCATCAGTCTTGTTGCATCGGCGTCCTCTTTGCCCTGCACCTTGTAGCCGCCGAGCTGATGAACGGACTGCGGCGTCAAACCGATGTGAGCCATGACGGGAATGCCGGCAGAGGCGATCCTGCGCGTCACTTCCGCCACCTCCCTGCCGCCTTCCAGCTTTACCGCCTGGGCACCCGCCTCCTGAAGGAGTCGGCCGGCATTGCGCACGGCTTCTTCGACAGAAACCTGGTAGGACATAAAAGGCATGTCGCCGATTACCAGCGCCCGCTTGGCCGCTCTGCAGACAGCCTTTGTGTGATGGAGCATATCCTCCATTGTTACAGGAATCGTGCTGTCGTATCCGAGGACAACCATGCCCAGGGAGTCACCCACCAGGATCATGTCCACTCCGGACTCGTCAACAACGGAAGCGGTGGGGTAGTCGTAGGCTGTAAGCATGGTGATCTTCTCGCCCTTTTTCTTCATATCGCGGATGACCGCTGTCGTAACCCTGGTTATCTTAACCTGTGTGCTCATGATCCGGACCTCCCTCCAGTATTTTCAATATCTCTGCCGCCCGTTCACCGGACAGGCTTTTCTTTTTCATGGCCATCCCTACCGTAAGAATGCCCAGAGACCGGTAGGCATCCACAAGCTCCGGCAGATTCCTGCTCAGCGCCTGCATATGTTTTCTGATTGTACCCGCGTCGCCTCTGGCGATAGGGCCGGTCAGCGCCTGGATCGTTCCTCCGGACTCGATGTTGCTCAATGTTCCTCTGATCAGCGGCTGGAAGGCCTTTGCGGCAGAATCGCCCTTCAGGCCGAAGCGCCCGTAAACGGTCTCGGCCATATTGATCAATGTGGCGAGATAGTTGGATGCCATGCAGGCTGCCGCATGATAGAGGGGCTTGTCCGCCTCGGAGACGACAAGGGGAATTCCTCCCAGATCCTCAACCAGAGAAATCGCCCAATCCTTTATCTCTTCCTGGGCTGTAATCCCGAAGGTGCTGCCGGGGATATTTCTGACGGCGGCATCGAAATCGGGAAAGGACTGTATGGGATGGATGCTGGCCACATATGCCCCTTTTGAACGCGCGGCATCGAGCAGGTCCAGGCCGCCGGCCCCGCTCATATGCAAAACCTTGCAGCCCGGTCGTAAAGCATCGCTTCCGGCGATAAGGCTGCAGGCGCCGGCAATCATGTCGTCTCCGGTTGTAATCAGTATACAGTCGGCCAGTGCGGCCGCCTGCGGCGGGTCAGGGCAGATTTTCCCCCCCGTATACGCCGTATGGCTGCGCAGAGCCTCTTCGCTCTGATCGTAAACTGCGGCAATCTCATATCCAGCCTTATTCAGCAGGTAGCCGACGGCGGTACCCACTTTCCCCAGGCCGATAATGGCGATGCGGTCTTTTTGCAAAGGTCTCTGCGTCACGGATAAAAACCTGTTTTTCAAGAGAGTTAATCAACTCTTAATCTGATTGTAACCAATTTGCAACAATTGATTTGTATAATAGAGACGAAAAGAAAAACATCCTTATCGGTTCCTGAGATGTTGTCGGCATAGATAAGGTGTAAGACGCCATAAAAGAGTAAATGCCGTTTGTCAGGCAGGGAGGTGAATATGAAATTCGGTACGAAAGAAGAAGCCTTTTTTTCCAACTTTGAAGAACTGGCATTGAAGATCGGCGAGGCGGGCAGGCTGTTCATGGAACTTTTAAATGACTCGAAGTATGCGGAGTCAAAGATCTTCAGGCTGAAAGAGCTGAGAAATGAAGCCTCTGCCGTCAACCATCGCATCAAAGACAAGATGTACAGGACTTATCTCTCGCCGATTGACGAAGAAGATGTATATGGACTTGCAGGCAGGATGGATGGCATCATCGAACTTATTGCCATGTCGGCCGTGAGAATAGATCTTTATAAAATCAAACCGGGCGAGGGCATCATCGAACTGGCCGAAACGCTGAATGATGCTTTGACAAAAATCGTTCTCATCATACCAAGGCTGAAAAACAGAAAAGAATTCCCGGAAATCCTCTCTGCATGTGCAGAGATCAAAAAGCTGGAAGGAAAAGGTGACGCAATCGTCCATGAAGCCCTGAAGCAGCTCTTTGAACGCGAAAAGGATGCCATAGAACTGATCAAGTGGAAGGAAAACCTGGAACGTATTGAAGAAACGATAAATCTATGCGATGATGTTGCAGACATTGTAGAGGGGATAGTGATAAAGCATGGATAGTTCTTTAGCTCTGATAATCTTCATCGTCGTCATTGCCCTTGTGTTCGATTTTATCAACGGCTTTCATGATGCGGCGAATTCGATTGCGACTGTTGTTTCCACCAGAGTTCTCAAACCCCAGCAGGCTGTTGTATGGGCGGCCTTCTTCAATTTTGTGGCGGTGTTTTTCATCGGCACACAGGTAGCGAAAACCATCGGCACCGGTATCGTCGATCCGCAAATCGTCGACAACATGCTTATCCTCTCCGCGCTCGGCGGCGCCATTATCTGGAACCTGATAACGTGGTGGTTCGGATTGCCCAGCAGTTCGTCACATGCCCTGATCGGAGGCATGATCGGTGCTGGCATCGTCAAGGGCGGGGCCGATGTTCTTATATGGAAGGGAATATTAAAAACGGCCGCTTTCATCGTGCTTTCACCCATGTTCGGAATGATCTTCGGCATGGCGATAATGATTATTGTCCTGAATCTCTCCAGAAACAGCAATGTAAGGCGCGCGGATACAGTCTTCAGAAAACTGCAGTTGGTCTCGGCGGGGATATACAGCCTCAGTCACGGCATGAACGACGCCCAGAAGACCATGGGCATCATCACGATGGTGCTTTTCAGCGGCGGCTATCTTTCGGGAGGTTTTCATGTGCCGGTCTGGGTCATCATATCCTCATATACAGTCATTGCCCTCGGGACTATGGCAGGCGGGTGGCGCATCGTGAAAACAATGGGTGAGAAGATCACAAAACTGCAGCCGATGGGCGGATTCTGCGCAGAGACTGCTGCCGCCGTTTCCATCATCGGCGCATCCATTGCCGGCATTCCTGTCAGTACCACCCACACAATAACGGGCGCCATCATGGGCGTGGGCGCCACGAAGCGCCTGACGGCCGTCCGCTGGATGGTCGCCGGCAACATCATCTGGGCATGGATTTTAACAATTCCCCTGTCGGCGGCAATTTCCGCCCTTATCTATATGATATGCCTTTTTGTGATGTATTGAAAAATTACCTTCCAATCAGCAACTCCACCGGGCTGATTTCAATGAATGATGCACCGAAACTGTCTCCGTAGTTTCCGGCTATAATTATTACAAGGTCCTTCTCCTTCAATGTACCATCCTTAAGATGGCTCAATAGAGCCTTCCTGACGAATTCATGGCTGTTTACGGTTCTTTCTATGTAATGAGGATAAACGCCGAATGAAAGGCTGAGATGTCTTACTGTGTGCCGGTCATAGCAATGGGCGTATATCGGCCTGCGTCCCCGGAAACCGGCCATGTTGCGTATGGAGTTTCCTGAAGAACTGTCGGCAACAATCGCTTTCGCATTTAGTTTTACTGCAGCTTCCACGGCGGTTTTAGTCAGGAATGCAGACCGTTCGTTTGTCAGCACAACCGGAGGGACGTCATGAAGGTCGTTTTGAGTCTTTTCGACTTCGGCGGCAACTCTTGCCATTACTGATACCGATTCCACAGGATATGATCCGTTAGCTGTTTCACCGCTCAGCATAATGGCGTCCGTCTTACTGTAAATTGCGCTGGCAATGTCACTCACTTCAGCCCTGGTGGGGCGCGGATTGCGTATCATTGAATGAAGCATCTGCGTAGCTATAATGACCGGCTTCCTGCGCGATATGCATTTGTTTATAATCATTTTTTGGATGCCCGGTATCTTTTCATAAGGTATTTCTATTGCCAGATCGCCGCGGGCAACCATTATGCCATAGGCGTGATCGAGTATCTCGCTGATGTTGTCCACGCCCTGTCTGTTCTCAATCTTGGCGATGATTTTAATAGGGCTTTTATATTCATCGAGTATTTCCTGAATTGCCAAAACGTCTTCCTTTGATCTCACGAAGGAGTGGGCGATGAAGTCGACTCCGTTTTCTATGGAGAAGCGTATATACTCCCTGTCCTTCTCCGTAAGAGAAGGCAGCCGAAACTCCACCCGCGGGACGTTTACACTCTTGTATCCTTCAATATATCCATCGTTTACGACCCGGCAAATCAGGCTGTTGTTTTTCTTTTCCTTGACAAGGAGGTTCAGCAAACCGTCATCGATGAGTATGTGGCTGTGGGCCGGCACATCATCAACAAATCCTTCATGACTGACATAGATGCAATCCCTGCTGCCTTCTTTTCCCTTTTCGCCCTTTACAGCTATGGTTTCCCCGCCGGTCAGGCGGACTTTGTCCCTGACGGCGTTGGTCCTTATTTCCGGACCCTTGGTATCAATCAGCACCGCAATATCTTCAGATACCTTTCTGGCATCGGCGATTATCTTTAAAGCCCCTTCCATAGACTGGAATGCCGTATTGAGCCTGATGACGTCCATTCCCGCCCGGTAAAGACGTCCGATAAAGCCGACGTTGCAGTGTTTGTCGGAAATCGTGGCAACAATTTTTGTCTTCTTCATTTTTCTTTTCATGCAAACACTTCAGGGGTATCTTGTTGTTTGTTAAGATTGAGTATCAGATTGTCGTCTTCAGGAAAAGTATTTTTGTCCATAACAATGTCTCCTTTTATTATTTAATCTCAGCAGTGCAGTGCAGTCTGTTTATTGCAGTTGCTGTTGCTCCATTGAGATGTTCCTTATGAGCAGCTCTGCGGTATGTTATATCCCTTGCAGCGGCCACAAGCCCTTCAACCTGTCCATTATGAATAAGAAGTTGCATGTTCTGCCCCAGCCATATTGTACTTCCGCCGTTTTCAGCGGCGGGATATTCGTAGTAGTTGTTGGGAAGTTTTTCATTGATCTGTTTGTTCATGTATGTGTAGATCTCTTTTTGAAAATCATGACGAACCAGGGAGAGAAATTTTCTGCCGATAAGATCCGGTCTTGATTGCCGGAAAATCCTCTCTGCTGCCTTATTAACGTATACAAGAACTCCCTTAATGTTGATTGCGAGAATAATATCGCTGTTCATATTGGCTGTCTCACTTACTTTTGTTCTCTGTCCTGCAACATATGCATACATAAAATCACCTCATGAGATTCTGCCTGACGATGCGGAGATGCGTTCTATTAAATGGATTACCCTGTCCTTAATCAGATCGCGGATCTGACGGAAATCGTCGTCGGGTAGATCTTTGGGATCAGGAATGCTCCAGTCCTCCCATTTTTTGGCCGGCACGAACGGACATTCGTCGTCACATCCCATCATGATTACATAATCGTATTCACCAGGCGGAATATCGTTAAAAGACTTGGATGCACGATTGCTCATGTCGTATCCGATCTCCTCCATCATGGCGACTGCCCTCGGATTCACCTTGCCGGAGGGACGTGAACCGCAACTGAATGCCTTGATTCTCCCCTGTCCGTAAATTACGGCAAAAGCCTCTGCCATCTGGCTGCGGCATGAATTTTCCACACACACAAAAATTACATTTGTCATTTGTCCTGCTCCTTTATTACCCTAAAATTGTATTTCAGCGTCCTTGCATGTATTTCATAATACTCGGTTACCGTCTGCGGTCACGCACGTAGACACTCCCCGGTTTCGATTTGGCATAGCTTTTTAACTGGGCCACGATGCCGGATATTTCCTTGAGATCGCTGCTTTCACCGGCGCCCTTCTGGTCGAGAACAGCCATGGAGACGGAGATAAAGGGAAACCATCTTTCCTGCCCCGATCTGTCGTGGGCGCTGATTCCTCCGGCCTCCCTGTCTTCATGGCTGTAGAGGCTTCTGATGCCCTCATCGAATCGTGCAATCACGCATTCACAGAACTCATCCGCATCGGCCGCTTCCGTAAGGATGATGAAATCATCCCCGCCGATGTGTCCGGTGAATACATTTTCATCCCCACATGCCTTCGCGCATTCCCTGAGTATTCCCGCCGTAAAAAGAAGGACTTCGTCGCCCTTCTCGAAGCCATATTTGTCGTTGTAGGACTTGAAATTGTCGAGATCAATGAAGATCATGCTGAAAGGCTTATCCTCTTTGCAGTATCTGCAATACTCCTGCTCGATGGCAATGTTGCCCGGAAGCCCGGTAAGGGGACTGGCGCCCTTGGCCAGTTCCAGCCTGATACGGGTCATGGTGTCGAGCAGCGTTTGAACGGAAACAACTCCCCGCAGCAGCCCGTCCTGTGTCACGATGATATTGTCGTAGAGCCGCAACTTGTTTCGGTTCATGGCTGCCTGCGACACAAGCTCAACGGAGGCCGTGATATCGACGATAAGAGGCTGCCTGTCCATGATTCTGCCGATGGGCTTTTCATAGTACAGGGCGACGCCGAATTTCTTTCCCAGATGCCGGTCGAGGTGCTGCCGCATGATGAGTCCTGACGGCTTGTTGCCGCCGGTAACAACGATTCCGGAAAGATCCGGCGTTTCATCAAAGAGAATCTTCACGTCTTTTACAGGAACTGACTCATCGACACTTGCAGCCTTTTCAATGATGTCGTTAATCGGGAAGGCATGTCTCAGAATCTGGTGCCGTCCGTTGCTTCCCAGTGACTGCAGTTTCACAAACGCCTCTTCGGAAGTCGCCTGTTTGGGAAAGGAAGGTTTGCCGAGAAAGTACCCCTGTGCGTAATGAACGCCGATGTCGACAAGCGAAGCCAGCTCCGCTTCCTCTTCCACCCCTTCGGCAATGACTTCGCTGCCGATCTTTTCCGCAAACGCCACCATCGTTTCCATGAGGGCGGTTTTGATCCTGTCCTTGTGGATTCCCCGGACCAGCGACATATCGATCTTTATATAGTCGGGGCGGAGCTCAGCGATGGACTGAAGAGTGGAAAATCCACAGCCGACGTCATCCACCGCAACCAGAAATCCCTGTTCCCTGAAATGCCTGAGAATTCTGTTGATCGAAGAGAAATCCTTGATGTGGTGCCTCTCCGTTATTTCAAAGACAATGTTTGCGGGCTTGATGCTGAGGTTCCGGAGAAGGCGGACTTCCTCTCCTTCCTTAAACGATACCTCGTTTATGGCTTGCGGATGGACGTTGATGAACAGCTTTTGTCCAGGGCCCATCTCGCCTATGTTGTTGAGAGCCGATTCGCGGCATGTCTTCTCCAGTTGAAGCAGCAGCCCCTCCTCCTCGGCGAATGTGAAGATATTGTCGGGCTGCTGAAAATAACTGTCCGAAGGTCCCCTGATCAGCGATTCCCAGCCCAGAACGGCTGCCGAACGTACGGATACGATAGGCTGATAGACGGAACGGAGTTTACGGGCGGCGAGGATGTCGTTGAACTCAGGGAGGTATCGCATCGACTGTTTCCTGATAAACCCTTTAGCCAGTCCGTATGCTTTTTTTGTTGCATTGTACAACTGAACTTCCACACTGGGGTTTCTCTCCGTGATGATTGCGTAACCTATATGGATATCGATGTCGCGACCGGCGATCCGCTTGAACTCGGCGTTCATATTTTCCCTGATGTGTTTCCTGTAGGCAATGGAAAGGTTTTCCAGCGTGGCCAGGGTTGGTGACACGGGTGCTTCGGTGATAAGGACAAAGTCGTCTCCCCACAGGCTTTCCGCCGCCAGTACCTTGACCTTCTTTTTGTACAGCTCATTCAACCCGCGAGCCAGTGTATCATTGAACAGTTCTATGATGTATTTGGCTATATCAAATCCTGCTCCTTCTTCAATTTCGTGCAGCCGGGCGATATCGAAATAGAAGAGAAGAACTTTTTTCCCTTTGCACAGACTGGCCGCTATTTTGTCCACGACTTCCTGGTTTTTTCTCAGATTACCGAGATTTATCAGTTGACCGTCGCCTCTCTTTGCCGGCGGATTAGTTTCGTTGCTTATGGTTATCCCTATCTGTTTCATTTTTCTTACCTCCTTTATGAGGTTGCATCCATGTACACCGGTTCACTTCATGATGGCAATTATCCTATACGATTGTTGCAGTCTTATTAAGAGAGCTTCAATATTCTGTTAAAACAATCCACAGGAGTGGAACCATTGATATCTTCAGGGGATGGTCATCTTTTATATTTGAATCTGATGTTGCGGGCAATGAGGATGGAGAGAAAGTCGCGTATTTTGGCATTACTGGTCAACCTTTCGAATTCAATGCGGTATGCAGAAAGCATGGCGTCAACAGAGATGCCCAGATCATTTGCCAGAATGTCCAGGGCATCGACATGTTTTCTGTTTTCTCCCTCATCCTTACAGATAACAATACGGCTTCTCATGTTCATAAATGGCCTGCCTTCATGGAGTGATGTTTTTTGCCGGGATGAAATAAACCCTTTTTTTGTTGCAGGACGATTACAATTTGGTGAATTTGATATGAAATGACTTTATAGGCCCCGGGAGCCGCTCTATTACTGGTGCTGGGACACCTGCTTAATTCACGATTATTTAACGAAGCTGTAATCACCGTTAAACAATTGCCGCGTATATGACCAGAAATCATAAATATTAAAACTGCTGCATTGCAGTATGCGGGATAGGTACATGAAGAAGAAAAACAGGCATGATGAACGGGAAGCGCATCTTCAGGAAAATGAAATCACTGAGTGGGATCAACAGGCTTATCAGCAGCTTGTATCCGTAGAGCTGACGCCGCAGCAGATGCATCAAATCAGCAATCCGGAAGTGACCTATGAAAGAGAGGATTCCGTTCTCGCTGTCCACTGGCATCCGGAGATGGTTCCTGTCGGACTTGTCAGGGAGCGTCTGGACAAGATGTTCCCCAACGCCTCCGACAAACTGTTTATACCGACTCAGCACAACACAATCATGTCATGGGACGGTCTGGCCGGCGTGGAAGTCGATTGTCAGGCCAGAGAATTTAACCGGAAGATACAACTCTTGTTCCATTTCCGTAATGAACAGCTTGCCGATGCGGTCGTACTGAAATCCATGCTGGCCCATACTTACCAGTACCGTCAGTCTCAGCTTTTTGACTATTTGGAAACGGCAATAAACCCGGTGTTCAAAGACCGGCTCCAGGAAGCAGTTCGCCTGACGGGCATGGACGAGGATATCGTAACCTTTACCAGAGTTCATGCCTGCAAGTTGCTGAAGCTTATTAACACAAATCATTCCTGTACTCCGGAAATTTCCATAAAAAACAAACTGGTGACAAACTATTTCAACATGCTTCGTGAGTTTTACGATGATTATATTATCGACAAGGCAATCATACTACTGCTTGAAATCAAGAAGGTCGTAAAGAAACATTTTCCGCCCGACTATTTCTATGACGTAAATGAAATAATCGAGGAGGCAAGAACTCACGGGGCGGGAATAGTAGTGCCCCATCCCGAGCAGTTTTGGCCCGTCCTGCTTGCAGAGTATGATGTCGACGGCATCGAGGTTTGGAATCCTCAATCGCGCGAGTTCACAGAATTTCTCATCCAGGTGGTAATCAGGAAAAACAGGAGCCGCAAGAACACGGAGCGCCCGATACTGGTTATGATGGGTGATGACTGTCATTTGAGTGAAAAGCTTCTGCCCCGCGACATGCAGAGGCCGGACAGAATCAGCCGTGAAGTGGGGTATCAGCCGGCCTGGCATGAGATCAGCGTCCGCAAGAGCCTCAAGATGGGAAATTTCGACCGCAGGTGCATAATGGAAGAATACAGGAACCGCCTGCTTTAAAAGTGTGGAAACGAAAAAAAGAGAGGGGGATTGCATATGGGATCAGACAAGGAGTTTCGTCATGAATCTATTCAGGACAGGGACAGCATTATCAGATACCTTACAACGTTTTCAGAGGGATTTCAAAAGGGAGAGATAGAATTTCGCGCCGGCACGGATGAGATCGTAATCAGGCCTGCAGGACTGATACAGATGGAGGTCAAGGCTAAAAGCACGGAGAGGAAATCGAAGCTTAATATCAAGTTCAGTTGGAAGGAAACGCCGGAAGGACGCGGAAAGACAAAGCTGCGAATTGCGCCGGCGCACCAGAAGTAAACAGGGGTTTATTGATGGCAAACAGGTCCGGTCAGGCAAGGCGCAAACATACTCTTTTCGATTACGAAGGACTGCGGGAAAATTTCCGGTTTCTCGTCCTAAAAATCAGACAGCAATTGAGCGATGCGGCGGGTGCACTGGACAGAACGGAAAAGTGCATTCCCGACAAGATCAGGATTCGCGAAGATTTTATCGATAATCTCAAGCAGATCATAGAGCGGAAGAGCTATAAGAAAATCCTGAACTCCAATCCGGATGAAAAGGTTGTCATCCGCATAATGGGTTCTATGATCAATGTTACAGGCAATCTGGAAAAAATCGGAGACTATGCGATCAGCATCATCATCCAGACGGGATATTACAAGGAATCCGCCTTTCTTCGCAACTTTGACTATAATGCATATTTCAGGGAAATATTTGCCGCCATGGACCAGATAGAATACAGCCTGGTTTACGGCGACATAAAAGGCGCTCTTACAATATGCAAGGTTGAAATGAGTCTGGACAGGTTCTTCAAGGATGATTTCGACAAGATCATGGAACATCTCCAACGGGGAACGCAGGTCGCGGACGCCATCACGACATTCAATATTATCCGCTATCTCGAAAGAATAGGGGATTCCCTGTTGAATATAGGGGAGTCCATTCTGTCCGCCTATGCGGGCACAAAGCTGAAAATATATGAATACTCGGCGCTGAATGACACGCTGAAGGCCGATTTTGAAGATATACAACTGGAGCATATAGGGATCGAAACGAAATCCGGCTGCAGGATTGAAAAGATCATAGACAAATCGCCGAGAAATCAGCGGGAAGTAATTTTCAAGGAAGGCGATGCAGCGAAGATTGTAAATGAAAAAAACAGGATAAACCTCTGGGAGGACCTGATGCCGGGACTTGTTCCCAAGATATACGGATTCCAGAGTTACGGCGATAAGGCCTTTATCCTCCTTGAATACCTGCGTGGTCAGAATTTTCAGCAGATCCTGCTGGGGGAGGATGAAGCAACATGTCTGCATGTGCTGACGCATATCACCGCCTCGCTGGAGAAAATATGGGAAAGTACAAAAAAAGACGGGCCCTGCCATGCCGGTTTCATGAAACAGCTTACGACCAAAATAAACGAAGTTTACGATATTCATCCCGGCCTTCAGGCGAAACCCATGAGCATCGGCGGCATTGAAAGACCGCCCCTGGAGGACATAATCAGGAAAGCCGGAGATATTGAAAACAGCCTGCCGGCTCCTTTCAGCGTATTCATTCACGGGGACTTCAACACCGACAACATAATATTCAACCAAAAGGATAAAAGCCTGCATTTCATCGATCTGAACAGATCGGCCGATATGGACTATGTTCAGGACATATCTGTGTTTGCCGTTTCCAACTTCAGGATACCCGGCTTTTCCCCGGTCATACGCGAGCGTCTGTTTCAGGTTATCGTCGCCTTTCTTAATTTTACCCGTGATTATGCGGCGCGTCACGGGGACGATACATTTGAAGCAAGATTGGCGCTTGGTTTGTGCCGTTCGTTCATTACGTCAACGCGCTTTGAGGTAAAAGAGGACTTTTCAAGAGAGATGTTCATGCGGGCTGCGTATCTTCTCGACAGGGTTATCACCTATCGGGGGAACAATTGGGCGGACTTCCGCGTATCCGACAATATATTTGTATTGTAGTTTATATTTAACGGGAAAATCAAAGGGAGACGGGAATGAAAAAAATCGGCGTGATCGGCATTAAAGACGGCTGGTCGACAGAGAAACTTCTTGAAAGCGTGGAACGTGAAACTGGATTCAGGATGCTGATCGAAATGAGCAGAATTCGTTATGACTCAGACAAGAATACGGTTTACCAGGGAAAAGACAATTTGCTTAATCTGGATGCGATAATCATAAAGAAGCTGGGTCCGACCGGCAAACCGGACCATATTCAGAGGCTTGAAATACTGGATCATATAGGCAAATGCGGCGTTCGACTGTTTTCCGATCCGTTTAGCATCATCAGATGCATGGATCGGATGAACTGTTCCATGATCCTGAGGCGCGCGGGAATTCCCATGCCGCCTACCGTGATGACTGAAGACGCCGATGAAGCGGCGGAAGCCGTGCATCGCTTCGGCAGGGCTGTCCTGAAGCCTCTCTTTTCCACAAAGGCCAGAGGGATGATAGTTCTGAAGGATAACGATCCGTATCTTCCCGAAAGGATCCATGCCTTCAGAAATGACGGCAACAGAATTCTCTATATTCAAAAAATGGTCGAAATTCCCGGACGCGATCTGGGAGTGGCATTTCTGGACGGCGAATATATCGGAACCTATGCAAGAGTCGGAAAAAAGGATTCATGGAACACGACGACGCTAAACGGAGGAACCTACGAGCCTTACGAGCCGGGTCGGGACATAATCGAACTGGCGAGAAAAGCGCAGGCCGCCTTTAATCTCAGTTTTACCTGCGTCGATGTGGCGGAAACGCCGGAAGGTCCGATGGTGTTTGAAGTGTCTGCACTCGGCGGCTTCCGCGGACTCTGGGAATCCGGAGGAATGGACGTTGCGTCGATGATCGTGAAACATGTCGCGGAGTCTCTTTCATGAATGCACATACCGTCACGGTTGCTTCTCTATCGTCCGTCATTATCAACAGCCATGCAGCGCAGGAAAGCATCTTCCTGATGCTTGGCGGCGGGATGCGCATTGAAGTCAAATCGAATTCACAAGAGCTGCTTGTAAAGCTCCGGCGGTATTTCCATGAGTATACGGCGGAGGAGCAGGGCGCAGACATTACAATATTTGCGTTGGAAACGGAATTCCTGAATCTGCCTTTTAAGTACGTGATAAAGGCCCCCGATCCGGGAAAAACCAAAGTCAAGGAAGAATATGTCGACCTGCCCGACGGGCGGATCGTCCGCAAGAGATTGACGGGGATGGTTTTCATGCTCGGCGGCGGCATTCATCTTGCCGCTGGTCCCTGTATCGCCAACGACAATCAGGTTGTCAATTTCATCAACAACAGGTTTCTGGAACGTATGCTCGTTAAAAAGGGCCTCCTGGCTCATGCGGCAGGCATCTGCCGGCAAGGCAGGGGCGTCGCCGTGGCCGGTTTTTCCGGAGCGGGCAAGTCCACACTGTCGTTGCGGCTCCTGGAAGCCGGGGCTGATTTTATCAGCAACGATCGTCTGATCCTGACGGCGGAGAAGGAAGGGCTCAGAATGTACGGTATTCCCAAACACCCCCGGGTCAATCCGGGAACCTTGCTGGCAAGTCCCAGGCTTCAGGGAATAATAGCAGAGAATGACCGCGTTGCCCTGCTCAAGTTGCCGGATGATGAGCTCTGGCATCTGGAAAGAAAGTATGACGTCCATGTCCATGAGATATTCGGAGCCGGACGGTTCCGGCTGGAAGCGCCGCTCGAATGCATAATCGTTCTCACCTGGAAGAGGAACCATGAAAAAACGATCATACGTCAGGTTGATTTCTCCTCAAGAAGAGATCTCCTTGATGCTTTCATGAAACCTGTGGGTCTTTTCTTTTATACAGATTCGGGATCGGTTCCGGATTTATCGCCCGCCCATTATATGGAGACTCTTAAAGATTGTCCTGTGTTCGAAATATCGGGAGGCATTGATTTCAGCGCCGCAACTGAATTCATAAGCGACTGCGCTGCCGGAGGTAATAACAGTGTCTGATTCCTCCTCTTCAGCGTTTTCCGAACCTATATCCGTTGAAGTACAGCGGCATGCACGCATTCCCGACCCTGTGAGGATCGCCCGCTATCAGAAAGCGCCCGAACTCGGTCCCCGAATTCTTTTTTTCAGCGGCGGAACTGCGCTGAAGCGGGTTAGCAAGCACCTGATTAACTATACTCACAATTCCATCCATATCATCACGGCTTTTGACTCAGGCGGCAGTTCGGCCAAGATCAGGGACTGTTTCGGTATACTGGGAATCGGAGATTTGAGAAACAGGCTGATGGCGCTGGCCGACCAGAGTGTAAAGGGGAATCCCGGCGTATATCGCCTCTTCTCATACCGGCTGTCCGGCGATGGGGAAAATGAAGAGCTCCATAAGAAACTCTGTCATATTGCCGACGGCAATGATTCTCTTGTCGACGGTATTCCCGTGTCGCTCAGAGAGATCATCTGCAATCACCTGCATTATTTTCTTTCGGTGATGCCGGATAATTTTGATCTGCGCGGAGCCAATATAGGAAATCTCATCCTGGCCGGCGGGTACATGAACAATCACAACAATATTGAAACCGCCCTATATCTGTTTTCGCGGCTTGCAGAAGTCCGCGGCATTGTCAAACCGGTGACTACCGCATCTCTCCATCTGGCTGCGGAGATGGAAAACGGCGAGATGCTGACGGGCCAGCACGTGATAACCGACAAGGCCCATCCTCTGTTCAGAAAGGCCATAAAAAAAATATTCCTTACTGAATCACCGGATTCAGCAATTCCTGCCAGGATCGGTATCAGCAGGGAAATTGAATCGCTGATCAAAGGAGCCGAACTGATCTGCTATCCAATGGGAAGCTTCTATACAAGCATCCTGGCAAACTTTCTCCCGGAGGGTATCGGAAGAGCCGTAGCAGCCAATTACTGTCCCAAGGTTTACGTTCCGAATACACTGGCGGACCCTGAGCAAAGGGATATGAACCTCGTTGAAGCGGTTGAGACGGTGATCAGTTATCTGAAACAGGGAGCAGAAGGCAAAAACGTCCGGGAATTTTTGAACTTTATCATAATAGATTCCGTTCGCGGCCGGTATCCTTACGCCCTTAATCTTGAACAGATAGAAAATATGGGCATCGGAATCATCGACACGCAGTTGATCACCCAAGACAGCTTTCCCTTTATCGATCCCGTGTACCTCAACAATATTTTATTGTCGCTTATATAAGGAAGAGTATTTCAACCGATAAAAAACCGTTATTAACTACATCAACTAAGAGAAGGAGGTTAGTCACATGGCAACAAAAGAGTTAAAGATCAAGACAAAGGCAGGGCTTCTGGAAACCGTCAAACAACTGGAGAATCTTGTTGCTTCTCTCAAGGAAGGATCGATCTGCATCAGAAAGAACGAAGATGTGATCTATTTAAGTCCTCAGGAGCCCGTAGAACTGGAACTGGAAGCGGAAGTAAAGCTGGAAAGAAACACCCTGAAGGAAAAACTCACTGTGGAATTGAAATGGAAAAAGGAAGAGACAGCCGTCAGGGAAAAAGAACCTTTTAACATCTCCAGTGAAGCGCCGCTTTCCCGGGATGAAGAGTGATCCGGAAATCGTCCCCCTTGCCTCCTCGAAAGGGAGGAAAGGGGGCGGCTGCCGATGACAAGAAAGGAAATCTCCGATGAGATATGAAAAAGCAGACGACATAAGTTATGTAGACTTGAAAGAGGCATGCCAGATTTTCAACAAGCATGAACGCCTGCTTGGCGCACGAATCAATCTCCGCAGAAAGGGTTTTGACTATCTCATGACGGCCTTCATAAAGGCGGTAACGGCCGTTCCTGACAACCGGCGAGTCAACATCCCTGAAGAAGTCATTGATTTTTATCAGGCGCTGCCTGCTGAATGCTTCGAGGCTGCAAATGTTGCCGTGCCGTCATCAGAGCCGATTGCGTGTGCGTCAGACGGCATACCCGAATTCGATCCGCAGGTTTCCGGGACAGGAGACGAGTTGACGGCGGCAGGCAGGAATCCGGTTGTGCCGATATCCTTTCATGAAAAGAGGAAATCAGGACCGGTTCCCATGATAGAAGGAAAAATGAAGGCAAGGACAATCATCAGTCTCATGAAGCTGATAGGACACCTTGAAGATCTGGTTGCCGCCCTCAAGAACGGGAGAATTTATATCGTATCCAAAAACCGGGTTGTCATAATGAAACCGGGTACGCTCATACAAATCAGGATTGAAGCAGGAAATCACACGGATAAGCATGCCCCTCGGGAACAGTTGACAATCAAACTTGAGTGGGTGCGTGACATTGTTATGAACAGCAATACCGATAGATATTCCATATCCAGTGACGGATATACGGCCGAGTGAAGGAGATGCAGGGTATGATTTCATTGCACGGCGTAAACTACGTTATTTTGGCCTCCGGCAGGTGTGACGATATATGATCAGAAAATACAGTTTATATGAAGGCAGACTGATTTCCTGCAAAGAGGAGAGAGCCGATGTTCTTGTTTTTGTCGGTCCGACCGATGAGGAAAAACGCTATCTGATAGAGACGCATCAACTGGATGAACACACGCTCGATTCCGCCCTCGATCCCGACGAACTGTCCCGTATCGAATCAGAGCCGGGCCATACGGCAATCATTATGAAAAGTCCCAAGCACTATTCTCCGGATGAAGAAATGGAGTTTCACGTAACATCAATCGGCATGTTTCTCTTTCCGGATATGCTTGTCATCGTTATGGCAGACGAAGTACCGCATTTCAACGGCAAAGCCTTCACGAAGATAACCCGCCTCGAGGAGATCATGCTTAGGATGATCAATCAGTCAATTGTTCATTTTCTGGAACATCTCCAGATAATAGACCGTGTCTCCGAAGAACTTGCGGACAAGATCAGCGCCTCGATGGAAAACAGATATCTGCTGCATCTGTTTGCCCTGGAAAAGAGTCTTGTTTATTATTCCAATGCCGTCACCTCCAACAGTGTGCTGCTGGAGAGAATGAAAAACCATATGAAGCGAATGCAGTTCCAGGTTGAGGATGTGGAGCTTCTGGAGGACATCATCATAGAGAACAGCCAATGCTATCGACAGGCGAAGATGTACACGAACATCCTTTCATCGATGATGGACGCCCGCGTCTCAATAGTAAACAACAACCTCAACATCCTTATGAAGCGGCTTACCATCATCACCGTATCGCTGATGGTTCCCACCCTGGTAGTCAGCACGTTTTCCATGAATGTTCCTATTCCCCTGCAGCAGTTTGAATACGCCTTCTGGATTATTCTGGTCATATCAGTTTTATCGATGGCGGGAGTGCTTCTGTTTTGGAAATTCCGGAATTGATCACGATATTGATGAAGAAAGAAAGAATGACAAATGGCTGATGACAAAAAAACCATGTGCAAATTCAAGAAAGAAAAGATTGAGGAAAATCTCAAAGTGATAAGAAAGATCGTCATTAATCCCAAATTCATCTGTAGAAAATGCGCCCGCATAGCAAATGATGAAGCCTATCTGTGCAAACCTCTGACTCTGGAATAGTTTAAGCAGGCACAGGCATCTTTTCGCCTCTATGAGGAGTGATTCTTCATAAGCGAAACCCTTCAAAATGTCTAAGAGGATTCTCTTTGAGGTTCGTCATCATCACCGGCATGTCGGGAGCAGGAAAAAGCCAGGCAATAAAATGTCTGGAAGACCTCGGTTTTTTCTGCGTGGATAATCTGCCCCCGATGCTGATCCCCAAGTTTGTGGAAATATGCAGCCAGAACCGGGACAGGATGGAGAACATAGCGTTGATGATCGATGTCCGCGGCGGCAGGCTTCTAAACGACTTTCTGCCCGGTGTTTCAACCCTCAGCGAGTATGGCCTGCCGTATCAGATACTTTTCCTGGAAGCTTCTGATGAGGTTCTGATCAAAAGATACAAGGAAAGCAGGAGATCTCACCCGCTGGCTCCTGGGGGGAGGCTGTCCGGAGCAATAAAAGCAGAGAGAGTCGTTCTCAGTGAAATAAAAAAGAGAGCCGATCATCTCATCGACACCTCAACAATGACCATACGCCAATTGAAGCAGCAGCTGGTTTATCTTTTGATAGACGGCAGTTCAATCGAAGAGATTATCATTAATATTGTGACTTTCGGATTTAAATTCGGTGTTCCCATTGACTGTGATCTTGTCTTTGATGTCCGCTTTCTCCCCAATCCTTACTACGATGCGGGAATGCGCATATTAACGGGCAGAAACGAAAAGGTAATAAGCTTCGTCATGAAACATGGGGAAGCAGGGGAATTTCTCGGCAAGCTTAACGACATGCTTGACTTTCTGATACCTCATTACGTAACTGAGGGAAAATCACAGCTTGTTATATGTATAGGCTGCACCGGCGGCAAACACCGGTCGGTCGTCATAGCTGACAGGTTATACGATTACCTTTTGAAAAAACAGCATCGCGTCTTTATCGAGCATCGCGATGTGGATAAGGATCGCAGGACGCCGGCATAAGTTGTCTTTACCGTAACAAAGAGCATGAAGCAGTTCTCTGTTTTCCTTGCGTGTTTCTGTCTTACTTACAGCGCTGTAGCCACTCCGCTGTACAAGACGTGATGCGGTTCGGAACACTAATCGGACCAGTCCAGACCTGCTCATACTTTTAGAAAAGTCTGTCAGAAATATGATTATGATGCTTTTGACCAATCCAACTGAGGTGAGGTCAACTCAATACCCGGCAGATGCCGTAAGGCGTTGCCATTGCCGTTACTGCCGTTCGTTCCGCGAATTATGATGGACAGATCTTCCATAACTTCCTTCATCTTTTCCGCCTGACTGCTCAGTTCTTCGGATGCAGAAGCCGACTCTTCCGCATTGGCGGCCGCCTGCTGGGTAACTTTATCCATCTCGTCTACCGCAACGGCGATGGAGTTGATATTGTGCGCCTGTTCCTCGGAGGACAAAGCTATACTTTCTATGAGGGCAGCTATCCTGGCCGATATTTCCCGGTTCTCCTGAAACGCTTCCCTGGTCTGTTCCGTCAGCAGTGAACTTTTTCCGACAACTTTGATTGTATTTTCAATCAAAGTTGTCGTATTTCCTGCTGCTGCTGCGGCTTTCTGAGCGAGACTACGAACCTCCTCAGCCACTACGGCGAATCCCGCTCCTGCTTCACCGGCTCTGGCGGCTTCTACGGCAGCGTTCAAGGCCAGCAGGTTTGTCTGGAAAGCAATTCCATCTATAGTCTTTATAATCTTACCGGTTTCTTCACCGGTTTTTGTCACTTCAACGATTGCCGCCGTCATGAGGTCCATCTGTTTATTGACTCGTTCAATTACCGCCGTGGTTTCATTCATGAGATTTCTGACTTCTCTTGTGTGGTTTGCATTGCTTCTGGTCATGGAAGCCACTTCTTCAAGTGATGCCGATGTCTCCTCCAGTGTCGCCGCCTGCTCTGAAGTTCCTTCCGCCAGCGATAAGCTTGCCCCCGCCACCTGGACGGATGCTGTTGCCACTTGAGTGGACATCTCCTGCAGATCCTTCGTAATGCGGCCGAGGCGTTTGTTTATGCCTCTGGTAAAGAAATAAATTACGAGCACCGTAGCAACAAGAGCCAGCACAGAGAAGGCAATAATGACGTATTTCATTTGTGTCGCCGGTGCAAACAATTCGTCATCGTTTTGCGTAACGATGATCGACCAGCCTGTCAGGGGAATGGGTGAAAAAGCCGCTGATTTCTTTACTCCTCTAAAACTGTATCCCTCTATCCCCGTCTCATGCTTCATGGCTCTTGCGATGAATTGCTCCATGCCTTTCTCTTTGGACGCGTTCAAGGCAAGAACAAGTTCTTTTCTGGGATGCGCAATAACAATGCCGTTGGCATCAATAGCCAGAGCGTAACCCGTTTCGCCCATTTTGACGGCAGTAATTCTGCTTGCCAGATATTCCATTTTGATAACAGCCAGGACAGCGCCAAGAAATTCACCTGCCTGTGACATGACCGGCGCTGCAGAGACGACAACCTCTTTACCGGTAAGCCGTGATTTTGTAACCTGGCCGATTGAAGCTTTTCCTATTCTGGCATCCCGGAAATATTCCCTGTCCGACAAATTAGTGCCCCTGCTTTTGTTGCTAATGCTGTCCGCCAGCACAATGCCCTCGGCATTCACGAAAAGAAACTGATCGTAATCGTTGCCCATGGACTTGTGTGTCTGCTCCAGACTGTTTCCAATAATAGCTATCGCTGCCTCCGAACCGGTACCATCCCTGACTGTTTCCGCCGCACCCTGAACAGCCTGATCGGACGCAACCGATATTGCCATTTTTAGCTGGTTCTCCAATACTATTTGGGACATTTCCGAAAGGCTCTTTGCCAGTGAAGTGGCCTGGGTTCTTGATAGGTTTTCGATAAGTTCGCCTGATTTAAATGATGCGAACAGCCCGACGGCCAGAAGCGGAATCAATACGACTAGAATCCCACCCTTAACCAGTTTGTACCCCAGCGATCGAGTTTTGATGAGCTTCATTTCCAATACCTCCTTGTTATTTACAAAGGCCTTATGACCTTTATTCATCCCATGAAACCGGCATGTACCCTATAGGACATCCTGCAGGCGCGTGAAGGATGATAACAGCGTTTGTTTATTGTTTGATGATGGACTGATTAAAGTTTTGTGAAAATATAACAGATATGATGCAGATGAAGAAAATCGCAGATTGCACAATATTATGGATGCTCAGATCTCGTAAAATTGAAATGTCTGATCATTTTTAGCTTCATTTGCTTCCAGCTTTCTTTTCCCATGCTGGCTTCATCGATGATCAGGTGATGGGATAATGCCTTCGCCTTTGAGTCAGCTTCGTCCTTGGTGATGGGAACCACCTCCCACCGGGAGAACTTTTGTTCGGCCAGCTCGTTTATTTTTTCGTACGGAACGAATTCGTCTTTCTCATCTATGAAGACAAGCGTGGGAATGTTCAATCGCTCCATGCTGCCGCCTTCAAAATGCTCTATCGCTTCGAAAAGCGCATTGTATGCCGCCATGGGAGTGCCGTCGTTGCTGCGGTAAGACGGTGGGGAGAGGCTGTCGATGACAAGATGGGGGAAAGGCGTCAGAGGTTTCAGCAGATGAGCTCCTGCCGGAACCCTGAAGGACGGAGCGAAGAGAATCATGCGGTTGAAGAAAACATTTTTTGCCGAACTCAGGAGGTTGCATCCGATGAGCCCTCCCAGTGAATATCCGACAAAATACACCGGCACCTTTTTCGACGCGGCCCTTTTTCGGACATTAAGATACGCTTCATGGACTTCACTGGTCCAGAGAGGATAGCTTGTTAGCCTGAATGATTCCAGCCGTGCCTCCTCTTCGGTAAGTCCGCTGATCTTCATAAAATTATTTCCGTGACCGAATAGAGAGAGGTTCAAAACATCGATGCCGGCCTCGTTCAGGGCGCGTATGATATCTCCCATTCTTTCAGGTCTCAGGTTCAGGCCATGGGTAACCAGCGCCACCCCTTTAAGTTGGGCAATCCCTTTTCTGTTGTGCCATACCTTTGAACGGTTTCTTTCCCTGGGAGATGAAGTGATAAATGAGTGTCTGCCGGAAGGTGAATAGTCATAGGTAATGACCAGAAGAATCAATATGCCGGTTACAGCTATGATAAAAAGAGACCAGAGATATTTTCTTCCCATGAAATGCCGTTGAGTTATTCGCTGGTAAAGGCGATATTGCCTATGCAGCCTTCCGCCTCGCCTTTGGTTTTGTGAGTATTTATGAACAGCAGTACCCCCTTGACCATGACAGGCATATGACTATCCCCGGATGATGCGAACAATTCCTTAAAATCCTCATACACGTTTCGTTTTTCTGTATGCCATTGTCCGGTTTTGTCTGTTCCGTTGCGCATGACTACATAGCGGACATTTTTCAGCAGTGGCTGCGGGCTCTTTACCTTCAGCAATTTAGGCGCCAGGTTATCCCAGATATATGAGATCGCCGGCGATGACATCACACTGCCCATCCTGCCGGAAGAGAAGGACAGATAAATCTGTAGCGCCTGATCATCAGTATCCTTCTTTCTCACGTCACCTCCGTGGGGCAACCGCACTGCCTTCCACGACCATCTCATGTATGGATGGCGTTTCAAGTCCACAGGAATATCTTTCTTGATCCCGAATGCCGTATTACCGCTGCTTTTAAGGCAAATGAAATGATGACGGCCGGTTTTTACCGATTTAATTTGCGGATGACCTTTATATGATTGAAGCTTCCATCCGGAAGGGATTTCGGCTGATATCGCCGAGCCGCCGAAATTTGCTATCTCGACTGTCTCATGCCTGTTTTTCCCTGTATCGCCCGCAAATGCCGCATCCGAATAAGTACAGGCAAGCACCGCCACCAATCCGATAAAGCTTTTCGTTATTTTATGGAATATCATTTAAATCTTTTCTCTGATGACATGCATGGAAATTTCGCTGGCCGTCACTTGACTCCTCCCCGTGAATATGTAAATGGCGATCCACAGGGCCTGAAGGGAGATGATGACAGACGGATTCCATAACGCCGATAGTCCGGCAATGATGTCGGCCTCCGGCAGATCGGGCACCGGGAATAGAAAAGACAGAAATATGGAGTAGCAGACGGATATGCATGCCATTATCTGGTAGGCGCTGAAACTGTTATCTCCCCTGTAATCGGCGCGCAGGAATTCGGAAAGCAGCCGCCACATCTGCGTTATAATGAGCGTAACAAGGAAAGCGGATGTGTGATGACCTTTTAAAAAAAGGTAGCTGCCGGCCAGTGCCGATCCTGTGAAAACGATCGATGTCAAAGCCTGGACAGGAATTACCGGACGGCCGTCAAACCCGTGTGCATAGGCTATTTTCTTTGTGCTTCCCGAAAAGATGAAATTGCTGCCTGAAAAGACCCTCTTCAGGAAGGGATGTACGTCGGACAACGGTTTTCCGTAACAGCAGCCGAAGCTTATGCACGCAAGACGACCGATTCCTTCTCCAAGGCAGTATGCAGTTGATACAGCCGCCATGGCGGTCATTACAGGTATGGAACCTCCCAGAACTCCGCCGAACAGCTTGTTTATCATCCAGGCCGCCCAGGGCAGCATGATAATTCCGACGAACGAGGCACCGCCCACAGTAAAGGTATGCCGCTTGCCTTCAACCAGGTAAGCGACGAATCTGGAAGCGGGAACGCAGATCAACAACCCGCAGGAGGCCAGCGTGTAAATGTAAAGGGGCGTGGCAGGCAGCGACATCAATAAGACGATCAATAAAAGCACGGCTGCCGTATAGGCGAAGGCGTTGAAGAACCCATAATAAGTAAGATTCAGCCCCTGCCATGATCCGTTAACTTTCTTCTCCCGGGGAATGCAGGCCATAACCTGCCATCCCTCTTTGGGCAGAGTTCTGAAACCCCATGCGTAGACCAGCGACAGAAAAAGAGAAAAAGTTAAAAGTACAAGTCCATTATTATTCAATGTCGTCTCCTTTCCTTTTAAAGTATTTTTGCTCCCAGTTCCGCTACCGCCGAACGTTCACCTTTATTCAGGATTATATGGCCGGCAAGATTGTATTTTTTCATTTTTTCCACCAGATAAGTTAGGCCGTTGCTGCCGGCGTTCAGGTAGGGATTGTCGATCTGTTCGGGATCGCCGGTAAAAACTATTTTGGTTTTTTCTCCAACGCGGGTTACAAGTGTTTTGATCATTACGGGGGTTAGATTTTGCGCCTCATCACAGATGATGAACTGCTTGGGGATGCTTCTTCCCCGGATGTAGGTCAGTGCCTCCATCTCCATCGTTCCGTTTTCAATCAGCTGTTCAATCGTGTGATGACGGTTTTTCGTTTCAGCGAAAAGCAGCTCCATGTTGTCGAAAATCGGCTGCATCCACGGTCTGAGCTTGTCTTCCTTAGAGCCGGGCAGATAGCCCAAATCGTTTCCTATGGGGATAACGGGACGGGTGATAAGCAGCCTTTTGTAAGCCTTCTTCTCTATCACCATGGCGAGACCTGCGGCCAGAGCCAGCAGAGTCTTGCCGGTGCCGGCCTTGCCCACCAGAGTCACGACGCGTATGTCTTCGTTCATCAGGAGTTCCAGGGCAAATTTCTGTTCCTTGTTTCTTGCCTTGACACTGTAGTTGACTGTGTCTGCATAAAGCAGGGGATACAGGATGCGGTCCAGATGCCTGCAAACCGCCGACTGAGAAGGATATTCAGGATCCTTAAGGATAAAAAACTGATGTGGATATGCCTGTTCGTCATCCGCAAGTTCGAGTCTGCCGTCGCGATAAAGGGCGTTGAGATCTTCTGCCTTCCTGTTCAGGGAGCCTGTCCCTTCATAAAGCTGAGGATAGTCTATGGTGTCCTTGAAAAGGTCATCGGCCGGTATGCCGAACACATCGGCCTTTACCCGCAGGTTCAGGTCTTTTGTGACCAGAAACACCCTGCCGGGACATTCCTGATGAAGATGATAAGCCACCGCCAGAATGCGATTGTCGTGTTTGGTTTTATCAACACCTGCCGGAAGCGCAGCCGGGTTCTCATGATTCAGCTCGATCTTGAGCAATCCACCGGAAGGCAGAAGAACCCCTTCCGCAAGACTACCTGTCGATCTCAGCCTGTCCAGTTTTCTTGAGATGAGCCGTGCATTTCTTCCTATCTCATCCTGTCTCAGTTTTTGTGAGTCGATTTCCTCGATGACGGCAAAGGGAATGACGACCCTGTTGTCGTCAAATGCAAATATAGCATCGGGATTGTGCAGGAGAACGTTGGTGTCGAGTATAAAAGTCTTTATCATCAGATTAATGCACCTTGATGTGTTGTCCGGCTGCTTAGAGGACATTCTTCCATCATCTTTTTTACGGATGCGGTATCTCCCCTGTGCTGAAGTTGATTAGACAGGGTGGGGGTGAAATTGAAATCGGAGGTAATGGACTGCGGAAGCAGCAGTACGGCTTTCAGAAATGATTCGAGGTCGGGCACATTGTAAATATTGACTTCGAACCCCCAGCGGTCCAGCTTTTCCAGGACGGCCTCCAGGAAGGGTGTCTTCCAGCTTATGGAGAAGCGGTTGATTCCCCATTCCCGAAAGATATCGAGAAGGGACAGGGCCGTTGCCGGCACACTGAGTATCAGGGGCGCCATGTGATCGATCGGGCATTGAAGAATCGCATGGGGATAGCGCTCCGCAATCCTGCGGAACCCGGCCTCTTTCAGGACTTCTATCTTGCTGTTGAACCACAGACGTGATTCATCGAATGCACATCGTTCAAGCAGATCGACGAGTTTATCGACAGGAAAGTATTCCTCCTTCATGTCTATCTTTATGGATTTCTTTGCGGCAGCCATCAGAGGAAGAAGGTTCTGCAGCAGAGGGCATTCTTCATTATTCTCAAGAACATCTTCTTCCGGAGAATTGTCTCTGACAACCAGATGATTGCTGTACCGATCGAGGCGTACCGGGAATTCAGCCCATTGAATATTTGACCGGAGAAAATTCTTCAGACTGTCTCCGCTTATTACAGAATGCCAGACAAACTGGATGTGGCTGGGCAAGGGGGTTTCACTCATCAGGTATGTAATATCATAGGCGGCGCCGCTCACGGCACGGCGTGGAATCAGTTGCCGCTGTGAAAGGAAAAGAGTGTCCGCGTGCAGAAGCATGATGTCTTTGTGGCTGTCGATCTCAGCAACCGCCTTGAGATTTGCGGGTTCGTTGTCGACAAAGGCAAAAACGTGGTATCCCGAATTCCGGAAATGGCGGATCCCGTCGACTTTCGATTTAATCAGATCTCCATCCCATCCGCCGCAATTAAGATAGAGCAGGTCGTTGGAAAAGGCCACCTTGAAGCGCCGTCCGATCTTGTTGATGCAGCATAGTGTTTCGGCTCTTATGGACTCCGGTCTTCCCGAATTAAGCGCCACGTAGGTATCGGGCTGGATCTGAAACCATCTGATGACTTCCATCACGCCGGCAAACGGCCGGTGGGCTTCAAGTATCGCTTCGACTGACCAGCAGTTCTTTTCATACCACTTCATTATCCGATCCGCATGGTCCGCAGAAATATAATGTGACGCAAGAAAGCTTTCTATCTGTGTTTCATGAAAATCGATATCCGTTATCTTCAGGTCCTTGAAAAAATCTGTTCCGTGTTGCCGGTCGTAAGACCAAAGGGCGTAACGAACCATGTATCTTGCGTCAAGGATTGTACCGTCTATATCAAAGACGATCATCATTTTTCCCCGGTGATATCGGTCCGCTGTCCGTCTGTAATGACCGGCGAGTTTCGTCATCCACCGCTGCATGGCATCCTCCGATATGAAATCAAGCGGCCCTGTCCAGGACGGGGCGCGAATATTTTAAAGGTGTGCTGCTTTCTTTTTTCTCCTGACACTTTCGGCAGTAAACGGTTTCCGGTTTCACCATAAGACGTCTTTCCGATATGGGGCCGCCGCACGCGTCGCATAGTCCGAAACAGCCTCTGTCTATGCGGTCAATTGTCTTTTGTATATTCATGATTGTTTCCATCTCGCGGGTTCGGATCGCCAACTCAATTCTTCTGTTCGCCTCTACGGATGCATTGTCGATAAAATCTGCAATACTTCCGGTTTCGCTTTTCATGCCGGACAACGTCCGATATGCCTGGCTCCGCAGTTCGCAGAGTCTTTCGACAAGTGCACTTCTTATCCGCATCTCCTTATCCTTATTCATTTGTTCCTCCTGCAGAAATGGTTCAGATTGTCTGTGGTTGACTCTGTGACGACGCTATATAACTTCTGACAGCGACCTCGGTCTCGACCAGCGGATGACTGAATCCGCTTGAAAATACGCTTACCGCCCCGGGTTTGCTCATATTCCATACAAGATCGTCGGAAAACCTGACACGGCCCTTCTGAAACAAAAGCACTACCGTGCTGCTGCCCGGCCGGAAAAGACTTTTGGGGCATCCCTTTTTCAGAAACATGCCGGGGATGACCGGCATCGGGATGTCGTACCTTTGTTCACTGTAACACTGGAGGATGTCTCCGATCATCATGGCCACGACTTCTACCATGGCGACAAGTCCGACGCCTGTGCCGCCCATTGCGTCGGTGTCGATGACGGTGACAATGCGCTTGTTTTTTGAATAAGGTGTGACCTCGGAAATGACCGCACCTGGATGACAGGCGTGATATCTTCCGGGTATTTCATAGAAGTCTCTGACCGTTCCCGCCACCGGTGTGTGATTGTAGTGGTATTTATCCGGTGTGAGCCTGAAAATGGCGTAATCTCCGCTCTGAAATGAATCAAGCCATTGCGGCTTGTTCCTGCCCAGCAGTTCTTCGTAATCAAAAAATTTCCCCTTGAGGAACAACAGTGATGAATCATCAAAAGATCCCAAAAGAATACGTGAATCCGCCGGCGATACTACGGATGCGGGGTCATGGGGCATGAGGCGGCAATCCCAGTAACGGATCTTCCTCTCGAAGATCTTTTTAGGCGTGTTGAGGCGCACCGGCAGATCCACGCATTCCCTTACATCCACGCCTGTCGTCTGCATGAAGTGACAGGGATAGGACAGTCTCTCATTCACAAATTCGCTGAAGTTAATAAACCCCAGCAGTGAAGACATCCTGCTGCTTGTCACCATACGGAACAACAATGGAGACCGTTCTCTGACTTTCGAATATATAAATGGAATAACGCGGTGGCCGTAAAACCGCTCCTTGCGGATGTTGCGGCTGTTTCTCTCAACATAGTGATGCAGCATGGTTGCTCCTGTAGTTAACGGACTCTCCGTTTGCTTTTGTTTTTTCATTATAGATGTTGATTATCATCAGCAGGATGAGCAGCTTCAGGTTTTCTTCCGTTGCTTCTCCCGAGATAACCGAATTTTTCATGTCTGTCATGAATTGAGCAGTGTCTTCGTTCCTTAAAATTAATCTGAGGGTTTTCTTTATCAGCGGGTTGTCATGAAAATCGGCATGATGCAGTCTCCCGAGGTCTTCTTCAAGATATCCAAAGCATTCCTGAATATGGCTGATCCGCAGTTTCTCACGATAGTATCTTTCTGCAGCCTTGTTGAAATCATCCGCTGCTGCTTTCATCGGCGACCGGACATTCGCTTCCTCCGCGACGGCTCCGGCGAGCCGCCCCGCAACCGCATATTGATCCGGGTCTTCCAGCCGCATCGACAGGTCGTGCATGGTTTCCTCCATGTTGAACATTTCTACAAGATCGGCGGCGTCGCTGCGGATTGTCTCCAGCAGCGCACGTCTGTATTCAATGTTATATACGCGGAGATATCCGGGATATCTGCGGCTTGGGCGGGTGCGCGCCGCTTTGGACATGATTCTTTTCAAGAGGACATTGCTGGTATCCGTACGGATGAAAAAGGTAGGGATGCCGATGGCCGTTCCAAAAATTATCTGGCGCCGCTCGCTTTCGGTGACCGGAGTATCGGGTATGTGGTCATGGGCGACAACTCCCAGCGCCATATATTTAAATGCCAGGCAATACAAAAGGTTCTGCAAAACCACAGCCCGCCCCATGTCCTCATCAAAACTGCAGAAAAGACTGTAATGCCTCGCCTCAAATCCTGAAAACCCCATGACGCTGTGCTCCCTGAGCTTTTCAAAAAGGTAAAGAGACATCTTGCCGTCAAAAACACCGAGGTCGGCCAGGTCGGCCTTGAGGCGCTCGCTGTTGTGCAGACGGCCGTCCAGTGCCGGGCTTCTTTCCGTGCTCATCAGCGCTACAAGGTAATCGATCAGGCGAAAGTCAGGGATGAAATCACCTTTAAGGCCAAGGCCTCTGCTGATCATTCTGTCCAGCCAAACGGGACCGAAGGGCGTCACCGGGCGGCCTAAAATCTTGATGCCTGCTTTTTTCTGCCATCTGCGCCAGATCATCCGGAGGTGGGTATAATCCAGTTCATGAGGAAGAAACCCCAAAACCTTCTCGGGATGGAAGTCAAGAAAATCGAGGCGGTATGGAGCGGCGGTGTAAGTTCCCACAAACAGCGGCAGAAAGTGTTCGACAATCTTTACCGCCAGATCTCCTGCATACTTTTCCGAACCCTTTGTGAATCCCGATGTCTTGTCTTTGAGAATTTCCCCGAGCCTGAGGCTGCCGAGACTGACGTGCGTGCCGTTGTTCGCCAGGCTCACGTTTGAAGTGTTGGGCAGCGCCACCAGGTTGGTGCTGATGATTCCCGCTTCGCGCAATTTGGCCAGGGCATTCAACTGGCTGCGGCTGAGAACCCTGTGGCAAAGATGCATGTAGTCCTGCTTGGCTTCTCCGCAGTCCCACCCTGACAGGCAGGGGCTCATGAATATTTCGCGGTAAAATGCGTCGGATATGCAGTTGTTGAGTTTCTGCTGTCTGGTCGGAGGATGAGGAGAATAGTATACCATTGCCTTTTGTCCGGTGGAGGAAAGGCAGAATTTCTCATTTGCATACATAATGAGAAGCTGGGTAATCAGAAATCTCCCGGCCATTTCTCTGACAACCGGCTGACCGGCTTTCATTTTCGTATCCACAGGTGATACATAAAAGGAAAAAGTTTCAGGGGAAGTGTTGTCGTTAAGAAAATGCCCCATCATTTCCCTTCCTGTTCGGGAAATGGCGGGGTGCAAATGACCGGCAGAACCCAGAACGTCGGCAAGGGCAATCTTCAGGAGATAACTGACGGGTATTCGTATATGTTCCTGTCCGTGGTGATTAAAGATAAACTTGTCGGCGTCGGATCTTAAGCCCAGCGAAGGGTTCTTTTTGTTAGCCAGCAGGTCGTTTTTCAGTGTTTCTTCTGCAAAAGGATGCAGGGCAGCCCGGGGCAGCCGGACCCAACTGTTTTCCCATACTTGCTCATGGTTGTCTCCGAGGAATTTTTCAAGGTCCGTGATGACCCTTTTTTTTGTATCTCCGGCGGCGGCGCGCCGGATGACGTTGGCGTAATAGTTGGATTGCTCGATCATCAAAGGCAGGTCGACGTTGCTTTTCTGGCCGGCAACAGCCGCCTGCAGTTCGGCTTCGCTGCCGGCAGTTGTGTCGCAGGGCGCAAAAGGAAGATGGCTGATTTCTATACCGGAGCGGCTTTTAAGGATGCCCAGAGCCGACATGATCCGGTTCAGGGATTGCGGATTGTCCTGCGCAAAAGTGATGCCTCGAAGACTCATACAACTGCTGCCATCGTCTCTGCTCATGTTGTACCTCCCTTGAATTTTCGCTGCATTATAAAGCCGATAGTTTGAAGTTTGATGACAGGATTATGAATATTTTATGAAATCCATCAAATCGGCGGACTAAACAATTGACAATTCTTGTCGTGATGTGGATAAATATGATCGCGTTACTAAGTATTGTCGGAGAACAATTATGAAAAAGAAAATTCTTGTTGTCGATGACGAGAAAGACATCGTCGATCTGATAGCCTACAATCTTGAAAAGGAAGGATATGCCGTTTTAAGGGCATACGACGGTGAGAAAGCCGTTACATCGATAAAGGCGGATAAACCACATCTTATCATTCTGGATCTGATGCTGCCTGGAATCCGCGGCCTAGACGTATGCAGAATCATCCGGCAGAACAAGGAAACGGAATCGCTGCCTATCATCATGCTCACGGCGCGTACGGAAGACGTCGACAAGATACTCGGTCTGGAGATGGGAGCGGACGACTACATTACAAAACCCTTCAACGTCAAGGAACTGATTGCCCGAGTCAGGGCCGTGCTCAGGAGATCTGAAAAAACAAGAGAACCAGCCGAAACGGAGATATTTGAATATAAGGATTTGCGCATCCATTACGACTCTTATGAGGTATTTGTTAACGGAAACAAAGTCGAACTCGGTCCGACGGAAATCAAACTGCTGTGGTTTCTCAGCAGGCATCCGGGCAGAGTGTACAGCAGAAACCAGCTTCTGGATTATGTATGGGGCGATGACGCCTTTGTGGAACCCCGGACGGTGGATGTTCACATCAGCCGCCTGCGGGGGATAATTGAGGCGGACACTGAAGAGCCGGAATACATATTTACCATCAGGGGGATAGGATATAAGTTTGCCGAAACCAGATAAAGTCGTACCACCGCATCTCTTTACAAAACATTCATCTCACCTTCATCAAACTGTAACAATTATGATTTATCTTCGGATTAAATAAATATTAGGAGGAAATCAAAATGAAGGAAAGCATCAAAAAGTTAATCATGGCGGTCCTGCTTGTCGTATTCGGCTCATCGACAGTCTTTGCCGCACAAAGCGTAGTCATCAAGGGTTCGACAACGGTTCTCCCCGTAGCTCAGGGCGCGTCGGAAGCCTACATGAAGGCGCATCCCGGCGTCAATATCTCACTGTCGGGAGGCGGATCGGGCGACGGCATAAAGGCCTTGATCGACAAGTCAACCGATATCGCCAATTCTTCGCGTGATATGAAAAAAGAGGAAATTTCCCTGGCCAGAAGCAAGGGAGTCAACCCTGTAAGCCATAAAGTGGCCATTGACGCCATCGTGCCCATTGTCAATCCGAGAAACAAGGTAAACGGCCTGACTATTGATCAACTGAGCCAGATATTCCAGGGCAAGATTACGAACTGGAAGGAAGTTGGCGGAGACAATATGACTATCGTCGTCGTTTCCAGAGACAGCAGTTCGGGAACATTCGAGTCATGGGGACACCTGGTTCTCAACAACGCCAAGGTAACGCCCAGAGCGCAGATGCAGGCATCGAACGGCGCCATCGTCCAGGCCGTTTCCAAGAATAAATACGCCATAGGATACATCGGCATCGGATATCTGAACAGATCGGTCAAGGGTCTTACTGTTAACGGCATCAAAGCTTCCGCTCAGACGGCTTTGTCCAAGCAGTATCCGGTAGCACGGCCGCTTTTCATGTTCACGAACGGCCAGCCTTCCGGGGAAACAGCCGGTTTTATCAAGTTCCTGCTGAGTCCGGCGGGGCAGAAGATAGTGAAGAAGGAAGGATTCGTGCCCGTAAAATAGGTGACTTATGACACGGAGCCAGAAAGAGACGGTCATCAAACAGCTTTTTCTGCTGTTCTCTCTGATTTCGCTTTTTCTTCTCGGACTGATAGTTGTATTCCTTTTCCGGGAGGGGCTGCCGATTTTCAGAGAGGTGTCCGTCACCGGGTTTCTCTTCGGCAGGGAATGGTATCCCACCTATAATCCGCCGTCCTATGGCATAGGGCCTCTCATCGTCGGTTCGATCATCGTAACGTTTTTTTCTCTGATGCTGGCTGTTCCGTTTGGTGTTCTTTCGGCTGTTTATATTTCCGAACTGGCACCGCCGCTTGCCAAGGAAATTCTCAAATCGGCCATCGAGCTTCTGGCCGGTCTGCCTTCGGTGGTGCTGGGATTTTTCGGCATGGTAATCCTTGCTCCCTGGATGCAGGAGACCTTCGATCTGCCGACGGGACTGAACATCGTGAGCGCTTCCCTTATCCTCGCTGTTATGGCGATACCGACAATATCGAGCATTGCCGAAGATGCGCTCTACGCCGTGCCCATGGAGTTCAAGGAGGCGTCTTACGCCCTGGGTGCGACAAAGTATGAAACAATCATCAAGGTGGTGATACCGGCCGCTCTTTCCGGGATATCGACGGCTGTGATTCTCGGCATGGCAAGGGCAATCGGCGAGACTATGGTGGTCCTGATGGTTGCCGGAGGAGCCGCCGCCTTTCCGGAAAGCATCTTCGATTCCGTACGGCCGATGCCGGCTAGCATCGCGGCGGAGATGGGGGAGGCCCCATTCCGCAGCGGCCATTATCATGCTCTGTTTGCGACGGGTATCGTAATATTCTTCATGACCCTGCTTTTCAATCTTGTGGCGGATTACATTTCGGAGAGGTTCAAGGAAACGGGGTCGGCCACATTATGATTTTGTTCTCGAAGGGGATTTAAGATGTCGAGAGTTATTGCGGGTTTCATGAAATGGCGCTACTTCAAACAGCAACTTTTTTTTAACGTGGTAAGGTTTTCCATATTTCTGATTGTCTGCGCTCTCGGCGGCATCCTTTTTTTCATATTCATCAACGGTATAGGGGCCGTAAACTGGGATTTTCTTACCTTGCCGCCGACGAATTCCATGACGCAAGGCGGCATCATGCCGGCCATTATCGGCACCCTTTATCTGACATGCGGGGCAATCATCATTGCTCTGCCGGTCGGAGTCGTGGCTGCCGTTTATCTGACGGAATACGCAAAACAGGGCAGAGTGGTGAGAATCATCCGAGTCGGCGTGAACTGTCTCGCAGGCGTTCCCTCGGTGGTCTTCGGCCTTTTCGGTCTGGGCTTTTTTGTTGTGTTCCTCAAGTTTGGCTCATCTATATTGTCTGGCGCCCTGACCCTGGGAATTATCATCCTGCCGACCATCATCGGCGCTTCCGAGGAAGCGCTTAAGGCAGTGCCCCGGACGTTCAGGGAAGCCTCGCTTGCCCTTGGTGCTTCCAAGTGGCAGACCATAAGGGATATCGTCCTTCCGGCGGCGCTGCCGGGAATCATGACGGGTTCCATTCTCGGCATCGGCAGGGCGGCAGGAGAGACGGCGCCGATCATGTTTACAGCGGCGGCATTCTTTACCGCCAAACTGCCGCAGTCGGTTTTCGACGAAGTAATGGCGCTGCCTTATCATATATACGTTCTGGCTACGGCGGGGACACATATCGAAGAGACCAGGCCGATTCAGTACGGCACGGTGCTGGTGCTCGTGGCGCTCGTTTTGGGTATCGACCTGATAGCCATCCTCATCAGGGGATACATGAGAAGAAATAAAAGGTGGTAGACGTGCAGGACAACAGTATAATCAATGTAGATAAAGTAAATTTTTTCTATGGAAACTATATGGCCCTTACCGATATCTCCATGGAGTTCGAAAAGAACCGCGTTACAGCGCTCATCGGACCTTCCGGGTGTGGGAAATCAACGCTGCTCAGACTGCTCAACAGGATGAACGACCTGATAGGTGGTACAAGAGTAGAGGGCAAGGTCATTTTTGACGGCATGAATATATACGATCCGGCGGTGGATCCGGTGGAAGTGCGCAGAAGGATCGGTATGGTTTTTCAAAAGCCTAATCCTTTTCCGAAAACGATCCTGAACAACATCACCTATGCGCCGAAACTGTCCGGGATCTCGAAAAAATCCGATCTGGACAATCTTGTAGAGCAGAGCCTCAGGCAGTCGGCCATCTGGGACGAGGTCAAAGACATACTCGACAAGTCGGCGATGACCCTGTCAGGAGGGCAGCAGCAGCGATTGTGCATTGCACGGGCACTGGCCATGAAGCCGGAAGTTCTGCTGATGGACGAACCGACTTCGGCGCTGGATCCCATATCCACAGCGAAGATCGAAGAGCTTATAGACGAACTGAAGAGGGACTACACCATCATCATCGTCACGCACAATATGCAGCAGGCCGCGCGAGTGTCGGACAAGACGGGATTCTTTTATCTGGGGCGTCTTATAGAATACGACGTAACGGAAAGGATATTTACCAATCCCAGAATCAAACAGACTGAGGACTATATCACCGGAAGATTCGGATAATGAGGTCTAACATGGAAGAAAAGAGACATACAAGCAGGGAGTACGAAAGGGAGCTGCAGGAGATAAAGGACGGTTTGATTTATCTGGGGGCGCTGACCGAAAAGGCGATTGCCCGGGGAATCAAGGCGCTTCTGGAAAGAGATTCCGACCTTGCACAACAGGTAATCTGCGAAGACGACACCATTGATCAGCTCGACGTGGAGATCGAGGAGAAGTGCATAAAGCTTCTTGCCCTGCGGCAGCCGGCGGCCCGTGATCTGAGGTTCATCACGACGGCCATCAAGATCAACGGTCATCTGGAGCGTATCGGAGACATGGCGGCCAATATCGCCGAAAAGATCATCTTTCTCAATAATGAACCGCAGCTTAAGCCCTACATAGATCTGCCCCGTATGGCGGAGATCGGCAGACAGATGATAAAGGATTCTCTGGATGCGCTGGTAAATGAAGACGTTGAACTGGCCGACAAGGTTCGCAACGAAGATGAAAAAGTGGACAATCTCAACGAGCAGATTTTCCGCGAGCTGCTGACTTTCATGCTGGAAGACCCTAAGACCATTCACCGGGCGATGATCATCACGCAGATATCGAAGAGCCTGGAGAGGATTTCGGACCATGCCAAGGGAATAGCCGACATGGTAATCTACATGGTGACGGGAGACAGCGTCCGGCACAAATCGTCATGCGAGGAAAGGTCATGAAAAGCCGGTTGTTCATCAAGCATTTTCTGATACTGCTGATCATCGGGCTTTTGGCCATTGCTGTTTCCTGGGTGTTGATTGAAAACAGGATCAAGACCGAACTGGGTAAATGGATTGAAAACGAGTTGACGGTCCAGGCGCGCATTATTGCGGTCATCGGCGAAAAGGAAATGAAAGGCCGCGTACCTGTCCTTAGCAAGGAAACAAACGCACGCATCACCATTGTTGACGTCCGGGGAAATGTCATGTTCGATACGGGCAGCCGGGAGCAGATGGAAAGCCACCTGAACCGGCCTGAAATACAGGAAGCGCGGCTGAAAGGAAAAGGATCGGCAATCCGTTACAGCCAGACGATGAAGACAAACATGCTCTACGTGGCCGTGCCGATATATGAAGGTAAATTGATAAGCGGATACGTCAGACTCTCCCGGTCTCTTTCCGAAGTTGACGCAACGATCGATCAGTTCAGATACACCGTTACGCACATCCTGCTTCTCATTATCATGTGCACAATGATTGCGGCCCTCTTCTTTTCAATGAAGGTCATCTCGCCCATTCGCGACATGGCGGAATTTACCGAGAAGATACGCAGAGGCGACATGTCCGGGATGCTGATGATCGACTCACGCGATGAGATCGGGCAACTGGCGGCGAACATCAATGCCATGGTGGAAGCGCTTCAGGAAAGGATAAAAGCGGCGACCGAGGAGAAGGAGAAACTCTCGGCTGCCTTTGCCGGCATGGAAGAGGGTGTCATCGTTATCGACGGCGGCAATCGCATCGAGGCATTGAACAGGGGCATGAAACAGATTATGGGCACGATGCACGGGGATATTGTGGGCAGGACGGTCATCGAGGCTTTCCGCAGCATAGAACTGCATGACGCCCTGGAAAGATTCAGACAGACAAAGCAGCCAATCCTTCAGGAAATAGCGCTGGGGGACAACAATGAAGTCGTGCTGGATGTAAACATCTCCGCTGTAAAAGCGCTGCCGGGTAAATCTCCCAAGACCATGATGGTCTTTCATAACGTCACGCGGCTGAAGAAATTGGAAAGGATACGCGCCGACTTTGTGGCAAACGTAACGCATGAAATCAGGACCCCCCTGACGGCAATCATCGGTTTTGTGGAGACGCTGCAGCAGGGAGCGATCGAAGACAAGGCAACGGGAAAAAGATTCCTGCGGGTGATCCACGAAAATGCGCAGCGCCTGAACCGCCTCGTCGACGATCTCCTTGTTTTGTCGGGCATCGAGCTTGGGGAGACAAAACTCCAGATTGTGTCCCTCGACATAAATGATGTTCTGGAAAATGCACTGGCGGTTATCCAGCCGCGGGCATTGGAGAAGCGAGTCGATATATTGAGGGACATACCGACAGACATTCCTCCGCTGAAGGCGGACAAAGACAAGGTTTCCCAGATTTTCCTTAATGTCCTGGACAACGCCGTCAAGTTCACTCCGGAGGGAGGGCGTGTCGCCATAAGCGCGTCGCCTGATACTGCTGATCTGGTGCGGATAAGCATCAGCGACACCGGCATCGGCATTCCCCAGAACGACATTCCCCGGCTGGGAGAGAGGTTTTACAGAGTGGATAAATCCCGCTCACGCGAGGTTGGCGGCACCGGCCTGGGGCTGTCCATCGTCAAGCATCTCATGATTTCACACGGCGGACGCATGGAGATTGAAAGCAGGCAGGGCGCCGGTACTACGGTTAATCTTTATTTTCCGACTCAGTATAATTAGTTTCCGTCCCGAATATAAGGCTGTTTGGGTTTGCTGTATTGTTAGTGCAACGTATGTAAAGTACGCCTCCGCGCAATTCCTTGATCTCCTTGCCGAAACGGAAAAATAACCGCTTTTCAATCCGGAAACCGAAAGTTTCACCATCCGTAGTATCCTGATGTAAACTAATTAGATTGACGCAACCCCGCATTTTCTGTATATTTTCGCATCAACTATATGCGAATTAGCTTAATTCGCTTCATCATGCATTCATCCGAATGTGAACGGCTTTTGATAAAATCCTTTTCTAACGAAGAAGAACCCACATCTGCACCAGGGAGAAAACCTTCATGAAAAATCTTACCATCAGAGCAAGGATCATGATGCTCATAGCTTTTTTTATCGCCGCTCTGGCAGTCATGTCATTAACCGGTGATTATCTGTTCAGGAACAACTTCAGAACAGCAAACACTATAGCGGAAAAGGTTCTGCCTGCGGTTATAGAATTAGGAAACATAAGCGAAGGCAGGGCCGTTCTCAACCGTACAATCATGGAAACCGCCATCTGGAACAGCAACTATAACGCCCGGGACAAGTTCATCGATATCCTGAACAGAAGAAAAGCGGCATGGGATCGCATCACCGTGGCCTGGACAATCTATGAATCCATGCCGCGGGGAAATGCTGAAATAGCGGCACTGTGGCAGGGATTAAAGAATGACTGGGAAACGGTGAGGAAGACAGAGGCGGAGGTTGCCCGGACGATCACCGAATTGAGCCGAAACAGCAATCCGGTTGTTCAGGATAAGCTCTTCAAAAAGTTCTTAAGGCAATATGAGGAACTGCGTCCGCTATTTACCAAGATCCGCGAGACCATGGACAGGCTGATCGAAATGAATAATGAACTAAGCAAGGCGCAAATGATCAGTCTGAAGAACGACGTCCAGACATCTCGCCTTCAACTGACTCTCGTCAGTCTGATTACGGCCTCGTTAATTATTACTCTCAGTATAATGATTTTCATCTCCATAAACCGTCCTCTCAGCACACTGCGGAACAGTATAAGCGACATATCGAAGGGACGCATCGATACGCCTGCCCCTTATCAGGAATCAAAAAGCGAGATAGGCGACATCGCCCGCGCTTTGGAAGAGTTGCGCATGGTTGTCGGAACACAGAAGACAGCGGCCCGGATCAAGAACATATCGGCGGAAACAGTGCAGGCATTACAGAAGTGTAAATCTTTCGAAGAGTTCGGAAACGTACTGACTTCATCTCTGGCGCCTCTTCTCGGCCTTCTTTACGGAGCTCTTTACCTTAATAATGAAGAAGGAACCTCATTACAACTTGCGGGCGGCTATGCCAGCAATGAAACGCTACGGAAAGATCATTTCTCGCGGGGAGAAGGACTGGTAGGGCAGGTTGCCGCGGATAAAAGATCGATTTCACTCCGGTTGCCCAGAGAAGATGTCATCGGCATATCGGTCGGACGGGGAACGCTGTCCATTAATCATCTTACCATTGTTCCGATCATGCAGCAGGAAAAACTCCTCGGCGTGCTGGAGCTTGGCGCAATAGATGCCTTTACGGACGATCATCTGGCGCTGCTGGAGACTCTGCTGCCTGTGATTGCCATGAATATGGAGATCCTGGCGGCAAACATCGAAACACGCGAGCTGCTTGAGCGCAGCCAGAACCAGGCCATGGCCCTGGCTGCTTCTGAAAGGCAGCTCCTGGCCCGCAAGGATGAACTCGAAAACCAGAAAGAGCAGATAGAGCAGGCCGAGGAGAGAAGCCGGCTGCTTCTCGGCGCCATAGGCGAGGGAATTTTTGGAATAACCAACGAGGGCCGGATCATGTTCGTCAATCCCAAGGCATGTTCCCTCCTCGGTTACAGCGAAGATGAATTGCTCGATAAGCTGGTGCATGCCGAGGTGCACCACAGTTATCCCGACGGTTCGGAATTTCCTCATCAGCAGTGCCCGATGTACCTTACGTCCCAGGATGGAATCGGCCGCACTGTGGATAATGAAGTCCTGTGGCGCAATGATGGCACGTCTTTCCCCGTCGAATACTCAACGACGCCCATCCGCAAGAACGGCGATGTAGTCGGGATGGTTGTATCCTTCAGAGACATCACCGAACGCAAGGAGATGGAGAAGAAAATCATAGAGGAAGGCCAGCGCCTGAAAAACATCCTCGACACAGCGCCGGTCTGTATTGCCTTTTCAACAGGGGGAAGGATTCACTTTGCCAACCCGCTGTTTTCCGGGACGTTCGGTGTCAGTGTAGGAGACGCCTCTCCGCAAATCTACGTGAATACCGATGAACGTGATGTTTTGGTTGAGCGCCTGAAAAAGGGCGAGATCATCAAAGACTACGAAATCCAACTATACAACAGCCAAAAACAGGTCCGGGAAATGCTCATTACCTACATGCCCATCAACTACGAAGGTGAAGACGGCATCCTGGGCTGGATGACTGATATTACGGAACGCAAGGCGATGGAAGTTGCTGTACGTCAGGAGCAGGTACGGCTTCAGGGCATCATGGACTCAAGTCCTATCGCGGTGGCGATATCTTCTGAAGGGAAATTCTGTTTTGCCAATCAGACGTTCCGCAATCTTTTCGGTATCAATCTCGGCGATCCTGCCGCAAACATCTACGCCAAACAGGAAGACAGATTGCCCATTATAGAAAAACTCCAGGAAGAAGGTATTGTCAGCAATCACGAAATAAAGATGCAGGGAGCAGGTGGCCGCATCGTCGACATTATGGTCACGTTCCTGCCCACGATGTATGACGGACGGCCCGGCATCCTGGGCTGGCTGGTGGATGTCAGCTCTCTCAAGAAGATGCAGGAGGAGCTTCTGGAAGCCAAGGAGGTTGCCGAGGCGGCTTCACAGGCCAAGGCTGACTTTCTGGCCAACATGAGCCACGAGATCAGAACACCCATGAACGCCATTATCGGTTTCTCCAGTCTGGCGCTCAAAACCGACCTTGACCGGAAGCAGCGCGATTACCTGAGCAAGATACAACAGTCCGGAACGCATCTGCTCGGCATTATCAACGACATCCTGGATTTTTCAAAGATAGAGGCCGGGAAACTGTCCGTAGAGTGTACGGAATTCGAGTTGGAAAAGGTCATGGAAAACGTCTCCAATCTGGTTTCCGAAAAGGCGACTTCAAAAGGGCTGGAACTTGTATTTAGTATTGAGAAAGGAACACCTAACTATCTGGTGGGCGATCCCCTGAGGATCGGCCAGATCCTTGTCAATTATTCGAACAATGCCGTTAAATTTACCGAGCGCGGCGAAATTGTGATCTCCATCGGCATGCAGGAAGAAACGGAAGATGATGTCCTGCTGCGCTTCGCGGTGAGAGATACCGGCATCGGACTGACTGAAGAACAGATAGGAAAACTCTTCCAGTCTTTCCAGCAGGCCGATACCTCAACTTCCCGCAAATACGGCGGTACGGGCCTGGGGCTTGCCATCTCCAAAAAGCTGGCCGAGCTCATGGGAGGGGATGTCGGCGTGGAGAGCGAATACGGCGGGGGCAGCACCTTCTGGTTCACAGCGCGTCTGGGCAAGGGTGTGGCAAAGGCTAAAAAATTCCTGCCCGATCCTGATCTGCGTAACCGCCGTGCTCTGATCGTCGACGACAATGAGATGAGCCGCATCGTTTTGTCCGATATGCTGAGCGGCATGACCTTTGAGGTTAAGGACGTGGCCTCAGGCCGCGCTGCGCTGGAAGAAGTCCGCAATGCAGCCTCTGCGGGGAAACCATACGATATCGTTCTGCTGGACTGGAGAATGCCGGGAATGGACGGGATTGCCACGGCACAGGCAATTCGCAAACTGCCTGTCGACCCTCTGCCGCACATGGTGATGGTGACGGCCTACGGGCGGGAAGAGGTGCTGAAGGAAGCCTTTATGGCCGGCCTTGAGGACGTGCTTATCAAGCCGGTAAGTTCATCTACCATGTTCGACACTGTCATGCAGGTACTGGGGGGGAGCCAGTCCAATGTCCATAAAGAAACAGGGGGGACAGTTCCGGCGTTGCATGACCTTTCTTCCCTCAAGGGATCGGTTGTATTGCTGGTGGAGGACAACGAGTTCAATCAGCAGGTGGCGAGCGAGTTGTTGCGTGATGGGGGATTTGAGGTGGACGTGGCGGAGGACGGCGGTAAATCGCTGGAGATGTTGCAGAAGCATGTTTATGACGTGGTGTTGATGGATATGCAGATGCCGGTGATGGATGGGGTGACGGCCACGGTGGAGATCAGGAAGCAGGCGCGGTTTGCTGATCTGCCGATAGTGGCGATGACGGCGAATGTAATGGCGGCGGATATTCAGCGTTGCATTGATGCGGGGATGAACGATCATGTGGCGAAGCCGATCGATCCCGACGAGTTGTTCGGCAAGCTGGTGAAGTGGGTGAAGCCGAAGACGGTTGCGGGTGAGGATTCTGCGGTTGCTGAGCAGCGGTCTGAAGCCGTTCAGGCGGAGGTGAAGCCTGCTGACGATATACCGGATGTGCCGGGTTTGGATACGGCATTGGGGTTGAGGCGTGTGATGGGTAAGAAGGCGTTTTATCTGGAGATGCTGAAGAAGTATCTTGAGAACCAGGGTGACGTGCCGTTGAGGATCAGGGAGAGTCTTGACGCCGGCGATTACGGTACTGCGGAGCGGTTGGCGCATACGGCGAAGGGAGTGAGCGGCAACATAGGAGCTGCGGGGGTTCAGGAACTGGCTGCAGTGGTTGAGAGGTCGATCAGGGAGCATGCTTCCCAGGAGGAGTTGGAGGGTCATCTGGTTTCCTTTTCTGCGGCTCATGGTGAACTGGTGTCCGGGTTGCGTTCGGCGCTGCCGTCTGAGAGCCGTGAGGAAGCATCGTCGGTGGTTGTGGTTGACAGGGAGGCGGCTGCAGTAGCGTACGGGAAGCTGGAGAATTTATTGGCCAATGATGACAGTGAGGCGGTTGACTATCTTGATGAGGCGGGCGAAGTGTTGCGTGGTGTATTGGGCATGGATGCGTTCCGTGCGATAGAGAAGGCGGTAAATGACTACGACTTCGAAAAGGCCCTGACCATCCTAAGGGAACAAAAAATATAGGGACATAAAATGAAAATACCGAATATCAGAAAATCAGGATTCTTTCTTGTCGCAGTTATTGTTCTGGCCGCCGTGACGGTATGTGGATATCTGTTTACCAATTACCTGATGGAGACGGCGGCCCGTTCCGTCAAGAAGAATGTAGAGGATGCAAATCTCATCATCTCGCTTAACCTGATTAACGAATTGAAGAGGATTGAGGGCGCTGCGGTGGCAGTGGCGGGATCTCCTTTGACTCTTCCTCTGCTGCAGGCAAACACTCCTGAAAACATGCAAAAGGTGAACAACATTCTGGACAGGTATCACAGATCTCTGGAGGCCGCCGCCTGCTATCTCATCGACAGCAGGGGAATCACCCTGACATCATCGAACCGTAATGCCCCGGACAGTTTTGTCGGTCAGGACTATACATTCCGTCCCTATTTCCAACAGTCTATCAAGGGAGTCACAGGACGATACTTTGCATACGGTACCGTATCAAAGAAGCGCGGATTTTTTGCCAGTGCACCTGTAAAAGATAAGCAAGGTAAAATTGTCGGTGTTGTAGCAATTAAAAAGGAGCTGGATGAAATAGAGGCCAAACTTAACCAGTATATTTGGTTTCTTGCTGATCAGGACGGCATTATTTTTTTGTCTTCTCAGCCGGAGGCGCAGCTGAAAAGCCTGTGGCCGCTTGATAAGGGACTGGAGGACAGTATCGTCCGGTCCAAACAGTACGGTCCCGGGCCTTTCAGCCCGATCTTTCCGCAACGATTCAAGGCTGGTACGGAGGTGAACTTCAAGGGAACGAACTACCTTTCGGCTCAGCAAAAAACGCCGTATGAAGGCATCTCCGTCATTCTTCTCTGGCCGACACAGCAGATCAGCGCTTACAGGTCATTCGGAATCGCCCTGACCCTTATGATAGACTTTCTGTTCATGAGTTTTCTGGCGGCCATCTATATTTTCCAAAGGACATTAAGAGAACGCGAGCACGCAGCCAAAGAAATGAAGGCATACGCCGATCAACTGAAAATCAAAGCGGAATTGAAAACAAGGATCACGGATATATCGACCGAGCTGCAAAAGGCAACAACCTTTAAAGATATGGCGCAGAAGTACATGTCTCTCGTTATTCCATTTCTGGGGGCCGTATACGGGAACTTCTATATAACGGACGAAGAGGGAGATTCTCTGACTTTGGCAGGGGGGTATGGCAGTAAAGGAGGTGGAGATGAAAGAAGAAATTTCAACATAGGTCAGGGGTTGGTTGGGCAGTGTGCCAGGGAAAGGAAGCCCATCGAAATCATCAACCCGCGGGATGACACAATTCGCATTACATGGGGCGGCGGTTATTTTGCACCGCACCAGATAATAGCAATGCCGATCATGAGTCTGGAAAAGGTTCTCGGCGTGATAGAGGCGGCAACGCTTACACCTCTTGATGAGGAAAAGAGAATGTTGCTGGATGAACTGATGCCGGCTGTGGCGTTGAATATCGAGATCCTCCGGCAGAATATCCGGACGCGTGAGTTGCTTGAGGAAAGCCAAAATCAGGCCATGGCTATGGCCGCTTCGGAAAGACAGCTTATTGCCCGTACTGAAGAGCTTGAACAGCAGAAAGAAATACTTGCTCAGACCCAGGAGAGGGCCCGTCAGATAATGAATTCCGTCAGCGAAGGCATATTCGGCCTGGACAAGGAAGGAATAACAACCTTTGTAAATCCGGCCGCTGCAGCTATGCTGGGATATTCCGCGGAGGAGCTTGTGGGAAAACCGATGCATGTGAAGGTGCATCACACTTATCCTGACGGCACGGTGTTTCCGCGCGAAGAGTGCTCCATGTATCTTTCCGGCCGGGACGGCCGTCCACGCATGGTTGAATCCGAGGTGCTGTGGAGCAAGGACGGCACACCTCTGCACGTGGAGTATACAACCGTGCCCGTTTGTGAAAATGGCGTGGATGTAGGCATCGTTGTTTCATTCCACGACATCACGGAGCGAAAAAAGACCGATGCCCTTAAAGTGGAAAAGGCGGTTGCCGAAGATGCCGCGGCCCGCGCTGAACAGGCCAGGCAGGAGGCGGAGCGAGCGCGTGAGGAGTTGAATGCGAGGCTCCTGGAAATAGAACGATTCCATCACCTGTCTCTGGGACGCGAAGAAAGAATTATTGAACTTAAGAAGCAGGTCAACGAGCTGGCCGTTAAAGCGGGCTTGCCGCCGTTTTATCAGGATCACGATATGAAAAAGGATGCAGATGGGACATTGGCCTCGGAGGATGAACCGGAAAAGGAACTCGCTCAGAATGATGATTCCTCGGCAAACATGGCGGAAATGCTCAGCGTGGATATGTTCAAGCGACTGCTGGAGGATTTTTGCGATTCAGTGGGAATCGCCTCCGCCATTATCGACCTGGAAGGCAAAGTACTGGCGGCGGCGAGATGGCAGCGCGCCTGCACCGATTTTCACCGTGTCAATGAAAAGACATTGGCCCGTTGTATAGAAAGCGATACAGATCTGGCCGTGAAGCTGAACGAAGGAAAACCCTTCTCCGTGTACAAATGCAGAAACGGGTTGACGGACGCCGCCTCTCCCATCATTGTCAACGGCAGGCATGTCGCCAATACCTTTGTGGGCCAGTTTTTTACCTCCCCTCCGGACATGGAATTCTTCAGACGCCAGGCCGGGGAGTGCGGCATGGATGAAGAAGCATACCTGGAGGCAATCAGAGCGGTGCCGATTGTCGCGGAGAACAAGCTGGAATCGATACTGAGTTTTCTGGTGGGAGTGGCTCAGGCAGTTGCGACCATGTCCATGGAACGTGATCTGGCCAGAAGGGCGGAAATGGGCATTGCGAGGAGGATGGAAGAATCCGCACGGGAGCGCGCCGCAGCGATGAGCCTTGCTGAGGATGCCAACAATGCCAGGGCGGAGCTTGAAAGAATCAGGGACCGGAAGAATCCGTGATTCAACAAAGCTGATAAAGACATAAAATAAGGAAGGAGGCAACGATATGTTCAAGGAAGAAAGAGACAGTTCGATGTTTGACTGGAGTATGATCGGAAACATTGCCGAGGGGCGCCCCAATCTTGGATCGATGATGGATGTTGCCGTCTATCGTCTCATGCAGTTTACGTTGCGGGACGTTATCATCCAGGAATTCGATACGGAAACAGCGGACCGCATTTATTACAAGGCCGGATTTCTTGCCGGTCAGCAGGTATTTAAGAATCTGATTACCCAGAAAACTGACTTCGGCGCCTTTGTAAAGGAATTGCAGGAATTGCTGTCTGCATTGAAAATCGGCATCCTGAGGGTGGAAAAGTCGGATCTCGGAAAACTGGAATTTACGATGACCGTGGCGGAAGATCTCGACTGCTCGGGGTTGCCTCTTTGCGATGAGAATATCTGCACGTATGATGAAGGATTCATCAGCGGTCTTCTCGAGGAATTTACCGGTAAAAAATTCGATGTAAAGGAAATTGATTGCTGGTGTTCCGGCGAAAGGGTCTGCCGGTTCGATGTTAAACCATCCGTCTGAGGTTTTAAAATGATCCAGGTCAGGGAAGATGATATTGATAAGATAACCGAAGCATTCTCACTGATACTCAAGGGAAAGCCCCCCCGGCCGATTCAGTTGCCGGATGACTACCCGGACAATGAGATCAGGCAGGCCGTTGAATATATCAACAGCTTTATTTCGGTTTATAACGATACTACGAATATGGCCTATCAGCTTTCCCGGGGCGATATTCAGTTCGATGCACCCAAAGGAAAGCCGCTGGTGATGCAGTCTCTTAAAAGCCTGCATGCCAGTCTGAAAAATCTCACCTGGACCACGCAACAGATTGCCAAGGGCGACTTCTCTCAGAAAGTAAGTTTCATGGGAGAGTTTTCCGAGGCCTTCAACAGTATGACACAGCAGCTTCAGCAGGCATTTCAGGACATCAGAAATTCAAAGGATCAACTGCAGAATAAGCTGGAAGAGCTTGCCCGTGCGCGCACAGCGATGCTGAACATCATGGAAGACCTGGACAAGGCGCAAAAAACTGCCGAGGCGGCGACGCAGGCGAAGAGCGATTTTCTTGCCAATATGAGCCATGAGATCCGCACGCCGATGAATGCCATCATCGGTTTTTCCAATCTCGCCCTCAAGACAAACCTGGATAGAAAACAGCGGGACTATCTGCAGAAGATCCAGCAATCGGGCACACACCTTCTCGGCATCATCAACGACATCCTGGATTTTTCGAAGGTGGAAGCAGGAAAGCTGACTATAGAAAGCACCGATTTTGAGCTTCAGAAAGTACTTGAGAACGTGTCCAATCTCGTTTCTGAAAAGGCTCTCGCAAAGGGGTTGAATCTGATTTTCGATGTACAGAACGGCGTTCCCGGTTACCTCATAGGCGATCCCCTGAGGCTGGGACAGATTCTCGTCAACTATTCAAACAACGCCGTCAAATTTACGGAACAGGGAGAAATCACCGTGTCCGTGAGGATTGACGAAGAGTCGGCGGATAATGTCCTGTTGCGTTTTTCTGTTCGCGACACGGGCATCGGGCTGACTCAGGAACAGATGGGAAAGCTGTTCCAATCCTTTCAGCAGGCGGATACCTCCACTTCACGCAAATACGGAGGCACGGGGCTTGGGTTGGCCATCTCCAAGAAACTGGCGGAACTTATGGGAGGCGGTGTCGGCGTAGAGAGTGAATACGGCAAGGGCAGCGCTTTCTGGTTTACCGCAAGGCTGGGCAGAGGCGATGCAGCCAAATTTGCCGCTATGGAGGAAGAACGGGGCCTCAGTACCAATGCCAGGCTTTCTTCCCTCAGGGGATCGGTTGTATTGCTGGTGGAGGACAACGAGTTCAATCAGCAGGTGGCGAGCGAGTTGTTGCGTGATGGGGGATTTGAGGTGGACGTGGCGGAGGACGGCGGTAAATCGCTGGAGATGTTGCAGAAGCATGTTTATGACGTGGTGTTGATGGATATGCAGATGCCGGTGATGGATGGGGTGACGGCCACGGTGGAGATCAGGAAGCAGGCGCGGTTTGCTGATCTGCCGATAGTGGCGATGACGGCGAATGTAATGGCGGCGGATATTCAGCGTTGCATTGATGCGGGGATGAACGATCATGTGGCGAAGCCGATCGATCCCGACGAGTTGTTCGGCAAGCTGGTGAAGTGGGTGAAGCCGAAGACGGTTGCGGGTGAGGATTCTGCGGTTGCTGAGCAGCGGTCTGAAGCCGTTCAGGCGGAGGTGAAGCCTGCTGACGATATACCGGATGTGCCGGGTTTGGATACGGCATTGGGGTTGAGGCGTGTGATGGGTAAGAAGGCGTTTTATCTGGAGATGCTGAAGAAGTATCTTGAGAACCAGGGTGACGTGCCGTTGAGGATCAGGGAGAGTCTTGACGCCGGCGATTACGGTACTGCGGAGCGGTTGGCGCATACGGCGAAGGGAGTGAGCGGCAACATAGGAGCTGCGGGGGTTCAGGAACTGGCTGCAGTGGTTGAGAGGTCGATCAGGGAGCATGCTTCCCAGGAGGAGTTGGAGGGTCATCTGGTTTCCTTTTCTGCGGCTCATGGTGAACTGGTGTCCGGGTTGCGTTCGGCGCTGCCGTCTGAGAGCCGTGAGGAAGCATCGTCGGTGGTTGTGGTTGACAGGGAGGCGGCTGCAGTAGCGTACGGGAAGCTGGAGAATTTATTGGCCAATGATGACAGTGAGGCGGTTGACTATCTTGATGAGGCGGGCGAAGTGTTGCGTGGTGTATTGGGCATGGATGCGTTCCGTGCGATAGAGAAGGCGGTAAATGACTACGACTTCGAAAAGGCCCTGACCATCATCAGAGAAAAAAAGATATAACAGATGCTGCATAACAGAAAAAATATTCCGGAGCGATACATTCATATGCCGATGGTTTGTCTGTTGGTCTTCTGTCTTTTGATATTTGCCGTGTTCTCTGCTCATCCGCAGGATAAGGCATACGTCGCGCCGCTGAACCTGACAGCCGAGGAAAGGGCATTACTGGCCGGCAAAACCCTGCGCCTCGGTGTAGACTCAGCACGACTTCCTTTTGAGTTTAAAGACGAGAAGGGGATATATTCAGGCATCAGCGCCGGCTTTATAGAAGCCTGCGTCAAGCGTCTTGGCTTCAGGAAGGATTGGCCTCTCCTGGACTCAGCACTCGACAAGGCTCCGGCGAGTCTCTCAAAGGGGGAAGTCAGCGCCATTACAGGCCGCCGGGCCGTTGATGAGTACAGGCCGGAGATTGACTGGCGGCTTACAGGTCCATTCGCGGTAGCTGTTCTGGTCGTTGTTATCTTTGTTTTCATCTGGAATCGCCGTCTGCGTCATTCCATCAGAGAACGCAAAAGCATTCAGTTGGAATTGCAGGAGCATGCCCGGGCGCTGGAAAGCCGTTCATCCATAAAATCAAGTCTGGCGATGATCTCCGGTGAACTGCAGAAAGCGGAATCATACGAGGACCTGGCACAAAAAATGATGTTCCATCTGGCACCGCTTGTGGATATATCATACGGCGCATTCTATATCATGAATGAAAAAGACAAAGCTCTGCGGCTAGCCGGAGGCTTTGGCCTTATGGCATCCGAAGAAGAAGCGGGAAGCTTCGCAGTCGGTGAAGGTCTGGTGGGACAGTGTGCCCGGGAAAAGAAGATAATCGACGTTACCGGCCTTCAGAGCAGCCCTGTAAGAATAACCTGGGGTGGAGGACATCTGCACCCGCAGGAAATAATCCTGTTTCCGGTTATGCAGATCGACAGCGTTTTAGGCGTACTGGAGCTGGCGAGCATGAAGCATTTTACCGACGAGCAGCGTGCTTTGCTCGCTGACCTCATGCCCCTGGTTGCCATGAATATGGAAATACTGCAGCGTAATATGAGAACGCGCGAACTGCTGGAACAGAGCCGTTCGCAAACGGAAGCACTTGCCGCCTACCAGAGCCAGCTGCTCGCCCGACAGCATGAGTTAGAGGAACAAAAGAATCTTCTTCTCGACAAGCAGCGGGAACTTGAACAAAGCAGAGAAGTTCTTGCACAGGAGGAAGAAAAGAGCCGTATGCTTCTTGACTCGATCAGTGTGGGAATCATTATCATTGATCCTGAATCGCGCCGCATCGTCGATGTAAACCCGGTTGCGTCAAGGATGATCGGTTTGGCGAAGGAAGATATTACAGATCAGGTCTGCCACAAATTCATTTGTCCGCGGGAACAAGGCAACTGTCCCATTCTGGATGCGGATCAGAAAATTGATTATGCCGAGCGTGTCCTGCTCACCGCTGAGGGAAGAGCAATACCCGTCATCAAGACGGTAACGCCCATATTTATGAGCGGCAGGAAATATCTGGTGGAAAGCTTCGTCGATATAACCGAGCAGAAGGCGATGGAAGAAACACTGAAAAAGCAGATGGAAGAAATGGAAAGGTTCAACCGTCTGACAATCACCCGCGAATTGAAGATGATCGAGCTGAAGCGGGAGATCAACGATCTGTTGAGGCAGATGGGAAGCAGTGAAAAATACAGGATCGTCTCCGAAACCGACAGCGATCAAACATAATATAACGGAAAAATGCCTGATACTTTTAAGGGAATATGGTAAAAGCAGATAATCCTTCCGCAAATTCTGATTGAAAGGAAAAAGCTCATGAATGACTGGGACCCCAACGAAAAGCAAACGGTGTTAGTTGTCGACGATGCACCGGAAAACATCGCGATGATCACAGCGCTGCTCAAAGAACTTTACAGGGTCAAGATCGCCACGAGCGGAAAGAAAGCGCTGCAAATAGCCTTTTCCCAGGAACCGCCCGATCTGATTCTTCTGGATATCATGATGCCGGAAATGGACGGATATGAAGTATGTGAACACCTGAAGAGCGATCCTCAGACACTAAACATACCGGTCATATTTCTTACCGCCAGGTCCGACGTGGATGATGAAATGAAAGGGCTGGAAATGGGCGCTGTCGACTATATTACGAAGCCGATAAGTCCCCCGATAGTGCTTGCACGCGTCAAGACACACCTGAGGCTGAAGAAAATTACAGACTATCTGAAAATGAAAATGCAGCGCAACAACATCTGGGAATGATTAACGGATAACTATTGATCGGCCATCTCATGACAAACGAAAGCAACACAGAAAAACCTACGGTTCTGATCGTTGACGACACCCCCTATGTGCTTACGACAATGACATTTCTGCTCAGGGATAAGTATATCATCAAGGTTGCCAACAGCGGTGAAAGGGGACTCAAGGTTGCCGAAACCGGCGATCCCCCCGATCTTATACTTCTCGACATCATGATGCCGGGAATGGACGGGTATGAGGTGTGCAGGCGCCTCAAGGAAAGCGACAGACTAAAAAACGTTCCGGTGATATTCCTCAGCGCCCTTGACGCAACGGAAGATATAATAAAAGGGTTTCAGGCAGGGGGCGTCGACTATATAACCAAGCCTTTTCAGCCAGAGGAAGTTCATGCACGTGTAAGCACACATTTGAATCTGCATTTCTACAGAAATGAACTGGAAATAAAAAACAGGCAGCTTGAAAGCAGTTATCGCAGCTTGCAGGAGATGGAAAGAATGAGGGACAATCTTGTACATATGGTCGTTCATGACATGAGAAATCTTCTCATGGGAGTGTCTTCATATCTGGAGATGATGGAAAACAGGACGTCGCAGGGGCTGAGCGAAAAGGCGCCCCTGTATCTTAAAAGGGCGTCCGCGCTGACGGACAATCTGACGGGGATGACCGAGGCGCTTCTTGACGTCAGCAAGCTGGAAAACAATGAAATGAATTTGAAAATTACAGACTTTGACATGAACGACCTGGTTGAGGAAGCTGTTGAGAAACTTTACGCAATGAGCGGAGATCGTAAAATCACCTTTCCCAGGCCGGACAGAATGGTGAAGGCATCCGGTGACCGTGATGTGCTTCTGCGCATCGTCATTAATCTTCTCAATAACGCCATCAAATTTTCCGGCTCGAACGGAACAATAGTCTTAAAAAATGAAATACAGGGGAACAATGTCCTTTTTTCAATCAGTGACGACGGTCCGGGAGTTCCGGCGGCCTATCATGAAAAAATATTCGAGAAATTCGGCCAGGTCGAAATGCGGAAGAAGAAACACAAACATTCGACGGGCCTTGGGCTTACCTTCTGCAAACTGGGCATCGAAGCCCACGGGGGCAGGATATGGCTGGAAAGCAAGGAAGGAGAAGGCACTACATTCTTTTTCGTGATTCCGGGAAAGAATGAACAGTAATAAACCCGGATTACGCTATAGAACGTATAGGCACTTGGACAAGTGAATATTATGCCGGTCAAAGGGGTTTTCAAGCGGCGAATCAAAGGTTTTTCTTGTGAAAAATATTCTAAGCCGCGGAAAGGCCCCTTTTATCACGTAAGCTGAAATAAACAAACGCGGACTGCGGGACGCCGGACGGATGGACTGATACTTTAAAGCAGAAGGAGAAATTTATGGCTGAAGAGAACGTCATTTTTGAAAAGCCGACCATATTGGTAGTGGACGATACACCGGACAACCTGACACTGATGACCGGCCTGCTCAAGGATAAATACCGTGTGAAGATAGCCAATAACGGCGAGAGGGCTTTAAAGGTCGCCATGACAGGAACGCCGCCCGATCTCATCCTGCTCGACATCATGATGCCCGTTATGGACGGTTATGAGGCATGCCGTCATCTCAAGGAGAGTCCGGAAACAAGGGATGTCCCGGTGATCTTCCTGACGGCGAAGGCGGAAGTGGAGGATGAGATGAAGGGCTTTGAACTGGGAGCCGTAGATTATATAACCAAGCCGATCAGTCCTCCTATCGTTCTGGCGCGCGTCCATACACACCTGCAACTGAAGAGGGTGCGTGACTATCTCAAGGATCAGAATGAATTTCTCGAAGAGGAGGTGCAGAAACGCACCAGGGAAGTGGTCGCCGTTCAGGAGGTTACCATCCTGGCCATGGCGTCACTGGCGGAGACGCGTGACAACGATACCGGCAATCACATCCGCCGCACGCAGTTTTATTTACGGACACTGGCGGCGAAGCTCCGTCGCCACCCGCGATTCGCATCCCTGCTTGACGATGACAGGATCATTGATCTGCTTTTCAAGTCGGCCCCTCTGCACGATATAGGCAAGGTCGGCATACCCGATCACATTCTCCTCAAACCCGGCCGTTTTACCGACGAGGAGTTTGAGATTATGAAGAGTCATACAAAGCTGGGCCGTGATGCAATACTGGCAGCGGAAGGAAGGTTGGGGCTGGAGTTGCCCTTCCTGTACTATGCCAAGGAGATAGCCTATTCTCATCAGGAGAAATGGGACGGCACCGGCTACCCGGAAGGCCTGTCGGGAGATGACATTCCCATCTCCGGGAGGCTGATGGCTGTTGCGGATGTATATGACGCCCTCATATGCCGCCGTGTTTACAAGGAAGGAATGCCGCACGAAAAGGCCATGGCGATCATCTGTGAGGGAAGCGGCACCCACTTTGATCCCGATATCGTGGATGCTTTCAAGGAGGTTGCGGGAGAGTTCAGAGAGATAGCCAAACGCTATGAAGATACGGATGCGGATATTGAAAATCATGCCAAACGCTGATTGCAGACGGAGGTAAATATGCTGATTCCCAAACAGACAGTGTTTCTGGTCGTGGACGATTTTGAGTCCATGCGCAATATGATTTCCAATCAGTTGCGTTCTTTCGGGGTCGTGAAGATTCTGAAGGCAAGCGACGGGTCTGAAGCCTTGTCGATTCTCAAGGATGCGCGGGTCAATATCATCCTTTCCGACTGGAATATGCCGGTCATGACGGGAATTGATCTTCTCAAGGCCGTGCGCGCAGAGGAGAAGCTTTGCCACCTGCCTTTTATAATGATCACGGCGGAGGCGAAGCGCGAGCAGGTCGAAGAGGCAATCCACAGCGGCGTCAGTGATCTGATACTCAAACCGTATACGCTGGAGCGACTGCACGACAGAATTGTTAGGGGGATGAGCTGGAAACCAAGGGCAGGTTTGATTAAGGCCCGGGAAACGGCTCAGCCGGCAGGAGAAGAATCTATGCATCAGGCGCGTGAGCTGTCGCGGCCTACAATTCTTGTCGTGGACGACACGCCGGAAAACCTGCACATGATCGCCAACCTGTTCAAGGATGATTACAAGGTGCGGGTTGCCAATAATGGCGAGAAGGCTCTGGAGATCGTACAGTCGGACAACCAGCCCGATCTTGTGCTGCTCGATATCATGATGCCCGGCATGGATGGATTCGCTGTATTCAAGAGTATGCGGGAGCATCCGAATTCGGAGCACATTCCCGTGATCTTCGTTACAGCGATGACCGGCGAGGAGGCTCTGGTGCGCGGCCTGGAAATGGGCGCTATCGACTTTGTAACCAAGCCGATCGACCCGGACATATTGAAGATGCGTGTGCGCAACTTCATGCAGTACGTCGAACTCTACAGGAGGCTTCAGGACGATTACGATCTCATGATTGAAACGGCTAAGCTGCGTGACGATGTGGAACATATTGTCCGTCACGACATGAAAGGTCCTTTGGCGGGTGTAATCGGACTGTTGCAGGATCTGGCTACCGACGGCACTTTGAATGCGCGTCATGCCGGTCAGCTTCGCATGATAGAGGAAACGGCGCTCCAGGCCCTCAACATAATCAATCTTTCGTCCGAACTTTTCAAGATAGAAACCGGCCGTTTTGAGCTTAAGCCCCAGACAATCAGGATAACGGAGATACTGCAGAGGATAGCTGAAATCTCACGCGCCACCTTCGCAGGTAAACACATCAAGATCGACGTCGAGGAGAAAAGGCGCGAAGGCAGGGAGATGACACATGCCTTCGGTGATCCCATGCTGTGCTACTCGCTGTTCCAGAATCTCGTTAAGAATGCCTGTGAAGCAGCGCCGTCCGATACAAGCGTCAATATAGAGATTATCGATGAAGAACCGGTGCGTGTCCTTATACGAAACAAAGGAGCCGTGCCGGCCTCCGTTCGCGAGCGCTTCTTCGACAAGTTCGTGACGCACGGCAAACAGGGGGGAACGGGTATCGGCACTTACTCGGCCAGGCTTTTAGTCGAAGCGCAAAACGGGAAGATAGAGATGAATACCTCCGACAAGGAGAATGAAACGGTTATCACGATCTCGCTGCCTGGTGTTCCCTCGGAAAAACAGCAGTGAAGATTCTTTTTATACTGCAGATCAGTTGTGGCGGTGCAGGGGCTGTTGTCTGGAAATGTGGCGGTGTATCTGCCTGCCGTGGTAGTGCGGATTTTCGTAAATGAGATTTACCCGCATCAACAGGTTGAAGAGAACTGCCGAGGAAGTCCCTGCGTGGCCGGTCACCAGGGAATGTCCTGACTGCCTCTTGGACGTTCACCTGAAGGCGAAGCGCTGTCCGAGCTGCACCTTAAAACTGAAAGGCGCTTAGCTGCCGGAATTTTCTGAACAGGGTATGCACACTATCCTGCCGTTTTTGATGCGGGCGCGCGCCTCCATGACGGACTCTCCGCATGAACAGCATATGCAGGATGGCAATATAGAAGCACGACGGCGCGGTTCCGTTATCACGGTGCGCATCTCACAGAATTTGTGTTCGGGCACGCTAAGGATGCGGCGGATCAATGCCTGGCGCTTTTTCTGAAAATCCTCCCTTTCTGCTTCTGTGGCTGTTCCTGTGTTGACGCGGTTCCTGATGTTGATGTCTTTGGCGTTCAGTTTCATCATGGATGGTTTCACTGCTATCCTCAGGGCATGGCCGCTCTCTCTGTGTTGAAAGGTATACACCTGCTTTCCGTGATCGAGAAGAATCAGGTTCCCCTTTCCGGCCGTACACCCCAGAAGCAGTTGAACGGCGTCGACGCCGCAGGCGTCGTTTTCAATGATCGCGAGCAGCTCCTCATCGCTGGCTCGCGCGGACGTGAGTTCTCTTCTGATAATGCACGCTATGCGGTAGCCGACGGCAAGGCCGGGGCAGGTATGTCCGTGGAAGGCGACAACGCGTTCCCAGTCCATATACATTTCATGCTGTCTTTTTTGACCACTATTCATAAGGACTGCCGGCATCAGAATACGATCCTTTGTCCGAGTTCTCCGAAATCTTTTTTCATATCTTCGTAAACCGATTTTCCTGTGAAAAAAGTGTAGACGCTGTCCGCCTTTTTCCTGAGATCGACGTCCCGGAATTTGTCAGGAAACAGTATCTTGCCTGCCGCATAGGCATCTATAATAGCCGTATCTATGTTTGTCAGATAAGTATTGAAGGGCCACAGCAGAAACACTTTGTTGCTGCGGAAGGCCGGCAGCACCTTGTAGAATGCCTTGTTCCTGCTGTAATCTTCTTTTATCATAGGGAGTCCGTAGGCGTCGATAAATGCGATATCCGGTTTCCATGCCATCAACTGCTCCTTGTTAATAAACATGTGATCCTGTTTAATCTTCGCCGCAAGGTTGTCGGCGTTTATCCAGGCCAATGGAGTATAGCGTCCGTCCGTGCTTTCGATGGCCTGCATGCCTCGGAATCCTATCCCCCCTATATAGACCCGCTGCTTTTTCGTGTTACTGATTTTCCTGGTGCGTGTGTTTAAGTCCCGGCGCGCGTTTTCAATAAAGGCTATTATATCTTCGGCTCTCTTCCGTCGCTCAAGGACCGTGCCCGCTATTCTCAGAGCCTGGTAAAATGTCTCGTCAAAACTGCCGAAATTTCCATAGGAAAGGATGACAACGGGAATGCCCGTTTTCTTTTGGAGTACATCTGCCTTGCCCGCATCCATGTAGGTGATAAAAATGATTTCGGGGCGGACGGAAAGCAGGGCTTCAAGATCCGGTTCGCGGTTTATCTGTGCGGGACCTCCCGGGCCGATCAGCGGGAATTTGAGCAGGGAAGGGTTTGCGTAACGGTATGAACGTCCCATGGGCTGTTTTTTTTCAAACTGCTCGATGCCGACTACGCGATCCTGTGCCTGAAGAAAACAGAGAATCCTGAGACAGCCGGAACTGAGTCCCACTATACGCGAGGGAGAAAGGGGAACGCGTACCTGACGGCCGGCCATGTCGGTAATGGAGATGGTTTCTCCGGCCCATGACGAGGTTGATGCAAAAAGGATAAAAAAGATAAGACAGAAAGACAGAAGATTATTTTTAATTTTCATAAGCCGCTCCTTAAGGAATTTTTAGCTGCACATGGGAACAATAATCGGCTGATCATGCAACCAGCCGATCCGGACGGGGACATCGAAGGTCTCCTGAAGGCTTTCCTCGGTAAGGTCGGCTTTGTTCAATACATTGCGGATGATGCCGTCACGGATGAGAAGAAATACATCGGCGAAGCGAAGCGCCATGTTCAGGTCATGCATGGCAGCCAGCATCGAGATTCGCTGATCGAATGCGATCTGCTTCAGGAGGGATATTACATCGAGGGCGTTTTTCATATCCAGATGGCTGGTCGGTTCATCCAACAGCAGAACTTCCGGTTGCTGAGAAAGAGCGCGGGCAATGATGACCTTTTGAACCTCACCTCCGCTCAACTCGTGCATCGGACGGAGCGCCAGTTGCTGAAGATTCATCATCTCGATTATTTTCCTCGTGACCAGATGATCGTTCTGTGTGCTTCTGCCGTTTATATGAGGTCTTCTCCCAAGAAGGACGGCATCAAAAACTGTCAGGTTTTCCATATACGGACGCTGCGGTGTGTATGCAATCCTGCGGGCCAGCGCACGCGGGGCCATGACGTCAGTGATCGTATTGTCGATCATAACGGTGCCCGTTTGCGGTCTCAGTATTCCGTTAATGCACTTCAGGAGCGTGGATTTGCCTGCGCCGTTCACTCCGACAACAGCCATGATCTGGCCTCGTTTCAGGGGGAACGTGATGCTTTTCAATACCGGATGGGAATTATAGCTGAAAGACAGGCCGTCAATTTGCAGTATCATATTACCGGCTCCCTGATGAGAAGATAGAGAAACAGCGGAGCCCCCATGAACGATGTGACGACTCCGACGGGCATCGTACCTGAACCGATAATCATGCGACCGACGGTATCGGCAATCAGCAGCAGCAGGGAACCGATAATGCATGAAAAGGGAATTAACAGGCGGTTATCATCTCCGGTGAGACGCCGGCCTATATGGGGGGCAAGAAGCCCCAGAAACGCTATGATGCCGTTAAATGCGGTGATTACGGCGACGACAAGTCCGGCCGCTATCATACCGAGAACGCGAATCCTGCCTGCTCTGACCCCCAGGCTGAGTGCCGCCTCGTCACCTGCATTAAGTGCATTCAAGTCCCAGCGGATACGCCAGAAAAAAAGAGTTGTTATAAGGGTGATCAGCGTAATGACGGCGATCTCCGTCCAGTTGGAGCGCGCGACGTCGCCGAAACTCCAGAAGACGACCGAAGCCAGTTCGACATCGCTGGACAGGTATTGAATGAGGATGGTCGCGGACAGAAAGAGGGAGGAGATTGCTATGCCTGCTAGAATTATTGACTGGGCGCTGAGATGTCTTATCCTTCCCATGAGAAGCACCAGCGATACCGTTACCATGGACCCGGCGAATGCCGATGCGGCGACAGTGGTCATGCCCGTGATGTTTACCAGAGGAGATGCCGATGTCTTCAAAGCCCCGCTATAAGGGACTCCGGCTCCGAGAACAACGACTGCGAAAGCCGCCCCGAAAGCGGCGCCATGGCTGATTCCCAATGTGAAAGGCGAGGCGAGGGGATTACGGAGAAGTGACTGGATGGCAGTGCCGGCAACAGCCAGACCACAGCCGCTGACCACGGCTGCCGTTATTCTGGGAAGACGAATATTCCATATTACAATGTCGGCTTCAGAGGAGAAGCCGGCTACGAGTGACTTCAGTGCGGTAAGCGGCGGTATTGTGTACGAACCCGTCATGATTGCCACGACGATCGCACTGAAAAGGGTAAGAACCAATGCAAGCAGGATATGTGTTTTCCTGCGTCTTGTTTCAAAATATAAGTTGAGGAAATGGCTGTCCCCCATGGATTCCATTTCATTGTCTCCATGCAGACTAACCTCTGCGGGTTGTTTGATTGCCATAACTTTTTTATCCATATCTGATGCAGATTGATTCATTCGGTGTTACCTTTATCAGAAATATGCTACTGGCGAAACAAAAAAAACCAAACCTGGTTGTGGCAGAGAAAAGTCATATCGGAGAGATCTGTTTTCTGATCGGAAGAAAATTATTCAGGACGCGCAATCAATCCATGTCGGTGCCTGTTCCCGTCATGCTTAAGGTTCCGTGCCTGACGCCTTTCACGGAGGTCAGCATGTCGGATAATTTTTTCACATCCTTTGCCTTTCCTTTCACGGCCACGATTTCCAGGCAGTTGTCATGGTCAAGATGTACATGCTGCGACGAGATGATCAGTTTTTGAAAATCGTGCTGTATGTCTGTTATCTTGTGCAGAAGATCCCTCTGGTGGTGGTCGTATATGAAGGTTATCGCTCCTGCAACCTCCCTGTTTTCATTCCATTGCTTCTGAATCAGTTCCCGGCGTATCATATCCCTGAAGGCTTCGGAGCGGTTGGTATAATGCTTCTTTTTGATAAGATCGTCAAATCTCTCAAGAAGCCCCTTATCAAGCGACACGCCGAATCTGACCAGATTGCCCATATTAACCTCCCGAAGTTGTAGGTTTTCAGTAACGCATTGAAATAAGTAATGTAAAAACATGTTGAACCACGGTATATTTATGATATATGAAAAACAGAGGGGAAAGGCAATAGTTATTGTACTTACTGTGATGTTCGAAAAGGAGTTTTAAAATGAAGTTGCTGGTTGTTGAAGATGATCCTATCTGCTGCAAGATGTTGAGGGGACTGCTCGAACCTTATGCCCAATGCGAAGAGGCCAATAACGGTAAAGAAGCGGTTACTGCATTTCTGCGGGCTATTAAAGCGGGAACCCCGTATGACCTGATTCTCCTGGATATTATGATGCCGGAAATGGACGGGCAGGAAACCGTCAGAGAAATCAGACGAATAGAAGAAGAGGAGTGGGGGTTTGTTTATCCCAAAGGTGTGAAAATAATAATGACCACATGTCTGGACGATCCTCAGAATGTGGTTAATGCCTTCCGATCACTTTGTGACGCTTACCTTGTAAAACCGATAGACGAAGACCTGCTCTTTAACGAGATACGCACATACTTTCCGTCGTTTGCAAAGTAGCCGCCTGCCGCTCAATTAGCGTTCGCCACAGCATAAATTGATTTCCCTTCGATGCCAAGACTTTTCTGAAGAAAAATTTCTTAAGAGGCTGAATTTCTTTAGCCTTTTCTTGTTTTTTCCTGTTGACTCATAATCCATATTAGTATAAGAAAGTAGTGCTTTATGTCAGGCATGTCATAAGTCAAAAATGTCATACTACTGTGGTTCTCTTGTGGAGGGATTATGAGCAAAACAACCTTTAAAATCAATGGCAAAGAAGCAGAATTCAAACCCGGCCAGATGATTCTGGAAGCAGCTCGTGAAAATGGAATAGAAATACCGACTCTCTGTTTCCTGAAGAACTCGACGCCGACAGGGGCTTGCCGAGTATGCCTCGTAGAGGTTGCCGGCGCCAGATCGCTGATGGCATCATGTTCGACGCCTGTAACAAACGGCATGGAGGTGTTAACGGACAGCGCCCGTGTGCATCAGACACGTAAGATGGTTGTGGAACTGCTGCTGGGAAGCGGCAATCACGACTGTATGGTCTGCGAGGCCAATGGAGATTGCCGTCTTCAGGATCTTGCCTATGCGTACGGCATAAAAGAGCAGAAATTCAAATCCGATGAACCCCGATACCCGGTGGAGGACCTTAATCCTCTGATCGTCAGAGATTTTTCAAGGTGCATTCTTTGCGGAAGATGCGTCCAGGCGTGCAATGAAGTTGTCGCCAACAGGGCGATCAGCTTCGGATACCGGGGCGCAAAAAGCAAAATCGTTACGGGCGGTGACCGGCCCTATCATGACAGTGAATGTGTATTCTGCGGCCAGTGCGTTGAAGTATGTCCGGTGGGCGCGCTGACAGAGAAAAAATCAAAAGGACTGGCGCGCACCTGGGAGACTAAAAAGATCAGAACGACATGCCCTTACTGTGGAGTGGGATGTCAGTTATGGCTGCATGTCAAGGATAAGAAAATAGTAAAGGTCACAGCCGTTGAAGATGCGGAGCCGAACAAGGGAAGGCTTTGCGTCAAGGGAAGGTTCGGCTACGACTTCATCTATTCGGAGGAGAGGCTGAGAACGCCGCTCATACGGGAAAATGGAGGCTTCCGTGAGGCCTCATGGGATGAAGCGCTGGATCTGGTGGCAGCCAGATTCAAGGAAATCATCGCCAAGCATGGGCCGGATGCAATTGCCGGCGTCAGTTGCGCCAGGAGCATCAATGAAGATTCCTATCAGATGCAGAAACTGTTTCGTGCGGTGATCGGTACCAACAATATTGATCACTGCGCGCGTACCTGACACGCTCCCACAGTCGCCGGTCTGGCGACATCTTTCGGTTCAGGCGCAATGACGAACTCCTTTTCCGATTTTATAAAAGCGAAGATGATCCTGGTGATCGGTTCCAATATGACGGAGGCCCATCCTGTCGCCGCCACTTTTGTCAAGGATGCAGCCCTGGGAGGCGCTCAGCTTATTGTTGTGGATCCGCGCCGCACGCCGTTGGCCGAACATGCAAATCTGCATGTGCCGATAAATGTGGGTTCTGATGTTGCGTTTATAAACGGTGTCATGAACGTCCTCATCAATGAGGATCTGTATGATAAGGAATATGTAGAATCCTGCACGGTAGATTTCGATGACCTGAAAGAAAAGGTCATGGAATATCCTCCGGAACGGGCAGCGGAGATAAGCGGCGTCAGCGCCGATATGATTCGCGATGTCGCACGCCGTCTGGCTGCGGTGAAGCCGGCAATGCTGATGTACACCCTCGGCATCACGGAGCACATCTGCGGAGTAAACAATGTTATGTCCTGCGCCAATCTCCAGATGCTGCTCGGCAATGTCGGCTTCGAGTGCGGCGGCGTTAATCCGCTGCGGGGACAGAATAATGTGCAGGGGGCATGCGACATGGGAGCCCTGCCCAATGTCTTCCCGGGTTATCAGCGGGTTGACAATCCGGAAGCCGGGAAAAAATTCGCCGCCGCGTGGGGTGTGGAGAAGCTCCCTGAAAAACCGGGAATGATGATGCCCACAATGATGGAAAACCTCGTGACCGGTAAAGTTAAGGCCTTTTACGTCTTTGGAGAAAACCTCGCCAATACGGAGCCGGATATCAGGCATGTAGAGCATTGTCTCGAATCGGCGGAATTCATGGTCTGCCAGGACATCTTTCCTACAGAGACAACGCGTTTTGCGCATGTAATCCTTCCCGCTGCCGCATGGAGTGAAAACGAGGGAACTTTTTCAAGCAGTGAAAGACGGGTAAACAGGGTTCGTGCCGCAAGTGATGCACCCGGGCAGGCCAAACCCAACTGGTGGATCTTCCGGGAACTGGCAAAAAAGATGGGACACAACTGGAAATCAAACAGCGCCAGGGAGATCTGGGACAACGAAGTATCCAAACTGGCGCCGTCCATGGCAGGCATAAAATATTCGCGTCTGAAAAGCGATGGCCTCCAGTGGCCGGTACCCGATGAAAAACATAAAGGCACCCCCTATTTGCACAAGGACGGCTGCTTCACCTGCGGCCTCGGTGTCTTCAAACCTTTGGACTGGATTCCTCCGGCGGAAGTGCCTGATAAGGAATATCCGTTTGTATTGAGTACAGGCAGACGGCTGTTCCATTATCATACACGCACGCAGACCGGACGCTGCCAGGGATTGAACGATCTCCTGTCTGAAGAGACGGCTGATATCTCATTTGCCGACGCACAAAAACTGCGCATAGAACACGGCGAGATGATTTGCGTAAAATCGAGACGGGGAAAGGTGGTTGTCAAGGCAAATGTCACCCCGCAGGTGCCGCCCGGATTGGTCTGGATGGCTTTTCATTTCCGGGAGGGCTGTGCAAACTGGCTTACCAACCCGGTCTATGACCCGATTACGCAGACCGCAGAATATAAGGCCTGCGCGGTCAGTCTAGAAAAAGTTACGCAGTAAAAAAGAAACAAAAGCATGCCGCATCTTCGTTAGAGATGCGGCATTTTTTTTCTTTGCATTAGCCCGGATATAGCATATATGACATGCATAGTTCAGCGGATGAAGTGAGGTGTCCCGGTTTTAAAGACGGATGATGCCGATAAACCCCTCACTGTGTGAGATGTCGGGTTAATCTTTATGAAAACAAATAAGAGAGGAATTCCCATTCTATGAAAATTGGCACCTATTCATATGAAGAGTACATGAAAATCGTAAAATCTTTTCACGGCAGTACGGCGCCGGGGCTCATGATAGGCGGTTTTATCGTCGATCTGGCGCTGAAGAACCTTCCGGAGGGTGAATTTTTCGATGCCATATGCGAAACACCCGTATGCCTTCCCGATGCCATTCAGCTACTCACACCCTGCACTACAGGCAACGGATGGATGCAGGTTTTCGATTTCGGGCGGTATGCCGTGACCCTGTATGAAAAGACGGGCGGCGAGGGGGTGCGCGTCTACCTCGATATGGAAAAGCTCAAGAAGTGGCCGGAAGTCTATAGCTGGTTTATGAAACTGAAGCCCAAAAGAGAACAAAATGCCGAGCTGTTGTTTGGACAGATCAAGGAGGCGGGGCATAATCTGTTGAGTATCCAGCGCGTCCGTGTGGAGCCTGAGAAACTGGCGAGACAGAAGATGGGGAAGGTTGCTGTTTGCCCTGCATGCGGCGAGGCTTATCCCGTAAGGGACGGCGAGCGCTGCCGCCCATGCGCCGGGGAGTCGCCATATCTCAAAAGCGTTTAAAAATGGCGTTTGAGAAATATTGAGGATGTGATATTATTTTCGTGACTGATCCTTAAGCGGTTTCCGATTCGGAGACAGACAGTTCCGGCATCCGGCATTTCCACATAGAAACCGAAACGATGAAGGGCAGATCATGGCTCAGATGGATGAAAACAGCGAAGACTCATTCTCTTTTCTCAAGGGGGAAAGCAGCCGCCGTGATAAATTGAAAAGAATCAGAGAATTGCTGACAATCCTGGCGATGCTGATTCTTACAACGGTTCTTAATTATTTTCTGGAAAGGTTCATCCAGCCATCCTCACTCGTCTTTGTTTACCTGGTCCCGACTATTGCCGGCGCTATTTTCTTCGGAAACTGGGCTTCCATATTGTCGTTTACATGCGGGTTCGTGGTATTCGATTTCTGGTTTGTCGAGCCGTATTATTCTCTGCATATCTCAAAGCCGCAGGATATATATAATGTTACAGTCTATTTCACGATAGCGGCGCTGATTACCTATCTTATAAACATCGTACGCCGTCAGAACGCATTTCTGAAAAACCGGATAGACAGGGTTTCACTTATCGAAGACATGAGCAAGGACTTCCTGTGGCTGATTCCTCTGGATCGTCCGGGATCGGACATGGAGCTGTCCGACTCATTGCGGACCAGGGTCTTAAGCCAGTTGGGACACCTTGTGCTTAAATATACGACCATGATCATGAATGTGCCGGCAATCGTCTTTTTCAGAGATGAAGATGAAACGCTCAAGATATGGGCAAAGAACAGTCTCGTTGAGATTACGGAAAAGGAGAGGGCGGCTGCTAACTGGACACTCAGCAGCGGTGAGGTCTCCGGATCCGGTACTAATACCAATGCCGATACGCCCTATTTCTTTATGCCGATGTCATCTGTGGAGAAGGTAATAGGCGTGCTTGGCATCCGGTTTAATTCCAAGGATCTTTTCCCGGAACAGCGCCGGCTTCTGGGAACCGTATCCAATCTGGCAACTATCGTTGCGTCCAGGTGGATGAACGGAAATAAGGATTCGTAACATGCTGTGATGCATGCGGGACAGAACACGCACCGGCAATGCGCACGTGATCATGTTTTTAACATCCCCGCCATGTTGTGCAGCCATTTACGGACTTGCGTAAAGATAAGAAAGCTCTCATGCACTCTCCTCTGGGCGTTGCGACCGAAAAAGTCCCGTTCCTTCGTATTGGAGAGCATCCGGTACAGGTTGTCGCTGATCTCTAGATGATCCGACGGGTTCTTCGTCAGAATGCCGTCCATCTCATCTCTTATCTGCTGTTGCAAACCGCAGGCGGTAGTTCCCAGCACCGGCACTCTCTTCCACATGGCCTCCGTGGCCGTCAGTCCGAAACCCTCCCTCAGTGAATTCTGGACAACGACGGTGGAACATCTTTGAACGGCGTTGACCATCAGGTGATTCTGTTTGCTCGATGCCATCGGCAGAACAAGCAGGGCAATATCCTCCTGCTCTTCCGGTTTCAGGTCTAAAAAGATGTCGCAAAGCTCTCTGAGAACTGTCTGTCCTTCCGGGTCATCCTGTATGGACTTGGGGTCGGGGCCGGCCAGGATCAGTTGGATGATCTCCAGTCTCCTCAAGTCGCGTTTCTTTATCTGATGCCGTTTTTCCTTGAATGTACGCTTCATGTACACGAAGGCTTCAAGAAGCGGTTTCCAGCCTTTAAGATTGTCCCATCGGGAAATCTGGCTGATGATCGGTCGGTAAAGCAACCCGAGAGGGATTCCCTCATTGGCCGGCAGAAAGGTGCCGCCCGGCTGCAGACGAAGAGCCTTATGCCGCCATGGTGGTGTCAAGACCGGATGAGGAGTATTGATGAGACCTGCATTACTCAGAATGCCGACAAGTTTATGCGTTGAAAAGTCACGGTTTTTATGACTGAGAGGATCGATTGCCGGATGAATAATGGAAGACCTGCCTGCCAGAAAGGGAGGAATATATTCAGGTGCGGAGAAAACTGCGTGATCGTATGTCCCGGCATCGTCCTTGAGGAATTCCCATGCTGCATTTGTCTCAGGGGTCTGCATATCGAGACCTATGTGGCAACGCCAGATCGCAGGCATGCCGATTCTGCGTTTAAGTTCTGCGCCGGCGCCGAGAGGTTGAGGATCGTGTACGATGAGGATGTCCTCATTCGAGATAATTCGCGATAAATCATCTGCCGTTTCGATGCTCTCCTTTTTGTAGATATCACTGTCTTCCCGTGAGAAAAAGGGTTCTCCAAAACCATGAATGAGATTGTGGATGCGTTTTGTGAGAATGAAAAAGCGTCTTTCACTGCTGCCCATTACCAGCCATCCGATGTTTACCCCCAGCTCACGCAGGATTGCGATCAGATTGGGCAGCATTTCCGCCACTCCTCCACCTTCCGCCGTTGAATTCAGCATCCAAACTCTTCTGCCTTTTAAATGAGGGACCAGCAACTGCGCCTCGCGCCTGAGTTCACGAACATGGTCTACCAAGTGTGCATAGCTTTCGTAATCCTTAAGCCTCTTTTTTATTCTAATATTAACGGTCCTAATCATAGATCACCTCATAAACGGTTAATGATCTGTATGGTCGGCATTATCACTGCTGATCTGCGTTTTTGCGAGAGCCCGGTTGATCTCTTTGAGCAGCCCGGCCATTTCCTCCTGATCGTGAAGAATATAGCGAGCTCGTGTCTCTTTCTCATTTCCCACGCGCACGGTGAATAGATTGTCACCCGCCAGCTTGAACACATCTTCGTCGGTATCATCGTCACCGGCAAACAGGCCCTTCTGACACCCGGATTGCTGTAGCAGGTGCAGGATCGCCACTCCTTTGTCAGGTGCGGATTCAGGAATGAGATTTTCTACATATTTACCGCTTACACGTCTGGGACGGGGGGCAAGCATACGTATGATGCGGAGCAGCATGAGATTAACAGCCTTTTTGTCCCGTGCTCGGCGATAATGTATTGATACCGTGGATCCCTTGTTTTCGATTACCACGTCTGAACTGTCGGCGACGGGTATCGTAGCCCTCAACTGCTTCTCCCAGTTGACGCCGATGCGGATGAATTCCTTTTCGCTTGCCTTCCATCCGGGGAGTCCTTCCGCGCCGTGATTTCCGATCAGATACGCCGGGGAAAATCCCAGGTGGCGCTGAGCATCCGCCCTGGAACGGCCGGTAATGACGGCAATCTTTGCCGTACTGTTTAATTCCGTAAGCTCACCGAGAATCGGTTCCGGCACGCTTATCTCCGCGGGATTGTCGACAATCGGAGCAAGCGTTCCGTCGAGATCAAAGGCGAAAAGCGTATTTAGATCTGTGAAGACGCGCAGAGCGGCCAGCCCTGATCCGGTAAAAAGGTATTGCGAATCATTCCATTTTTTCATACGGGTCTGCCTATTCTTGCAGCGAGCTTCTCCCGGTTTCTGATACGGGCTGCATCGAGAAGCATCTTGCCCGCCCAGCGAAAAACATTGAAATCGCGCACCATTGCACGCATGCTGCGCATTCTCTCCTGTTGTTCAAACCCGGGCATTGTGAGTGCCCTGTACAGTGCTTCGGCAGTCTGTTCTATATGATACGGATTTACTATGATAGCCTCGTACAACTCGTGCGCCGCCCCTGTAAACTGGCTGAGAACGAGTACACCCTTTTCATCGTCACGAGAGGCGACGTACTCTTTCGCCACAAGATTCATCCCGTCATGCAGACTGGTGACAACGCAGACATCAGCAGCCCGGTAGTATCGGATTATTTCTTCCTGATCGTGGTGCTCGACTTTAAGTATGATCGGGCAATAGGATTCGCTGGAAAATCGCATGTTGATTTTTGCTGCCAGGGAACGAACACGGGCATCGAAGGATTGATAGTCTTCAAGCGCGGAGCGCGACGGAGCGGCGATCTGAATGAATGTAAATTTTCCCACCATTTCCGGATACAACTCCAGGAGGCGCTCCACTGCCCGGAGGCGTTCCAGGATACCTTTTGTATAATCGAGCCTGTCGACACCGAGTCCGATCAAACGGTTTTCGTCAAGATTCAAAGAACTCAGCACTTCAGCGCGGCATTCTTCTATGGAAAGCTTCTCCTGCTGCCAGGGCTGCCATTGTATGGAGATGGGATAACTTTCCACAAGTGTCAGCTTGCCGCCGTGCGAGATTGTAGATGATGCATGCTCTATTCGCGTTTCCAGATAACGGTCTACAGTCTCCAGGAAGTTCTTGCAGTGATGGGGTGTATGAAACCCCAGAATGGTGCTGCCCAGCATCCCCCGCAGGATTTCCTCACGCCATGGACAGATGCCGAAGGATTCGGGATTCGGCCAGGGGATATGCCAGAAGGTTATCACCGTCGCTTTGGGAAGGGCTTTGGTTATCATTCCAGGTAGGAGCGAGAAGTGATAATCCTGCACGAGCACTACGGGATCTTCCCTGTTGGCTTCTTTTATGACGGCATCGGCAAACCGCTGATTTACCAGCGCATAATGTCCCCAATCGTCAGTGCGGAATATTGGTCTGACATGTGCAATGTGACATAACGGCCACAATCCCTCATTTGCAAAACCATAATAATAACCGTTTTCTTCTTCTCTGGTGAGCCAGATCCTTCGTAGCTGATACTCATTAAGTTCCGGGGGAACAAATATGCGGTCATTTTTATCCACAACCTCACGGTCAGCAGTGCCGCTGCCATGGGCTATCCATATTCCAGAACAGGCTCTCATGACTGGTTCGACTGCCGTGACCAGCCCGCTTGCCGGTCTCTGTATCTCAATCCCGTTTTTCCCTTTTATATGGATATAAGGTTCCCTGTTTGAAACGACAAGGATCTGGTCGCCGGTCAATTCCCTGTGCAGCAGATCACGCAGGGTGTCCGGTGTCCACTGCATCGTCACATCATCGGCAAATCTCCGATCCTGCTCCATATTGCGCAAAAGTGTGCGAAGATCACCGACCAAAGGCTGCAATTCGGGGTTTGGAGGAAGTGAAAAAGGCTGAAGGAGATTGTCTCCGCGTAGTAAGGCCCGTACTCCATCCATCCAGCCTTTCCAGCTCAAGTGTGCCACCAGTACAGTGATAATAGACGTTACAATTCCCAGCAATGCAAAAAGGACAATGACGTACTTTCGTGTGTCTGCACTGCGAAGCTCAACAAAGCTCATGTCATGGACAAGAATAAGAGAACCGGAGGACATGTCGCCATAATGAACGGTATTAACAGAGACATGAACGAGGCCCTGTGGCAGTTTGACCAGGGAATGCAGTTCATCCGGTGATGTTGTAGTAGGAAGCTTACAGCCGAGATCACGAGGAAATGTCGGAGTGCCGTATATGAGTTTTCCTTCTTTACTGCAATAACCGATTGCATAAAGCCGTTCATCTTTGATGGCATTTGCGAAAAGAGCGTTTACCTTTATCCTGTTGCCCTGTTCAAGAAATTCACTCAACGGTTCCTGAAGAGTGCTGGAAATAAGTTTTGAGCGGATATCAAGATCACGGACAAACCAGCGTAGGGTTAATCTTTCCATGAGAGGAACCACTGCATAGGCGAGCAGTGTCAGCGCCAGTATGAGAGGGATAACGAAACGGAGAGAGAGACGCAAAGACCGGAATAGATTTATTGCCGATAACGGGGCTTTCATAAAGAATCCTTTTGCAACTGTCTGCTACGCTGTCCATAAAATTCCGGATATGAAGGGCATAATGACCGCAATGAGATTTTTGTTGCCAAAAAAAGCCATCCGGATGAGTATCAACTGTTGGCCCGACTGATCTGCAACTCCTTCACAGACTTTCTAATTGCTTGTGGACATCTTTAGATTGCTATTTAAATTTCAAGACTCTTTTTTATCTTGGCAGTACCCAGTAAATAAATACAGAGCAGGGCTCTATGCCAGAGATTGAAGGAGGGTTATTTTGAACCTGTCCCTGCTCTGTTTTTCTATCGGTTGTCGTGCAAATTGTATTTGTCGGCTATTCTCCTGTGTCTTACAAGCGCCACCGGACATGTTGCATCTCTTGTTGCCCTGTCGGCTGCATCACCAGGAAGATTGTTCACTAAACCGGTTCTGCTGTGTGTGCCGATCATGAAAAGTAAAAAATCTGGATTTCATAATGTTCTAGAACGATTTAACCTTCACTGCCGCATTCCGGGCGCCTTCGGAGAACTTATATTCGACATCAGCAGGGACAGAAACATGCATCTGGAGAAACTTCCATTGTCCCCTGATCTTACGAAGCACTGCCGTCAGCCTTGCTTTTACACCCGGGACTTTGCGGCCGTCGCCCAACGTGGCATACGGGTAAACATCAGTTGATATCCAGGAAATAAAACCGTAATTGCAGACGGCAATATTCTTGAATATAAGGCTTTTGTTTCCCTTATATGAGAAAAGGTCCTTTTCAAAAACGGCCTTTATGCCGTCCCGGCCCATGCCCGTCTGTTTCTCGCAGAGACCTATTGCTGTTATGTCTTCATCGTTGGCAAACAGTTTCATGATGCCTTTGATATCTTTCTTGTTATATCGTTCTGCAAAATTCTTGAGAGTAGCGCTTATCTCATCATCAAACTTTGATTTTGCATCCGCCTTTGCAGTGTCCGGATAGAAAAATGCTATGCACAATAAAACAAGAGTTATCAATGCCACTTTTGATACTAAAGAATCTGTAATCGACATTTGACACATCCTTTTGAAATCCGGCCTGCGGTTGATATCATTTTTTTTCTTTTCCCTGATCCCCAGGCACATTTATTTCCGGTGACAACATCAACTTGGGGGGCAAAGTCTCTATACCCAGCATCTTAACCAACTCAGCCAGTCCGTTGTCTATTATACTCAATTGTCTGCCGGTCAGTTTTTCCAGGCCTGAAGCCAGAATTCCCTGTACTGCTTCAGGCGCGTTGGCAACAAGTTGTTGACCCTTGCCGGTTAATTTTATCCCGACGACCCTTCTGTCCTCCTTTGATCGTGTCCTGACAACCAGACCGTTTTCCTCCAGGCGATCCAGAATTCCTACTACTGTAGCCGGATGAAGATAAATGCGGTGGGCCAATTCCTTGACGTTAATGGTGTCAGCGTCTGCAATCGTTTTTATAGTCCAGAGTTGTGGCCCTGTCAGTCCTGTTTGGCGTTTCACCCTTTTTGACTGTTCATTGATGACCTGAAAAACTCTTCGTATATTGTCAACGATCTCCGCCACCTGTTTTGAATTCCTCCCCATGTATGTTCCTTCTAAAAAAGTGTTGTGTTTATCAATCATATATTGTAATTAGTATACAAATGATTAGTGTAAAAATCAAGTCTTTTTTCCGACATTTTGAATAACTTATTGAAATAATACGGGATATATTCATAACCACCTATATTGAGTACGGGGGAGGGGGAATTTATTACATAGGCATGAAAACGCGGTTAATAGAAGAATCTGTATTGTTTGTAAGCATCTTAAAGTGGGTTGTTCTTGCGACGGGTGTAGGGGTTGTTGTCGGGTTGTCTACGACAGCTTTTCTAAAAATACTGGATTTCGCCATTAACAGGATTCATACATTCAATAACTATTACTTTTTGTTGCCGCTCGGATTGTTTTGCAGTGCGCTGACGGTTAAATATCTGGCGAAAGATGCGAAAGGGTATGGTACAGAAAAGGTAATTGAAGCCGTTCACAAACAATCCGGCAGGATAGCCGCAGCAGTAGTGCCCGCAAAGCTGATTGCCACCGTGGTAACTGCCGCAGCCGGAGGCTCCGTAGGGCAAGTGGGCCCATGTGCGCAGATAGGAGGTGCAATTACATCCGTACTTTCATCTTTTTTGAAATTTGACGGTGCCGATCACAAAAAATTAGTCATATGCGGGATCAGCGCCGGTTTTGCTTCTGTTATGGGTGCGCCAATTGCAGGGGCAATATTCGGTGTTGAAGTCCTTTTTGTAGGCGGCATTCTTTATGAAGTGCTTCTTCCATCGTTCATTGCAGGAATAACGAGCTATCATATCTCCACGTACTTCGGAATAAATTATTTTCGATATCCAATCAACTTCAGCATGCCTTTTTCCGAAGCATTCTTTCTCAAGGTCGTATTGGCGGGCATTTTTTTCGGCGTTTGTGCAGCCATAACGATAGAAATTATAAAAGGCATTGATAAGTTGTCGGCGAAAGTAAAAATATGGTCACCGGCGAAAGGACTGATAGGCGGTGCTTTGCTCATCGGACTGGCTTTAATAACCTCAACGCAATATCTGGGACTGGGGATGGAAACTATCAAGTATTCTCTCAGTGGTGAAAAAGTTATCGTTTATGCCTTTTTATTAAAGGCGGTATTTACAGGCATAACATTCAGTTTTGGGGGAAGCGGGGGAATGGTTACACCGGTGCTTTTTATCGGCGCAACTGCAGGGAGTGCATTCGGCGATTTGCTTGGCTTGGACAGGTCGATGTTTTCAGCCATAGGAATGGTTGCCGTGTTATCGGGAGCAACAAATTCACCCATATCGGCAAGTATATTCGCTATGGAGCTTTATGGTCAGGATATTGCCCAATATGCGTCGATTGCGTGCGTTATCAGTTTCCTGATGACCGGACACCGCAGTGTCTTCCCCTCGCAGATACTGGCTATCAAAAAGTCTTCATCAGTTGATGTCTTAACGGGCAATGAGGTTGAATGTGTTCAGACGCAATTCAAGCGCAGGGAAAAAAGTGTGATAGGTATCGTACTGCGTTGCGGCACAATAATAAATGAACATTGCAGGAATGTTTTAAAGAAAAAATAATCTTCCTTAAAACTGCATATTTTTATTTTTCGTCCATCGCGGTTGTGGTATTATTGAAACACAGACATTTAACGTTCAGTCGTTAGCAGTCAGGCCTTTCCCTTTATAGTCACATAAAAACGGAAAACGGGTCGGTCTTTATGCTGGCAACGGCAATGCCGGTTTTGTATGTGATGGCGACTTCTGACGCAGATGTGTCTGTGAATCAGTATATCCGGAGGAGGAAAACTCAGAAGATGACATCTGTAATATTCAGCAAAGGAAGGATCTTTCTGATTGCACTGTTAATGATGGCCCTTTTGGCAGGAATAGACAGGACAGCGGTGGCGGAGACGCTCACCTGCAGCCTTCCTGAACAAAAGGGAGCGACATGCAGGTATGATGGTTCCATTGAAGCCGGAAAGGTTGCCTTCACTTGCTATAAACCTGCAAGCGGCGATTCAGTTGAGAAGTCATGCAGCCGGGTTTACTCACCGGTATTCATGGAAACACGAACAGGGCTGAGAGGATTCAACTGGCTCTGTACGGGTGATCTGACCGTTCATGAGTCTGCATTGAAAGACATGAAAGCCATGTGCGCCCAAATATGCGGCATCTGCGCCGGCAACTGGCGATAATGCTCCCATAACCTCATTTCTCATTTTGAAAAACATTCCATGCACACTCGGTCATAGGAAGATATCCCTTGTCCTGCATGATCATGTCGAGATGGACGAGGCTGATTGCCGATATCTCAAAGTCGCGCTCGTCCAGGTCCCCGATCTTGTTGAGGGTGACCAGATACCTGTTGCACTTATCGCATATGATAGCCGATTCCTGATTTCTGTCTTCCACGAAGAAGAATGTCATCCCTTCCTGTCCTTCGTTCTCGCAGTAAGGGCATATCACACGGCTGAACTTCCATTCATAACCGCACTGTGAACAATGGAGCCAGCGCTGTCCCCCTTTTTCCTGTATCATCGATAAGGACGGAAAGCTCCCGCAGATCGGGCAGTACCCTTTATGCCAGTCGATCTCCTTTAAATTGTCCATGATGGCGACGGATCTCTTCTCCAGAATAATTCTCGTCACTGTTGTAAAGAGGAAGCCGATGGTTGATGGCCTGACTGAAAAACGCGAAGCCCAGCCATCCACGACTTGTGCGGTCTTTTCAGGGAAGGCGGCGAGATAATCGGCCGGATTAATACGGCCTTCGCTTATCTGTTTTTCGATTAACGATAACTCCTCCGCCATTGCAGGAAGCCCCTGTTTCAGGTCGGGTATGGCGGCAAGCGCTATGTCGCGCGCCGGCACGTCTTCCGTCAGCAGACCGGTTTGCTTGATTACCGGGATGCCTCCCTTAAGCCTTTCACGGTCAATTGTTTGATAATCAATATCGTTCAGCTTCAGTGATCCGATGATGCGACTCCTTGCCATAATAACGGGTTTCAGGGCGCTGAGTATCTCTCTGCTGTGCGGGTAGCTGTCCATCGCCTGTGTGATCTTCTTTTCTATCAGGGGCAGATTGTCATAACTGTTAAACATGATGATTCAACCTTTCTTTGCAATTATCTGACAAGCAGATTTTCTCCCGGATTACGCGATAAAATAAGTAATACTCTTTAGCACTCCGGTCAAACAGGCTTTCCGCGGCTCAGAATATTTTTCACAAGAAAAATATTTGATTCGCCGCTTGAAAACCTCTTTGACCGGGATAATATTCATTTATCTGAATACCTAAAAGCTCTATTGCATAATATGGGTTTATCAGTGTCGTAAAACTCTTCAAATATCTGCAACTGTATATAAAAATGTGGGTGAAAAGACAAAGAAAAAGGTTCTCCTTTTATGAGAAAAGGAGAACCTTTACGTTTGGCCATTATAAATTATCAGTGTCCGTGTGTGTCAGCGCCCTTCTCCTCGCCATAGACAACCAGCTTACCCTCGTGCTCCATCTCCTTCAACCACTTGGGATGCTGCTTTTTAAGCCATGCACGCGTCACCCAGCCGGTCGTCATCGCCGGCAGGGAACCCGGAGAACCGATCGTTCCCAGATAAAGATGCACAAAGAAGAAGGCAAAGATCGTCAAGAAACCAAGGGCGTGAAATACGATCATCCAGCGCACAAACCAGGCCGGAAAACTCAGCGGAAACCACATGATCAGCCCCGTCAGCACCATGACCGCACCGCATCCAGCCACCACCAGAAAGAACATCTTCTGGCCGGGATTGTACTTGCCGACCTCCGGAACCTTGTCCACATGCCAGACGTAACCACCGCCGCAAAGGATCCAGTCCAGGTCCTCAGGCATCGAAAACACACCCGCCTCCTTCCACCACATGCCGATGGTAAAGGCCAGCGCAAAGCCGAAAAACACTCCCGTAAAGTTGTGAACGTACTTCAAAGATTTCAATCCGCCCATCACTTCTCCGATCCAGTTGAAGGAATGGAACATCATCCCCAGACCGGTAAAACAGAGAACAATGCAGGAAATCGCCAAACACCAGTGTACTATTCTTTCAAAGGCATCAGTTGCCTGAATCAATCCTTTCCTCATCGCTATTCACCCCCTTTTGTGTTTTCATGGGTATCTTCGTCAGGCAGCTTCGGCCCGTGAATGATATAGTGGAAGAACGATCCGGCCAGGACACCGCCCGCAGCCAAAAGGCTCAGCGGTTTGAGAAAATCCTTCCAGAGTATCGTCGCAATAGGCACGCTCGGATTCGCGGGAAGCTTATCGTAAACCGACGGCTTTTCATCGAGGACATACAGCACGTGTGTACCCTTTACGAACTTGTCGCCGTAAACGTTGGCGTCTTCAAAACCGGCCTTCTTCAACTCCTCGACACGGGCATAGGCCTTCCTGGTCATCTTGTCCCTGGCGCCGAAAGTCAGGGCACCCGTCGGGCAGGATTTTACACAGGCAGGTAAGGTAGCATCCTTGATGCGCGTAAAGCAGAGATCACACTTATAGACCTTGTCCGTTCCGCTGTCGTAGCGGGGAATATCGAACGGACATGCAGATACGCACTCCTTGCAGCCGATGCACCTCTCATGGTTGATGCCGACTGTTCCCAGATCGGTATAATAAAGGGCGCCGCTGGGGCAGACCTTTACACAGGCGGCGTCGGTGCAGTGCATACAGCCGTCTTTGCGGAACAGCCATTTGAAAGCGCCTTTGCTGTCCTCGTATTCCTGAAAACGGATCAGCGTCCAGGTGTTCCACTGCAGATCAGGCGGATTCTGGTAACTTCCCCATTGTTTCGTTTTCAATCCGGGCATCTCGTTCCACTGCTTGCAGGCAATCTGGCAGCCCCTGCATGCCGTGCATTTTGTTACATCGATAAGTTTAACTACTTCTGTTTTCATCGCTCAGTCTCCTATAATTTGGTCACGTTGACCATGAACGCCTTGTACTCGGGGCAGAAGGTGTTCGCGTCACCAACGGTTGGGGTTAACATATTAGTGCTGTCACTGCTGCTGTCCTTGGGGAATAGCCAGCCGTAATTGAAGGGCAGACCGACCTGATGAACTTCTTTTCCTTCAACCATAAAAGGCTTGAAGCGCTTTGTAACCATGGCGACGCAGGGAGCTTCGCCGCGTATGGATGAAACCTTGATGCGCTCGCCGTTTTTGATCTGTAATTTAGCGGCGAGTTTTTCACCGATTTCGACATAGAGTTCCGGCATGGCTTCCAGAAGCCATGCCTGCCAACGGGTCAATGCACCAGAGCACCAGTGCTCCGTGCAGGAATACGTTGTGCAGACATAGGGGAATTTCTCATTGGCATTGGCCACTTTATCCATATCACTCTTGAAGATTTCAGCGGCTGGATTAATCAACTGTCCCGACAGAGGATTCTTGGCCAGTGGTCCTTCCAGCGGTTCATAATGCTCGGGGAAGGGACCTTCAGCCATGCCCGGTCCAAACAATGCACCCAAACCGTCTTTCTGCATAATGAAGGGATATTTACCCTTTTCTTTATCCGCCTGCGGCGGCCAGGGACCATCGGGTACGTCACCAACCCACTTATCGCCCTTCCATTCAAGAATATTGCGTTTGGGATTGTAGGGCTTGCCTTTTAAATCGCAAGAAGCGCGGTTATAGAGGATGCGGCGATTGACCGGCCAGGCGAACGCCCAGTTGGGGAAGAGGCCCAACCCGGTCGGGTCTGCCTTGCCGCGAGACGCCATCTTGTTGATGCCATCCGCCGTGTAGCTTCCGGAAATGCACCAGTTGCCGCATGCCGTCTTGCCGTCTGCCTGGAGCATGCCAAATCCCGGCACCAGTTGACCTTTCTTGAACTCGGTTTTAGTGCCCTTGGCCTTGTCTTCGATCACCGTGTCTTCCAGGAAGACGCCGTTGATCCGTTTGGCCACTTTTATCACGTCCATGTGCCCTTTGCTGTCAAGATAATCCCATTTGAGATTCACGATGGCTTCGGCATTGGGACCGCCTTCCTTTTCATAAAGCTTCTTGACTGCAGCCATAATCTTGATCTCGATTTCACCCACGGGAATAGCATCACCGGGGGCCTCGGCGGCCTTGTATTTCCACTGCACCCAGCGGCCGGAGTTGCTCTGCGAACCCTCCTTTTCCATAGTCGCTGATGCGGGAAGCAGGAAAACTTCCGTCTGGTTTTTCTTGGGATCAACACCCGGGCCTCTCCAGAATTCGTAAGTTTCATTATTGAAAATATTTTCACCCACCAGCCAATCAAGCTTTTCCATTGCCTTGCGGACTTTGTTCGTATTGGGGGAACTGACCGCCGGATCGGCGCCGATGACAAAGAATCCTTTGACCTTGCCTTCGTACATCTTGTCGAACATGTGCATCGTGGAATAGTGCTTCCCATCATCCATCTTAGGCAGCCAGGGATATCCGAATTCATTTTCTTTTGTCGCCTTGTCCTCCCACAGGGATTTCAGGAAACTGACAAAAAACTTCGGATAATTTTGATAGTAGTTTGCCGACTGCGGATCTTTGGAGACGGGTGTGTATTTTTCCAGATACTTATCCAATGTATTCAGAGAACCGGAAAGCATCTTCAGATAGCCGGGCAGGACGTTGTAGAGAATCGCATGGTCTGTGGATCCCTGGACATTGGGCTCCCCGCGCAGAGCGTTGATGCCGCCGCCGGCGATGCCCATATTGCCCAGAAGCAACTGAATGATCGACATGGTGCGGATGTTCTGGCTTCCGGTGGTATGGTGGGTCCAACCCAGAGCGTAGCATTCCGTTCCTGCCTTGTCCGGAACACCTGTCGATGAGTATATCTCGTAGACCTTAAGCAGGTTTTCTCTCGACACACCGGTGATGCTCGATACCTTGTCCAGTGTGTAACGGGAGTAATGCTTTTTCATCATTTGGAAAACGGAGCGGGGATTGGTCAGCGTCATATCCCTTTTGGGAATGCCCTTCCCGTCTTTTTCCAGCACCCAGGTGGCCTTATCGTACTTTCTTTTCTTTGCATCATATCCGGAAAAGAGACCATCATTGAAGCTGAAGTCCGTCCCGACAATAAAGGATGCGTTTGTATAATTCAGGACATAATCCTTAAAATACTTATCTTTTTCAAATATGTAGTTGATCATGCCCCCGAGGAAAGCGATGTCTGTACCGGAGCGAAGTGGAACATGGAAATCAGAACGGGCTGATGTCCTGGTGTAACGGGGATCGACGTGAATGATCGTTGCGCCTTTTTCTTTTGCTCTCAAGATCCACTTGAAGGCGATCGGGTGATGCTCTGCGGCATTGCTGCCCATAATCAGAATGACGTCTGCGTTCTTTAAATCACAATAGTGGTTCGTCATGGAACCGCGTCCGAACGACTCTCCCAGAGCCGCTACAGAGGGGCTGTGTCAGACCCTGGCCTGGTGATCTACATAGACAAGTCCAAGGGCCCTCGACTTGACGGTGACCAGCCAGCATTCCTCATTATCGATGTTGGAACTGCCGTAGTGACCGATATTCTCGCAGCGGTTTACCAGTTCACCTTTGCCATTTAGCTTCACAAATTCTTTATCTCTTGTGTCCTTAACCAGACGGGCTATTCTTTCGAGCGCCCAATTCCAGTCTTTGGTCTCCCATTCTGTTCCCCCTGGCGCCCGGTACAGAACCTTTGTCAACCGGTGCTTGTTCGCCTCGGTGAGGTCGAAGAAACCGGCGCCCTTGGCGCACAGCGAGCCTTCATTGATGGGATGATCGGCGTCGCCTTCAATATTGAAGATCTTACCGGTATTCTTGTCCACGCTACAGACAAGTCCGCAGCCAACGGAACAATAGCAGCAGATAGTCGTCACCTGTTTAGCGGCTTTGATGCGGTTCATCTTGTTGAGTTCCGCTGCATAAGCCTGGGTGGGCTGCAGATTGATGCCCAGAGGTGACAGCGTCAATCCGGATGCAATCGCACCGGACAGAGTCAGGAAACCTCTCCTTGTGATGTCCATAATGCCTCCTTAAATTATGTCATATATGACCTATGTCAATCGCGGCATACATAAGGGTTTTTACAGAAACAGTCAAGGGAAAAGTGAATGAATAAACAACGATATTAAGCAGTTGTGGTAAATTTAACATAACGAAATTTCAAGTGTGCTGTTTTCCGCTAATAAGCCCGTGAAAAAATGGCCATAACAGCCCACTCATATAGCCGTTGTCGCCGGTTTTCAGTTTCGTATCCACGTTAGACATTTAGATGGAATTATAGTAAATATGCTCTTAATTGTGGATTTGATGAGGATATGAATGGCTCATTATTGAATGTAAAGAATTAAATCTAATCCGACTTAAATAACCGAAAGGAACCGGTGTTATGCAATTGCTTGATTCAAAACGGGTATTGGTAATCCTGTCAATATGTGTATTATTTATAGCCTGTTCGGAGAACAAGGCACCGCAAAGTATCCCGAAGACGGACAAAAGTTTTCAAGCCGACAGCCTGACCATAAAGGATTCGGACAGCGTAAAAAAAGTCAGGGGACAGGTGCTTTACGTTCCTATCTACTCGAACATTCCATGCAGGTCTGACAGGCTTTACGACCTGAGTGCCTTTATCGCCATACACAATACGGATGTGCATAATTCCATGCGGGTAACCAAAGTTCTCTACTTCAATAACGATGGAAAACTGGTGTCCGATTTTTTAAAAAGTGAAATCTCTCTGGGGCCGATGGGAGCGACCAACTTCCACATACCCAAGCAGGACAAGAGCGGCACCGGAGCCAACTTCCTGGTTGAGTGGAAATCCGATGTCCCGATATCCGAACCTTTGATCGAGTCCGTCATGATGGACTGCGAGACGCACAAGGGTATGTCGTTCCTGAGCAAAGGCAAGGTTATAAGGGAAATCAGGTAAGATATTATCCCGGGTTTAGAGGCTGTATCTTCGATATAAAGTCAAGGCGGCAGCGACAAGACGACCCGGCCGGATTTTCATTATCCTTTCACAAAAAATAATCTTGAAATCTGAATTATCAACGGAGGAATGATCGCCAATGGGTATTGCCGGAGACATAGCCATCATCGTCATTGCCGCTCTGCTGGGAGGGCTTGTGGCCCACTTGCTCCGGCAGCCGCTGATCATCGGCTATATATTCGCCGGTGTCGTTGTCGGGCCATATACGGGAGGGGTTACCGTTTCCGACGTCCACAATATAGAAAAACTGGCGGAGATCGGCATTGCCCTGCTGCTCTTCGCCCTGGGACTGGAGTTTTCGATACGTGAATTGAAACCTGTCCGCAAAATTGCCGTTATCGGCACTCCCATCCAGATGATTCTGACAATGGCCTTCGGATTCGCAGTCGGCCAACTGCTGGGATGGGAACGCATACCTTCGCTGTGGTTCGGTGCGCTGATTTCGCTTTCGAGCACCATGGTCATACTGAAAACACTGGAAAACCAGGGCATGATCGGCACACTGTCCAGCCGTGTCATGATCGGCATTCTCATCGTGCAGGATCTTGCCATCGTTCCTTTGTTGATCATACTGCCCAAGTTGAGCGATCCTCAAAGCGGACTGCCGATACTGGCCTTCGCAGCCATTAACGCCGCACTCTTTCTCGTGCTCATGATCGTTCTCGGCACCCGCGTAATTCCCCACATCATGAGATCCATCGCCGGCTGGAATTCACGGGAACTGTTTCTTGTCGCTATCACGGCAATCGGACTGGGAATAGGCTACGGCACATACCTTTTCGGCCTGTCTTTCGCGTTCGGCGCTTTTGTCGCCGGCATGCTGCTCAGCGAATCCGATTACGGCTACCAGGCCTTGAGCGACATCATTCCCCTTCGCGACATCTTCAGCCTGATATTTTTTACCTCCATCGGCATGCTGCTCGATCCCGATTTTCTATTGAAGAATCTGGGAACGATCATGCTCCTGGCGTTTATTGTCATGGCCGGAAAAGGTCTTATCTTTGCACTGCTGAGCCGTGCCTTCAGATACAGAAACGTTATACCGCTTGCCATGGGACTGAGCCTGTCACAGGTGGGGGAGTTCTCCTTTGTGCTTGGAAGGGTGGGGGTTGCGACTAAATCGATAACGGCAGATTTTTATTCACTCGTCCTCACCGTGACGATCGTCACCATGCTTTTGACGCCTTTTGTTTCCGGACTCACCACTCCTTTATATGCCTGGTACAGACGCCGTTCAAAGCCGGAGAGGATTGACCCCATGCATTTCCCGGCAGCCGATCTTTTCGACCATTTTGTGATTGCCGGAGGGGGGAGAGTGGGCAGGTATGTCGCCGATGTCCTGAACCGCGTGGAGATGCCTTTCGTTATCGTAGAATACAATTCCCAAAGGGTGGACGGGCTTAAGGCATCGGGCTTTCCCGTTCTCTTTGGCGACGCGGCAAGGGAAATCATTCTGGACGCGGTTGCTCTCAGCAGAGCGAGAATGTTGATCATTACCACCCCGGTTACTATTATCTCACAGGCAATTGTGGCCCATGCGAAGAAGCTTAACCCGGAAATCCGGATTATTGCCAGGGCTGAAAACATTGAAGAGATGCTGGGCTTGCACCAGTTGGGGGTGTCACTTGTCATACAGCCTGAATTCGAGGCCAGCCTTGAATTTGCCCGGCAGGCCCTTATTTATCTTGAAGTGCCGGAAGAACGCATAAAGCAGTACACCGATGATGTCCGCAGCGACCTGTACAGGCCGCTGTATCCTGAGCCCGACAACTCAGAGAGAACTGCAGATGTCCCGGAAAAAGGTAAGTATGAATGACGGACTGACTATGTCATGTTTTGGCGGATATTTATTCTTGACATTTAAGTCAGGAGGGTGAGTAGAAATTGAAGGGATATTCGGTCTATATAGTGAATGTTTTTTGATTGTTGCTACCGGTTTTTGTTTTGGGGTCGGCTACCGGTTGCTGAATAATCTTGCCATCCTTGTTTTCAGGGGAAGAAGTCTTCGTTTGAACGATGTTTATGATCTCCCTGCCGGCATCTCCCAAGATGGTTTCAATTTGTTCATCCAGCTTGTCAAAAGTGCTGATCATCTGCCTGGCTTGAGCCGTCAGGTGCATTCCCTTGCCCGTACCGTCGACTTCAACAAGTTTGATTCCCATTCTTTCTTCGGAAGCCTTTAATCTTCCCCATGCCGCCCTGTAGGACATGTTGAGCTTCTTTGCCGCGGCGTTGAGGCTGCGGCATTCATCGATGGCTTTCAAGAGATCGTCGCGTCCCTTGCCGAAAATGACCTTACCGTCTTTTTCCAGCCAGATTTTATGGTTTATCTTCACAGAGCGTCTCCATATTGGTTCTTTGGTTAAGTTTAAGCTAACACATCACCGGATGTGCTTCAACAGAAAATGAATATAATAATAACAATTATTCACGGCATCTATGAAGCCGTTTCCATCCGGGAACCGAAAGTTTCTGCATCCGGAGTTTCCGGACTGTAATTAGGTTATGTCAATAATGACATAACCTATAGAAATCATTAACAATATTGCCTCAAAAAGCTTGACAGAAGATAGCTTGACGTGTATACCAACCGCATTAGAAAAGTTCACTGATAACAGCATATTTCAGAATCTGCCAACCGAGATAACGTTCTCCGGCCAAACCGTTCAGGCAATCCTCATGATCGTGAAGGTGCCCAATGTACGCCCGGCAGGAGAGCAAGCATACATACATAAATATTTTTGAAAGGAGCACGTAAAATGGATGTAACCAGAAGAGGTTTCTTGAAACTCTCCGGTACGGTCCTTGCGGCAGGCGGCATCGGCGTTACCCTGAAGCCGGTATCTGCATATGCAAAGCCACTGAAGGTCCTGTATGCCAGAGAGTCCACCACGATCTGCCCATACTGTTCCGTCGGATGCGGAATAATCGTATCGGTACGGGACGGCAAGGTGATCAATACAGAAGGTGACCCAGACCATCCGATAAATCAGGGCGCTCTTTGCTCCAAAGGCGGTTCGATTTATCAGATGTCGGTCAACGAGAACCGGCTGGGCAAGCCTCTTTACCGGGCCCCTTTTTCCAAAGAGTGGAAAGAGGTGGACTGGGAATGGGCTTTCGAGAAGATTGCCCAGAATGTCAAAGCCAGCCGGGACAAGAGCTTTAAATTCAAAAACGACAAGGGCGAGACGGTAAACCGCACAGAGGGCATTGCCTCGGTCGGTTCTGCCGCCATGGACCTTGAAGAGTGCTTCACATATCAAAAATTCCTGAGGGGGTTGGGCCTTGTTTACATAGAACATCAGGCCCGTATCTGACACAGCCCGACTGTACCGGCTCTGGCAGAGTCGTTCGGACGCGGCGCGATGACGAATCACTGGATTGATATGCAGCACAGTGATGTTATTTTAATCATGGGCAGCAACCCTGCCTCCAATCATCCCATTTCTTTCAAGTGGATCACCAGGGCGATGGAAAAAGGCGCCAAGGTCATATGCGTTGATCCCAGATTTACCCAGTCGGCTGCGAAAGCCCACGTGTATGCCCCTCTCCGCTCAGGCACGGACATCGCATTCCTGGGCGGGATGATAAGGTACATCCTGGAAAACAAGCTATACTTTGAAGAGTATGTCAAAAATTACACTAATGCCACCTTCCTGGTTAATCCCGCTTTCAAGATGCCCGGTGAAAACAACGGCGTCTTCTCCGGTCTTGAAGGAGGCAAGTATAACAAGGAGACCTGGTCATACCAGACGGACGGCAGCGGCGTTGTCAAAAAAGATCCGACGATGCAGGATCCCAACTGCGTATTCCAGCTTCTGAAAAAGCATTATGACCGCTACACGCCGCAGATGGTCAACAAGATCACGGGGACCCCGGCAGACAAACTCGTAGAGATCTACAAGCTCTACGGTTCAACCGGGAAACCGGACAAAGCGGGCGTGGAACTTTACGCCATGGGATGGACGCAGCATACGGTCGGAACGCAGATCATCCGGACGATGTGCATGATCCAGCTGCTTCTCGGCAATATGGGTATTGCCGGCGGCGGTGTTGCCGCCATGCGCGGTGAGTCCAATGTCCAGGGTTCCACGGACCACGGACTTCTCTTCCACATCTGGCCGGGTTATCTGGGGACGCCGACGGCATCGATGGGTTCCCTGAGCGTTTATAACGAAAAGAGAACCCCGAAGACGAAAGAACCAAAAAGCCTGAACTGGTGGAAAAACTTTCCTAAGTATTCGGCCAGCTTTTTAAGAACAATGTTCGGGAAGAACGCAACGCTGGAAGAAGCCTATGGCATGATGCCCAAGCTTGACGATGGCGCCAACTATTCATGGCTGACGCTTTTCGACCAGATGTACAAGGAAAAATTCACCGGTTTCTTCGCGTGGGGCATGAATCCGGCGTGCAGCGGCGCCCACTCAAACAAGGTGAGGCAGGCGCTGACAAAAGTGGACTGGATGGTTAACGTCAATCTCTTCGATAACGAAACAGGTTCCTTCTGGCGCGGCCCCGGCATGGATCCCACGAAGATCAAAACCGAGGTCTTCATGCTCCCCTGCGCCGCCTCAATTGAAAAGGAAGGCAGTCTGGCCAACAGCGGAAGATTGATGCAGTGGCGCTACAAAGCCGTTGAACCCCCGGGAATTGCTCTGCCCGACGGCGATATCATGAGCGAAATTTTCTTAAAGGTTAAGGAACTGTACGAAAAGGACGGCGGCCCCATGAAAGAGGCCATCACCAAGCTGACCTGGCCTTACGGCAAGATGGCCGGCAAGCATTTCCATTACGATCCCCATGCGGTGGCAAAAGAAATCAACGGTTTCTTCCTTGAAGACAAGAAGGTTGAAAATCCCACCAAAAAGGGTGAATTCAAGGAGTTCAAAAAGGGTGATCCCGTTCCCACTTTCGCCTGGCTGCAGGATGACGGTTCGACGTCTTCGGGCTGCTGGGTGTACTGCGGGTCATATCCGGGAACGAATATGGCCGCCCGACGCGATAAAAAGGATGCTTCCGGCATCGGCCTATATTCCGGTTGGGCCTGGAGCTGGCCGGTCAACCGCCGCATCATCTACAACGGCGCATCGGTTGATCTCAACGGCAAACCCTGGAATCCGAAGAAAGCAGTCATTAAATGGACAGGCGAGAAATGGGTCGGTGACGTACCCGATGGAGTCGGTGAACCCGGTTCCGGCAGGCCGCCTTTCATTATGAAGCCGGACGGAGTTGCGAGTCTTTTCGGCCCCGGTTTGGTTGACGGGCCGTTCCCGGAACATTATGAACCGCTCGAGTGTCCGGTGGAGAAAAACTTCATGTCGCCTCATAAGCACAACCCGGCCATCAAGAGATTTGACAAGCCGGGTGTCGGATCGGATCTGGATGTATATTCCGGCGTTCAGAGCTGCGATCCGAGGTTCCCGATCATCGGCTCAACCTACCGCATCAGCGAGCATTGGCAGACGGGTGTTCTGACACGCTGGTGTCCGTGGCTGGCAGAGATGCAGCCGGAGATGTGGTGTGAGATGAGCAAGGAACTGGCGGGTGAGAAAGGCATTAAGAACGGCGACAAGGTTATCGTGAGTTCAGCAAGAGGCCAGGTTGAATGTGTCGCCATTGTGACACCGCGATTCAAGCCGTTCAATATCAACGGCAACACTATTCATGAGGTCGGCATCCCCTGGCATTTCGGATGGATAACGTCCGTAGACAGGAAATATGTACCGGGAGACAAGAAGCCGGAAGTATTCACGCGTGGTGATGCGGCTAACCTGCTCGTGCCGACGATTGGCGATGCCAACACGATGATCCCGGAGAGCAAGGCCTTCATGGTCAACGTTGTGAAGAAGGGGGTGAAGTAAACCATGGCCGATAAAATGAAACTTATTGATGTGACAAAATGTACGGGATGCCGGGGCTGCCAACTGGCCTGCAAGCAGTGGAACCAGATGCCGGCGAGGCAGACAAAGAATTACGGGACATACCAGAATCCCCCGGAGCTTCAGTGGAACACCTGGACGCTGATCAGGTTTCAGGAAGTGGTAGCTGACGATAAGGTTAAATGGCTATTCAGAAAAGACGGCTGCATGCACTGCACCGACGCCGCCTGTGTAAAGGTCTGTCCAAGCGGCGCCCTTTATTATACCGACCTTGGTACTGTCGGCCTCAATCATGAGCGCTGCATCGGCTGCAAGGAGTGCGTATCCGCATGTCCCTTTGATATACCCCGCTACGACAACGCAACGGACAAGGTATACAAGTGCGACCTTTGTCTTACGAGAATTCAGACCGAACTGAAACCGGCCTGTGTCAAGGCCTGTCCGACGGGCGCCCTGACTTTCGGTGCCAAGGACAAGATGACCAAAAAGGCCTATGCCCGTGTAGAGGAGCTTAAAAAAGAAGGTTATAAAGACGCCAACGTGTACGGCGACAAGTTCGTAAAGGGCACGCACGTGCTTTATGTGCTGGATCAGAAGCCGGAAGTTTACGAAAAGCTTCCCGCGAATCCGAGTGTGCCTCTGGCGACGATACTCTGGAAGGATTTCCTCAAGCCGCTGAGTTTGCTGGCGGCAGGCGGTGTCCTGGCCGGCTCGTTCTTCCATTACATCATTCACGGACCGAAGCTGCCTGACGAAGATACCCATGAAAACACAAAAGGGGGTGAATAGCGATGAGGAAAGGATTGATTCAGGCAACTGATGCCTTTGAAAGAATAGTACACTGGTGTTTGGCGATTTCCTGCATTGTTCTCTGTTTTACCGGTCTGGGGATGATGTTCCATTCCTTCAACTGGATCGGAGAAGTGATGGGCGGATTGAAATCTTTGAAGTACGTTCACAACTTTACGGGAGTGTTTTTCGGCTTTGCGCTGGCCTTTACCATCGGCATGTGGTGGAAGGAGGCGGGTGTGTTTTCGATGCCTGAGGACCTGGACTGGATCATGTGCGGCGGCGGATACGTCTGGCACGTGGACAAGGTTCCGGAGGTCGGCAAGTACAATCCCGGACAGAAGATGTTCTTTCTGGTGGTGGCGGGATTCGGAGTTATCATGGTGCTGACTGGTCTGGTCATGTGGTTTCCGCTTTCATTTCCGGCATGGCTGGTGCGCTGGTTGATCGTTCTGCACGTCCTGGGATTTCTGACTATTTTTGCCTTCTTCTTTGTGCATCTTTATCTGGGAACAATCGGTTCCCCCGGATCGTTGCCGGCGATGACGACGGGCTGGGTGACGCGTGCGTGGCTTAAAAAGCAGCATCCCAAGTGGCTGAAGGAGATGGAGCACGAGGGCAAGCTGGTTGTCTACGGCGAAGAAAAGAGCGCCGATTCGCATGGCCATTAAGCAAACGGCTTTCAAATAGCATTTAAAAATGTTAAAAAAGACCTGTCAGAGATGGCAGGTCTTTTTGTTTAAACGCATACATTAAAAAGGAGATAACATAATGAAACGGATGATTGTTAGAACAATGATATCGCTGATTGTTGTTGCCTTGCTTTATGGTCAGGGCATTTGCGCCGGGCCGCCTGTTGTCGGTGGAGTGATTCCGGATTTTACGCTTTCGGCGCCGAAAGACTCCGGTCAGAAGAGCTACCTCGGTCTTTCCTGGTTGGGCGGTAAGTTCACCGTGCCGAAAATCAAGGCAGATGTGGTCATCATTGAGATATACAGCATGTACTGTCCATACTGTCAGGCAGAAGCACCCAAGGTAAATGCTCTTTACGAAAGGATAGAGGCGGACCCTGCACTGAAAGGAAAGATAAAGCTTATCGGCATCGGGGTGGGGAACTCCTCATACGAGGTCAATGTTTTTAAGGAAAGATATAACGTGCCGTTCCCTCTTTTTCCCGACGGAGATTTTGTGATACATAAGTTAATGGGCGAGGTGAGGACTCCTTATTTCATCGGTGTCAGGATTAACAAAAACGGTTCTCATCGTGTGTTCTTTTCCAAGCTGGGGGCATTTGAAAGTGTCGATCAGTTCCTGTCGCAGATGATCAAACTTTCGGGGCTGAGATAGGAGGATGTCATGAGAAAAGCATTTATTGTTTTGTTGGCGGCAGTAGCCGCTTCAGTATTGGCGATTAATGAAACCTTTGCCCTGTCCGATGCCTATAAGAACAATATCTACAATACGGGGAAACTGAAGGCGGCGGACAGCTTTCTTAAAGTTAAGGTCGGCGATACGGCGCCCGATTTTGCATTGAAATCGACAACCGGAGAAACTGTGAAGCTGAGCCAATTCAGGGGAAAAAAGAATGTCGTCCTTTCGTTCATACCCGCGGCCTGGACTCCGGTGTGCTCGGACCAGTGGCCGGGGTACAACATCGTCAAGGAGCTGTTCTATAAGAACGATGCCGTGCTTCTGGGCATCTCCGTAGATAATCTGCCGACGCTTTTTTCCTGGACAAACCAGATGGGCGCTCTATGGTTTCCCGTGCTCTCCGACTTTTATCCGCACGGCAGGGTTGCCGATGCATTAGGCATCCTGCGTTCCGACGGGACATCGGAGCGGGCCCTGTTTGTGATCGATAAAAAGGGCGTCATCCGCTATATAGACGTACATGATATAAATGAGAGGCCGCCTCTGCAGGCGCTGGTCAAAGAATTGGAGAAGCTCAAATAGTCTAATGAACAAATATAAGATAACCGTCGAGTACGATGGGACGGGGTTAAGCGGCTGGCAGACGCAGAAGAATGCCAGGAGCGTTCAGGGCACTCTTATTGAAGCCGCCAGTGAACTGTTCGGACAGCCCGTCGATATACAGGGTGCAGGACGGACTGATGCCGGTGTCCATGCCCTTGCCCAGGTTGCGCATATCGAAACATCAAAAAAGATGCCGCCGCAGAAAATCCTCTACGGACTGAACGACAGACTCCCCGCAACCGTGAACGTCCTGAAGGTTGAGGAGGCGACTCCGCGCTTCCATGCACGCCACCATGCAAAGACAAGGGTCTACATCTATCAGATATCGAGGCGCAGAACGGCCTTCGGCAAGAAGTTCGTCTGGTGGGTGAAGGACGAACTAAATGTGAAAAAGATGCTCTCGGCCGCACAGGCCTTCCAGGGTTTTCATGATTTTGTTTCCTTTGCCGACAAGAGATTCGACAAGGATGCCTCCACGAAAGTGATGCTGGACTCCGTGGAACTTATGGAACATGACGACCTGATCATTGTTCGCATAACCGGGTCGCACTTTCTGTGGAAGATGGTACGCAGGATGGTGGGGATTCTCGTTGAGGTCGGGCGGGAAAACCTTACACGCCGTGACGTGGAAAATATGCTGATCAAGCTATCGGACCTGCCTGCAAAGAATACGGCTCCCCCGTCCGGTCTTTTTCTGGCGCAGGTCCTTTATGAAGGAGACTCGATAAAACCTTTGCAACCGCCGCTTTCCCTCCTGCCGAATCTCCGCGTATAGAATCACTGCTTATCAGGCGTTTTGGAAGTGAGCTTCTCTGCCACAGCGGCGCATTCCCCCGACAGATGATATAGGTCTGTCTCGTAAACCACACCGATCATGCCCTTGCCGGAAGGCGGTATCTTCATCGATTCCAGGATCTTCCTGCAATGCGGGCATTTCGGTTCTTGTATGGCGTTGTTATCCATGCCGCAAATCTCTCATAATTCATTTGATAATGTCAAGGATCCAGGTGCGGGGATATTGCTGTATCAAAATTGGTTTGACGCGGATCGAACAACCGGGAGGGCGAAAATTCGGGATAAAAGGTTATGACCGGCGCAAGGAGTTTCCCGCGGTTCAGAATATTTTTTCGACAAAAGCTGTGGTTATTTCCCATGCCTTGCCGGATGCAAAAATATTTAATTCACCGCTTGCAAACCCCTTGCGCCGATCATGGCAAGCATTAGTTTGCTCTGATTCAGAACCGGACACTACTTAAGATAACTGTGCAACCCCGGCAGCAGATTAACCCCCAGATAGGTGAACAGCATGGAGGCGAAACCGATCACGGACATGATGGCCGTGCGCCTGCCGCGCCAGTCGCGCACATATCGGGAGTGCAGCATGACGGCATAGATCAGCCAGGTGATGAGCGACCATGTTTCCTTGGGGTCCCAGCTCCAGTAAGAGCCCCAGGCGTAATGAGCCCACACGGAGCCCGTCATGATGCCGATGGTCAGAAAGACAAACCCCAAAGCGGTTGTCCGGTTTATCAATTCATCCAGGGAATCCGCAGAGGGCAGTCTGTTGAGAAATCCCTGGTCGGATTCCCCGCCGGCCTGCTTACCGCTTTTCATGAAATAGATCAGGGCGCAGCCGAAGGCAAAGGTGAACCCCGCATAGCCCATGAAGCAGGTGACGACGTGGCTTGTCAGCCAGTTGCTTTGCAATGCAGGTATCAGTGGCTGTATAGCGGAATTGACCCCCGGCGATATTGATGCGTAGGCCATGATCAGAAAGGCAAGAGGAACGACAAACGTTCCGATGGTCCTGTTTTGCGTTTTTCTTTCAATGACAAGATAGAAAAGGACGATGGCCCAGGCGAAGAAGATCATGGACTCGTATAAGTTGGAAAGGGGGATGTGGCCGATGCCCAGATCGTATGACTCCTTCCAGCGCCAGATCAGCGCCGCCGCCTGCATTACGATGCCCGCCCACGCAGTTATTGTGCCGATGCGTCCCCAGAACTCCTTTCCAAAAGCCGTCCGGAAAAGATAGAAGACAAATGAGGCAAAGTAAACAAAGGTCACCACGCTGAGTATAGTCGTATGCTTCATGAATTCAGTTCCTGCCTCATCTCTGCAATGATCCGCTCCAACCGGCTTCTCATGACTGCTTTGTTTCTGCTGATGCCGGCAAACGACACCCTTTCCCTGCCTTCGCTCTCATCGATCCTCACCCATACACGCTGGTGGGGCATGAAGAAGACCACAATAAGACCGGCCATCATCAGAATTCCTCCCGCCGCAACCAGCGGGACGCCGGGGTCGCTGACCACCTGGAGACCCGTATAATACTGCTCTTCCAGCCGCACGAGTGAGAATGTGTACGGCTTGAACAGCCCGGGATTGAAAATAGGCACTTCATTAATAATGCCGGGATTTGCAGTCTTGATCTGTTCTATATTCTTGAAGACCCAGAACCGGACATCGGCCTTCGGCGACGTAATGTGCAGCTTGAGCGCGGGCCCCATCTCCATGAGGTTATCCTCCAGACGCAAGACCTCAATGACCGCGTTGCTTCCCGGCAGATCGATTTTATCGCCAAGCTGCAGCATCAGTCCCTTTTCTTGTTCCCTGTCTTTCCTGTAAGTGACGAATGCCCTGCCGTTCGACATCTTCCCGTAGGTTGACTGGTAAAAACGGATTCCGTCCTGTTCAAGGGGATGATTGACCAGCAGAGGTCCCTTCTTGATAATGCGTCCATCTCTGATAAAACTCAGATCGGAGCGATAGGTCCTGGGATCTCCGTTGTCATAGAATTCAACGGTGAAACGGTTGCAGCGTACCTGGAAGCCGAGCTTCCTTGTCCCTTTATCGCCTCTGAGATCTATTGCCTGAACCGAGTCTCCTTCCGGAATGCCGACGAAACCCTCGAAGCCGGAAACAGACCCGATCACGACGCCCGCTATGATCAAGAGAACGCTCAGATGGACTATGTAAACTCCGAACAGAGAAAATCTGTTCTTCTCGAACAGGAAAAAAACGGCTTTGTCCGTTTCCGATTTTTCAGGGCTGCCCAGTCTCTTTTTCAGAAAGGCGGCGGCACAGTCACGGATGCTCTCCGCGCTTCCCGGCATGAGCAGCACGTTTCCCTCCTCATCTGCCTCGAATAAGCCCTCCGGAATTACCGGGGAAGATTTATTGAACTGCTTTAAGGAGTGGGGCAGGCGGTTCAGGGAGCAAACGATCAGATTGACGGACAGAAGGGCCAGGAGGATGTAAAAAACAACGGAGTGATAGATGTCGAATATCTGCAGCTTCTGTAAGACAAATGCCGTTGCGGGCGACAGGGAACGCACAAAGTCCTGTGCGTTTTCCTGCTGGGGGATGAAGGTTCCGATGACGGAAAGAACGGCGATAATGATAAGCAGAAATATGGTGAGTCTGACGGAAGAGAAAAACGATCGGATCAGACTTTTTTTATCAGGCAACGGATGTTATCCTCCCGGATGGTGATTGCACCTTCTATCATTAAAGAAAAGCCGCTTCAAGTATAACCATTGCCGCCGGGTGAATAAATCATTTTCAGTACTTCAGAAGCGACCAGAAAATGAGAATGGTTAGCAGGAATCCTATCAACAGACTTCCCAGACCGAAGACCGCTGCCGACAACTTGAGGAAAATGCTCGGGTGCGGGCGTTTGAGAGCTTCCAGTTGCCCCTCCTTTTCCAGACGCTCGAAATGGAGCGGCCGCTGATGATGAAGCTCTTCCATCGTATAGGTTCCCGTAAAGATGAGCCTGTCCATCGGGAATTTGTCGGGGATGAAGTGCGTATTGAAAAAGTGGACGGTGAAGATGAACAGCGCCGCCAGCAGCGCCTCTTCCGAATGAACCAGAGTTGCCACATTCAATACCCAGCCGGGAACGATATATGACGACCATTCCGGTTTCCACAGGAGCAGCCCCGATCCGCCGATGGCGAACATGCCCCAGAAGACCGCCCAGAAGTCGAACTTCTCCCAGTATGTCCAGCGTTCAAATTTCGGCATTTCACCCTTGTTGAAAAACCACAGGAACATTCCCTTCATGTCTTCCCAGTCCTTCCAGGTGGGGACCAGCGAATCGGGTCCTGTAAGGCGCTTGATCCAGTCCTTGCGGCCCTGTCCTTTAGGGAAGAGATACTGCAGGGATTCCCATGCCACGTAAGCGACTATGGCCATAAGGACAAGCGCGGCGCCGCGGTGGAGGTATCCCGCCATCGGCGCGCCGCCGAAAAGCTGGATCAGCAGCTTCGACCATGCGGCGTGCGAGTATTTCAGCGGGAAACCGGTCAGCACCAGGGTAAAGAAGGAGATGATCAGGATGACGTGCATGATCCTCTCCCGGGGGGAGAATCTCTGTATCTGCTCGAAGCCGATGCCCTCAGGGAAGCATATCGCCGGTGACAGTCCGGCTTTTTCCCTTACGTGCTTCTCCCAGTAGGTCTTGCGCCACCACAGCAGCGTATGCGCCCAGAAGAAAAGGAAGGTGCCGATAAGCAGCGCGGACATGAAGACGAACGTCCAGTACAGGGAAGGGTAGTTCAGCCGGTCCCGATAGTTGGGGTGCGCCTTGTATTCCACGAAACGGGGATGGAACCCCTTGTGGCACCGCCCGCAGTTTGTGATCAGGTTGTCGGGGTGAATGCTGGAACGAGGGTCTTTCTTCGGGAGTATGTTGTGCGTCGTGTGGCAATCGGCGCACCCGGCAACCAGTGTCGAGTAGCCGACTCCATGGATCTTTCCGTGGTACGTTTCCTCGTAATAGGACACTATTTTCGGGAGCAGGTTGTTCCTCTTCATGAGGGCTTCATCGGCATGGCACCGCTTGCACTTGGTGTTGTAAAACTCCCTTGCCTCGGCCGGGTATTTGTCCAGAGATGTATGATAGACGCGGGTGTCATGCAGGCCGTGACAATCGGAGCATGTGGCGGCGTCCTGATTTCCCCTGAGGACCGCTTCCGCGTGTCCCGACCTTACATACTCTTCATTGCCGTGGCAGGCGGTGCATTTTTCGATGACAGCCTTCTTATGATTCTCGCCCTGCTTTTTCAATGAGTGAATGTTGCGGTGACAGTCCCGGCAGCGGAAATCCTCCTGGAGGTAGTGGAAGTTGTTGCGGTACTCCCTAGCGATTTCGCCGTGGCAGCTTCCGCAGTTGACCGGCTCGATCTTTGACTCGCCGCGCATGTGCTGCTTTAAATCGGTGATGCCTAGATGACAGCTCACGCAGTTCAGCGAACTATGGGCCGATTGGGGGAAGTGAATACGGAACGGATCGTCGCTGTGGCATGTTGTGCATCTTGCGTTAACGGACTGCGCCCCGGTTTGAGCGGCCTCGGTCACCGATAAAAATCCGCAGGCGATGATCAGGCAAAACGCCGCCGTCAAAAATAAGGTGCCCCGGCCGGACATGAAAAGAAACCTTTTCAATTTTCTACCTCGTTTTTTCTTTTTTTCTTCTCAGTTCGTAAGCCTTCCATGCCTCCATTCCGCCGAAGAGACGGACAACGTCAAAACCCTTGCGCTTAAGATAGGACTGCGCAAGAAAAGACCGGAAGCCGCGGCTGTCGACCAGAACCAGCGTCCGGTTGTACGGAAGCTCCTGATACCGCTCGTGGAGCCTGTAAAGGGGAAGATTCACCGCTCCCTCGATATGGCCTTCCTTAAAGTTGTTTTCGGTGCGGATATCGATGATGGCCATTGTTTTTCTTTCTGCAAGCCAGGAACTCAGGGTATCGACCTTTACGGACTTGACCGCAACACGGGGAATCCTCTGCACCGATTCCACTTCATGTCCGGCCTTCTTCCATGCCGGCAATCCCCCCTCCAGCACAAACACCTTCTCATAGCCGTTCTTCAATGCAACATCCGCGGCGAGGCAGCTTTTATAGCAACTGTCGCTCTCGCAATAGAAGATGATGATCCTTCCGATCTTGTCCGCCGGCAGGATTTTCGGGTTTTGCTCTATATCTTCACAGGCGAGGCAGAGCGAACCGGGAATGCGGTGATCCATGCATTCCAGTTGACTCATCGTGTTCACAAAAACAGTCTGCCGGAGTTTATATAGATCGAAGGCCTCCTTGACGCTGATCCTCTGTCCTTTAGTCTTTACTTCTGCGCTGATAGGAGAAAGCAGCAAAATGGCCATGGAAGCCGCAATAACGAAGATGACACCCCTTCTGAATCCTTGCGTGATAAAAGATTTCATGAACGCTCTCTTATTCATAGGCGGGAACCCCCGTCATACCCCAGTCTGACATCTGCGGGCGCGCGTTCGGCTCTTTGGTTACCGGATAGTCTTCCTTTAAGAATTTGCCGATGCGCCGGACTTTCAATTTGTTGAAAAATGCGGAAGCGTCGCCGTGGCATTCAACGCAGCCGTCCGGTTTTCCCGCTGTGCCGTAAGGTTTTCCCGTGCCGGCAGGCTGGATGCCGTGGTGGATGACGTAATGCAACGATGAAGTTAATTTCTCGTCCTCAGAGGATACAATCTCCCCTTTTTTAAGCTGGTAAACACGGTCGGCTACAAAGACCGCATTCTGATAACCGCCTTTTTCCAAAAGCTTCAAAGCCAGTATAATGTCGTTGTCCGTTGCCACTGTTCTTCTGGATGTCTTTTTCCCGTTTACGGCCTTTACTTCAACTTGCGATAAGGTATCCGCTGAACGGAGAAGACTTTTTACCCTCGCAAGGGGGATGGGTTTGATGCCGCCGCCGGAATGTCTGGTTCCAAACCACTGGTTCACCCGCTCAAGACACGGTACATACCGCTCTTGACCGCCTTTGGCCGGTTCTGCACGGCAGATCCAGGGTTTCCAGACACCGGCGGCTTTAAGTGTCAGGTCTTTCGGGCGGGACGCCGCTTCCAGTACATCCGCAGTGTACCAGTTGCGGTCTCCCGTACTCATGTCCAGAAGATATCCGCCTTTGGCGGAAGCGGCGGCATGGCATGCTCCGCAATCCATCAGGTAGAAATGGAAGGACGCCCCCGGGAATTTTTCCGCATGCTTTGCTCCCGGATATTTGGCCGCCTGCCGGCGGTCCTTCCCGGTTGTTTTGTCTTTAGCCTCCAGATGACATGCCCCGCAGGTCATCATATCGATGCCGATGAGGTCCTTCCGGAAACTGCTCCTGGCGAATTTCCCCCTCGCTATATAATGACTCAGACGGCCTCCGGCCGCCTTGGAAACAAGTTTATGGCAATCGCTGCACTGGAAGCCCGCCCTTGCATGCACGTCCGAATCCGGACTGAAAATCGTGCCTGCTTCACTCGCCATGGCATCGTGATGGCAGCGGAGGCAGTTGCCGGAAACGGTTCTGCCGATCTTGCTTCCCTTCAGCCTGCCGTCCGTCATGAACGCGCCGCCCGTCCAGTTGTACGATACAAAGGGACGCAAGCCCTGTCTATCATCTATCTTCTGTTCCGCCGGATGATCCTTGACCTCGCCCAGTCCGGAACCGGAAGTCGCGGCCAGTGAATAGCGGCCGGCTGAAATTTCCCTTGCCCGCCTGTCCATGCGGTAATTCCGCGAATGGCAGATAAAACAGTCCCCTTCCAGCGTTCCTGCCGAACCTGTCCGTGTGATATAGGCAAAATGATCGCCCGAGGTTATCAAACGGTAATCATGGCAGGCGCCGCAGGTTTTCTTCGGACTGTAGGCATCGGCCTTGTTATAGGACGGCGTGATTTTTTCTCCCTGCTCATTACGCAGCCAGATGTTTTCATGCGCCGCTGCCGGCGGGCAGAAGTCTGCCGTCGGCAGGCAGCACATAAACAGAATGAGGATGAAAGCGGTCCTCGCTATGAAAATCACCGTCCCTGACATTCCATATCCTTATATCAAATTACGGTTCTATCGGTGCACCTGCATCCTTCGCCCACTCCATGAAAGAGCCGTCATATATTTTGACGTTCTTGTAGCCGAGCACCTCTGTCATGACAAACGCCCAACTAGTGCAGGCCTTGCCGGTATCGCAGTAAAGAATGATTTCACCTGCGGGATCAGCGGCCGCCTTTTTCGCCAGTTCGGCAAGCTCAGCCTTGCTTTTGTAAAGACCTTCTTTGGTGTACAACTGTCCCACCGGCAGATTTACGACGCCCTTTATCCTACCCGTCTTTGCTACAAAGGAGAGCTTTTCCTTGCCTTCAAAGAAGGTGGGGCCGCGCACATCGATTACTGTTGCCTTTCCGATTTTGGACATAACGTAGGCTTTATCGACGAAAAGCCCTTTGTTGACCTGTCCTCTGAAGGGCTTGCTTTTGGCTCTCACCATGTCCTGCTTCAAAGGTTTATTTTCTTTTACCCACTGGTCCTGACCGCCGTCAAGAACAGCGACATTTGCGACACCGGCATATTTAAGCGTCCACGCCACGCGGGTCATGTCGAAGCGGTCAAGAATCTTTTCTGATTTACTCACGAGTACTACCAGACTGTCCCTGCCGATGCCGGCGGCGCCGATAACATCGAACAGGTCGTCCGTGGCAGGCAGTTCATTGAGGAGTTCTCCCTTTTTTATGGCCCATGATCCGTAGAAAGAATTGACCGCGCCCGGGATATGCCCTGCCTTGTATTCCTCAACCTTCCTCAGATCCATGGTTACGATCTTCGGATTTGCCAGGTTCTTTTCAAGCCATGCGGTGGATACGATGGGATCGATATCCCTGGCCATTGCCGCAATGGGTAAGGCCAGCAGAAATACCAGGGCAAAAACGATACGCCTTGATTTGATGTGTTTCATTGTCATGCTTCTCCTTTCGTTATTGTTTAATTGGTTTTATATCGTAGATTAGTCCTTCGTTTGCTTTGGAACCGTTCTTGATCAGCCTCCCTTTGCTCAGGAAGTTTTTCCTGTCGACATGGCATGCATCGCAGGAGCGTGTCCTTTCGGTCCTTTTCCTGATGCTGTGTACCGGGCTGTCCCAGTAGTTGGGCAGAGCATCGAAGTTCTTCATGCTTATGCCGTCCTTGGCGAAGGTGCCTTTCACCGTCGGGATGAGCCTCAGCGTCGTGAGGGTTTTCCTGTCACGGGGATTGAGCCCCAGGTTGAAGCCCGGTTTTGCCTCGGAGTGGCCTAGGTGGCAATTATAGCAGTCACGATAATTTCCGGAGGCATGGCATGCGGAGCAGCTTACCTTGTCCTTGTGTTTCTCATGAGCCATCCGGGTGTAAAGTTTTACGGGTTTTTTTGATTTGTGACAGCTCCGGCAGGTCGGACGGTCCTTTACATCCTGCTTTGTCATGTAGTGTTTGCCGTCTCCGTGCATTTCCTCCTTTTTGTGGCAGTCCATGCACATCATCCCTTTCTGATAGTGCACGTCGGGTGTGCCGCCGTATTCACCGGTATATTCAGGATAGACGCGGCCGCCGTGGCAGAATGCGCAGGTTTTGCCTTCGTCCTTGCGGATGAATTTGTGCCCTTTTATCAATCCCAGACCGATTCCGGAGACGGGAGGAGACTTCACGTGGCAGTCGCCGCAGGATGCATGACAGCTCCTGCATGACTTCTCAAAGACCTTGCTGTCGAAGATCTTCAACTCTGCTTCCGAGAATCGCGCCTTCACGCCCTCACGCTGCCCGCGGGACGTATAGTGGAGAGATTTGCCGTAACTCCCGGTAATCTTGGCATGGCATTCCTTGCAGTTGTCGAGGTTATCGGATGGCCTTTTGACCATGCCTTTATGAGCCGCATCTTTGATCTTTGCCGCTGCATCTCCCTTGTGGCAGTCCGTGCATTCTTTTTTAAGATGAGGATCTGTTCCGATCAGGGCCGCGTCGACAAGATATCCCTTGTAATACTCTTCCGCCTTAACTGGCGGAGGCGCTCCCGCTCACCCTTCACCGGTGGGGATGGGCGGCGGTTTTACCATGGGCTTCAATATGGATTCAGACGTGTGGCAGAAAATGCATCCGCTTGTGTCGGCGGCGGAAATGACGGCGGGATAAAGCCACAGGACAATCACCAGGAGCGCATGTATCGGGATGTTTGTAAACTGGCCTGATAAGTGGGTAGAACGCTTGAAACGCATATCCGTTCCTTCTGTCGTCCCGGCGGTTCCGGGGATTTGAAGTCGGCATCACATTTGATAATATATACCCCTATGGGGTATATATACCGTTTTCAGTGATGGCTGTCAAGCCGGTTGTATAATTAAAGTTTGTTGTAGATCGTTGTTTAGTGGAATGGTTATTAGTGACCTGTCTCTTCTGAAACGCGTGAAACTCATCCTACACTATTTTTCTTATTTTTCAAAGAATTTCAGGTTGGAAAAATGCCTTCTCCTATTTGTCATCCCGCCCATTTCTGTCATTCCCCTGCAAATGGGAATCCAGGGAGTTACTGGATTGTCGGATCAAGTCCGACAATGACAATGGAGGGAGGCTTCACTCCGTCATCCGTCTTACCTTCCGTCATTCCTGCCTCCCTCTCTGTCACTCCCGCGAAAGCGGGAGTCCAGTGTTTTTCTCCATTGCCTGTTCGAGGAAAAAGGAGTATCTATATTAATCAAGAAAACATGAATAACTTTCTGAAGGGGGGAACGTTATGAACAGGATATTTAGAATATTTGTGGCATTGACAGTAGGTTTGTTTCTGATCGGCATGACGGGTACAACGCATGCGGGAGTCACATCCAAAGTAAAAAAGACGGCGAAGAAAACAGCATCTAAAGCCAAAGAAACGGCTAAAAAAGGGGCTGAAAAAACAAACGATAAAGTACATGATACTGCCAATAAAGGAAAAGGAAAGGTTACAAGAGCAGATCAGCAGGCAACAACTATGACCAATTCGCTTGGCGATAATTTTAAAGAAATTACCAAGTGACATCCAGATCTGATAAACCCGGATTGCACGATAGAAGAACATGAATGTCCACACAACTTCTCGTGTTTCTTCACGAACTTTTTCTATTGTGTGATCCGGGATGATAAAAATAAGCTTTTCCTGTCTGATTGTCGAAGACAGATCATCAAATGTTTTCACAGGGGGGATAAAATTATGAATCGTATGAGCAGATATTTTGTAGCCTTGACTATCGGTTTGTTTCTGGTTGGCGTAACAATTCCATCTCAGGCGGGAGTAACATCCAAAGTAAAAAAGACGGCAAAGAAGACAGCATCTAAAGCCAAAGACACGGCTAAAAAAGGGGCTGAAAAAACGAATGACACCGTTCACAAGGGCGCCGACAAAGGAAAAAATACAGCCGTAAAGGCAGACAAAATGACAAAGAGAATAGTAGATCAGGACAAAGACGTCTTTAATAAAATAGTTAAGTAATCGATCAGACTAGTACCTGGCGGTGCCTGCAAGGCGTAGCTCATCCATGTCGGGTATTGCCTTGCTTCAATAATTGACTGTACATACTTATACCGTCTGCAACGCTCCGTATCGGACAGATATGGTGCAGAGAGGCAGGGTTCACTTTATCTTCGACTGCTTCTTCAACCATTCAGAGACATCCTTCATCAGTTCGAGCCGCAGCTCCTTCGGCTCCAGCACGGTGACAAAAGGAATCCATGACTTGAGCATGTGCCGGATGGCTTCAAAGTAGCCCACCGTATAGGATACTATAAGCGTGCAGTCCGGCTTTTCCTCGACGACCTCCTGAGTCGGGTAGTATTTCTTTCTCTTGAAATAATCGGCATGGGTTGAGTCCACCCTGATGATGACTTTCAGTTCGGCGGTTCCGTCAAACCAGACGTTGGTGCTCATGGAAAGCTTCTGATCCAGATCTTTGGGAAAGCACTCAAAACCGGCGTTCAGTTTTTTGAAGCTGCTGATCTTGTCGAGGGCGTATTTCTTCAGGCGGCAGTCTTTCACGTCCTTGCCGATGAGATACCAGAAGCCTTCGAAGTAGGCAACGCGGTAAGGCTCCAGATAGACGTCATGTTTCCTTTTTCCGTCATATGAGAAAAAGGCCTGCTTTTTTTTCTGGATGGCTTTGACGATCTTGTCCAGAAGCATGCCGTCAAGGGTGACGGATTCATCGATCTTGACGAAGACAGGTATGGGTTTGAGGTCGTCGTAGAGCTTGTCGAGCACCATGTCCGCTGCCCGCCGGAAGGGCTGCCCCAACTGCCCGACCAGGTTTTTCAAGGCCACAACAAGGGCAAGCTCTGTTTCATTGAACAAATCGAGGTTCTTGACAAGATCCTTGGACATCCTGTAGGTTCCCTTCTGCAATTCATGAAGGGGAAAGCCTGCCTCCCTCAGCATCAGGAGGTCTCTCTGGATTGTCCGGGGTGTGGTCTGGAAATTCCCGCTCAGCCATGTGCTTGTGACGGTATCCTTTTCCATAAAAACCTTCAGGATCTGGCCGAGGCGTATCAGCCTTTTCTGAACAGCCTTCTGTGATTCCATGGCGGTATGCTCCTTGTGCGGTTGATAAAAATCAACGGGAAATAGGAAAAGCAACTGTGAAAAATAATGCGACGGACGTATGTCGTTTGACCCTTTTACTATCATATAAAGTGATGTAGAATCCAGCCAGAAGTGAAGGGATATAACAATTCTCAGAACAACGTTTACGGGGGGCCGGATACAAAATCTATCAGGTGGGAGGTTGCGGATGAGTGTTATTATTGATGGCTTTTGCGTTATAGTTAAAAATGAACGGCTCGAAGAATTTTATCCCGGCGGCGTTCAGGGATATCGGGAGGATTGCACCAACCGGTCGTTCTGCACGGACGGAACAATCTCCCGCATTATGTTCATGACGCCGGATGATGCCGGGCGGTTTGTCGGCCGCCTTGAAAAGCGCGGCTTCATCTTCAAGATGAAGGGCAAAAGCCGCGACATCGCCGTTGTCGATTCGGAGGCCGGGTTTGCTCCGCCCTGCGACTGGCTTGCTCTCGGCACGTCAGAGGGCGGGCTGATGCACTGCTGGCTTGCCGGCCGGGAACCGGGCGCGCTTGCCGTGCCGGAGGGGTGGACGCCGGAACCCCGGTTCATAGACCTTGAGCAGGAAGAGTTCGAGAAAAAGTACCGCTACCTGAGGACCGAAAACGGGGTTGATTTATATGACGAAATTGAAACTGGGGAGCAAAAATACATAGGCCGGTCATACATGGGCCACGATATGGACCTTCATTTCAAAAGACTCCTGGACATAGGAAAAAGGCTGATGGTCCTGGGTGAAGAGGAAACAAGGGTTCTTGATGACGACGACGAACCTGATGAAGAAAGACGGGCTCGGATTCTGGAGCTTTACCGGGAGGCCGATGAATTGAAAGTGGATGAAGGGCCGATGGCGGTCATATCTCATCACATCTGCGGATTAGCCTTGCGTGTTCTGGAGCGCTGGGAGGAGGCCGCAGATGAATTCCGTAAGGTCATCAGCCTGCAGCCGGAATCCCGCGACGGGTGGCTCGAATTGACATGGTGCCTGGTCGAGCAGGAGAAATACAATGAAGCCGACCTTGTGTCAAAGCAGGCGGTTAAACTGCTTCCGGACTGTGCCGCCGCCTGGGGGAACAGGGCGATTGTAATGGTACAGTTGCTGCGCAGGGATGAGGCGCAGGAGGCAATGGAAAAGGCCCTGGCGCTTGATCCGGATGAAGAGAAGGCCAGGTACCTGTCAGAGAACTTCGAAGATATGCTGCTTGATGCAAAGGAGGTTGCCCGGCAGGCAAATAAAAAACAGTAACGGCAGAAATTTATATAAACACTGATTCCTGAAAGCTGAAAACAGTATGTTTACGGAGTTATGTCAATGACTTCCTTGCCGCCGGATATTTTTTGTTGACTTTTGGCCTTGCGGGTAATAGATTAAGTCCACATAAAACAGCGGCGAGTTATAAAGCTAATTGCTCCGCTCAATAAATGTGCTAAAGGCAGGAAAAATGAAACATGAGCCCGTTGCCTTCAAGCGCGGGCTTTTCAGTTTTTTGACAGAATACGGGAGTACGACGGATCGATTTGAGACGATTGCAACCGTCGAAAAAAAAGTGCTAAACCGTCGGCATCCCCGCGGCCATGGAGTTTAGCCCCGGGGTTTTTTGTGGGCAGAAAGGATGGGTGATTTTTTGCTTTAGGAATAACAGAAGTTGATAAAACGGCGGAGCGGCCCGGCATGGAGTTCAAGGGCCGGCAGAAAAAAAGAAAAACTACGTAAAATTAAAATAAAGAAAAGGAGAAGTTAAAGGTGAAAATTACATCAGAAGGCGTAAAAGTAGGGCATCCCGACATCGTTGCGGACTGCATAGCGGCAAACATCATTGCGGAAATCATCGACAGGGAGCTCAAGAAAGGCATGACCATCGACACGATGCCCCACTGCGGGCTTGAAGTGTTTCTTGGGAAAGGCATCTGCGTAGTTGGCGGCGAGGTATCTACAAGGGCCTATGTGGACATTGAGAAGAGTGTCAGGAAGACGGTTACGGACATCGGATACACGGAATCCGCTCTCGGCCTCAATGGAGAATCCATGGGTGTTTTGAATGCCATTATACCGCAGTCTCCGGATATCAATATAGGCACAAGGGCTGATCTCGGGAAGCATAAGGAGATCGGTGCAGGCGATCAGGGCATCATGTACGGGTTTGCCTGCGATGAGACACCCGAACTGCTGCCTCTGTCTTATGTTCTGGTCACCCGCCTGATGCGGGTCTTTGAGGAATGCGGCAACCCCATGTTCGCACCCGACGGGAAAGGGCAGGTTACAGTTGAATATGACAACGGAACGCCAAAAAGGGTATCAACGGTCCTGATGTCCAATGCGATCGACTACCGCAAGGTCCCGGAAGGCTCCAAAAGTGTTGTTGAGCAGGAAGCAAGGAAGATCTCCTTCGATTGCCTGAAGGAATGGGTGGACAAGGACACGGCGTTCCTCTTCAATCCCACCGGTGAGTGGCAGGCCGTCAACTCCTGCAGCGCCGCCGACTCCGGTGTTACGGGCCGCAAGCTGGTCGTCCAGCTTTACGGAGGATACCCGGGCGCGCAGCTTGGAGGCGGTGCGGTCGTCAACAAGTCGCCTGAAAAAGTGGACTGCACGGCGGCTTTCGGAGTCAGGCATGTGGCGAAGAACATTGTCGCGGCCGGGCTGGCAAAGAAGTGCTCCGTTCAGCTTGCCTATGCAATCGGCATGGCAAAGCCTATATCGATCTACGTCAACACTTTCGGAACGGGTAACGTTTCCGATGAAAAGATCGCCGCTGCGGTGCATGACCTGTTTGACCTCACTCCCAGAGGGATGATCGAGAAGTTCGGCATGCTCAGCGGAGACATTTACAGAAAGATACCCAAGAGCCTCTTCCTCGGAGATTACGCATGGGAGAAGACGGACATGGCGGAGACTTTGAAAAAGAAGGTAGCCGGCTGAAAAAACGTAACTGAACTATACATATAAAAAATCTCAAGCCCCTTCACCTGTATGGGTTGAAGGGGCTTGAGAAACAGGAACTGCACGTCAATCAATCCGTTTCCTTTTCTCGATCGTCATGCCCCCCAAAATAACATGTCAAGGGGTATTCATTCCCATCCCTCCTCCGTCATTTTCGTCTCTTCAGTCATTCCCATGAAAATGGGAATCCAGGATGTTACTGGATTGTCGGATCAAGTCCGACAATGACAATGGAGGAAGGCCTTCCTTTGTCAATCGTTTTACCTTCAGGTATTCCGCACCACCTTTGTCACTCCCGCGAAGGCGGGAGTCCAGAAAGAGCCCTGGATGCCCGTTTCCACGGGCATGACAACTTCTCTTTTTTCAGTCTATTGAAAAATAGTCTTGACTATATTTCAATTAAGTAAATAATAGTCGCATGGAAAAACGTACCCTTTATACAAAAGTATGGAAAGAGTTATCCAGCGGCAAATCAATGATTTTTGTTGCAGGCCCCCGGCAGTCAGGCAAGACGACACTTTCCCGGATCATTGCCGATACTTTCGCCAACAATCTTTATTTCAACTGGGACATCGCCGGGCACCGGGAAAAGATCCTCCATGACGGGACCTTTTTCACCGGTCTAAAAAGAAAGGATGCCTCTATTCCGCTCATCATTCTTGATGAAATCCACAAGTATAAAGAGTGGAAAAACTATCTCAAAGGCATCTATGACGAATACTGCGGGGAATTTAAATTCCTTATAACAGGCAGCGGCCGCCTGGACCTCTACCAGAAGGGCGGTGATTCTCTGGCCGGCAGATACTTTCTTTTTCACCTTTTCCCGTTTACCGTTGCCGAGTTGGCCGGCAGAAATTTAACTTATTCAAAGTTCATGAAAGATCCGCTGATTATTTCTATGACGGAAAACGCTCGTGTCAATGAACTCTGGCAGCAGCTTTCCGTTTTGTCAGGTTTTCCTGAACCATACCTCTCAGGCCGAGAAACTGTTTATCGCCGTTGGTCCAACACCTATGCAGGACAACTGGTCAGGGAAGATATCCGCGATCTGACAGGCATCAAAACGATACAGGACATGGAAACACTTTACCACATTCTCCCGTCCCGCATCGGCAGTCCTCTTTCCGTTTCATCCATAGCAGGCATTCTGAAGTTGTCTTACAACACTGTCCGCAGCTGGCTCAATGTCCTGGAGCGTTTTTATCTGGTCTTCAGCATTCCCACATGGACGGGCAGGATATCCCGAGCTATACAGAAGGAAACGAAATACTATCTCTTTGACTACGCGCGGATCAAGGAACCGGCGGCACGTCTCGAAAACATGGTTGCCGTTGAACTATGGCGGGCGGTGACTATATGGAATGATACCGGTTATGGGAACTTCTCGCTTCATTTTATCAAGGATAAAGAAAAGAGAGAGGTCGATTTTCTGATCGCTGCTGACAATGAACCGTTTCTTCTGATAGAAGTTAAATTATCGGAGGAACAGACGGTGAAATCCCTAATAGCTTTTCAGAATGCATTGGGGATACCGGCTGTGCAGCTGGTGGAGAGGGCTGACGGATACCGGATCATAAAGAACGGAGCCAACAAAATTCTGATTGCGCCGGCCGGGCAGTGGCTGTCGCAACTGCCGTGAAATTATTTTCTTCCGGGATGCGCAAAACAGTCACCGTGATGAAATAAAACGGATCAAACCGTTGAAAGCGGCATAGGATGACTGCAGCGCTCCGTAACGGGCGGACACAGCCCGGAGCGGTATATCTCACCGCTGCAGTAAATTCATGGTTCAGACTGATCAGCCGGGCGTTGAGGGAAAATCCCGTCGCTGCTCGTCTGTTTTAGCGCGAGGGCTACAGCAGCACCTGTTGCTGCCGCATTGAGGTAAGGCTCAGGGTCATGGGCGCGATGACCGTTATCGACAAGAAACTCTTCAACGCGGGGGCCGAACTTGTCACGAAGACTGACTGCCGCTGCCCTGTCACCAGCCGCGCGCACATTCACCCATCGTTCAACGGAACCCGGCCACCTGCCCATCCCGTCTACGGAAGGCGGGTCAAGGTATTTGAAGGTCATCGGCGATGCCAGGGGAGACCCGAGAGTGACTAAGGTATGCACCCGCCAATGCGGATGATTGCACAACACCGTGTAGGTGAAAACTGTGCCCAGAGAGTGCGCGACTATCACGCGGGTATCATTGCCGATTGCAGCCTCGGCGCGGTCGCACATCCGGATGCGCAGATCGGGTGTAGTCGCCATTATCGTCACCATATCGATGGTGCGCTCGAAGGCGGCGTCGTTTGCCGCCTGCCCGAGCCCGGCAATTACGTCGTCACCCGCCAGTTTCGTCAGCATTTCGGCAATGCCCGCCCTTGACTGTTCAAATCTGCGGTCTGCATCAGAGTCGGGTTCACGCCTGAAAAGGTCGCCATAGAAAAAGATGCCGACATCGGCGGCATCTACATCGGCGTTGTGATGCCAGAGCCCGTCGCGCAGCGCCGGGAGCCAGCGCGCCTTAAGTTCATGCGGGCCCCAGAACTCGTTGAATGCCCCGTGTACCAGAACTACTTTTGCCATAAGCACTCCCTCGCGTCTTTAAGCTTCAATGTGTACGCCGTATCTGATAATGAAAAAGACACCATGATTGCGCAATTATGTGACACTCCGCACGGGTTAAAACCCGACGGCTTCTTGGGCAAACACCCCTGACTTCAGAGTGTTTAGCGCCCAAAGGGACTGTCCATCCCCACGTTCTAATTCTTGAAGTCCCCGGTTAAGAATATTGATTGCGGCATTATGGTCTCTGTCGAGCGACAGTCCGCAATCAGGACATTCTATCCACCGTTGGGACAGCTTCAATTCTTCAAATACATGGCCGCAACGGGAACAGCTTTTGGATGTGTTGGCGGGATCAACTTGCATAAACACGCGGCCAGCTTCTTCCGCTTTGCTCGCGAGGCGCTGAACAAGATAATTCCAACCCGCATCCAAAATGCTTTTTGAGAGATGGCGGTTTTTGACCATGTTTCTGATTCTTAGCTTTTCCAATACAACCAGGTCGTTTTTGTCGATTAGCCGGTACGCCTCCTTGTCTAGAAAGTCTTGCCGGCGCCTTTTAATCTTCAAGTGGTGTAGCCGCAGCAAAGCTACGGCCTTTTTTCTGTTGGAAGAACCTTTCCTTTTTCTGGCAACAGACCGTTGCAGGACACGCAACGTTTTCTCTCCTTCACGGTACCACTTGGGATTGTAAACTTTGCGTCCCGCACTGTCGGTCAAAAGGCTGCTGACGCCCACATCTACGCCGACAGCCTTACCTGTAAAAGGCAACGTTGCAGTCTTTGTTTCACAGGCAAAACATGCGTACCAGCCGTCCGCTTTCCTGATGATGCGCAACGTCCTTGGCTGAGACGGCAGCTCGCGGTGCCACCGGACCGCAATTCGCCCGATACCGCTTATCTTGATTCTGCGTCCGTCCAGCCGGAACCCGTTGCCGTATTCCTTCAGTCCGAACGAATCAAATCGCCCGCGTCCTTTGAAGCGGGGATATCCAGGCTTTTCGCCTATCTTTATCCTTCGGAAGAAAGCGGCAAACGCCTTGTCCAGATCTGCAGCCACTACCTGAAGAATGTGACTGTGGATATTCCTGGCTTTAGGATCAATCTCTTTAGCAATCTTGACGTGGCGCAGCTGTTCAACCTTTGAAATAGACCCGCCCGTGAGGGCATAGAAGGTTTTCCGCTCGCTAAGGCAATTGTTGTAGAACTTTCTGCAGACCTCGATTGTCTGCTCAAGGCGCTGAATCTGTGATTTAGTGGGATAGAGCCTGTAGGCAAAATTCTTTATCTGCATCAGATGCCCTTTTGTGCTTCGATGTAACTGGCAATGGTTTCCTGGGAAACATTGCCGGCAGTGGAAGCAAAATATGATCTTGTCCACATTGACGGCAGTCTGTGCAGCTCAGGGTATTTTGCCCGAAGCAAGTTTGCTGTGCTGCCTTTCAATTCCTTAACCACTTCCGCTGCCGAGTTGGATGGAAATACCCTGACAAACAGGTGAATGTGGTCTGGCTGAATCGCAAGCTTGAGAATGCCCCAGCCCCTTATATTACATCGATCGCGCAATATGTCTTCGCAATCCTTTGCTATCGGCCCACGGAGAACTGGCTTCCTCCTTTTGGGGCACCATATTAGATGGTATATGATGAGGTGTACTCTGTGTTCGTCTCGTTGATAATTCATGTTGATAATATATATTATATCAACACATAAATCAACATTTATTTCGGCTATCCGCCAGGGTTAAAACCCGGCGGCTTGCGCCGAAGTGAGCAGTTGTTCTCTGTCAATGAGAAGCCACTGAAGGAACAACTCTCAGATGCGGCGGTAAATTGATCCGGATTCGAGATCCGCATGACGCTTGACGTATTTCATCATTGGAGTAATAATTACCGGTGTATAACGACATCGAACAAGGAAAAACAGCGAAGGAGGAGTACACAGTGAGCACTCTGGAAAGAGCGATTGAAATAGCGAAAGCCGCCCATGATGGTCAGAAGAACAAGGATGGAACCCCGTACATCACGCATCCGTTCAAGCTCATGGAAAGCATGGACACCACCGATGAAAAGATCGCCGCCATCCTGCATGATGTTGTAGAAGACTCGGACGTGACGATTGAAGACCTGCGGGCGGAAGGCTTTTCGGAGACTATTCTCAGTGTTGTCGACACCCTGACGCACAAGCCGGATGAATCTTATTCAGACTATATCAAGAGGGTTGCCGGCAATCCCATCACAAGAAAAATCAAGAAGGCCGATTTGAAGGACAACATGGATCAGCGCAGAATTCCCAATCCGACGGACAAGGACAGAAGCAGAATTAAAAAATACGAGGAGGCCTATAAAGTAATCCAAAGCGCCAAGAACACCTATACCGTCTATGTGGATGACAACTACCATTACATGGATGAAAGCGAACGCTACAAGCAGGGAGTATATCACAGTTGCGAGGAGGCCGTCGCCGTCTGCAAAAGAATAGTCGAGGAGTCGCTGCAGGAATCTGTTGAGCCGGGCAAGAAGGAAGAAGACTGTTATGCAGGCTACACAATGTTCGGCGATGACCCCTGGATATCTTGCGATGAGAATCCGCGCACCTGTAATTTCAGCGCCTGGACTTACGCCCGGGAAAGAATCAGTGAGATGTTCAGACAGGCAAAAGAGAGTTATTCAACCGGCACAAAGCGGGGGAAAATGAAGTGAACGAAAAAAATATGAAACTGCGCCGCAGACAAGATGCACACTCTTAAGACAATGGCAGCAGCCAGTAGGGAGCAGGGCGATCCTCCCCGGGATCATCCAATTATGTCTTGTTAATGACTGTCAACTATATTATATTAAAACCAAGCTTTTGAATGGTTGTGAGACAACTCCAGGCCGAAGAGGAATTAATATTGCGGTATAATTTTGAATGGGACCCTGAAAAAGCAAGAATGAACTCTCGCAAGCACAAAGTTGCCTTTGAAAAAGCTGCGGAGGTATTCTTAGATAAATTAGCTGTTTCAATATTTGATGAGGACCATAGTATTGATGAAGATCGGTGGGTAACGATGGGCAGAGACAGAGATGATAAGTTGCTGGTTGTCGTGCATACCTTTGCTGCACAGGGCAGAGACAAGAGGAGAATTCGTATCATCTCCGCGCGGAAAGCAACATTGAAGGAAACAAAACAATATGAAGGTGAAATGCCATGAAGAAAGAATATAATTTTTCAAAGGGGGAGAGGGGTAAGTTTTTCAGGCCGGATATTCAGTTGAATGTGCCCGTTTATCTGGAGCCGGATGTGAAGAAATATTTCCCCGATTCAGATGCAGTGAATGAAGCGCTCCGTTGTTTGCTGCCTTTGTTAGGAAAAAAGAAAACAAAACCCTCCGCGAAGCATATCTAATATTATTTGCCAGTTCGGCGATGACCCCTGGATATCCTGCGATGAGAATCCGTGCACCTGTAATTTCAGCGCCTGGACTTATGCCAGGGAAAGAATCAGTGAGATGTTCAGACAGGCAAAAGAAAGTGATTCAACCGGTACCAGGCGGAGGAAAAAGAAGTGAACGAAAAAATAACTGAAACGGCAATATAACGGCAATAAAATACATAATGAAGACCTTCACCTGAAATAGCCGCGATTCCTAGTTTGTCGCCCCGCATGGCAGCAAACTTTCTGCTTAGGCCTTTTCCCTGCCTTCCTGGTAAGTATTTCTTTTCTCACTTCTCCAATTTCGATAATATTTTGATCCACTCGATAGCTTTGGTTTTATCTCTGGAATCATGGATTATCTCTGGAAATCCTACTGATTCGCCTTTGTCATTCTTCTCGTACTTCAGAATTCTCACCAGCTAAGTCGTGATTTCGCACTGGCCGAAAGGTGAGTTGCCGGGCGGAGCAGCAAAGACCAGATATAGTGTCAACAAACTTCGGTATTGCCTGTGTGATGTACTTTATAGAAATTGTGAGAGATGTGTTCACATCATATTTCTCTACGCGCATCCACGCCGATGATAAATAATAATTTCCCTTGTAGTGTGTATAAATATATGTATAATTAATCCATGCAATTCATATGGGATGAAAAGAAACGGCAATCAAACTTGAAAAAGCACGGCCTGGATTTCAAAGATGCGCATTCGACATTCGCCGGCGCCATCTTCACTTTTGCCGATACCAGGTATGACTATGGAGAAAATAGTTTCGTAACACTTGGATTGCTCGGTATTGATGTAGTTGTTATTGTCCACACCGAATATGAAGATGAAATTCGCATTATCTCCATGAGAAAAGGAACGAAAAATGAGCAAAAAATCTACTTTGAAAACATCTAATCGGTTTGATGAATATCCTGAAATCACCCAGACGGATATTGACCGTGCCCGTTTCCGCGTCAATCTTCAAGATGCACCCCGCAAGCAGCGAGTCAATATTATGCTCGATACCGGCATCATTGCCTTTTTTAAGGCTAGAGCAGGCAAACGCGGTTATCAGACGCTGATTAATACGGCACTGAAAAAGGCAATTTATAATGAGGAACTTGAAACGACACTTCGCCGCATCTTAAGGGAAGAACTGAAGACTTCTTAACACCCCCTTGATCTAGAAACACCTTGAAACAAAAGGCAACAATTAATTTAACGGCAATAAAAGACAAAATAAAAACCTTCACCTGAATAGCCGCGATTCCCAGTTTGTCGCCCCGCATGGCAGCAAACTTTCTGCTTCGGCCTTTTCCATGCCTTCCTGGTAAGTATTTCTTTTCTCACTTTCTACAATAAGGTTGCAGATAAATTAGCGCAAAAACCTGCATAAAAAATAATGCGACATACGTATGTCGTTGCGCTCTTGAATTATTCCTGAACAACAAATAAGGTTGCACCGAAACTAAGAGTTGGTCGTGAAAAAAAGTTAACGGCCATGTATCGCCGGGTAATTCCGGCGACTTATTTTTTTGAGAGCGGTCGATAAGGCTGAGAGGTTGACCGGGAAAGGGGGACCAATGAACGAGATTGTCGGCAATTATGTCTCCGGCATGCAGTTGGGGGAACTGCAGTTGTATGAAAACATCGGTATTGTTCCGCTGTTTGCGGGTGGCGAGAACGGCTTCGCCTACCTTACGATGAAGGAGGCAATGGATCAGGAACTTATGCGGGTGATGGAGATCAGCGAAGGCGGCTCCGTTCCGGAACTGAGAGTGATAAACAAGGCGGACATGCCGGTGCTGATTCTCGACGGCGAGGAGCTTATGGGCGCCAAGCAGAACAGGGTACTTAACACCAGCATCCTGCTCAAGGCCATGTCCGATACGGTCATCCCCGTGAGCTGTACCGAGCACGGGCGCTGGTCGTACCGGTCGCGCAGTTTTGAAGACTCCGGCATCATGATGTCGCACAAACTGAGGCATATCAAGATGGCCTCGGTGAAGAGATCGCTGGAGCTGGGCGGGCGCCATGCATCGGATCAGGGGGCCATCTGGGACGGCATTGCAGAGCATGCGGTCCAGCACAATGTGCATTCGCCGACGGGGGCAATGAAGGACATACATGAATCGCGGGTGGAAGACCTCACCAACTGTATGCGGCATTTTCCTCGCCAGCCACGGCAGAAGGGCCTCATGGCGCTGGTGAACGGCAGGGTTGCCGGCATGGATGTCATCTCAAGGGAAGGGGCATTCAGCGTCCTCCATGAGAAGCTGGTAAAGAGCTATGTGATCGACGCCATGATCCAGAAGAAAGCGAGGCATGCGGCGCCGTCACTGGATAAGGCACGCGCTTTCCTGGATAAAATCAGGAAGTGCGGCGAGCAGCAGTACCAGTCGCCGGGGCACGGTTTCGACTACCGGTACGAGGGAAGGAATCTGGTAGGTTCCGCCCTGGTTCATGAAGATCATGTCATTCACATGGCGTTCTTCATGGAAGACAGGCCGGACAACGCCGGAGATATGTCAGGCAGTTCCAGGAGGAGGCAGTTCAGGTCAGGGTAATCACATATGCCGGGGCGGCGGTCCGGTTGAACCTGCCGTTCCGGTCCATCCGCAATTCAACCAAAGGGGGGGGCACAATCATGAAAAAAAACTTCATCAGAATTTTTACACTGTTGTTTGCCGTCGTCTGCATCCTGCAGGGATGCTCCCTGCCCAACCAGCCGTATGTCAGGAAGGAGCCGCTGGAGACCATGCCCATGAAGGTGGCCCGCTATGACACACCTGATCTCCGGGTCTATTCGACAGGGGGAATGATCAGCGCAATCGTCGTCTCGGGTGTGCTCCTGGGAGCCGTCGGCGCCGGTCTGGGCTATGTCATTCACCATGCGGCATCGACTCAGTCTCCCGACCCTGCTCTGCCGGATTTCGGGAAGATGGTCATGGCCTCCTTCGTAGAAAGGTCGAAGAAGGAGATAACCGGCTGGCCTGCGGTAACGGTCGAGGATAAGACCATAAAAGAGGGCGAGGGAGACAAAACCCGCTATGCCGTCGAGATCAAGGTGGAGGACGTTCGGATCGAGGTCAATTCAGGCCTGATAACCGAGACCGTCATCACGATGAAAAACAGAGGCGGCGATATAGTCTGGCAGAAGGGCTATGTGTATGATGCGACCTGGAACAGCAGACAGAGCACATACGACAAGCTGAAGGCCGACAACTACAAACTGTTCAAGGAGGAGGCTGCTTTTGCGGCAGAGAAGACGGTTACGGACTTCATCGAACACTTCAAGAGCAGTCAGTTGGCATCAGTCAAATGAGAGGGACGGTATTGCCTATGTTGAAGATGCAGAGTATGGATATGCAGAGGAGGGGCAATATGGAGAAGGTGCCTTTCAGCCACAGTTACTGGGTAGTGCCGGGGAGATTCCTCGCCGGGTTCTATCCGGGCGACCGCTCGGCAATCGTCATGGACAGAAAACTGGAAGCGCTTCTCGACTGCGGCATACGCCATGTCATCAATCTCATGGAAGAGAATGAACTGGATATATGTGGCGAACTCTTCATGCCGTACCATTCGCGGATCACATGGCTGGGAGCGGAGCGCGGGGTGAGAGTTACATGCGAGAGGATTCCCGTCAAGGATCTGGGTGTCCCCTCGCAAAAGACCATGAAGTCAATCCTGAACAGCATTGACGCTTCCCTCGGTGCGCATCTGCCTGTGTATGTCCACTGCTGGGGAGGCGTGGGCAGGACGGGAACGGTGGTGGGCTGCTGGCTGGCGCGCCATGGCCATGCGGAAGGGGAGGGCGTACTCGGAAGGATAATAGAACTGCGCAGCAATGAAGCGAAGGCGCACCGTGCGTCACCTGAAACCGGGGCACAGCGGAATATGATTCGCATTTGGCACAAAGGCGAGTGAAAAGTACCATGCTATGCCCCCCTTTCTTAAAGGGGGCTCGGGGGATTTAGATTCCACTTGTCATTGTGAACGAAGTGAAGCAATCTTCTTTTAGCGGGTATCAGGTGTTCTTTCAATGTTGTCATACCCGCGAAAGCGGGTATCCAGAAACCATGTTAAGAAGGCCCCGGAGAATTTTAATTCCTCAATATAACCCCCTTTTTTAAAGGGGGCTTCGGGGGATTTTTAATATATCTTGTCATTGCGAACGAAGTGAAGCAATCTATGTTTTCGAGAAGGAGGCAAAATGCTCGGAGCTATAGCGGGAGACATAATCGGGTCGATATATGAATTTCACAACATCAAAACAACTGACTTTGAGCTTTTCCCAAAGCGGTGCTTCTTCACTGACGACACGGTTCTGACCGTGGCCCTGGCAGAGGCCATTCTTTATGACAAAGACTATGTACAACTCATGAAGCAGTATTACCGGCAATATCCGAATGCCGGCTATGGCGGGTCTTTCCATAAATGGGCAAGGTCAAACAACAGCGCTCCCTACAACAGTTGGGGCAACGGTGCCGCCATGAGAATCAGCCCCGTAGGCTTCGCCTTCAATACCCTGGATGATGTTTTGAAGCAGGCGGTTAAATTTACCGAAGTCACACACAACCACCCGGAAGGAATCAAGGGTGCACAGGCAACAGCTTCTTCCATCTTCCTGGCACGCCAGGGCAAATCGAAGCAGGAAATCAAGGCATACGTGGAGCAAACCTTCAGCTATAACCTCTCACGGACACTTGATGAAATCAGACCGGTCTACAGATTCAACGAGTCATGCCAGGAGACAGTTCCTGAGGCAATCACCGCCTTTCTGGAATCAACAGACTTCGAAGATGCCATGCGCAAGGCCATCTCTCTCGGCGGAGACAGCGACACCCTTGCCTGCATCACAGGCGGGATTGCCCAGGCTTTTTACGGCGGCGTCCCCAAATCAATCGCCGATGAGGTTTACAATAAATTGGATGACCATTTAAAAACGATAACGCTTTCTTTCATGGATAAATACTGTCCTTAAATATGTCATTTAAAGCTACTACTATGTCATACCCGCCCTCGACTAGGTCTTGGGCAGGCTCCAGCGGGTATCCATCGCACTTCCGATGTTGTCATACCCGCGGAAGCGGGTATCCAGTGCCTTGCCGATATGGTCATACCCGCCCCCGATCAGGTCGAGGGCAGGCTCCAGCGGGTATCCAGAACTTATTGGTTAAGAATGTTTTTGTAACCCCCTTTCCTAAAAAGGGCATGTGTTGTAGTGTCATTCTGAGCGTAGCGAAGAATCTGGTTTAGATCCTTCGTCGCGTTGCTCCTCAGGATGACCAGTCATCCGGTCATTCTGAGCGCAGCGAAGAATCTATGTAATACTAAACCCCCTTTCCTAAAGGGGGCTTCGGGGGATTTTAAAAATCATATAGTCATTGCCGGCCCTTGGCCGGCGCGGCAATCCCATAGTAAGAAATAGGAGGCTTAACCATGCCCGACAGAATACTGACAATCGAAGAGTGCGAGAAGAAAATAACCGAAGCCGGTACCTTCCGGGAAAAAGACCTATTCCGGAGGCTCATCGAAATCATCCATGAAGAAGATGTAATGCTGATGATCAACGACGACGGACCGGAACCGCACTATTATGCCCTGGAAATCGGAAAATCAGTCCTCAAACCTATAATAACCGGCACACGGAATGATGTAAGATTGATATAGTTATAATTAAGCGTATCTTTGTTTTGATATCATGAAAGTCGCAAATACTGAGTATAATGACCACGAACACACATATACTATACCTTTTCGGAATATATTGGAGCAATATATATAAAATTAACTATAATTTTGAAAGGAATTGATAATATATGCCTATTGTGTTAATAGAGCAGCGAATTTCAGGCACAAGCACCACCTAGATCATTTCGTTAAATATCTCCATATAATAAAGAAATTCTCGTGATGAAAGCGTGAAATATTAAAATCATACGCAAATATTTTTACGATTATTTCTAAACAATTTAGCTTCTTACTCGGGTAACATTAACTCATTTAGTATTGGAGCAAGTGCTTAGGACGAGATAAATAATATGGATGATAAAATATTCGAGCCTGGTAACCGTGTGAGAGTAAAAAAAGATCCAGGCCGTATCGGTGTCTTAACAGGTAAAATAAAGGAACGTGGTGATCTGGTTCTTCGTCAAGTATTTTTCCCAGATATAACGCAATATATTCCTGAAGATCAGATTGAATGTCTTCCCGATGTTTCAGATGCAATAGAGCTTCTGGCCTCTGGTAAACTTGGTCGTGTTTCTGATCTACGTCGAAATTTAACACATATAAGGTTAAGTGGAAAATTGGCCAATCTGATCTATAGTATGGATACAACACATACTGACTTTTATCCTTATCAGTTCAAGCCTGTCGTAAAATTCCTTAACGCACCGAGCAATGGTATGCTTATCGCTGATGAAGTGGGTCTTGGTAAAACAATTGAAGCAGGTTTAATTTGGACAGAGCTAAGAAGTCGCTATGACCTGCGTAGAATAATGGTTTTATGTCCAGCAATGTTAAGAGATAAATGGAAAGAAGAATTAGGAAGTAAATTTGGGATTAAAGCAGATATTCAAAACGCGAAAGATGTATTATCAACACTAAAAAAATCTCTACAAGAAGGTTCTCTGTCAAGTTTTTCAATAATAGGTAGCCTGCAAGGTTTAAGACCACCGCGATCATGGAAAGAACATGAAAAGAGTGTCAATATTAGTGCGCGCCTAGCTGCATTTCTTGAAGATCATGCAGATGAGGAACCTCTCATTGATTTATTAATTATTGATGAAGCACATTATATGCGCAATGCAGATACCGTGACTTCTCAACTAGGAAGATTATTGCGTCATGTGTCAGAGTATATTGTTCTTTTATCTGCCACACCAGTACATCTTAGAAGTGGCGATCTTTATCAGCTTCTCAATCTTGTAGATGAAGATACTTTTAATCAGCCAAGCTTGTTTGATGAAATTTTAAACGCTAATGCGCCGCTGATAGAAGTTAGGGATGCTGTTATGTCAAGGAAAGTAGACCCTGAAAAGATAAAGGATTTATTAGAAAGTGCGTCGCAGCATCCATATTTGAAAAACAACAGACAGCTTCAATCCATTCTTGAAAACTTTCCGAGCAATGAGCAACTTTTGAGTGATCAATATCGCAGTAATTTTGCTTATCGGTTGGAGAAAATGAATCTTTTAGGGCATGTTGTAACAAGGACCCGCAAACGCGAGGTAACAGAGTGGCGTGTCATGAGAGAAGCCGTAGCGGAGATAATTCCATACACAGAAGCAGAAAGGGAATTTTATAATGCAGTTACAAATCTAGTCAGAAAATTTTGCATGACATATGAGAAGCATGAAGGGTTTCTCCTTGTAATGCCGCAAAGGCAGATTGCCAGTTCAATGGCCGCAGCTTTAAGAGAATGGCAAAGCAGGGGTATCGAATATGAACAGCAATTTTATGAAGACTTTGGTCACCAGGATGAAGATTCAGAGGAAAAGCAGGGACCGGTTGTCGCTGAAATCACAAAACGAGCTTATGTATTAGCTGATTTAAATGAATTAATTAGGAATGATTCGAAATATTTAAGGCTTAGAGAAATACTTAAGGAACATCTTAAGAAATATCCAGATGAGAAAATCGTACTATTTTCTTATTTCCGCCCAACGCTCAGGTATCTCAAAGAACGTTTAACGGAAGATGGTATTAGTGCAATTATTCTTATGGGTGGCGAAAAAGATAAATCTGATGTTCTTCATCAATTCATGTCATCAAGTGGTCCCAGCTTGCTTTTGTCATCAGAGGTAGGTAGTGAAGGTATTGATCTACAGTTTGCCAGGGTGGTCATAAATTATGATTTACCCTGGAATCCCATGCGTGTTGAGCAGCGTATCGGCCGTCTCGATCGCCTTGGCCAAAAATCACCCAAAATTCTTATATGGAACCTTTTTGCTGAAGATACAATTGACGCAAGAATCTATGAGCGCCTCTACGAGCGAATGAAGATATTCGAAAAGGCATTGGGAGGATTAGAAATCATTTTGGGTGATGAAATCAAAAAACTTACCCTAGATTTGCTTAGTGGAAATCTTACACCTGAGCAGGAAGCTCATCGGATTGAGCAAACGGCTTTAGTCTTGGAAAACATTAGGCACCAGGAAGACCAACTTGAAGAAGAATCCGCCAATCTGGTTGCACTTGGTGATTACGTGATGAATCAAATCAAGGCAGCTCGCGAATTGAACAGAGTTATCAGTGGACACGACCTTTGGATTTACGTGAAAGATTTTTTCCAGAAATATTATCCTGGTGCCGAGTTTAAAAAGCACGAAAAAGAAGCGTTAAACGTTAGTATTAATCTGTCTTCAGATGCGAAATACGATCTGGAAGAATATTCCAGAAGTACAAAAATATTGCATATGACACAGCTTACACGTGCATCGTCGTCTCCAGTACAATGCAGGTTTGAAAACAGAGTAACTATGACTACACCTGGAAAACTTGAGTTGATCAGCCAGTTTCATCCCCTGGTTCGTTTCGTTAGTTCGCGACTGAATGAACTCGAAGAATCATATTACCCTGCAGTAAGCATCTCCATTTTTCATAACGAACTGCCGCAATACATACGAGGGGTATATGTATTTACTATACAGCGATGGACATCGAGCGGTCTTCAGGACAGAGAACAAATCTATTTTTCCGCAAAAAGAATAGATGATGGGAGCCAAAATATAAATGAAGATGAAGCTGAGAAATTGGTTACGACAGCTGCTTTACATGGACGCGACTGGTTGGAAGCCGCAAATTTAATTGACTGTAATAAAGCGGCCGCTATTGCTGAATCGCTGATGTTATTTTCAGACAACAAATTCACGGAATTTGAGCAACAAAAAGAAGCAGAAAACAATGATCGAGCTGATTTACAAGAAAGAACTCTTGAGCAACATCTTGCAAATCAACTAAGCAAGCTTGAAATAATAAGAGACTCGCATATTAACAACAATCGTAGTTCGTTAGCCAAGGCAACTGAAGCAAAAATGCGAAAGCTTAAAGAAAAGATTGATCTTAAGATGTTACAGATAAAGAATCGGCGGGTGCTGAAAAGCAGAAAGGATGAAATGTGCATAGGACTTATTGAAATTGCCTAATAAAGGGGGGGGGGGAAATGGCTAATAAGAAAAAAACTTATGAGCGTTTTGGAAATTTTTTTTGTGTCCACGATGAGGTAAAAAACAAGGGTACTGTCAATTTTTTTGTGTGAAATTTTCATAGGCCAATTCTTTAAAGAAA
>CAZLFA010000003.1:0-128341 GCA_964558665.1 uncultured Syntrophaceae bacterium
TGCACTGGCTCCATTACGGCGAAAATCGGTGGCTCCTTTAAGGCGATCATTGACAGTAGGCAGGACGACGCAGTTAAGGGCGGCCGGGCCCCTTTAGGGGAGGCTGGCGACGCCCGTGTCCTGCCGTATAACGCGTACCGGTAAGGGAGATTAACGCGGTTGCAACGGACAACAATCAGGCAAAATATTATGAACAGCGAGTAGAATTCTGGAACGAGAAATCAGGTACGTTTTAAAGTTATGGGTATACTTAAGGTCATCCAGACGCAACACTACGACACTTTTTTTTCAGTAGACCCAAAATAGAAGGTCCTCTATTGTTTCCCTGTGCTCCATTCACGCTTTTTGTGCCGTGCTTGGCAGTTTCTACCTTGGATGATTGGAGCCTTCTGATCAGAAACCGCGGCTTTCTTTTTTAGGGAAAATTTGCTGATAGGTTATCTTTTTGGGGTAGAATTGGGGGTATGCTCGAAATCAGCCACTCATCATAGCTTTTAATATCGTATAGTTATGCAACCTATTGGCTTCCCATGCACCCATTTATTGCTGATATTAGTGGGTATTATCCTTCTGATTTCTATCCCCAAACTGGCTCCACTGACGTCCTCAATCCCCGTTAATTTCTCGAATTTTCTTAGGGGTTTTCTAAAATATTTTAATCCATCACCATATTACACATTAAATCATTGTGTTACGGATTATAATCAAATAGTTTCGACAATAATCGAAACTATTTGACAAATCATTCGATTTAAGATTAAATTTCTGCCATGGAAACGACTTATTATGCCCTAAATCCTTGGTGGGAAAAGAGAACTTTTGATGCGGGAATAAAGCGGGATAATTATCTTAATAAGTTGCCTGCGCAGTTGGAACGTCGGCAGATCGAGATCCTTATTGGTAGCAGACGAAGCGGCAAAACGACGCTTTTAAAGCAATACATTCGTGATCTTCTTTACAATGGCACATCTGAAAAGGACATCCTCTATCTTTCCCTCGATCACCCTAATCTGTCTGCAATACCTATTTCAGAACATCTGAAGAAACTCAGGAAATTATTCGGACATGGACGAGATCATAAACTTTACCTCTTTCTGGATGAAATCCAAGATAGTCCTTATTGGGAAGCAGAGTTAAAATCTCTTTATGACAGTGAATCATTAAAATTCTTCTGTTCAGGCTCATCATCTTCCCTTATTGCCAGGCAAGGAGGCAAACTCACGGGAAGACAGATTGTCAGCACTGTCTATCCTTTGAGCTTCAACGAATTTTTAATGTTCCGAGGTGGTCCGCCTAGTCTGTCGGAAGACTATAAATACGAAACCCTCGTCGCCGAATACATAAACGTGGGTGGATATCCAGAACAAGTACTGCATCCTTCCCAAGAGTACATGACAAACCTTTTGGACGATATCCTCGCCCGTGATCTTATCCGTAATTATCCGATCAAGAAGCCTTATGCACTTCGTGATATACTTCGCCTGACTGCAGCTTCAACAGGATCCCGCATCAGCTTTAATAAACTTTCAAAGGTACTTGGGCTATCTCTGGATACAGTTAAGGATTACACAAGTTATCTTGAAGGGGCGTTTCTCCTTCAAGCGGTTGAGAAATGGTCAACTTCCCATTCTGAACGGATATATGCCCAGAAGAAGATTTATTTTTTAGATAATGGAATACGGACACTCCTCACAGGTCTGGGCGATGAAGGAAGCAAGGCAGAAAATGCAGTCTTCATGGAACTGAAAAGGTGCGGCATTCCCTGCGGATATTATGCGGAAAGCGAGCGTGAAGTTGACTTTGTCACCGGTACATTCAAAGAACCGCTGCCGATAGAGTCTAAGTACGTCTCAATCTTCGACTGGAAAGATAGGAGGCTTGCCGGACTTCGGCTTTTCCTGCGTCGTTTTCCAAAGACAAAGCAAGTTATTCTCGTAACCAAAAACTTCGAAGGGGAAAGCGCTATGGACGCTGCCAAAATTATCGCTGTTCCTCTATGGAAATTCCTTCTTCATATTGACAATTATATCCCGAAACGGGAATCCAGCACAGGATAATAGATGCTATTAATTAAGTGACATCTGCCTATGAGGATGAAAAACAATGCCTACCAGCCCGTACAGTCAATTAGATATTTTTGTGGATCTATTGTTCAAGCTGAGACCTTCTTCTATTCTCGATGTAGGGATAGGTAATGGAAAGATTGGTTTTATAGCCAGGGACTTTCTTGATGTCATGTTAAACGGAGCGTACAGAAGGGACTCCTGGCAAGTCAAAATCGACGGGATTGAAATTTTTTCCGATTATATACAGGATCATCAAAAAGCAATTTACGATTCCATTTATGTCGGAAACGCTTTTGAAATAATTGACGGGCTGCAACAATATGACCTCATTATTTTAAGCGATGTATTAGAACACTTTGCAGAAGCAGATGCATGGGTAATGCTGGATAAATGTGCAGCAAAGACGAAAGATATTATTCTGAATATCCCCCTGGGGAAGACATGGGTCCAGGATGATATATATGGTAATACTTACGAAAAGCACCTTTCCTTTTGGGATAAGAAGGCATTTGAGCCATTTTTCTCAGTAGCCGATTACCATAATTACGCTATCGGCGAGTATGGTTGTTTTCTCATAAATGCCAATGATTATCTTGTGTACATGCGAACGGGAGAAACTGTTAAATCTCAGATCATCTATGAAACAAAACGCTTTGTGAAACAACCAGGCAATCATAATGATTAGATTGATACCGGTAAATAGAGGACTCCATTAACTCCAACCGTCTATTTATCCCGAACCTTCACCGTCCGCTTCCTGGTTTCTTCATTGTCTGTTAGAGGAAGTTTCAGATAACATTTTCAGTTTATAAGCACATGTCAAATCAATGCCAAGACCCCATCTGTCATCCGGTTCATGTTTGGTGCGGACTACTTTGCCGATTAAATTTATGCTTCCCGTGCCACCTAAATTTATTGAAACGTTTACAGGTTTGCCTTTGAGAAATTTATCTTTTGAAAGTACGTACAATCCGCCCATGGAGAAATCGATTAAATCTACAAGCGTAGTATCTATTTTACATTCAAAAAAAGATTTTTCGTTCCTAACATCGTAACGTACATATTTGCGTCTTGAATCCATTTTTAGAATACCCCCATGTTTTATTTGGTTGCAAGAGCAATACAATTAAAAGTATTAAAATATTCTTCATTTTTTCATTGGATCTTATGGTTACCCCTATTCTTCCGGATCAGTAATCATAATTTATACGCAGGCCGATTCCGTAGTTACCGGTGTAATAATGACCGTCCACGGTGTTGATGCTGCTGAGAATTGTTCTTACCGGCGTTCCCGTCTGCAACATGGTTTCCGTTTTCAATAAAAATACTTTACAGGACAAGTTTTGCTCAGACAATAAAAAGGTCCTTTGTCGAAAATTTGGGATCGCTGGTCAGATTGACACCGAGACGTCTCAATCCGGCTTCATCTCCCGGAGTAGGAATATGAGTGATGTGCACTTCACAATTTTTGAGATCCTTCAATTTTTCCACAGCAAGCTGTGCAGCCGGATTTGTCGTTGCACTAATGCTGAGTGCAATGAGAGTCTCCTCCAGATCAAGACTGACGCTTTTCTCTCCGAGGATATTGGTTTTCATTTGTGCAATGGAATCTGTAATATAGTTCGGCAACAGTTTTATCTTATCGGGTATGCCGGCAAGGTGTTTGATTGCATGCAGAATGAGGCTCGAGGCTGCATGCATCAGCGGTGAATTGTTACCGGTAATAATTGTTCCGTCATTCAGTTCTATTGCGGCACCACAGTAGATGCCCTCATTTCCCCTGTTTGTTTCCCGGGCTGTCTCGGCGGCGTCTGCTGCCGGTCTGACAACTTTTCTGTCACCCGGTTCAAGATCAAAATCTTTTATAAACAGCTCCACTCTCTGCACGGTATCACGATCTGTGAATCCCATTGCATATTCACAGCGATAGCGGAAGTAGCGTCTTATTATTTCCTGCTTGGAGGCCTCTTTCGTAATCTCATCTTCAGTGATGGCAAAACCGGCCCGATTTACGCCCATATCTGTGGGAGATTTATAGAATGATTCAACTCCCGTAATTTTTTCCAGGATACGCTTCAGTACAGGAAACACTTCTACATCACGATTGTAATTGACACTTATCTCTCCATAAGCCTCAAGATGAAACGGGTCAATCATGTTTAAGTCCCTTATATCTGCAGTGGCAGCTTCATACGCTACGTTTACAGGATGCTTCAGAGGAATATTCCAGATGGGGAAAGTCTCAAATTTTGCATACCCTGACTTAATCCCTCTTCGGTAGTCATGATAAAGTTGCGAAAGACATGTTGCCAGTTTGCCGCTTCCGGGACCAGGCCCCGTTACAATTACAAGAGGCTTATCCGTTTCTACATAGCTGTTTTGCCCATACCCGTCATCGCTGACAATCATTTCTACATTTGTCGGATACCCTTTGGTGAACCGGTGAGTATAAACTTTGATATTCCTTCTTTCCAATTTGTTTTTAAAGACCATAGCCGCCGGCTGGTTGTCGAAGCGGGTTATTACAACCCCTACTTCATCTATTCCCCAACCCCGCAAATCGTCGATCAGTTTCAGCGCATCAGAATCATAAGTAATACCAAAGTCCGCACGGATTTTTTTTCTTTCTATGTCTCCTGCATATATGCATAAAAGGACATTGGCCTTGTCCTTCAATTTTTTAATCAGCCTCATTTTTACATTGGGATCATATCCCGGCAACACCCTTGCTGCATGATAGTCATAAAGCAGCTTCCCGCCAAACTCCAGATAGAGCTTGTTATCAAATCTACTGATTCTCTCAAGAATCTCCTCAGTCTGCTCACTGATGTATTTCTCATTATCAAAACCGTTTCCGCTTTTAGCAGTCGTCATTTTTTATATCTCCCCTGTTAATATGAATACGCTCCTATGATGAATATCCTATAATCAGCCAGCCGGCAACACTGTTAAGTATCACTTAGAATATTTTACCGTATTTTCTCTTTGTACAGCATGTTAATATTTTGCCACAACACATTTTTCATTTAATCTTTCAAAATTTAAGTATATAAGAAAAAGATGTCCTGCCGATTTCTATTGATTTCTTGTAAAATACTGGTATCTTTAGCCAACTTTTAACATTAACCTTCAAATGAGGATTGAACCATGAAAAAATTTCTGATTGCCGCAGTACTTCTTTTGTTGATTGGCTGTGCACATCCATACTGCCATCCAGGCAAACCTACAGCACAAGTAGACAGGGACTATAAAGAATGTGAATATGAAGCAGAGAAGTACACCGGCAATATGACAACCGGCACATCCAGAGAAACGAACCGCTCAAGAATCATATCAAAATGCATGGAAGTACGCGGTAATGGCAGCCGTCTGCCGTTTTCAGAAGAGTGTTACGGATATGAAGCAATAAAGAATGACAAGGCTAAATAGTTCGTCCAGACCTCTGGGGCAAAACCACAACCTTCCGGAAATCCTGAGAGCCTATGGCGAATGACAGCAATCAAATCTGTTGGATATTGTCATGGATGAGTATGAGGATTCAAGCATGATTAATTGCCGTTTCGAGGTGCTTGAGCACCATCTCCCGTGATAAAGAAACTATAGACATATCAGTATATTTAATGTAAATTAGCATAATATTGGTTGTTTTGTCCGGGTGGGGATTTGAAGATTCTCAGAGTTCCGGCAGCAGGCCGAAAATGTTTCAATCCAGGGAATAGCCTGGCAGAGCATAATGAATATTTTTTGGATAATAACTATGAGCTTAATACCGAAAGGACTGTAAAAGCAATCCGCTCAGATTAACCGGAATACGTCAGGAGGTTTATATGAAGAAGAAATCATTGGGATTTAAATTAGTCGTGGGGGGTATTCTTGTTGTCCTGATTCCTCTTCTGATCGTAGGCGTCTTCTCTGCCGTTAGATCTGCAAAGGCACTTTCCGATGCCGCTAAGGATCAGGCACTCAATATTGCCAGGGATCTATCCGTGTTGGTGCAAACTGTTCTTGCAGAGGAAATTAAACTGATATCCGAATTGTCGGTGAGGGATGACATCATCGGCGTTGCATCCAAGGTGGCAAAAGGAAGCTCTGAGGCTGCAGAAAGCGATCTGAACACAGTGAGCAACGATCTGTCCGCCATGATGAAAAAGATCGGGAAGGATTATGAAGCAGCCGTACTGATCGACACCAAAGGCGTTGTTATCGCCGATGGTATAGGCGGAAAATCCAAGGGAATATCCCTTGCTGATCGCGACTATTTCAAGGATGTCAAAGCCGGAAAGGCCTATGCAATCGGCACTGCGGTAAAATCGAAATTGTCCGGGAATCCCACGGTCACCATTGCCAGTCCGCTCCTTTCCAGTTCCGGTGAATTTGTCGGCGCCATCGCCATGGTTATGAAAACGGATTTTATCAGTGAAAAACTGACCAGCATCAAGATTGGCAAAACCGGATATGCGTACATGACGGACAAGACCGGTCTTGTCATCGCCCATCCCAAGAAGGATTTTGTTCTGGTGCTGAATATGACGACACTCGAGGGGATGCAGGCATTCGCCGCCAAAGCGTTGGCCGCTAAGGAAGGCGTGGAGGATTACTCTTTCAGAGGCGTTCCCAAGATAGCCGGATATGCCACTGTCGATACAACAGGCTGGAAATTGTTAGTAACCCAGGATACGAAGGAGTTTTTGGAAGACGCGGTGATGATACGCAACTTCATCATTATCATCGGCAGTATCTTTCTCGCTGTTACATTGGCTGCGGTACTCTATTTCGCGCGCGGCATCAGCCTGCCGATCACGCAGATCGTCAGAGATTTAACCGAAGGGGCGCAGCAGATAGCCACGGCTTCAACGGAAGTCTCCACCTCCAGCCAATCCCTGGCTGAAGGCGCATCCGAACAGGCGGCGGCAATCGAGGAGACATCTTCCTCCCTTGAAGAAATGTCTTCCATGACCAGACGTAATGCGGACAATGCCGTTCAGGCCAATAGCATGATGACCGAGACCAAGCAGGTAGTGAAGAGGGCAAATGAGTCAATGAGAAAGCTGACCTTGTCGATGGATGAAATTGCCAAAGCCAGCATGGAAACATCGAAGATCATCAAGACCATCGACGAGATCGCCTTCCAGACGAATCTTCTGGCACTGAACGCCGCAGTTGAAGCGGCCCGGGCTGGAGAGGCCGGTGCGGGGTTCGCCGTGGTTGCCGATGAGGTAAGGAATCTGGCCATCCGCGCAGCCGAAGCGGCCAGGAACACTTCCGAGATGATAGAAGGAACCGTCAAGAAAATAAAAGACGGGACTGAGCTTGTCAATATGACCAACAGCGATTTTTCAGAGGTTGCAGAAAAATCGATGAAAGTAGCCGAACTGGTCAGTGAGATTTCCGCTGCATCCACCGAGCAGGCGGAAGGCATCAATCAGGTGAACAAGGCAGTCGTTGAAATGGACAAGGTTGTGCAGCAGAGCGCCGCCAACGCCGAGGAACTGGCCAGCGCTTCCGAGGAAACAAATGCTCAGGCCGAGATGATGAGAGGCAACATCGTAACCCTGAAGACCATCATAAGCGGCGATTCCAAACTTGATGACAGTGGCGTCCTGTCCCGGAAGAAGAAAAGTGCACCGGGGGGAAAACATGCGACAAAGGCCCTAGCGATTTTTAATAAGAATAAAAGCCAAAAAGCGGAACCGGAACAGCGTGGCTCCGCCAAGGTTCGTCCCGAGGATGTCATCCCTTTTGATGACTCTGAATTCAAGGATTTTTAACCATCTGAGATCATCGGCAAAGGGATGGCAGCCGGCAGGTCATCCCTTTCCCGAAAAAACAGGTTTCTGACTTGATCCTGCATTTTCCGCTCATGCCTTCAATCAGCGGGGCACGCAAACATCTCCGGGAAATTCTGATATTTCTTTTCATCTGAATTAATAAGTCCTTATATCTTTTGGAGGTAAATTCAACCTGTAAAACCGGATGCGCTCTGCCGAAAGGATCCTGCCTTTGATTAAAACGTCGCCGACAAAACTCAACGATCTGTTTGCCTCCCACGGCGCCAGCTTTCCTTTTGCCTGCATGGACGCCGGATAGTAGAAATTAACAACCAGAGACAGGCCGTGCCGTTTCTCCCAGGGTGTCTGGATGAAGGGATTGTATTCCCCCCTGACTGCCTTTACAGCCGAAATGCTCGCCATTCTCCAGTGCTCTTCATTATCGGGGCAGAGAAACGCCTTCGAGAACGGCGATCTTCTGGATACAGCCGGGTTGAACTGGCCTTTTTTGAAGATGACGCCGTGAATCCCGCGGCCATAGGTACGTCGCATACTCTGCGACGATTCTCCCAAACGGACCCGATTCATGACTCCCCAGGCAATCCCGTCATAAACGAGCTGATCATCGGCAAATCGTGTTGAAAGACCTTCAGCAAATACAAGGCGCGCCAGCAACTCCTGATCGTGAATATTGTTGGCTTTTATTATCGACTCAATTTCAGCATCCGGTCCGGATTGCAGACACTCGGGAATTTCTCCCGCATATGCGGAACAAACGAAGATAAGAACCAGCGATACTATAAAAGCAGGTGTCCTGATCATACGGAGTACCCATATAAGTCCGGACTGCAATCGCCTTTCGTTGTACACAGCGCTTACAGTCAAACGGCTTTAAAAACGCAGTTGCTGATGATCACGATATGAAAGGCGGAAAGCCATATTCACACGGATTGATTATTTATAAACAATTTTCATGACTAAAATATTCAGCCCCAGAACCAGCACTACGCCATTTGCAATAATGATAGGCCACGAATTCAGGATTATGCCATAGATCATCCATGTCGCAACCCCCAGACAAAACAGAATGAACATTGCGAGGGATATGTCTTTAGTTGATTTTGTTTTCCATGTCCTCACGACCTGCGGGATAAACGAAATTGTCGTCATTGCTCCGGCGATGTATCCAAGTATGTCGAGAGTGTGCATTATGTTTACCTTTTGCGGGAAAAAGCATGGAGAGACGGGTTATTTGTCAATAAATAGTGTTTTAATATTTACATGTTACAATCAGAAACGATCAAATCCTAAATTATTTTGTTTTATGTGTCAATGAGGTTCTGGCAGTTGCAACAGGGCTAAGGACGCAACACAAAAAAAGGGTTTCGGCAAATGATATGCCGAAACCCCTTCTTTTATGTATGGTACGCCTGCAGGGATTCGAACCCGGGACCTACGGATTAGAAGTCCGTTGCTCTATCCAGCTGAGCTACAGGCGCATTTAATTGCTTGTCGGAATTGGGTTGCGTCATAGCCGCTTCGATAACATTTGTCAAGGCCAAAGCGGGCTTTTTTACCTCACATACCCCGCTATGCCGTCAAACCGGTATCCTTTCTTTGTCACTCCTTCGCCGCGGGGATCGGTTGTAAAGAAATGGTTGCCGCTTGAGTAGTTGTACCATCTGTAAAGTTCTCTGCTGTTGGTCAAACGGGAAGTAGCTATATTTCCGATAATACCTTCATAGAAATAGCCGTTTAATGATCTTCTGCCGCCTGAAGGGTCGGAAGAATAGAATCTGTCTCCCTTCTGCGGGTGATACCAGCGATGGAAACCCGTAGTGCCGGGAGTGCCCGGACCGAAAAGCCTGAACGCGATGCCCTGTTTCTGATAATTCCCAGCCTGGAGACTTCTTGCTTCCGCCTGCGGATTGGTCGTCAGAAAATAGTCATAACCGCGGGCATATCTATATACATCAAGTAATTTTGCAATATTGCCCATCAATACTTCAAGTGACACCTCAACTATTTTCTTTCCCCCGTTGGAGTTGAAGGCGATACAATCGCCATGCCATCCGGGAGTTAAATGCTGTGTATCGATTGTAATATTGATAAAGTCGGTTTCGCGGCTCGTCCGGCCGCTGATGGGAAGAACCTTTATCCACTTCGCGCCGACCTTCGCTACCTCCCTGGAAAATACCCTGACCCCTTCGATGGTATTGTGCCCTTCCTTGCTGATCAGCGATAGCGTATGAGGGCCATCGGCAAGACCTTCGGCAACAAGCATCTCCACTTCTTCGTTATGCTCGCTCAGGCATTCAAAGCGGGTCACAAACTTATCATCTATATAAGCTGAAAAGCTTCCGCCGTCCGGGCTTCGCGAGAACAGCACCGCTATGCCTCTTCCCGCAAATTTTAACTTGAGCGTGCTGTTCGGAGCTCCGGAAACCGGATACCCGCCGGCTTCCACCCAGAGTCCGAACATCTCCAGAGACTCCTTCATTGCCTGAGAAGGAGAATATGTCTTGAAGCCTTTCACCGATACATTAAAGAACGATATATAGCGGCCTTTTTTGATCATCGATCCGCTTTCGGCCTGGATCGCGGGACTGAGATCGACGCTCCATTTCAGCATATCGCGTCCCTTGTTTGTCAAAGCCAGCCTTCTTGTAACCTGCTCTCCCGCATTGACTGCTCCGAAATCCATTCTTTGCGGATTGACTTCCAGAACGGGTTCGTTTCCTGCCGGGTTGATCTTGAATTTTACAAAAATGCTGCGGGTGCCGGCGTTGGTTGCTATTTTTAAGGTTTCCCGAAAGGAGCCGGGCGCCAGTTCCTTTTTACAGTTCATTGTTTTGGTTTCCGTTTCCAGATACAACTGTACAGTGCCGTTGGCACCCTTGGCCTTCGCCTCACCGCCCCCTTTCGCGTGCCTGATCCTGATTTTGACGGCACTGCTTTTCCCTTCCACAGTGCCCGATATTTTCTGCTCGTCCTGACAAAACCATCCCTCGGGTTTTAATAATGTCCAGTTCACTGCTCCGGCGCCGAGATTCTTTATGTTGAAAACGGCTGTTTCTTCCTTGCCCGGTGCTATGGCCCCCAGATCTATCTCCTTGGGAGAAACGGAAAGAAGCGGTTTTGCGGTTTTGACTTTGCCGTTGTTGGTTGTTGCCTTTGCAGGCGTCTTGTCCGCAGCAGCTTCAGCCCATGCCTGCGGGATGCCATAAAATACAAGAGCAAGAATTAAGATTGTATAAAAATATCTTCTCATTTCTTATTCCTTTGTTTGTTTGTGTCGAGTAACTAACCTAAACGGCAGCATAAAGCAACGCATTTAAAAAATGAAAAAGCTTGACATCGCCAAATTATTCGATATATCGTCGCCCCTCTTTTTCAGTATCACAACAGACATACCAAATAATATGCAGAATGAGAATATAAAGTATTGGCTGGCGTTGACACATGTTGACGGTGTCGGAAGCGCCGGCACGAGATTGCTTCTCGATGCCTGCGGCTCACCGCGCGATGTCTTTGCTGCGACAGCGGAGCGACTCAAGTCAATACCGGGCATCGGCCGCAAAACGGCGTCCAGGATCAAGGAATTCAAAGACTGGAAATGGGTGGAGCAGGAGATTGACAAAGCGGAGAAAAGCAATGTTGCCATCATGACGTGTCACGATCCCGGCTATCCGCAGCGTCTCCTCAATATATACGACTATCCGCCCCTCCTCTACGTCAGGGGTGAGTTCAAACCCGAAGATGTACATATTGCCGTGGTCGGATCAAGGGCGGCAAGCACTTACGGCCTCTACACAACGGAAAAGATAAGCCGTGAGTTGGCGCTGAGAGGAATTACCGTTATAAGCGGCCTGGCAAGGGGCATAGATTCGGCGGCTCATCGCGGCGCACTGGCCGGCAAAGGAAGAACGATCGCCGTTCTTGGCTGCGGAGCGGACGTTGTTTATCCGTCTGAAAACAAGAGGCTCTATGAGGAAATCACCGACAACGGCGCCATCGTCACGGAGTTTCCATTCGGCACTCCGCCCATGGCGGCGAATTTCCCGGCAAGAAACCGGATCATCAGCGGCATTTCTCTTGGGGTTGTCGTTGTTGAGGCTACGGATAAAAGCGGCTCTTTGATCACGGCAAGGATTGCGCTTGAACAGGGACGCGAGGTTTTCGCAGTGCCGGGAAGCATAGATGCCAGAGGTTCCCGAGGGACAAACAAGCTGATCAAAGAGGGCGCCAAGCTTGTTGAATGCGTCGACGACATCATCGAAGAGGTTTTGCCCCAGATCGATGCAGATGCATTAAAATCGCAGTGTGTAAAGAAGAAAGCATCCGGCGGCTCTTTTCACAACGACGACGCCGCAGATGCAACTGCACCCCTGAAGGAAAGCGAGTTGGCGGTCCTGAAGATGCTCGGCGATCACCCGGCTGATGTGGACGCTCTGATATCCACCTCCGGATTCAAGGCGGGGGAAATAATGAGCATACTGATGAGCCTGGAACTTGGAGGTTACATCAACCAGTTGCCGGGAAAAAGAATTATCCGGACGTAAAAGATACACAATAATATGTTATTCAGGAGCAAGCATGTCAAATTCTCTGATCATTGTCGAATCACCGACCAAGGTGAAAACAATCAAAAAATATCTTCCCTCCGACTATGATGTCATGGCGTCGGTCGGGCACATAAAGGATCTGCCCAAGAGCAAGCTCGGCATCGATATTGAGAACAGATTTGAACCGACTTATCTCGTCCTTGATGCAAAAAAGAAGGTTATCGCCGATTTAAAGAAAGCGGCCAGGAAGGCCGAGAACATTTATCTGGCGCCGGACCCGGACAGGGAAGGAGAGGCTATAGCCTGGCATATAGCCGAGGAGATAAAAGACAAGAAGAAAAAGATTCATCGCGTCCTGTTCAACGATCTTTCGAAAAACACGGTTCTGGAGGCGATCAGCCATCCACGGGAGCTTGATTTCAACAAGTATGAGGCGCAGCAGACAAGAAGGATACTCGACCGTATCGTCGGCTATAAGATAAGCCCCATTCTGTGGGACAAGGTGAAACGGGGACTGAGCGCAGGCCGTGTGCAGTCCGTGGCTGTGCGCCTTATATGCGATCGGGAAGCCGAAATCGCGAAATTTGTGTCGGAAGAATACTGGAACATCATCATCCTCCTAGAAGGAAATGTGCCGCCGCAGTTCGAGGCCAAACTCCTGAAGATCGACGGAAAGAAGGCCAAGGTAACAAATGGAACGCAGTCTGCAGGCATTGTAGAAGCGCTCAACAAGGCGGCCTTCACGGTTCACAAGCTGGAAAAAAAGGAGGTCAGGAAGACACCGCCGCCGCCCTTTACGACCAGCAAGCTGCAGCAGGAGGCATCGCGATGGCTCCACTTCTCGGCCAAGAAAACCATGAGCACTGCCCAGAAATTGTATGAGGGCATAGAACTGGGCAAGGAGGGCCCCGTCGGCCTCATCACCTACATGAGGACGGATTCCGTGCGTATCTCCGAGGACGCCCTCAAGGCCGTGCGCGACTATATCAAAACCAACTATGAAAAATCCTATCTGCCGGACAAGGCCCGCGCATACAAAAATAACGCCTCTTCTCAGGATGCCCACGAGGCGATCAGACCCACGTCCATGGAATACCGGCCGCAGGACATCAAATTACACCTGACGCCGGATCAGTTCCGCCTCTACCAGCTCATTTGGAACAGATTCGTGGCCTGCCAGATGAATCCTGCGGTTTACGATCAGACGACAATCGACATCGCCGCCGACAATTATCTGTTTCGCGCCCAGGGTCTGGTCATGAAATTCCCCGGCTTTACTTCAGTATATACGGAAGGGAAGGACGACAACGGCGGGAACGGGGAATCAGGAAAAATCCTGCCGGCCGTTGCCGAGGGCGACACACTCAAGCTTCTCGAAATCAAGCCGGAACAAAAATTCACCCAGCCCCCGCCCCGGTTTTCCGAGGCTTCACTGGTCAGGGAACTTGAGGAAAAAGGGATCGGACGTCCAAGCACCTATGCGGCAATTCTCAGCACCATTCAGGATCGTCACTATGCGCAACTGGAAAAGGGAAAATTCTTTCCGACGGAACTGGGTACGCTTGTCAATGAGCTTCTGGTTCACAACTTCCCCAGGATACTCGATGTCACCTTCACGGCTGGCATGGAAACCCAGTTGGACATGATCGAGGAAGGAAAGGCCAGCCGCCTGAATGCTCTGAACAGCTTCTATCAGCCTTTTGAAAACGAACTGAAAAAGGCGAAAACGGATATGCGCAAGGTCAAGGGTGAGGAGACGCCCACGGATCTTGTCTGCGAAAAATGCAGCAGCCCCATGGTCATCAAATGGGGGAAAAACGGCAAGTTCCTTGCCTGTTCAAACTATCCGGCATGCAAAAATACGATGAACTTTACTCAGGATGAGAACGGAAAGATTACCCACGAGGAGGCCCAGAAGTCGGACGTTGCATGCGAAAAATGCGGCCGCGACATGGTGCTGAAGCGAGGCCGGTTCGGTGAATTTATGGCCTGCTCCGGCTACCCGGAATGCAAAAACACGCGCAATCTCAGCGGCCAGACGGATACAAAAAAAGTGGAGGAGCAGATCACCGACACGCCCTGCCCCAAGTGCGGCAGCAAGATGGCCATCAAACAGGGAAGATTCGGCCGCTTTCTGGGATGCACGGGATATCCGGAATGCAGGAATATCATGCCGATCAGCCTGGGAATAGCGTGTCCCGAAGAAGAATGTTCGGGGTTCCTGACCGAAAAGAGATCAAAGCAGGGCAGAACATTCTACAGCTGCTCGAATTACCCGGAATGCAAGTATGCAATCTGGAACAAGCCGATTGCCGAGCCCTGCCCGAAATGCGGAGCGACGTTCATTGTGGAAAAGCATTCCGCCAAGACGGGAAGCAGCAAGGCATGCATCGTCAAGGGATGCGGATATAAAGAACCGCTGGCACAATGAGCCGTCAAGACATCACCATTATCGGCGGAGGACTGGCCGGATGCGAGGCTGCATGGCAGCTTCTCAATCGTGGCTGCCGGGTTACGGTTCATGAAATGAGGCCGCATCAGAAGTCTCCCGCACATAAGACATCCGGCCTGGCGGAGCTTGTCTGCAGTAATTCTCTGCGTTCCAACAGTCCGGAAAACGCCGCCGGCCTTCTCAAGGAAGAGATGCGCATCCTGGGCTCGCTTACCATCGAGTCCGCATATCTTACCGCAGTACCCGCCGGCAAGGCGCTCGCCGTTGACAGGCTTCTGTTCTCATCACTGATTGAACAAAATCTTTCCTCATTTCCCGGATTCAGTCTTGTCCGTGAGGAATGCCGATCCATACCCGCTGAACGTCCGCTGATCATCGCCAGCGGACCTCTCACTTCCGATGCGCTGGAAAAGGGAATATCCCTTCTCACCGGCGGCAGTCATCTTTATTTCTACGATGCCATTTCCCCCATAGTCGAAGCAGACTCAATCGATATGGATAAAGTTTTCTCCGCTTCCCGCTACGCCGACGGGGATGAAGACTATCTGAACTGTCCGCTGGAGAAAGACGAATACATAAGATTCTGGGAGGCTGTGGTTGCGGCACAGGAGGTCCCGCTCCGCGATTTTGAAAAAATCAAATATTTTGAAGGGTGCCTTCCCGTTGAGGTCATCGCCAAGAGGGGCATTGATACTCTGGCATACGGCCCCATGAAACCGGTGGGGCTGACAAACCCCAAAACGGGGCGGCAGCCCTATGCCGTAGTCCAACTGAGGCGCGAGAACCGGCAGTGCACACTCTACAATATTGTCGGCTTTCAGACAAAGCTTACCTGGCCTGAACAGAAAAGGATCTTCAGGATGATCCCGGGGCTGGAACGTGCAGAGTTCGCCCGTCTGGGAAGCATTCACCGCAACACCTTCATCAATGCTCCCGCTCTGCTCGACAATTCCCTGCAGTTGCGATCCCATGCCGGGATTTTTTTTGCGGGACAGATCACCGGTGTGGAAGGATACATAGAATCAGCCGCCATGGGCTTGCTCGCCGGTTTGAGCGTTTCCTGCTCTATGAGCGGCAGGACCTTCATCCCCCCCCCTTCAGCAACCGCCCTGGGCGCTCTCCTTAACCACATCACGAAGGCCGATCAAAAGAACTTTCAACCGATGAATGTCAATTTCGGACTCTTTCCCCCTTTGAAGGACAGAGTTCCCAGAAAGATGCGCGGACATAATTACGCCATGCGGTCGCTGGAGACGCTGAGAGACTGGAAGTCAAACTGCGGATATTGAATAGAAATTGATGATCTTCTCTTAAACAGTCATGATCTGTTCAGGAGCGGTAATACTGATTGACTCTGGATATGTAGTCTCGTGTTTCCCGCGGTAGCTTATTCGGATATTTTTCCACATTGCCCATACCCCAATTGTAGGCGGCAAGTGCCAGGGATACATCCCCCTGGTAACGGTTGAGCAGGTTTTTCAGGTAGCGGGTTCCGCCCATGATGTTTTCCCTTGCATTGAATGCGTCCTTCACTCCCAGATCCCGCGCCGTCCCGGGCATGAGCTGCATCAGCCCCATTGCACCTTTGGGCGAAAGGGCATTGCTGTTAAAATTGCTTTCCGTCTTGATCACGCCCTTGATCAGCCTTGCGTCCACATTATAGGTGCGCGCCGCGTCCTCAATAATTGGATCAATCTCTTTTTTGTTATAGTTTCCGACAATATTTTGAACCGGTCGCCGTGTATTTGACGCTTTTGCTTCCTGTTCTTTATCTTCTACCGCCTGATCCGAACCGGGCCGGCTCAGTAATCCGGAATAGACATTAATCGGCAGGCTTTCATCCTTTTCATCCACAACGGCAGCCCACAGGCGCGCCATCATTTCCAACTGCATCCTTTTAAGAAGGGCTTCAATTTCCTCTTTTGAAAGACTTACCTTTTCGGGATCATATTCCCCGCTGCCCTCCGTCGTATCAACCAGCGCCTGCAGCACTTCCTTAAAGGCCCCTTTGCCCTCAATTCCGGCTGTCCTTGCACTCTGATTGACGGGCACAGGATTCAGGGTAGCAAGCATCTGCTTAATTACATTATCTGATGATGTTATCGACATACTTCACCAATAGCATGGAAACCGTCTGGTATAACAGTGTTTATATCAATTTTCGTGCCAGTATGGATTATTTAGGAAAGGCTGTCTTCCGCTTCGGAGAGGTTATGAGTTTCCTCGGCGCTGTTGTCCGGGGTCCCGGAATCGGGAATTAATTTCCTGGAAATAATTTCCTGCATTGTATAAAAAGGTCTATCAGAACTGCTTTTGGAGGAGCTGCCTGCTTCTTCGGAAATCGACACCGAATCGATGGAGGAACGCTGTCCCGCACTTCCCGGCGAATAGTCCGCCTTGATGCGCACCCTGTTTTGCTTGCTGTACGCCTGCAGTGCCGAATCTACGGAATAAGTTGAAACAGTCATAATCAACCTCAATAATTAATGTTAATTTATACATTAATTCTGAATTTATCAAGATAATAATCTGGAATTCATCTTGCATACTGGTATACATATTATTCTGAGTTATTTAATTATTTAACTTTATCCGGATCCTGCCGATATGAAATAGAGAAAGGATTTCTTAAAAGAGGTGCCCTATTATGGCCACATACGCAATTACCCCGGCTGATGCTCTTACATCTGCACTCGCTAGTCAGCAAGACACCAGAAAATCGCTTTCTAATTCAGCGCTTGGCAGCGGACTGAAATATTACCAAGACGGAGACTATGAGAAGGCCGTTTCCGAATTTAAAAGGGCCGTGTCACTGAATCCGGAATCGGCAGATGCATATACATATATGGGGAATTCTTACATTAAACTGGACAAATACGACGAGGCCATAGCCGCTTATAAGAAACCGGTTATTCTTGATCAGTCTTCAACCGAGGCAAAGAAGAACCTGGGCAATGCCTATATGGAGGCTGAACGTTATGATGAGGCTGAGGACGTATTCAAGCAGATGGCCAAGCAGGAGTCCACATCGCCTTATGCTCATAACTCCCTGGGCTATCTGTATATGAAAACAGGCCGCAATGATGAGGCGGTATTAGAATTCCAGAAGGTCATCAACATTTCCCCTTATGACGGTAACGGTTATTATGGATTAGGCCTTGCCTACAATAATCAGGGAAAATATGCAGAGGCCGTGAAACAGTTTCAGGAGGCAATCAGGCTTAAGGAGGATTTTGCTTTTGCCTATGCGGATTTGGGTTATGCATATATTGGCCTGGATCAGAAAGATAAAGCCCAGGAACAGATTGACATTCTGTACGATATGAATACGGATAAGAGCAATGCCCTCGCTGCCGAGCTTGAACTTTCCCTCATGACACCTCAGATCGTCGATATCGATGTAGAGGATTCGACATTTTTATCGCCCCTCGGCCCGTTTACCAGTGTTTCCATTCTTGACAGTTCGCTGAATACCGCAAACGCATCAAAATCCTTTTCCATGGTGTTTCAATTCAATCAGCAGATGGATATCGCCTCCGTGCAGAATACGTTCAACTGGTCTATCAGCAAAGCCCAGGGAGGCACAGGAGGCTGGTATAACAACGGTGTAACGGTTGAACCGGAAAGAGAAATTGAGATTCCCCCCTTTCCGACAAGCGTATACTACGATCCCACAACCTACCAGGCGACTGTTTTTTTCACCATTAGCCAGAATGCCGACGCCAACGGATTAACCGATCCTTCACATTGGGTATTTAAGTTCGCCGGAACCGACGTCGGCGGATATGCGATGGATAAATCTGCCGATGAATATGACGGGGCTGCCGGCAAGGTATTCTGATTCCCGTTTTTAATCAAAGCGCCATTTGCGTTTGCATCAGCTTGAAAACAGTTTTCTGGCCTGTTTTATCCATTTGACGTAAAACGGCAAAGCCCTGTGAATTCTTTCCACAGCCTCTCTTGCAGACCTTTCTCCCTCCTTTTCGAGATAGTCAATACGCGAAAAGTCTGTCCAGTGTAACGTTCCCACATCCGGCCGGATTATGACATCGGCGTCTTTCAGTTCATAGTTTAACAGTTTTTGAATCGTAATCTCCCCTGCCCTGTAAAATATTCCCTTTGCCGTTTTAAAGTCATCCCAGAGACGGATATCGATATCAACAACAACGGCAATCACTATTTCAGCCCCGCTTTCCCGGGCGGCATGAACAGGCACCAGACTTACAACGCCCCCATCCGCCAGCAGGCGTTCTCCTTCCTTTATCGGCTCTACCGCTCCCGGCACTGCGCAACTGGCCAGTACCGCCTTGCGCAGCGAGCCCTCAGAAAAAATAATCTTATCGCCGGTCAGCAGGTCTGTCGCCACTGCTCTAAAGGGAATTTTCGTCTCTTCTATGTTTATGTCCGGGACAAAGTAGTCTATTATCGCCTTGAACTCATCGGCGGGTATAAGGCCCGGCTTAAACATGGTACGCGCCATATAAAACCGCCCTTTCAGAAACCTCTTGATGCGGTCAGACCATTTGTTTGTATCCGGGACAGGCGATTCGGATATCGCCATGATCGGTGATTCCAGAAACTCCGGGCTGGCGAGATAGCCGTTCACTTTTTCACGCAGAGCCGAGGGCGATATCCCGCAGGCATAAGCTGCTCCGATAATAGCGCCCATGCTGGTGCCGACAATTATGTCTATCGGGATTTCCACGGCTTCAAAGGCTTTGAGAACGCCTATGTGTGCAAATCCCCTGGCTCCGCCGCCTCCCAATGCCAGACCGATGCGTTTTCCGCTCCACATCTTCATTGCAGTCAACCCTTGATAAGGAAAATGATTATTCAGGGTTTTTGATTCTTTACCATGACAAAACCCGGCAATCATAATGCAGTGCCGGGTTTTAAGATACTTCAAACAAATTTTCGATTAAGCTGATTATGCCTGTGTGGTTCCGGCCTTCTCTTCCTTGAATGCCTCGACACCGGCTTCAATGGCCTTTTTCAACCTCTGTTTGTTTTCTTCGTATGATTCCTTGCCTTTGCCGGCGAGCGAGTCCATTCTCTGCTTGGCCTGCTCGTACTGCTCCTTTGCTTTCTCAAGCAGTTCCTCAGTTGATCTGCATATATCCTCGCGCGTCTCTTTGCCGCTTTTCGGAGCGTAGAGAACTCCCAGTGCGACACCTATCAAGCCACCGACAATTAACCCTTTGATCCAGTCATCTGCTGCCATGATCTTTTCTCCTTTCCCGCATCAGCGGTTAATGAATTTCATAGTTACTTTTATCACACATTATTGAAACAGACAACCTTAACAACACCTAAATAATCCGGTGTCTTTTTCTTTCTTTTCCGGACTTTTCAAAGACAGGTCTAATGCAGCCCGTAAAAATGACGTGCGTTATTTATTTGCTCTTTAACCATTTTCGTTCCAGGTAACGATATACTCCGCGCCGTTTGCCGCAATATCGGGCTCCTGTATTTTCCATGCCCCGTTTAACCCTGCTTCCGCAGCCGCCATTTCGAAATGGCTGATGGCAATGCCCATGTCGATGTTCTGCAGACTGATGCCCTGGAACAGCTTGTCGTAAACCGGCGTCCTCTTCAGGAAGAAGTGAAAGCGACTGCCCTCTTCTTCCATCATAACTCTCCACGGCTGCTTGTTGGATGCTGACGGCGCCAGCCGCACCGCCTCAAGAACATCCCCGTACGCGCCTGCCTCCAGGATCGTTAAGGGCGTATTTAAGTCACCGTGGAAATACATCTCCTGCCAGGATTTACGGGTATGCGATGCAGCGGTGAAACGAAACAGCCGGTCGGTTACCGACTTTTTCGCACTGGCATAACCGACAGGGGTAATTGCAGGGAGGACTTCATCGCCGGCAAGCTCCATTCTTTCTGCAAAACCGCTTCTGTTGAAAGTACCGCCCAGCCAGCAGGTTCCCAGTCCCAGTTCGGTTGCCTCAAGGACGTTTCTCTCCATAGCATAACCGAAATCCTCCATGGCCATGGGACCCTTGGTTACAGCTCCGGCGATGAAAAGCGAAGCCCCTTTAATTACTCCATATGTACCAAGGCCCTTCAACTCCGACCTCTCCATGTCCGACAAGTCGAGCAGGCGGAACCGCAGCCTGCTGCCGAAAGGTACCTTGGTATTCGTTTTGAGAAAATTTTCCAACAGGATCTTCGCATCCTGATCAACCTGTTTTTCTTGATACGTTCTGCAGGATACCCTTTTTTTTATTGTCTCAATAACAGACATCAATACAGAACCCTTTTTTAAACCAAATTATACAGAAATAAAACGTTGTCAAGTCCGCAAAAACGTTTCTCTGTGAAGTGTCTTAATGTGCTTTTATTCAATAACCAAGCCCCTGAACAGAAAACTGTTCAGGGGCTTTTAATATTGCCGGGTAGACCATCGCCTTTCAGCAATGAGGCATCAAGCGTCTCAAGTCGCGGCAATTCCCGACCGATTCATACACCTGTCTTCAGAATGGCGGCTGCATTCCTTTTATGATGTACGTCTCTTCGGACTATTTAACCTTTCTGTTCAGGAAGTAACCGTCGGGATCACACTCCTCGCGCAGCAGGCGCAGGTCTTCGGCAGCGGGTTCCTGCATTTCCTTAAGGTCAGGAGAAACAAGCAAATCGAAACTGACCAGTTCCTGTATCTCTTTTGCGGTCTTGCCGGGAAGCACTTCCAACAGGACCATCCTTTTTGTCTTCTTGTCAAAACCGAAAAGAGCTTGATTGGTTATTACCCGATAAGGTCCCTCTCCCATGACGCCTGCCTTTTCACGATAATCGGCCGATCCATCCCCGAAGCCGATGCTGGTCAGAAATTCGACTTTATCCACGAATCTTCTTTTCTCAAGCGCCATGATAATAATCGATTTTTCGCAGTTGGCTGCCATTGCCCCGGCCCCCCCGCTGCCCGGGAAGCGCGTTTGCGGTTTGTTGTAATCGCCCCCTTCAAAAGTGGAGCACACATTGCCGTACATGTCGATCTGCGCGCCCCCTATAAATGCATAGTCGGAATAGCCCCGCTGGGTCAATTCAAACACGGCGCTCAGGCCTTTAAGGTAGCAGGCCTTTCGACAGGCTCTTGTATCGCCGACGGAAAGAGGCATTCCCATTTCCAGGACCGGACTCAGCGGACCCGATTCAAAAATCATGGCCAGGTTCGGCGCATGGGTGAGTTGGGCATGCATAGACGCAATAATAGGCAAGCCGGTTCCCACAAAGACTATTTTTTCATCCTCTAATACTCTCGATCCCGTGTAGGCTATCATTTCAAATGGTGTATATTCAGGCATGTATAAATCCTCCTTGTTTTCGTATTTGTTTTTTACGACAGAATAATCGGTTGCCCGCCATCCATATCCCGGAGCTGTCTCAGTTTCTTGTATGATATTTTGTCCAGGAAATCGTCGTATGTTTCGCATCCGAATATATATTCGTCATAGTATTTTTTCAGGGCATCCTTCTTGCCGGTCTTGCGGAATTCATCGCATATCGAGCGGAACTTCAGGATGTGCTCCATGTCAAACCAGTAAGAACCATATGATGCGCCGGGGTAGGCACCATAAGGCTGCTCAACAAGTGCGTCAACGGCGGCATAGGGGATCTCCGTCAGGTTCGGATATGTACGTATATTCTCATTAGGGATGATTTTTTCCGTCGTCACGATGCTTCTGACGGCAGCCATCGTAATCTCCGGACAGGTACAATGAGCGCCAAATATCCGGCAGTTTCCGTACATATCCGCTGCAGTTACATGCACAATGGCGACATCAGGATGACACGCGGGCACCATGTATATATTTTTTCCGCTGAACGGGCATTGGCCCATTGTACCGCGGTTGACAAGCTCCATATCGGACCCGCCGTGATCTCTTGTGGGTATGAATGGAATGCCCATGGCTGCAGCCTTAAACCTTGCCGACATTCCATAGTTCGTATAATCATCAAGCCTGATCATACCCTTCGATGTGAGATGCCTCAGCAGCGGAGCGATACCGATGACTTCGTAACCCCACCAGGCCAGTTCAACCCGATTGATTGAAATGCGGTCCGGGTCGAGAACCATTGCACCGGCAAGAAGTTCGGCACAGATGGAATTGGATTGAAATGATAAAGTCAGGTCGCGGGCGCCGTGGCGTATTATTTCGTGAACGATAGCCACGGGAACACGAGTGTTGACAAAACCGCCAATGCCGATGTTGATTCCGTCCCTTATAAACACGTCCACGGCCTGCTTTAGGGTTTTTCTCTTGTCATGCATGCCCTTGGACTTGGCCGACATGGTTTTTCTAGCTTCGTCAGGCGTCGGCCCCCACCATTCGAATGGCTGTTCCGCCAGTTTCTTGTCGTACTTCAGACCGGAAACTTTATTAATTTTTGAACCTACTTTTTTCTTCATGCCACTCTCCTTAAATTTATTTAAATCCATCTCCGGATTCCGCAGAAAACCCGATGATGATTGTTATATTCAGGCGGTCGCCATATACTAAAGAGAATCGACTTCAGTCAAGAAAAAACCGCCTTTTTGACCATATATATAAGTCTTTTACCCTCTCATTTTATATTGTCGTGATCAGATTAATTATGTATGATAAATTTGTGATGTTGTTCTCGGATCAAGGGATGACTTACATGTAGGGAAGTTGTCCATGGTTATTGTCCCTTTCGGGGATGGTTGAAACCCCTCGCCTTAGGCGAAGAGAAGTTAGGCGAAGTCCTCAAGAGGACGAGCCATTATAGATATTCTATTAAGCGGTCGCAAAAAGTCGAATTCATTCGACGCGACCGCTGAACCCATCGGCTTGAAGCCGGTGGTGATTCAGTGTCCATCCGGAAACCCTGGATGCTGAAACTTTTGGTTTCCGGACGGAAACCAGTTAGCCTTGATGTAGAGGAAACAACCCAATTTATATCTTACTGTAGGAGGTGATCCATGAAACCAATAGGCCCCATGATGTGGGAACATCGCCTGATTGAAAGAATGCTGCGGTCATTTGCCGACGAAATAAGCAGCATCAGTCAGCATCAAAAGATAGACACGGTCTTCATCGATACTGCGGTCGATTTCATACGCACGTATGCGGACCGGACCCACCACGGCAAGGAGGAAGACATCCTCTTTCGCGATCTCCGGAAGAAGCAACTGACGCCTGATCATGCAAAGATCATGGATGAGCTTGTTCAGGAGCATATAATCTCCAGAAAAAAAGTGGCGGCTCTCGTCGATGCGAAGGACAGGTACCTTCAGGGAGAAGACACGGCCGATGAAGTTATCAGGCTGCTTGCCGAGCTTGCCGAATTTTATCCCAGGCACATCGAAAAAGAGGACAAGCATTTCTTCTATCCCTGCCTGGATTATTTCAGCAAGGAGGAGCAGGACAAGATGCTGGAGGAGTTCTGGGAATTCGACAGAAAAATGATTCATGAAAAATACAAAAAAGTTGTTGATCAGATCGAGGACAGGAAACTAAAATAAAAATCTTCCAAGCCCGTAATATATTCTACGGCCCCCGTAATCCGGCTTATTTCAGGGGCCGTTTCCTGTTTAAGGACACGCCGTCATGCTTTTTCAATTGTGTTTCAGATATTTTGCAGGTCTTGTCATTTCCTGCCTTGCAATAATGTTCCCCGCATCCCTTCCCGCGGCAGGATTTTGTCCGGACGCGGCAGTTAATTCGCCTAAAGCCCTGTGGCAAACCCTGCCCGTAACAGCCCGCGCAGAAATCAGAGGCAAAGCCATAGAACTTGAAGTTGCGAGAACAGAGGAGGAACGGGCCCGCGGTCTCATGTATCGCCCATGCCTGCCGGAAAACAGGGGCATGATCTTCGTCTACGATCATCCCGAACAGGTGAATTTCTGGATGAAAGATGTATTGATTCCGCTCGACATTATCTTTCTTTCACACGGAAAGATAAAGACAATCTATAGAAATCTCCTGCCATGCCATGCGGAGAATTGCCCCGACTATGTCTCGAAATCTGAAATAGACCAGGTCCTGGAATTGAACGCCGGGATGAGCGACAAACTACTTTTAAAGGAAAATGACGTCATTGTGATCCGTTTTCATGCCCGATAAACAGGTCTCCGGAAACACTCCCCGCCTCCGCAGGCCATTTTACCCCTTGCATTGATTATGGTTATCGGCTAGATTCTGTCCCGCCCGGGACAACGGAATCAGCTCCATTCACCTTGAAACTGCAGCATCTGTACACCAGCAGAAAACCGCCCGGAACGATCTTGAACTTGTCCCGCACGGACTCAATAACGGAGGATAAAATGTTTGGAAATATCGGCATGACGGAATTGATCATCATTCTCATCATTGCCCTCGTTATATTCGGCCCCGGGAAACTTCCCGAGATCGGCGGTGCCATAGGCAGGGGAATTAAGGATTTCAAAAGGGCGATGTCTGAACCGGACAGGAAACAGGAAGAGGCAGCCGGAACAGCAAAAGAAAAGGAACAGGGCAAATCCTGAAGGGCATCGGATCATGGCTGATGAAATAATGACAGAGGCTTTCGTTTATCTGAGCCACATACTGAACCGCAAAGTTTACGACAGCCGGGGAGAACAGGCAGGCAAGGTAATAGACCTTGTTGCCAATGTGATTGAACAGTACCCGGTCGTGACAGACATTGTCATAACCACGAAAGACAATGGCAGGACCGCTTTCGTTCCCTGGGACAGATTTACACCCCGGAACGGCCATTTCATCCTTAATGATGCCGGCACCGCGACTTTCACAATCAGAGAGCTGCTGGACTACGAGCTTCTGCTCAAAGACGCAATGCTTGATAAACAGATCGTCGACACCGACGGCGCAAAGGTACGCCGCGTCAACGACCTTCAGTTCCTCAAGGCACGAGACAGCCTCCATCTGGTACACGTGGACGTCGGCTTCAGGGGACTGATGCGACGTGTAGGGCTGGAGAAAGCGGTTCTCGCTTTACTGCAGGCGCTTTTCGATTACGATCTTCCCGATCAGTTCATATCCTGGAGGTTCGTTCAGCCCATTGCCACACCCGACCTTCTGAGACTTAAAATCACTCAGAGCCGCCTGTCCACAATCCATCCCGCGGACCTGGCCGACATTATAGAGGATCTGGACATCTACCAGAGAAAGGCCGTTTTCAAGTCACTCGATGTGGAAACGGCGGCGGAGACTCTTGAAGAGACCGACCCCAAGATCCAGGTCAGCCTGATTGAGGACATGGGCGCAGCCCAGGCATCGGACATCATAGAAGAGATGTCATTGAGCGAGGCTGCCGACCTGCTCGGCGATCTCCCTAGGGACAAAGCGGAGGTCATTCTCAAGGAGATGGAGCAGGATGTCGCCGATGACGTCAAGGAGCTTCTCGTCCACCCCGACGAAAAGGCGGGCGGCCTGATGACAACCGCTTTTCTCAGTTTCTACGGCTCGGTAACCGCGGGGGAAGCCCTGGAAACGTTAAGACGAGAGGCGGAAGAGATGGAGATGATCTACTACATCTACGTGATCGATCAAGCCGAGCATCTTCTGGGCGTGGTCAGCATCAGAGAACTGCTGGCGTCAACACCTGAGACCCCTCTTGCCGATATTATGGACACGAGGATTGTAGCCGTCGGCATTGAAGAGGAAAAGGAAAGCATCGCCGAGACCTTCGCAAAATACGGCGTTGTGGCAGTCCCGGTTACAGACGATGAGAACAGGATCAAGGGCGTTATCGATTTTAAGAATCTTCTGGAAATTGTCGCCCCGGAACTCGGCAAATAAGTCTTGACGCCGGAGAAAAAAAGGTTCATAGGCTTTTCTATATTTTTCCGGCTATTATTTAACAGCATTCTCAGGCAGCAGCCAATTTAAATTAACATCTTAAATTTCGTTTTCGGTTCCATCCGGCAGTTCCGGATGCGGAATAATTGTTTTCTTAACTGGAGTCGATAAATATTATGGACGAGGGCGGGGGCAGTAGATGCCTGACAATCCGGCGGTATCAGAAAGCAGAGGTCTGCTTGCGCGGCTCTCTAACAGAGGCGCTTGGCGTTCTTTTGCGCTTTTTTTCGCCCTCATCGGCCCCGGAATAATCACCTCCAACGTCGACAACGATGCCGGCGGCATAACCACCTACTCACTAGCCGGAGCCAACTACGGATTAACACTTCTCTGGATACTTATTCCCATAACAGTAGTACTTATCATCATACAGGAGATGAGCGCCAGGATGGGGGTCGTATCCGGCAAGGGTCTCTCCGATCTGATCCGCGAGCGCTTCGGCGCGAAAGCCACTTTCTACCTCATGATGGCGCTGTTCTTCGCGAATCTGGGAAACACCGTATCGGAATTCGCCGGCATAGCCGCCAGTCTGGAAATATTCGGCATCAGTAAATATGCGTCTGTGCCCGTATCCGCTTTCCTTGTCTGGTGGCTGGTAGTCAAGGGCAGTTACAAATCCGTGGAGAAGGTGTTTCTCTACGCTTGCGTCTTCTATATTGCCTACATCATCTCCGGGTTCATGGGAAAGCCCGACTGGAACACGGTCGGCAAAGCTCTTGTCACGCCGACACTCAAGTTCGACACCGGGTTTATTACCATGGCGATAGGCATCATCGGAACCACCATAGCCCCCTGGATGCAGTTCTACCTTCAGTCGTCGGTGGTGGACAAGGGACTTAAAGCGGAAGACTATCACTACACGCGTCTGGACGTAATATTCGGATCCATTACCGTCAACGTCGTAGCTTTTTTCATTATCATGATCTGCGCCGTTACGCTTTTCCAGAACGGGATCAAAATCGAAACAGCCAAGGATGCGGCTCTGGCGTTGAAACCGCTGGCCGGCGAATACTGCACCTGGCTTTTCGCTTTCGGCCTTTTGAATGCATCTCTCTTTGCCGCTTCCATTCTGCCCCTGTCGACCGCCTATACCGTATGCGAGGCCTTCGGGTGGGAATCTGGACTTGATCATCGCTTTGTCGAAGCCCCGCAGTTTTACGGCATGTACTCCCTGATGATCCTTCTGGGGGCAGGCTTTATACTTCTGCCGAATGCCCCGCTTATTCAGATAATGTACTACTCACAGGTTGTAAACGGCATCCTGCTTCCCTTTATTCTTATCTTCATGCTGCTGCTCGTCAATGACCGAAGAATCATGGGGGAATATGTCAACGGCAGGTTCATGAATTCCCTCTCCTGGGCAACTGTTGCCATCCTGGTCGTCCTCTCTCTTTCCCTGGTGGTCTCTTCCATCCAGATGAATTGACGGCAGGTGTTTTTTCCTGTATAATCTTCCCATGCTTTAGTTACAGATGAGAATTCTACATATGGATTTCTTCACTGTTTCTATCCGTATAATCGACCTCCTAAGCAACAGCTCATTATTTGTCACTGCGAGGCGGGCGTTAGCCCGACGCGGCAGTCTCATGAGATTGCCACCCCCGATCAGGTCGGGGGCAGGCTCAACACTTCGTTTCTCACAATGTCGTGTTCTGTTTCTTACAACGCTGACAGAGTCCGTGAAGATGGTCGATGCCCGTAAATAATGAGAAGAACCAATTAAATCAATATACAGGAGATTATTATGGCAAAGGAAGACATTCGCTGGGAAAAAACCCACTGTGCAAGGATGGACCACGGCGGCTGTGCACTGCTCGTGGGCGTAAAAGACAATACGATCGTCCAGATCAAGGGCGATCCCGACGGATATTTAAACAGGGGCTACACCTGCTTCAAGGGACGTGTTTCTGCGGAACGTCTTACACATCCCGACCGTCTTAGATATCCTCTCAAAAGAAAAGGTGAAAGGGGCGAAGGAAAGTGGGAACGCATTTCCTGGGAACAGGCGCTGTCCGAAACGGCAGAAGGCCTAATGCGCATAAAGGAAAAGCACGGCGCCAGGGGTGTCGGCTTCGGAGTCGGTATGCCCAAAGGCCTTGAGCATTTCGTCCTGATCCGGCTGGCCAACATCTTCGGTTCTCCCAACGTAATCGCCTCCCAGGACGTATGCCATGCCCCCAGAGAGGTCACCGGCATTCACACGTGCGGATTCTATCCTGTAGCGGACTTCCACAATCCGACGAAACTTGTCTTCATGTGGGCAAGCAACATGACCTCCACCAACGAAGAGGGTCAGATTAACAGTCTGCTCAACGACCAGCTAAAGAACGGCGCCAAGCTGATAGTCGTCGATCCGCGCAGGATTGAACTCGCAAAGAAGGCAGACCTCTGGCTTCAGTTGCGTCCGGGTACGGTTCAGGCCCTTGCGCTGGGAATAATGAATGTCATCATCGAAGAGTCCCTGTATGACCATGACTTTGTGGAAAAATACACCCATGGATTTGAAGAGCTTTCGCAGCATGTGAAATCATATACTCCGGAGAAGGTCTCGGGAATTACCTGGGTGCCTGCCGAAGATATCCGTAAAGCGGCAAGGATGTACGCAGAGGCAAAACCGGCAGCCCTTCAATGGGGAAACGCCATTGAACACGATGTCAACGCCTTCGACGCCGTAAGATCCCTGGCCTGCCTGATGTCCATCTGCGGCAACCTGGAAGTGCCGGGAGGAAACGTGAACGCCCGCGATCCCAAAATCATGGGACTGGGACCGTTTGTCAGGGCCGACCTGATCCCCGACAAAAGAAAAGACATGATCAGCGCCCACCATCGCGTCATACCGCGACTGATGACTATAGCACCAGCATATTTCCGCAAGGCCGTTCTCGAAGACATACCCTACCCTGTTCGCGGCTACTACGGCATGTGCACAAACCCTATGGTGGCATGGGCGGACAGCAAAGCGACCTGCGAGGCGTTCAAAAAACTCGAGTTTGTGGCGGTAGCCGATATCTTCATGACGCCGACCGCAGCGATGGCGGATATAGTATTCCCGGTGGCACATCAATACGAGATGAACGACATAGGCCATTACGGCATCGGTCACGGTATGATTGTGGCGCGCCCCAAGATTGTCGACCCTCCTGAAGAATGCTGGCCTGATATGAAGATCATGAACGAACTGGGCAAACGGGTCTCCCCGCCGGAGCTATGGCACGAAAACCACGAAGAATTTCTGGAAGACGTGGTGCGTCCCGCCGGACTGACCTACCGGCAGTTTGTCGAGAAGGGCTATCTCAAAGGGCCGGACCGGTTCCGTGCTTATGAAGAAAAGGGATTCGGCACACCTACCGGAAAAGTGGAGCTTGTCCTCAGTACGGCGGACAAATTCAAACTCAAGGCGTTGCCTGAATTCAGCGGCCCTCCGGAAGCCGACGACCCGGAATACCCGCTGCTGGTTATCAGCGCCAAGAGCCGTTATTTTCTGCTGTCATCCTACAGATGGGTAAAGAAACTCCGTGAAAAGCAGCCCGATCCTCTGGTTGAGATACATCCCGATACGGCGGCAAAATACGGAATCAAGGACGGCGACAATGTCCTCATCGAAACAAAGCATGGCTCGATCGTGCAGCGCGCTTCCGTCACCGACATCATTCATCCCGGAGTCGTCAGCGCTGCACTGGGCTGGTGGTTTCCCGAAGGAGATCCGGCAAAGCAATACGATTGGCAGAAATCGAACTTCAATATGCTGACTTCCATGAGCAAGCTCGGCAGGGAGTTCGGAACCCCCAATCTGAAGAATCTTCCGTGCCGCATTTCGAAAGCCGTATGATATATCCGGAAGGCATATTTGATATCGGTACATTTTGCCTGCTATAATGAACAGCTTGATAAAGTCGTCATTGCGATGCGTGAAACAGAGCCTGCCCTCGACATGATCGGGGGCGGCAATTTCATGAGATTACTTCGCTTCACAATGACACCTGTGGAATGTCTCTCTATTTTTACCGTTCACTATAGACACTGCCGATCCCATAACGGGTATTCCGGTTACGGAGCTTTCTCGACTTAGCGGTATCCTTCCGTGCAACCGCTTTTCTACGGCTGTTCACGGCCGAAAAAAAGCCCGCCGGCGGTTTCATCTTAATCGATAAAAAATGGAAACTTTTAAAGACAAGCCGATGTATACATACCTGCTGGTGCTTGTGATATGCGCAAGCGCCGGACTACAGGGATGGATGGCGTTATTTACCAACTTCGCAAAAGAGATAGTCGGCGTAAACGGCTTTCAGATCGGCGTCGCACAGGCAGTAAGGGAAATTCCGGGCTTTCTTACATTTACGGTCATTTATGTATTGCTGATCATGAAGGAGCACCGGCTATCGGCCTGGTCGGTTGTAGTGCTGGGAATCGGAATCGGTGCCACCGGTTTTTTTACCACCTTCCCCGGCCTGCTGATGACGACCGTCATCATGTCAATCGGGTTTCATTACTTCGAAACAACCAACAAGTCACTGACAGTCCAGTATTTCGACAAGCAGGAAGCCCCTGTGGTATTTGCCAGGCTCCGCGGGTACGGCGCACTGGCGAATATTACCGTCGGGACGATCATCTGGGGGCTTTCCTTCTTTCTCCCGTATCATATTAATTTTCTGATTCTGGGGATATTCATCTCAGCCACGGGATTTTACATGCTGTATCAGAACCCGGCGGACACCCATGACCTGCCCCGCCAGAACAGACTCGTCCTGCGGCGAAAATACATTCTTTACTATATACTGAATTTTTTAAGCGGAGCCAGAAGGCAGATATTCACAGTGTTTGCAATCTTCCTTCTGGTCGAGAAATACAGACTGGGTGTCAGCACCATTGCCGGCATCTATGTCATCAACTATGCACTGACCTATCTGACCAACAGATATATTTCCAGGGCAATAAACGTATATGGGGAGCGGGTTGTTCTTTCTCTTGAAAGCGCCAGCCTGTTTGTCCTGTTTCTCGGTTATGCCTTCATCGAAAATGCCTGGGTGGCGGTTGCCCTTTATATCCTCGACAGCATTTTTTTCAACTTTGCCATCGGCATAAATACGTATCTTCAGAAAACAGCCGATCCGGAGGATCTGGCTCAGAGCACCGCCGTAGGTTTCACTATCAATCATATCTCCGCAATAGTTATTCCGCTGATCGGGGGAAGCTTGTGGATGTTGAACTGGAGAGCACCCTTCATCATCGGCGCATGCCTTACTCTCGTGTCCCTTTATTTCACGCAGAAGATTAAAACAGCCCACCACTGATCTTTCATTTTTTCTTGTCTGCCGCCTTAGCCCACGAATCGCGCAAACTGACCGCCCTGTTGAAGACCGGCAACTGCGGAGATGAATCGACGGCATCGGCACAGAAATATCCCAGCCTTTCGAACTGATAATGACTGCCCGGGCGGGCACCGTCGAGGCTTGGTTCCAGCCTGCACGATTTCAGTATCTCCAGTGATCCGGGGTTCAAGTGCCTGATATAGTCGTCGTCTCCCGCCAGGGGATCGGGAACATTGAAAAGCCTGTCATAAAGCCGCACCTCGGCAGGTATGGAATGCTCCGCCGATACCCAGTGGATGGTGGCATCTACCTTCCTGCCGTCCGGTGCAAATCCACTGCGCGTTTCCGGATCATAGGTGCAGTGCACCTCTTTCACTTTATCATTCTCTTTTACAACACTTACACATTTGATGAAATACCCGTAGCGCAGCCTGACCTCTTTGCCGGGCGCCAGGCGGAAAAACTTTTTGGGAGGGTTCTCCATGAAGTCTTCCTCTTCAATATAGAGGACTTTTGAGAAAGGAACTTTGCGCGAACTCATCTCCGGTTTCTTGGGATGATAGGGAGAGTCGAACTCTTCCGCCTGATTCTCCGGATAATTGTCTATCACCACGCGCAGCGGTCTGAGTACGGCCATCACACGCGGCGCCTTTTCATTGAGATCTTCTCGCAGGCAGTTTTCCAGAAGCGCAACATCGACAAGGCTGTCGTTTTTCGCCACGCCGATGCGGTCACAGAAGTCGCGTATCGCCTCCGGCGTGTATCCCCGCCTGCGCAGGCCTGAAATCGTCGGCATGCGCGGATCGTCCCAGCCGGCAATCACTTTTTTCTCCACAAGCTCGATCAGCTTTCTTTTACTCAATACTGTGTAACTCAGATTAAGCCTGGCGAATTCGATCTGCTGAGGACGATGCTCGACCTTCGCCGCCTCGATAAACCAGTCGTAAAGCGGCCGGTTGTTCTCAAACTCCAGGGTGCATATGGAATGTGTTATCCCCTCCAGAGAATCCGAGAGACAGTGCGCAAAATCGTACATGGGGTAGATGCACCACTTGTCACCGGTCCTGTAATGCGTTTCCTTTTTGATGCGGTACATGACCGGATCGCGCATGGTAATATTGGGCGAGGCCATATCGATCTTCGCCCTCAAGACCCGGCTGCCGTCAGGAAACTCTCCTGCCCTCATCCTTCCAAACAGATCTAGATTCTCTTCGACGGCTCTGTTTCTATAAGGACTGTCTTTCCCCGGCTCAGTAAAGCTGCCCCGGTGCTCGCGCATTTCCTCGGCGTTGAGGTCGCAGACGAAGGCCTTACCCAGTTTGATCAGCTTGACGGCAAAATCATACAGATGCTCATAGTAGTCCGAAGCGTAGTAAAGGCGGTCCTCCCAGTCAAAGCCGAGCCACTTCACGTCACGGATGATCGATTCCACGTACTCCATGCTCTCGCCTGCCGGATCGGTGTCGTCCATGCGCAGATTGCAGGTGCCTCTATACTGTGCGGCGATTCCGAAATTCAGGCAAACGGACTTGGCATGCCCGATGTGAGGATAACCGTTGGGTTCCGGCGGAAAACGCGTGGCTACGCGCCCTTCATGTTTTCCGTTTTTCAAGTCTTCGTTGATGATGTCCCTGATGAAATCCGACGGGGTGGAAGAAGAGTTGTCCTGTGCCATAAGAATAATTACCTTTCCTTATTTTCCGATTCTGAATCGGATATACTTTTTTACCTGCGGTTGCAGGGCCGTTGTTTTTCCCTGAGCTTGCTGCCGATGATACTACTACTTTCTCTCTTTCCCGGTCAATTATTTCTTGCCATGAAAGTCTTTTCTGAATGCTTTATTCAGTCACACGCCCCTGGCGCCTTCTCCCCAGATTATCTTGTGCATTTGAAGCTGGAGTCTGACATTGAGTTTGTCCGTCATTATCCATCCGGCAAGTGTTTCCGGATTTAATTCACCATGCAAGGGCGAAAACAACATTTTTGTAACACGAGGATTCTCCTTTTCGATGCATCGAAGCATCTCCTTCGCATAATCGAAATCATTCCTGTCCCCGATCACAAATTTGATCTCGTCATTTTCGGAAAGCCTTCGGAGATTGTCACGGTTGTTCTTTTCGGCCTCGCCGCTTGACGGGCACTTTATGTCCATAATTTTTACACAGCGGTCGTCAACAACGGCGATATCGATGCTGCCGTTTGTTTCCAGCAATACATCATATCCCTCATTGAGCAGGCATTTGATCAGATACTGCGTCGCACTCTGAACAAGCGGCTCACCGCCGGTAATCTCCACCAGCCGGCGTCCATAGGAACGCACCTTTTCCAGCACCTTTTCAACGGCCATGTCCTCGCCTTCTGCATAGGCATATTTTGTGTCACAGTACGAGCATCTCAGGTTGCAGCCCGTGAGGCGTATAAAGACGCAGGGAAGCCCCGCATACGAAGACTCGCCCTGGATGCTGAAAAATATTTCATTTACTTTCAGCATCTACTCTTCCCAGTAACATGCCGCGGTGGTTTTGGTTTCCGATACTTTTACCTTCGCAACCTTAACAACATCGCTGTTGAGCTTTGCGCTGAGTTTCATGTAGATATATCTGGCGACGCTTTCAGAAGTCGGATTGCTGTCCGCAAAGCCGGGGTGTTCATTAAGATAGGTATGATCGATGCTTTCCATAAGCTCATTGATTGCCCTTTTTACATCCCGAAAGTCGATTCCGATGCCTATTTCGTTCAGCTTTGTGCACCTTACAAAAACTTCCACGTTCCAATTGTGTCCATGAATTTCAGCGCAGTCGCCCTGATAGCCTTTCAGCGAATGTGCAGCGGAAAAATGAGTTTCTACCGATATTTCAAACATTCCCGGCATGCTCCCTCCGTCTCCTTTTTTCTGCACATGAGCTACCACATTTTCATGTTGTATGGTACCGGAATCAGCGGTCGGATTGTTATCCGGCGTAATGAAGTACTATTATGAGTACTTCAATGGACGGGACAACTATACAACGGCTGCTCATCAATTCCGCTATCTGCGCATCTCTGTCTCAGAGACCACGAAGAATCTGAATGTATAGATTCCTGAACTCAATTATGCTAGAGAAACATGAGAAAGAGAGCGGATTCCGCGAAAAGATAAACCCAGATTACGAGATAAGGACGTAATACCCTCTGTTATCCCGGTCAAAGAGGCTTCCCTCGGCTCAGAATATTTTTCACAGGAAAAATATTTGATTCGACGCTTGAAAACCCCTTCGACCAGGATAATATTCACTTATCCAAGTGCCTATACGTTCTATTGCGCAATCCGGGATAAAATAGTGTTGACCATCATGCCGTGAAGTTATATTGTCCGCCGGTCAGCGAACAGTCAACTGCTGTATCATCTGTCGGCAATACAGGAATCGAGGGGCTCGCGAATCAGCGATGCGTCCCGATCACAGGAAATTAAATGAACGGACGCATAATTATCTTTAAAATTATTTTCTTATCTATCTTCCTTATTCTGGGAAGCTGGCTCTTTTTTCACTTCGACCTGCATATCTACTTTACGAACCGGGACAAGGCCATAGCCTTTGTTGAATCGTTCGGCCCTCTGTCCGTTGTAATATTTATCCTGCTGCAAATCGCACAGGTTATTGCTGCTCCCATTCCCGGCGAGGCAACCGGGCTTATCGGCGGTTACATATACGGCCCTATACTGGGCACCCTCTATTCGACAATCGGCCTCACCCTGGGTTCATGGCTGGCTTTCATGCTCTCCCGATTCTTCGGCATGCCTCTGGTGGAAAAGGTCGTAAAGAAGGAGGTTATTGAAAAATACGACTATTTCATGGAGCATCAGGGCGCCGTCGTCTCATTTCTGCTTTTTTTGATACCCGGTTTTCCCAAGGATTATCTCTGCTACATCATGGGGGTCAGCCACATGCCCGTGTGGGAATTCCTCACGATATCAACGATAGGCAGGCTGATGGGCACCGCGCTGCTTTCCGTGTCAGGCAGTTGCGCCCGCAACGATCAGTACACGGCGCTGATTGTGATTTCCGTTGTAAGCGGAATCTTGTTTGTTCTTGCTGTTGTTTATCGTGAAAGGCTTTTGGAGTTTCTCAAGAAGCATGTAAAGAGAAGCAAAAAACACGGTGACAAAAATACCTAGGCGGGATGCATCCGGAAACCTCGGATGCCTGAGCTTTCGATTTCCGGATAGGAACTTTCAAATTCTGCGCAAGGGGTTTGCAGCGGCGAATTAAATATTTTTTCATCAGGCAGGGCCTGAGGAGTGATTGCGGCTTCTGTCGAAAAAATATTCTGAGCCGAGGAAAACTCTTTGCGCACAGACAACGAAACTGGCGCAAGGGATTAGTAAACGTGGATACTATATCGGCATTTCCTCTTTTTTCACAACATCCTTTCCGTCTTTCGACTTTGCCGCCTCTTCCATCTTTCTTTCATTTTGCAGGCGCTTCCTGCGCACCCAGCCGAATTCCGGCTTGTACGATTGTATCGACTCGACCTCGCTCCTGTCGGCATGCATCTTTGATATGATCAGCGCTATATAACCGGACCAGTGGTCGCTTACTTCGCCGTTCCTGTACATGTAATGATAACGAACCGGATTTGCGATTATCGATCCGAGAAACGCCGCCTCCTGCAGCGTCAGGTCCTTCGGCTTTTTGTCAAAGTAGTATCTTGACGCACGGCCGATGCCGTAGATATCCGGACCCCACTCAATAATGTTCATGTATATCTCAAGTATTCTTTCCTTGCTTATTTCCTGTTCCATTGCGTACGTGAGCAGCATCTCTTCAAACTTGCGGGAAATCGTCTTGTTCCCCGAAAGGAAGAGGTTTTTCGCCGTCTGCATCGATATCGTCGAAGCGCCTCTGGCAAACCTTTTTTCCCTCAGATTCTGGCGCATTGATTCTTTGATATGCTTTATCTGAAAACCGTCGTGGGAAAAGAATCTGCCGTCTTCACAGGTAAGAGCCGCACGGATGGCGTTTCTGCCGATCCTGTCATAGGGCACGAAATCAGGATTGGCGGGGCCCACCCAGAATTCTTTGACGATCTTCCCTCTCTTTTTTGCCCTGTGGAAAAAGGGTTTTTTCAGTTTCATTATATCGGCCGACCTGGGGGATGTTATGATGCGGAAGTCATTTATCTCCACATCCGGTTCAAAATCAACATGCCTGCCCTCCAGATCAAGTAATAATCTCACATTCATATTAATATGGCCGGAGACATCGGCATCGTATATCGTCGGGATGAACTCCCGGGGAAGCTCTTTCAGAATCTCCCTGACATCGAGTTTTTCACCGCTCAGTTTTACCTCTATCTTCGGTTTACCCCTGTAATCTATTGTTCCTCCGAGATTCACGGCAACCTTCCCCATTCCTAACTGTGATGAATCTATTGTTATGTTTCTGGCCGCTTCATCCCAGCCGAGCACGCCCCTGGCGTGCAGAGAAATATTTTTCAAAGGCTTATCCGCTATGCGCCAATGATCCAGGCCCAAACGGTTCATATTTCCTTCAAATGTGACCTTCCTGCTTGTTTCTCCCGTCTTGAACACCATGTTGACCCGGCCGTTCAGGACGGTATCCTCCGCGAAAACAATCCAGTTCGGCAGATACGAAGCCAGTTCTATCAGTTTCAGGCTTTTTCCCTGTATTTCAGTTTTAATCTCTCCGTCATTTATATCCCCGTGCAGCGTTATCTCTCCCAGCTTCTCCCCGATGTGCCCGCGTATATCCAGTGTCCCTCTCCGGGTATCCAGGTTATATTCTGACGTCCCTCTGCATCGTGAGATTATCAACGGACGGCTCGTCTCTCCCATCAATGCACTGGAGACGGATATCTTCGCCCTCTTCCATTCAATGTGCAAATCCCGGTCAAAGGAAACAAAACGCCCCGCTCCTCCCTTCAGCAGATCCTCTCCCTGCCGCTTCCCGCCTCCCGCAAGCAGCTTTTTCAGACCGGATAGCGAATCGGATGTTTCATCCTGAATGGTCAGGACAGGTTCAGTAAGCGTTACTCCTGAAATCCGCAGGCGAAACGGCAGCGCAAAACTCAGAGAATAGTCCACACTGAGCTCGGGTATGGAAATAAAGGGATAAGCCCTGCCGCCGTTTTCAAAACCGATCCGGACATCCCTGATAACCGGACCGGACAATATACCGCTGTCCACCCCCCCTATGCTGACCGACAATCCCCATTTGCGGGAGATGTCGGGCAGCGCCTTTTCAATTTCCGCTTTGACTATTTCGTTGAGGCGCGAACCGAAATAAAAAGACAATACAGACAGTATCAACGCCATGAAGAGCAGAAAGCAGATAATGACGGCGGACACCTTTTTTCCCGGCATCCGCATCACTGCGCTCTTTAACAGGTTTCCTGTTCTCTGCATCAGTGAATGAACCGGGGTTTGCAGCTTTGTAGTCATTTCTTTATAACCGTTAAAGCCTTTGCATGATTATTTCACAGAAAACCGCTGACATGCGATGCCGCAATTATTTTGGTCAGTAAATGTTCAGTGATTATTTATGATTCTCTTAAGCGCCAGCATAGGACAGTGACAATGCCATGTCAACGACAAATGACAACTTGATAAAAGCCGGCTTGACCTCATGCAAAAGATATGAGAAATAAGCTACAGTGTAAGATTTAGCTAATCGAATTAGCAGGATAATGATTATTTGCTGATAATTCATTTTTATCGCACGGGAGGAACAACTTGAAGCGGGTAAATCGGCTGCAGATAGCCATTGGTTTTCTTGTCCTTGTATGTTTGTCCGGATTCGCCGGCTATTACCTCCTTGAAGGCCTTTCTTTCGTTGATGCTATCTACATGACGATCACAACACTTTCCACTGTCGGTTTCGGCGATATAACACCCCAGACCGATGCCGGCAAGCTGTTCACTGTAATCCTGATTATCTTTGGCGTAGGAACAATGTTTTACACATTCGGTCAATTGGCGGAGAGTATGGTTGAGGGACGCCTGAATATGCTCATGGGCAAGGGGAGGTCTGAAAAAATGATAAAAAAGATGCATAATCACTACATCATCTGCGGCTGCGGACGTATCGGCTATCTGATCGGAAAGGAACTGGCTGCAGAAAAGGTGAGTTTTGTTATGATCGAGAGCAGTCCGGATATAATCCAGAAGATCGAAAATGACGATGGATTTGTTTTTTATAAAGGTGATGCAACACATGACAAGACACTCATTGAAGCCGGAATAAAAAGGGCAAAAGGGGTTGTCTGCGTTCTTCCCTCCGATGCTGAGAATCTTTATGTAATACTGACTGCGAAGGAGCTCAATCCCAATGTCTATATTCTGTCCCGCTCCGAGGATGAGGCATCGGAAAGCCGCCTTCTCAGGGCAGGCGCCGACCGCGTCATGTCGCCCTACACGCTGGGGGGGTTGAGGATGTCCATGGCCATCCTGAGGCCGGCCATGCTGGATTTCATCGAGATCTCGACAAAACGGCAAAGCCTCGAGCTTCGCATGGACGAACTTGAAGTCTGCAACGGATCATCGCTTATCGGGTCTTCTCTGGAGAAATCTGATATCAGGCAGCGCTACGGACTGATTATTGTTGCCGTAAAAAAGGATTCGGGCAAGATGATTTTCAATCCTCTGGCCAACTATGTAATCGAGAAAGGGGATAAACTGATTGCCATGGGCGAAGACGACAACATAGCCAAGTTTTCCGGAATCTGCGTGGGGTGACGGTTCGCTTGTCCTTGTCATTCCCGAGAAAGCGGGAATCCAGAGCCTTACTGGATTGCCAGGTCAAGCCCGGCAATGACAATCTTTACCTTTGTCATTCCGAAAAATAAATTACTAAAAAATGGATAGAACAAATGAAATCATACCGCAAGGAACTCTGGTTCAATATTCCGACCAGGAGAGCATTTCTCAATATTACGCCTGAAGTTGAGGATTGCCTTCGCGAAAGCGGCATCAAAGAAGGATTGATACTGATTAACGCGATGCACATAACAGCTTCCGTATTTATCAATGATGATGAATCAGGCCTTCATAAGGATTATGACGAATGGCTTGAAAAACTGGCACCCCATGAACCGGTTTCACAATATCGGCATAACCGGACCGGAGAAGATAACGGCGACGCTCATCTTAAGAGGCAGATAATGGGCAGGGAAGTTGTTGTCGCCATAACCAACGGGCAGTTAGACTTCGGCCCCTGGGAACAGATATTTTACGGTGAGTTTGACGGACGGCGAAAAAAGAGAGTCCTGGTTAAAATCATCGGGGAATGATGTTCAAAAAATGCCCATGGCACAGCCGCCGGCGATGACACCGCCCAGTTCACGGCATTTTTCCAGCGCTTCCTCGGTTACCCTGCCCTGGCATATCACCGGCTCAAATACTTTTTTGAGCTTGTACCCCAGGGCAATCCGCTCCATCGCCCGCAGCGCCCCGCTGCCGTCATTGCCGGCGCTGATGAAGACCGCATATGGTTTTCTGAAGACCTTGTCCTGTGCCATGACGTATGTCCTGTCGAAAAAATCCTTCACCATGCCCGACATGTATCCGAAGTTCTCCGGTGTGCCGATTGCCAATCCGTCGGCGGACAGCAGATCGTCCAGAGTCGCATCCGCCGCCTTCTTTATAACAACCTCCGTGTTTTCAATCTGCTGCGCCCCCGAAGCCACTGCCTGGGCCATCTTCTCAGTGTTTCCCGTCTGCGAATGATATACAATCAGTATTTTCGGCATGATTATCTCTCCCTCGTGCCTTATGATTACTTGTACCATGCAGCATTACTTTGACCTGCCGACCGCATCGAATACAAAAGTATGTCCGGGACGGCATGTTTACTGTCCGTAAATCCGGCCGATGGCATGCTCCATCGCCTGCATGAAGTTCTCCCAATACACCTCGAACGTTGTATGGCTCATGAGGTAGGGCGTAATTATGCATGACCGCAGCACATAAACGCTCTGCAGGCGCTCCCATTCGCTTTCAGGAATGCCGAAGCGCGCCACAAAGGCACGGGGCGTATCGCCGTATTCTTCGTGCGTCAGAGAGGTCTTCGATGTTATGAAGCTGTTTCTGTAAAGCGGTCCCGACTTGTAAGAGCACTTTTCAAAAATCGCCTCGTTCAGACGGTTCATCGCCTCCAGGCTGCTATTGCCGATCTCGTGATAGGCATAATCAACGATGTTGATGTCCGGCCGCGTAAGAGGGATTACCTCGAAGCTGCGGCCTGCCACACGGAGAGGATAGGCATTCATGAGGGCGCGATAAAAACGGTAGGCGCCTTCAATGCTGTCACCGATGATCCGCCCGTAGCCTTCCCTGTTCAGCGGAACGACGTGATGCGCCATCCAGACAGCGGCGACGGCGGCACCGGCCTTGGAACCTTCCATGATGTAGCTCCCCAGCAGCATGGGGTTGTCGCGGCTCTCCTCAAAGACATAGGCTGCGAAGTAGGAAATCAAATCGATGACCCTGCGGTCGGCTGCAACAATGCCGCCCGCTGCGTAGGGGATGTAGCCCAGTTTGTGGGGGTCAACCGTTATCGAATCGGCCCGGGGCATCGCCTTGAAGGCCTCGTAAACCTCTCTGTTGAGCCAGTTGTCCTCCCCCGGGCTGATGCTCCGGTCAGCATGATGTTTCTCCAGATCTTCGAAATCCATAAATTGCCCTTCTTCGTCCAGGAACAAAGTGCGGGCGTAACCGCCGTAGGCGGCATCGATGTGAACGTAGAAGGATACGCCTAGGGCGGCATAATGCTCCCGCAGGCGGATGATTTTGTGGATCTCGTCCACTGCCCCCTCTTCGGTGGTGCCTACTACAGCCACCACGGCGAGGATCGGCGTGCGTTCGGCAACCAGGCCGTCAATGATTTTCTCGAGAGCCGATATGTCCATCCTATAATCCTCGCGCACCGGCACGAAAACCAGGTTGTCCTGGCCGATGCCGAATATGTCCACTGCCTTTGTCCAGGAGTAGTGTTTCGACTGCGGGACCAGAACCTTTCCAAGATTTATTCCCTTCATTCCTGTGCCGCGAACGGAACACTGACGCAGTTTGTCGAAGCATCCCGCCTCTTTTGCCTTGTCGGCCATGTCCAGGATCGCTCCCGTTGAAAGGTTGAGAAGCTGCCATTCATCAAGGCCTTCCACAAGTTCCGGCAGGCATTCCCTGACCGCCAGAGGAATCGATTTCAGATTACGCGCCATCCAGAGTCCTTCATAATTGGCCACGGTCCCCCCTGATGTAATGTGGCCCCACGCCCTATCCTCATCGTACCCCATGAGACCGGCCAGTTGGCGCCCAACTTCAATCTCCAGCGCGGTCGTCACCGGTGATCCTTCATAGGCGCAATTGTTGGGATTGTACAGCAGAGTCAGCATGTAGCCGAGGTTGGCGGCGATGAGGGTGTCGGTGTTCATATGCCCGAGGTAGCGGGGCGAAAACCAGGGATTGGAACTTACCTGAAGACGCCCGGCCAGTTCTACCAAAGCCTCGCGTGTCTTCTGGATCGTATCTGTAAACTCCCGGCTGCCCTGTTCCTCTGCGGTCACCACCGGGGCGTCTTGAGGATGGAAATAACGGCGCCACTCAGCGTGATCATCCATCAAATAGTTGAGCATTTCCTTAAAGAAGCTGTAGTTCTCCGACTTGGGTCCGAGAAAGAGTGCTTTGACGTTTACCGGTTCTGTCATATTTCCCCCCGTTGTATCATCATTATAAAAGCTGCCGGCTGTTCTGCAGGTTTTACTCCCGGCATGTCTATTTTCTCATCCGGTGATCACATTTTTTCTTTGGGTCAATAATTAGACAACTTCTAAGATATCAAATGATAGTCTGTATTGTACGACTCTTTCAAGCTTTATTTTTCATTGACAATTTCACGGCCGTTGACATCGCAGTCAGCGAATTGCCGGGGCTGTTCCAAGACAGAAAACTTGACACGGTGTACTTATATTGGTACGCAAATCGTATAAGCAAGCGGCCTTGCAGTGCCTTCTTATTCAAGAGGGAAACACAGTATGTCATTCTGCAGAAAGACCGTAATCCTTTTCAGCCATAGAGAAGAAAAGCCATGAATACTGAACTCCATGACCGCCAATTCTTTCCTGCCGCCCTTGCGGATCGTTTATACGTTATCGGCAATCCCTTCTTCAACCAGTACCTTGTCAGGGGAGAAAAGGCATCCGCCCTGATCGAAATGGGGATCTCGGCAACGACGGACGAAGCCGTCAGGCAACTGTCGGGGATTGATGCAAAGCCGGACTACCTGGTTGTTCCTCATCCGCATGTTGACCATATCAACGGGTTAAACAACATCAGGAAAGCCTTCCCTGAGGCAGCCGTTGTCGCGGGAAAAGGGGCGCCGGAATTCGTCGCTCACCCCAGGGTAGCAAAATCGCTGGTTGATGAAGATCTCTATATGACCGACTTCATGGCCGCCAGGGGAATCCGTTCCGTTCATTCTCCTCTTGATACGGCGCCGTCTTTGGAGGGATGCAGGATCGCCGGAGACGGGGACGAAATCAGCCTGGGAGGCGTGACATTGAGTTTTATTTCCGTCGGCGGCCATTCACCCGGCAATATTGTCGTTTTCATACCCGAGTTGAAGGCGCTTATCGCCTCGGACAGCCTGGGTTTCCGTTATGCAAGCGGACTGATGTTTCCCATTTATTTCACCGGCTTCAACGCATATATCGACACTATTGACCGCCTGGCCTCTTTGAACCCGGCGATATTGGGACTGGCGCACCACGGCACAATAGCGAGCGGCGATATTCCCGCGGTTTTCGACATGGCGCGGAGATCGGCAACGGAAATGAAGGAGAGCATCATCAGTGATACCGGAAGCGATGAACAGATCATCGCCCGCATTTTTGACAGATTCTACAAAGATGATCTGACACTCTATGCGAAGGATAATATTGTTGAGTGCTGCAGACTACTGATAAAAAGGAGCAGAGAGTAACCGGATGAAGAAGCTGATTATTTCCATCACAATAATTTTAGCAGCAATGTTGCCTGCCGCCAGCGAGGCAAAACAAAGGACATACGCGCCTCAGCCGACCTTCTACAGCGGAAATGAAACCATCGACGTCAAACGCTTTACGCAGATAGTTGAAACGGCGCTGGCGAGACCCGAGGCAGGCGGTACAACCATAGGATTCAAGGTAGTCGATATGAAATCCGGAACTGTTGTATTCGACCGCAACAGCGATACGCTTTTCAATCCCGCGAGCAATATGAAGCTTGTTTCCACGGCGGCTGCTCTCTACGGACTTGGAGCCGGCTACAGGTTTGCCACTGTCTTCAGGTCGGCGGCTGCTCCGGATGCAAACGGGGTGATCAAGGGAAACATTTATGTGATAGGACGCGGTGACCCGTGGCTCACCGACGAAAATATCGTAAAGATGGTAAGCGATCTTTATGATACGGGGGTTCGCGCCGTAGAGGGAGACATTGTAATTGACGACACCTACTTTGACAGTCTCCGCAACATCAACGGCTGGGATAACAAATCCCTGCGCCATTGTTACGAAGCGCCGATCGGAGCAATGTCGGTCAACTTCAACTGTCTATGGATAACCGTGCATCCCGCCGGCAAAGCCGGTTCAAAGGCCAGAGTTGAAGTGCACCCCGATATCGATATGTTCCGGCTCAGCAATCAGGTGCGTACGGTAAAGAAGGGGCGGTCCGGCGTCGGCCTGAAGATGAACATTTCCAAAAACAGTATCAATCTCCTGTTGAGCGGACGTATAAGCATCAGTGATACGGGCGGCATCGGAATATGCCGCAAGATGGACAATCCGCCAGTGTATGCCGGCCACACGCTGCACGATTACATGAAAAGAAAGGGCATAAAGATCAAGGGAGCCATCAAAGTGCGCAAAGCCGATCAGGAAGCGCGCCATGAGCTGCTCGTCTATAAAAGCCCTCCCCTGGAAGAGCTGGTTTACCACCTGAACAAGGAGTCCAACAATTTCATGGCCGAACAGACCTTCAAGACGCTGGGCGCCGAGAAAACGGGATTGCCGGGCACCTGCGAAGGCGGGGCGCAGTTTACGGAACAGTTTCTTTCCAGTGTCATAGGAGCAAAACCGGGAAGCTACAGGATAGAAAACGGTTCGGGGCTGGGACTGGAAAACAGGGTTACCCCCGATCTCCTGATACGTGTTCTTAAATTTATGGATGCAAATCCGGCCTATGCAAATGCCTATATGAATTCGCTGCCGATAATGGGCCTTGACGGCACTCTGCGCAACCGGCACAGGTTCAGTGATGCGGCAAACCGCATCCGCGCCAAGACAGGCTTTATCAACAATGTGATCACCCTCACGGGGTTTGTGGAGACAAAGGGATGCGACCGGCTTGCCTTCTCTCTGCTGATGAACAAATATGATACAAAGCGGCGCGCCAACCTTCGCAAGGTTCAGGACGAAATTATTCTGGCGCTCAGCAACCTGGTTCTTATGCCCGGAAATCCAGGCTGTGCGTCCGCCAATATCACCCAATAATCTTCATATGGACATTCTCGCTGCAAAAAGCGATGTGGTCAGAATACTTGATGAGATCGCCCTCTTTCTGGAATTGAAGGGTGAAAACCCCTTTAAGTCGAAGGCGTATCAGAATGCAGCCCGCCATATCGAACAGCTCGACGATTTCAACTCCATAGTGGAGGAGGACAAACTTTCCTCCATAAAGGGAATCGGAACCGCCCTGCACGGCAAGATCATGGAACTGGTGACCACCGGAAGACTTGCCTACTATGAAAACCTGAAAGCCGGCATACCGCAAGGCCACATCGAGATGCTGAGAATACCCGGTCTGGGTCCCAAGAAAATAAAACTGCTGCATGATCTGCTGGGGATCGAAACGATTGGAGAGCTTGAATACGCCTGCAATGAGAACAGGCTTATCGAACTTCCCGGTTTCGGCAAAAAAACACAGGAAAAAATCCAGACCGGCATAGAGCAGCTCAAGAAATACAAGGATCGGCGTCTCTATTCGGAAGTGATAGATGAAGCCCGGAAAATCATGGCCTACATTCAGGCGCATGCCGGCGTTGTCAGGTCGGAGATTGCCGGTTCTTTGCGCCGCGGCAACGAAACCGTCAAGGACATTGATCTTCTTGCCGCATCACTTGAACCATCCGTCCTCGGAGAGCACTTTGTTTCATATTCCGCCCTGGACACGGTTACAGCAAGAGGTGACACAAAAATCAGCGCATCTCTCAGATCAGGAGTCAATTGCGATCTGCGCATTGTTTCACCTCTTGAATTCCCTTACGCGCTTCATCACTTTACGGGAAGCAGGGAGCACAACACCGCCATGCGCGGACGCGCAAAAACGATGGATATGAAGATGAATGAATACGGCCTTTTCAAATCCGGCGTTAATGTTCCCTGCAGCAGTGAAGAGGAGATATTTGAGGCGCTTGATCTGCAATACATACCTCCGGAGATAAGGGAAGGCAGCGGCGAGATTGAAGCCGCCGCCGTCCGGCACATTCCCAAGCTGATCGAGCATAATGACATCCGCGGTCTTTTTCACATCCACACCTCTTTCAGTGACGGAGCCGATTCTCTGGAGGCTGTGGTAAAAATGGCGAAGCGTATGGGACTGGAATATATCGGCATTGCCGATCACAGCCGGTCGGCATACTATGCGGGCGGGCTATCCAAAGATGCCGTCAGGGAACAGCACGAGCTGATCGACAGCCTGAATGCCAGAGAGGCGCCTTTTCACATATTCAAGGGGATAGAATCCGATATACTCCCCGACGGTCAACTGGACTATGACGAGGAGGTCTTGGAAAAATTCGATTTTGTAATTGCCGCCGTCCATTCACATTTCGGAATGTCATTGGATGCGATGACATCCAGAATTATCAGGGCCATGTCCAACCCTCATACCGCCATGCTCGCGCATCCCACAGGACGTCTGCTTCTTACGAGAGAGCCTTATGCAGTGGATATCACGGCAATCATCGATTATGCGGCTGAAAGAGGTACAGTGATCGAACTGAACGCCAATCCCCACAGGCTTGATCTCGACTGGCGTCATTGCCGGTATGCCAAAAAGAGGGGCGTCAGGATCTCCATCAACCCGGATTCTCATCATGCGGCTGATCTGAATCACTTCATGTACGGCATCAATATTGCCCGCAAAGGATGGCTGGAATCCGGGGACTGCGTCAACTGCCTTGGCCTTTCCGGGATAAATGAGTGGCTTGCCGAACGCCGCAGTCCAGGGCAAAAACATTGAAAGAGTAAAAATGCGGAGAAGAAAGAAAACTTCAGGAAAGGTGGAAAGCCTGGGCAACGTCCTGCATGATGTGTTGGCCAAACAGAATATCATTGTCAGTCCGGGCAACCCTAAGTTAATAGATGTGTGGAAAAAGAGCGTCGGACCGCAGATCGCCTCCCAGACACGGCCTGACAGAGTGCAGAAAGGCACCCTGTATGTAAAGGTCGCAAATTCTGTATGGATGCATCAGCTTCAGTTTCTCAAGCGGGATATCATAGACAAGTTCAACAAAAACACTTATACGGAAGCCGTTGAGAACATCCGTTTTTTTCTGGCTGAAATCAGAGGGTCTCAATCCCTTGAAGAAAGGACTTTTGATTTTTCAGCATATCCCCTGAATGCCAGAGACAGGAACATTATTGAGAAGAGCACGGAAACAGTCGAAGATGAGGAATTGAAAAACCTGCTGAAAAGCGTGATGCAAAAGGAGATTATCCGGCGCCGGATTCTGGAAAAAAAGAGAGGCCGCTGAGCAGATCAGCCGCATCCTTTGTGTAAACACCCCTGCTTGCATAGATAAAAACAGGCGGCATGATTTCCAGTTCTTCCCCCCCGCCTTTAATGCCTTCAATCAAAACAAACTCACCGCCCGACATCTTATGCGAATGGACAATCTGCAGCCGCTTTGGCTCCAGATGTGCAGATCTCATGCGGGCAATCAGTTCCACTATTCTCGCTGCCGGGTAAATTATCGAGACCCTGCCTGATTTCCTCAGTACGTATGAGGCAGCGGCAACGAAGTCGGCAATCGTTGCTCTGATTTCGTGCCTGGCTACGGCTTTCTGCTGATCAGGATTTATTCTGCCTGATTTGATCTTTCTATAGGGAGGATTAAAAACGACAACGTCAAATTCTCCGGGACCGACAAGCGTCTCTATGCTTTTCACATCACCCTGCAGCACATCGACCCTGCCTTCCAGACCGTTGATCAGGACATTGCGTTTTGCCATATCGACGAGTTCGTCCTGAACCTCCACGCCTGATGCACTCATGCATCTGTCTGTGCCGGCCAGAATGACGGCCAGGATTCCGCTGCCCGTTCCGAGATCCAGGACCTTGTCATTCTTGCTTGATCTCACGAACGATGCGAGAAGAACGGCATCGATAGAGAAGCGGTATCCGTCTGCTTTCTGCAATATCTTGAATTTCCCGCCGAAAACAGCATCTATGGTCTCCCCTTCCCTGATCAGTGACATCTCATCCATCATTTAATCGATCATGTTAACAAAAAGCCCGCTCATCAACTTCGGTTCAAACCATGTGGACTTCGGAGGCATGACCTGATCTGAATCGGCAACCGCCATAAGCTGATCCAGAGTTGTGGGGTAAAGGGAAAAAGCAACCGCATGACTGCCTGAATCCACAAGCCTCTCCAGTTCTTCCATACCCCTGATGCCGCCTACAAAATCAATTCTTTGATCAGCCCGCGGGTCGTCGATTCCCAAGATCGGCCTCAGCACCAGACTCTGCAGCAGGGACACATCCAGGGCGCCTACGGCATCATCGGGGCAGGAGGTGCTGCTCTTCAATGACAGCCTGTACCAATCTCCGTCCAGGTACATGCCGAATTCACGGTGCCCACGGGGCGATTTCTGCGCGAAGCCCATTTCAATGTTAAAAATATCCGACAGTCTTCCGACAAATGCATTCTTCGCAAGGCCGTGCAAATCCCTGACAACCCTGTTGTAATCCATGATCCTGAGCTGATCATGTGGAAACAGCACGGACATGACATAGTTATACGCCTCATCTCCTTTGTGACTCTTGTTGTTTTTTCTCCTGTCCAGTGCCACGGAAACGGCTGCGGCAGCCCGATGATGCCCATCTGCGATGTAGGTATCGCCTACATCCGCGAATATGGCAACGAGTGCTTCCGTCTCACGCCGGTCATTTACCGCCCAGACAGTGTGAGATACCCCGTCGGCAGCCGTAAAGTCATACTCAGGACCTGCTTCGGCAACTTCAGCCACAAGATCGTTTATGGATTTATTGGACCTGTAAGTGACAAACACAGGACCTGTCTGCGCGTTGGTTTCATCTATGTGCCTTGTTCTTTCTCTTTCTTTATCCGATCTTGTGAATTCATGCTTCTTCATCCGCCCGTTGACATAGTCATCGACATGAATTCCGGCAACGATGCCGTATTGCTCATGACCGCCCTTTTTCTGGCGATATACATAAAAGTGCGGCTCAGCGTCGCGAAGCATGAATTTTTCTTCAAGCATGCGTTCAAGATTCAGCCGTGCCTTTTGATATATTTCACTGCTGTCCATGGAAATATCGGAAGGCAGATCGATTTCTGATTTTTCTATCCTTAAAAAACTCAATGGATTTTCATTTGCGATTGCTTTTGCCTCATCATAACTGACCACATCGTAAGGTCTTGCGGCAATAACCCCTGCATACTTAGCCTGCGGCCTTACAAACCTCAACGGAACAACAACAGCCATATTCTGATTCTCCTCTTGATTAAATTTCTTGATGCTGACATATTACCCGTCAGCCCGCTTAAGACATACCACAAGATATACAAGATAAACAGCGGGAACTTCCGGGCAGGAACAGGATCGAAGAGGAGAAGCAATGCAATATACACTCGTTTTCATTCATGGTTTGGAAAGCACAAGCCAGGGTACCAAAGGCCTTTACTTCCGGGAACGCTTCCCAGGAATGATAATTTATGACTATGAAGGCCCTCTGGAAAAGAGAATGGTGAAACTGGAAAAAGATCTCGCCGGCCTGAGCAATCTCATTATCGTCGGCTCCAGCTTCGGCGGATTGATGGGTGCCATTTACGGATGTACTTTTCCTGAGAGGGTGCAGCGATTGATACTTCTGGCTCCCGCCCTGAATCTGCCGGAGTTCCGCCCCTGTCTGTCAAAACCGGCAGCAATGCCCGTTTTCGTTTACCATGGCACAAACGATGATGTAGTCCCACCCCTCGAAGTGAAGGAAATATGCACAAAGGTTTTCAGCAATCTCAGTCATCACCTGGTTGAAGACGATCATTCCCTGCACCTGACATTCCCTGAAATGAACTGGAACGAGCTTTTATCGTTTTAATCCTGCCCGAAGAAGCATCCCTCCTTTTCCGCTCTATGCATTTTCTGAGAAAGCCTGCTGTATTCATTATTTTTACTTGACCCTTCACCCTCTATACTTTAAATTTAAACATATTATTTTTACCTATTCGGCAAATAATATTCTGTCTTCCCATTGATCTGTTCCCATACATTGAGGAGCATTATATGGATAACCCTTCCCTTTCATATCAAGAGCTGCTGGAGGAGAATTCACGTCTGAGGCGCAAAATCAGTGAACTTGAGAGATATGAGAAAGAATGTGAAAAAACCTCTGAGTCCCTGAAAAATAGCAAGAATCAGCTCCGGGATACTGCGGAAAATATCCCGGGTGTTATCTACCAGTTTTATGCGCAGCCCGACGGAAAGGTCGGGTTTCACTACGTCAGTGAAGGCATCCGTGATATTTTCGGACTGGACAGCAATCCAGCCGAATTATTCGAAAATTTTTCCGCACGGGTCGCTCCAGAGTACTTTGATTCTTTCAATAAGTCCATTGAGGAGGCAATTAAAAATGTCAACCCCTGGCGTTTCGAAGGGAGATTTATAAAAGAATCTGGTGAGTCGATCTGGTTTCAAGGCCTTTCAAATCCCGTACATAATGAGAAGGAGATATTGTTCAACGGTGTCCTGCTGGACATAACAGAGCGCAAGCGGATCGAAGAAGCCCTGCGTGAAACGGAAACATTCCTGTACACCATGATCGAGCACAGCCCATATTCTCTTTGGATTGCGGACGGCAAAGGCACCATGATCAGGATGAATCAGGCATGCCGTGACCTGCTTCATGTAACGGACGATGAACTGGTCGGCAAATACAACCTGTTTACAGATAACGTTGTGGAAGAGCAAGGGGCTATGCCCCTGGTGAAAAGAGTATTCGAACGCGGAGAGCGGGTCCGTTTTACCCTCAACTATGACAGCTCAAAGCTTCAGCATCTGCAACTTGGAAATACTGCAAAGATTGCTCTTGAAGTATCTGTCACACCGGTTCCGGATGACCGGAATCGTGTAATCTACGCCATCGTCGAACATGCAGACATAACAAAGCGCATGCAGGTCGAAGAGGAGCTGCGTCAGCTTCAGGAGAGGTTTGCAATGGCATTCAGGAGCAGTCCTGCCTGGATTTCCATTACCGATCTTCAGACTTACAGACATCTTGAAGTTAACGACGCCTGGGAAAAAACGTTCGGCTACACAAGAGAAGAGGCCATCGGAAGCACTCCCGTCGAGATGGGAATTTATAATCAGGAAACATGGAACAGGATCATCGAAGAAATAAAGCTCAGCAGATCTGTAAGGAACCGGGAGATAACTTCGAAGAGCAAAACCGGCCGAAGTGCAACACTTCTTGTGTCACGTGAAATAGTGGATATCGGCGGCAAACAGTATCTCTTGTCGATGGGCCTGGATATTACGGAAAGAAAGCGTGCCGAGGAGGCACTGAAACTCTCGGAGATGACATACCGCGAGATATTCAACACGGTCAATGACACCATATGGATTCATGATATTGAAACGGGGGAGTTTCTTGATGTCAACAACATAGTTACGGAAACCTTCGGCTACCCGGTCGATGAAGCGCTGAAGCTGAATATAGAAGACATCTCTTCCGGCGTCCCGCCGTTCACGCAGAAGACAGCAATGGAACTGTTCAAAAAAGCCGCAGACGGACAGCCCCAGCTCTTCGAGTGGCACTGCAGGCATAAGGACGGTCACCTGTTCTGGACGGAAGTAAACCTGAAACGGGGAAACATAGCGGGCAAGGAATGCGTTCTGGCAATTGAGCGCGATATCAGCGAGCGCAAACAGGCGGAAGAAAGCATCCGCCTTTCAGAAGAGAAATTCAGCAGGATATTCATGACCACCCCGGATTGCATCGCCATCACGCGGATGAAAGACGGGCAGATTCTCGATGTTAATCCGGGCTTTGAGGCCATCACAGGCTGGAAAAGAGACGAAGCCGTCGGGCGCACATCATATGATATCGGCTTCTGGGCAGACCATTCGGAAAGGGAAAGGATGGTTGAAGCGCTTCAAACCGGCGGCGAGGTTCTCTACAGGGAATTCGGCTTCAGGAAAAAGGACGGCTCTTTGCGCAACGGCATTTTTTCAGCCCGTTCCATTATTATCGGCGGCGAGTTTTGTCTGGTCTTTTTACTCCAGGATATCACCACCCGGAGGAACCTGGAAGAAGATCGACGCAAGCTTGAACTTCAGCTTTTTCAATCACAGAAGCTCGACGCCGTCGGACAACTGGCAGGAGGCATAGCGCATGACTTCAATAATATCCTGATGGGATTGCAGGGTCATATATCGCTGATGCTGTTCGGAATGCAGCCGGAACATCCGAACTATCATAGATTGACGCAGATGGAAGAGCATGTCATGAGGGGCGCGACACTGACTCGCCAACTGCTGGGCTTTGCGCGTGAGGGCAAGTACGAAGTGATAACCGTGGATATCAGAGATCTTGTGCAGAAAAGCGTGGAGCTATTCGGACAGACCAGAAAGGAATTCGAGATCTCCATTCTTTGCCGGAACGAGATTTACCCTGTCGAGGCCGACGCCGGGCAGATTGACCAGGTTCTTTTGAATATTTATATTAACGCTTCACATGCAATGCCGCGAGGCGGACAGCTCTTTATAGAAATATCGAACATGACCCTTCAGAGGGAAGACGTATTGCCGTATGATGCACAGCCGGGTCATTATGTAAAAATATCCGTCACGGATACGGGAACGGGCATGGATGCCGAAACGCTTTCCAAGATATTCGAACCTTTTTTTACAACAAAATCCCAACAGGGAGGAACGGGACTGGGGCTGGCATCGGCATATGGAATAATCCGCAACCACGGCGGAATCATCAACGCCTACAGCGAGCTGGGACATGGTTCGACATTCAATATCTACCTGCCGGCATCGAAAAAAACCGTCATGCCGGAGAAGGAAACCATCGGTAGTGAAATCATGCGAGGGGAAGGAACCATTCTCATCGTCGACGACGAAAAGATTGTCCTGGAGACAACCTCAGAACTGCTCCGTCTGCTGGGGTATAATATTTATATGGCCGGCACCGGACAGGAAGCGTTGTCTGTTTATCATGAGAAGACAAAAGAGATCGATCTTGTTATTCTGGATATGATCCTTCCCGGAATCAGCGGCGCGGAAACGATGAAAATGATCAAACTGCTCAATCCTGATGTGAAGGTAATCCTGTCCAGCGGCTACAGTATACAGGGCGAAGCGCAAAGAGTAATGGAAATGGGCTGTGTCGGCTTTATTCAGAAACCATTCAACCTTACAGAGCTGTCGCAACTGGTACATCAGGCTGTCGGTAAATAAAGATCATCTGCAGGCCTTCAATACTCAATCATTTACATCTGCAGAGATTTTGTGATTGACAAACAGCAGTGTTCCTATTATCTTATTTTCAATAGTCAATTTACCTGTCCAGTTAGAAATAATAACCTGTTTCTGCAACCATTTGATCAAAAATCATCATGAGGTAAAACATGAGCGAAAAAACACAGCAGGATGAAAAATCCGAACATCAGCAAACCGAATGGATGAAATCACCCGCAGGCTTTCTAAAGTTTATGTCCATGTTCACTGAATCAGCTTCCTCGGGAATGCATAAGACAGCAAAGAGCCGGTCTATTGAATCCTGGGAATCCATGTTGAAGATGTGGCGTTTGGTCATGCCGCCCGTTAACGACAAAGAAGCCATGGACATTTATATGAAAGGGTTCAATGCCCTTCCTGAGATTCTGGCCAAGGTGGCGCATGCCGGATGGGACGCCAGCACGGAGATGCAGAGAAAGGCGATAGAGAAGGCCGGGAAAATCGGCCAGAAGACCGAGGCCTTCAATTTTGACCAGCTCGATGAAGGTCTTTTTAAGGCATGGCGGGACATATATGAGCAGGAACTCAGTCAGTTTCTGAAGATACCATCGCTGGGACTGGCACGCTACTACCAGGAAAGATTCAATATACTTCTGGACAGATATAACGTCTTTGAGGCGGCATTTTCCGAATTCCTCTACATTGTTTACCAGCCGTTTGAAAAGACCAAGACGGTCCTGCAGGATAAACTGGAGGAGCTTGCCAGGGAAGGTAAAATTCCCGAGAAGTCAAAAGATATCTACAACATGTATATCAAAACGCTGGAAGGTCATTACATGACCCTTTTCAAGACATCCGAATATGAAGAGGCGTTGAAAGAAATGCTCAGCCAGCTTAATGCCTTCTGGATGGCAAAGGATGAGGTCGCCCGGGATCTTCTCCAAATCCTGCCGATTCCGACACACAAGGAGATGGATGAACTATACAAGGATCTTTACGTACTGAAAAAACGGGTCAGGGCACTGGAAGACAAACTTAAATCCAAGACTAAATGATTATATCGAGGAGGCATTTCATGGCAGATCCGAAAATTCCGCTTGATCTCATTCTGGAAAATATCGCCGAAGAGGCTGAAAAAGCAAAAACGAGAGTTACCAAGGCATCAGACGTCCTGCTGAGTGAACTCAATACCGCCATAGCATCAACGCCATATGATGTTCTCTGGCAGGAAGACCGCGTCAAACTCAAGCATTATCATACAAACGGCGATACTACACTAAAGACCCCCCTGCTTGTCGTATATGCCCTGATAAACCGTGAAACCATGCTCGACTTGCAGCCGGACAGAAGCGTTGTCCAGACATTCATCAACAGCGGCGTCGATCTCTATATGATCGACTGGGGATATCCCACCCGCAAAGACCGTTATCTGACCATCGACGACCATGTCAACGGTTACATGAACGACGTTATCGATCTGATCAGGGAACGTCATAATATACCGAAGATCAACCTGATGGGCATCTGTATGGGCGGAACATTCTGCATTATATATTCAGCCCTTCATTCCGAAAAGATCAAAAATCTGGTGACGACGGTTACCCCGAGCAGCTTCGACACGGACAAGGGTTTGCTTCACACCTGGATGCGGGCGCTGGACATCGACAGACTTGTTGACACGTACGGCAATCTGCCTGGTGATGTTATGAACATGGGTTTTCTTCTCCTCAATCCTGCACGTCTGATGATCGACAAATATGTAGGTTTTATTGAAAATATCGATAACAAATCTTTTGTGGAAAATTTCGTTCGCATGGAAAAGTGGATATTTGACAGTCCTGACGTCCCGGGTGAGACATTCAGACAGTTCATCAAGGATTTATACCACAAGAATCTCCTCATACAGAACAAATTGGAAATCGGCGGTAAGATGATCGATCTGAAGAAGATCACCATGCCCATGCTCAATTTTTACGGTCAGTACGATCACCTTGTTCCGCCTGAGGCATGCAATCAGATCACCAAGCACGTGGGAAGCAAGGACACGGAAGACATCTGTCTGGATACGGGGCATATCGGCATTTACGTCAGTTCCAAGACACAAAGGGAGTTTGCTCCGAAAATCGTCAACTGGCTTAAGGAAAGAGACAAGCCGGAAGTTGACACAGATCGTAAACAAAACAGGAAGGCCGCAGGAAAGGGGGCGATAAAACCACCCAAGGCCGGTCGACCGGCAATGCAGGCAGGTAAAGTATCATCAAAGAAGAAATCCAAAGCAAATCCTTTAAATAAGAAAGGAACACTATGACTCCGAAAACCGACTATTTTCACAGTATCTGCAATGTAAGCAGGGCGTTCGGAACAACCTCCAATCTTGCGGAGATCCTCGATCTGGTTGTAACGAGTGCCGTTGATACCATGAAAGTAAAGGCGGCCAGTCTCTTTCTTTTCGATGAAGAGAAGGATCTTTTTATGACGGCAGCTCAAAAAGGATTGTCCAAGAATTATCTTCATGCAAAACCGGTTCATGCCAGAAAACTTGTCAAGGACATACTGAAAAAAGGGTACATGGTGGTCAAGGACGCTACTAAAGATCCCCGGATTGAAAACCCGGATGCTAAAAAGAAGGAAGGAATTGTCTCTCTCCTGGTCATACCTGTACTTGTGACAGGCAAGACAATAGGTGTTCTCTCCCTCTACACGGCAAATCCAAGGGAATTTACGGAAGATGAAATCGCATTTGCATCCGCTCTTGCAGAGCAGGGAGGCATGGCAATCGAACATGCCAGACTTCTCAACAGAATCAGTGACAATATAAAGATCTTTCTGGATCTCACCACCAACATCAATTCAAGCCTGGAACTCAAAACCATTCTCCAGACATTGACGGAGGATGTCGCGAACGCGATTGGCGTTAAAGCGGCCTCCATCCGCCTGCTCAATGATGACAGGACATCATTGCAACTCGCGGCTAGCTACGGCCTGAGCAAAAAGTATCTTGGCAAGGGGCCGATATCGGCCGAGAAGAGCATTGCCGAAGCGCTGAAAGGCAAACCCGTGATAGTGAAGAACGCTTCAACTGACAAGGGCGTCCAGTACAAGAAAGAAAAGCAGGAGGAAGGTATTGTCTCGATCCTTTGCGTTCCCATCAAAGTAAAGAAAGAGGTCATCGGCGTTCTTCGCCTCTACAGTGCAGTGGAAAGGGTTTTTGCAGAGGATGAAATCATGCTTGTATCAGCCATCGCATCGCAGGGCGGTCTAGCCATTCAGAATGCCGGACTTTATCTCATGCTGCAGAAAGATGTAAAGGATCTTAAAGACAATATTTGGTCACATAAAAGCTGGTTTTGACATGCGTCATTTTGCGGCAGAGCCATGGAAGAATGACCGCGATATATTCTTCCGTCTCGGAAACAAGCCTTTAACTGAACATATAATAAGGAGGATTGGCTGATGATAGGAAAAACCATTGATCAGATTAAAGTGGGTGATGCAGAGGAATTAACAAAAACGGTATCAGAGACCGATATCTATCTCTACGCAGGAATTACCGGTGATTTTAATCCTGCACATCTTAACGAAACATATGCACAAACGACCTTTTTCAAAACCAGAATCGCCCACGGCATGTTAACAGCCGGATTCATATCGGCCATCCTCGGCACCAAGTTCCCTGGTCCGGGAACCATCTATCTTAAACAGGAATTAAGTTTTATGGCCCCTGTGATGATCGGCGATACAATCACAGCAAAAGCCGAGGTTGTGGAAGTTGTCGCGGAGAAAAATCGCGTGCGGCTGAAAACCACCTGTACAAATCAGCAGGGGAAGGTAGTTCTTGACGGAGAAGCCCTTGTACTGGCGCCCAAGGCCCCTAAAAAATAATATCTATTACATGGTCCTGAAAGGCAGATAGCTCTGCCTTTCAGGATTATTCTTTGCCTTTCGGAAAAAAAAGGCTCATGTGTTTCATTAACTCCTGAAACTCATCGCTTTGTTTTTCAATAAGTTCTTTAAAATCATCCATCACTCTGCTTTGATCTTCACCCTTTTCTTTGAGCAATTTCCGCAGATGTTCTATGGTTTCTTCCTGGTCATTTAACTTGGCCTTTAAGTCTTCATATTTCTTTATCAGCTCGATATGTTCCGACTTTGGAACCATTTCATAAAGCGCCAGGTAGTCTTTCAATGTATCCTGAAAATCATCTGCAGCCCTATTCCAGAGTTTACTGTAATCATCAGGGCCCCTTCCGGAGTCCTGTTTGCCCGGTGCAGCATAAGGCTTTCCCATCAGCGAAAGGAAAGCCTCATATCCGGCAAGCCCCTGTTGAAGCCATTTATTGAAACTGTCGATCTGTTTTTGACTTTTGGCCGCATTTTGAAAAAAATCAGCCCAGAACTCCAGGACATTTTTATCCATCAGTTTATGCTCCTGAGAATTTCAATTCATTTTATTTGCTTTTAGCTTTTTCAAGACCGGCAAAAAGTGTTTCCACTTTCTTGTAGCTTTCATCAACAGATTTCTTAAAATCTTCACGCCCTTTCCTGAAGGCTTTGCTCCAGTCCCTGATGACCTTTCTCCCATCCTCCGGTAACCAGGGAGACTGATCGATGAACATGTTTATCATCCTCTCTGTCTGCTCCTGCAGGGCTGCCATAGCGTTAAATGAGTTGTCGAATGCCGTTTTATTAAACTCGATCATCTGTTTTGTTACCTGCTTCGGGTCCATGTTAACTCCTCCTTCTTTCATGATCTTCCCCCTTTCAAAAATTATTTATCAGTACTTTTCTTTTCCGCATCCATGGATAGATAGTCATCGACCTTTTTGTAATTCTCGTCAATAGATGCCCTGAAATCACTGCGGCCCTTTTTATAGGCTTTTACCCATTCGTTAACAATTCTTTTCCCCTCTTCCGGAAACCAAGGAGTCTGTTCGAAAAACAGATTTATCATTTTCTCCCTCTGTTCAAGAACGGTAGTAACCGCATCGAACGTGTTATCGAAAATCTGTTTATTAAATCTGATCATCTGTTTCATTAAATCCTTGGGATCCATAAAGAGCTCCTCCTTAAACTAATCTGACGATATATGTCATTTCTTGATAAAAGATCTACTTTGACAGAAAATCTTCAACTTTCTTGTAATTGTTATCTACCGCTTCCTTGAAGTCTTCACGCCCTTTTCGATAAGCCTTTACCCACTCGCTGACAGCTTTTCTGCCCTCTTCCGGAAACCAGGGCGACTGTTCCAGGAACATATTGATCACTCTTTCAACCTGATCCTGAAGCGAACTCATTGCATGAAAAGAATTATCAAATGCCTTTTTATTGAAATCAATAACCTGCTTGGTCAAATCCTTGGGATTCATGTTCCTCTCCTCCACTCTGACACCCATTAAAAAATTCGGAATTACGAATGCGTTCTTAATTATCCTATTTTGCCTTTCCTGACTCCATGGATGACAAATACTGCTCCACTTTTTTGAAGTTTTCATCAGCCGCGCTTTTGAATTTCTCGCGCCCCTGCTTGTAGGCCTCAATCCAGTCTTTCATTGCTTTCTTTCCTTCTGCGGGAAAGACGGGAGACTGCTCTATGAATGAATTAACCATCTTTTCGGCCTGATCCTGCATCACGGAAATAGCGCTGAAGGTGTTGTCAAAAGCCGTCTTGTTGAAATCAATAATCTGTTTCGCAATCTGCTTGGGATCCATAACGTTACTCCTTTCATATTTGTTTTTTATGCCTGCTTTGTCTTTTTTGTCTTTTCAGCCTGATCTTCCTGACCTTTATAAAGCTCAAAGTAAGAATCTACTTTTTTGTAATTCTCATCTACTGCCGATTTGAAATCATCGCGTCCTTTTTTGTAAGCTTTTACCCATTCGTCAACCGCGTTCTTCCCTTCGGGCGGAATCCACGGAGCCTGTTCCAATGAAACCTTTACCATCTTTTCCGCCTGTTCCTGAAGAATTGACAACGCGTTAAAGCTGCTGTCAAATGTTGTCTTGTAGAAATTGATCATTTTCTTGGCTACCTTTGCTTGATTCATGTCTTTCGTTCCTCCATCAAATACTTTATTTTTTTTCCCTGTGGCATTTACCAAGCAATATAATAACCAATTTCATTGTTGTCAAGGGTATTTTGTTGCATTGCAACATCCTCTTTTAACCAGGCGATCATTCCATATTTATAATTTATCTTTGTTTTACAGGTAATTAACTTTGTTTTTATTACTATGATGACCTTCTGCAAAATAATCTGTTGATTATTATATTGCACTGTGTCATGTATTAACAAAACTTACAAAGAGGTTCCGTTATGTCTGAGAAACTGCAAATAAAAAAATATGAAAACCGTCGCCTTTACGATACCGAAAAAAGCGCTTACGTCACCCTTGACGACATTTCACAAATCATAAAGCAAGGGAGAACAGTTGAGGTCATCGATGTCAAAACGAAAGAGGATGTAACGGCATTTATACTTACACAGATCATTCTGGAACAGGCTAAAAAGAACAGCCTTCTGCCTGTCGCGCTTCTTCATATGATCATCCGTTTCGGTGACAACATCCTCAGCGACTTCTTTGACAACTACATTCAGCAGGTATTAAACAATTACCTTTCCTATCGGGCTCTTGTAGACGAACAGTTCAGAAAATGGCTCAACATGGGTAAGGGTGTATCCAATGTTACAACGTCTTCCTTCACCGACGTCTTACCCTTCAAACCATTTTTCGACCTCTTTAATGACAAAAAAACAACTGGTGAAACAAAAAACTGACATGACACCTGAAATGAAATGTAAAATCGACGCCGTGCTGGACAGGGTCAAGGACCCCGAGAGCGATCTCCCCATTTCACATTTGGGCGTGGTTAAGCGTCTGCGGTATAACGAAGAGAAAAAAATGCTCTATGTCTTTACCGATTTTTACAGCCATCTGCCTAAATGTGTAACGTGTGCCGCCATTGCCAATACCATTGCCTCTACTATTATAAGAGATCTCCAGTCAGAACTCCAGAAAGAATTCCCGCATCTGTCCATTGAATTTGTATAACTTAGAAGAATCTTCCAAATCTCAGCGCCGCATACATGGGATCGTTATCGGCCCTGAGATTGGCAACCATGACCACATGCGATTTCTCCTCCTTGGCAATCTTTTCAAAAAACTTTTTCTGTTCCTTGTCTTTCGATAATTTTGCCAGTTCCGTATAAAGCAGGATCGCATTTTTTTCCGCAGCCATGGCAATCGCCGCTGCTTCGGCAACCGTCGTTATCTTCTCCAGGCGTTTGTTGACCGATTCGCCCCTTGGGAACAGTCCTTCCTGCACGATGGTTTCCAGATAGGCGTCTATGTCCGGGTTTTTAAGGCACTGGTCGATTCCTTTGCCTTCAGCCTTCGCCTTAAGCTCCATGAATATCTGCAGGTGCGAAGCCTCTTCCTTGGCCAGACTCACAAAGAGGTCCTTCAGTTCCTTGTCCGGAAACTTTTTTGACGCCTTCATGTAAAAATCCATTCCGCTTTTTTCCGCCTGTATCGCAAAATCAAATACCCCCAGACTTTCCCTCTTAGCCATGGTGAATCCTCCTTTCATGATTACGGTACATTGACAACGGTATATTCAGAAGACAGATTTCCTTCCCTCCTTGAGTCCTTTTTCCATTTCGGCCGTCCCTTTGCATTCAGGCGGTACAGGGATCTCATCAGCGGGATCGCAAGGAGACCCACTCATGGTCTTGGCAGCGCATCTCCCCGTCCTCACCCCCACATCATAGCAGGACATCGGCGCACTCTTCGACGTTCCGGCCGTCGTCGCCTGAGGTGCAGTGACTTTCGTTCCGGCAGGCACCGCTTGCGGCGCCTGAGTCGTTGTGCTCTTCGCCTGTTCCGGGGCTTTCGGCGGGGCATCTTTGCCGGAATCACCGCAACCGCCCAATATCAGGCAGAATGGTAACAGACATACAAACATCCGGAAAACAATTTTTTTCATCATACCTCCTTGCTGCTTTTTAATACTGACGGGATCCAGCGATATATGGGTGCAAAAGCGCCCGCAACCGAGTCTTTGCGGGGTATTATAAAGACAAAGCACCTCTTCATTTCAGGCACTAGCGCAATATGGCGCACGCAACCCGGATCCGGGTTATCGCTCACGAATCCTGCCAGTTTGTCTCTTATCTGGTTGTTCTGATAATACATTCTATAATCCCATGCACCCCACCTGATCGATTCCTGTTTCAGACGGTCGGCATTTGTGATCTTCGGACCGCGAAAACCGGCATAGCCTGATTCTATCAGATGCCCCTCCCCTGCAGGCGGCCTCTTCAGATGCATGGTGATGAAGAGCCTATCGAACTTGCGTATCAGTTTGGAAATCGGCAGCCAGAGCCAGGAATGCCGGGGAAGAAAGGTAATCGTTGCCTCTACCTTTTCCACAGGATCGTCTTTCCTGGTTACAAGGGTCGCATGATAGCCGATCAGACCGCCGATGTTGGTGAAGGTCTGGTCGACAGGCTTGACGACATCGACAAGATCGTTGAATGCCGACGAAAAAAGCCGGAAGTTGACCTTCTTGCCCCAGAAGTAGCCGAAGCCGAGCAGCGCAGAGAATGCGATAAACAGATAAAAGAGAGGCTCGCTGGCCAAGTGCTCATACTCAAACATTGGATTTATCCCCCCAGTTACTCAGATGAACAGTAAGGTCTTCCGGAATATCGTACAGCCGGTGCTGCCGGTTGCTGTAAAACTCTTTTGATAGAGCTACTTGCTGCAACGGAACGTCCTTCATTATTTTGTGAAATGAATTTTCCACCTGCTCAGCCATCGCACTATTCTCCCCGGTGAGTTTGTTGTTGATAAGCAGCCTCACCGGCATCTTCAGGTCTCCGAGACCTTCAAGCAGCCTTTCAGATTCCCGCAGTGACAGCAGGTCGGGGTTGAAGACAACAACGACCCCGCACCTTTTCCCCTGCAGAACAGTAGTCAAATCCAGGTAGTTTTTGTGAAGTTCCTTCAGCCGGTTCAGTATATCATCATCCTTTTCGTCGAACTTTAGCCGTTCTTCCTGGTGCCCCTCATCCTTCTCCTTGTCCAACGGCCTTCTTATTTTCTGAATCGTATGACGACGATCCAGGATGTGCCGTCTGATCTGCTTCAACCGGTCTACCCAGGTAATCGTTACCTGTGGAAGCGCGAGAAACCTCAGCGTCAACCCTGTCGGCGGCGTATCGAATATGATGTAGTCGTATTCGTTTTCCCGCCGGATCGTCTCCTCGATGCCCGTCAGCAGCGCATACTCCTCTATGCCCGGTGAATACTTGAGGACATTGAAATACTTGTCAAGATTCAGCGCCTGCAGGTACTTGTATGTATGGGTCAGGACATTGATTTCCCGATCCAGATAATCGCGGGTCAGTCTTTTTAAATCGATCTCCCGAAGCCACAGATTATCGGTGAAACGATGTGATTTCCTTTTCAAACTGACCCCGAAGATGTCTCCCAGGTTATGGGCGGGATCCAGCGACACAATGAGAACGCGGTAACCTTGGGAAAGCTGCCAGGCCGTTGCTGCGGCCATGGTCGATTTGCCTACGCCGCCCTTTCCGGTAAAAAAGAGAATCCGCATCAGTCAACCCCCAGGATACCGATCATTTCCGCCAGCATATCTGATGTATCTTCCGCCCTGCGGTTCAGGATATCAAACTCCCTTTCCATAAAAGGCAGCAACTCTACGGAAAGGAATGTAGGCGGTGACGGAAGGCCGACGAAGGAACCGAGGATCAGCAGGGCAAAGATATTCTCCATCTCCTGCAATTCGACACAGGTGAGTGATACCAGGCTTTCACGCTGGGCGGTGTCCATGTCGGAGATAATCTGTTTACAGAATCTCAGGAGCTTCGCTGTCATTTTTTTACATTAAGACTGAAGAAAACCGGCGCACAGGAAACAAATCCGTGCGCCGGCATATTAAGAAAATGAAGGGGTGCCGCTACTCCTTCCGCGACTTGACGAAGTCGACAATAAAGATGATGTTAAGCAGCAGCATGATACCCATGATGATCTGCACCGTCCAACCGGGTCCGGGCTGTTTGGCAATGGCTCCCGGCATGACAACATACATGAACCAGACGATGGCCGAAGAAACGGTGATCCAGAGAATCCAGGCCGGCACTACCGCCATGATGGCAAAGTTGGACTTCAGCTTCTTCGATACGTAGGCCGCACCGGTCATGAGGGCTATGGACGCGATGAGCTGGTTTGCCGCGCCGAAGGACGGCCAGACGATGGTGAAGTTCTTGCTCCATGCCAGGTAAACGCCGATGGCGGCAGGGACCAGGGAGGCTATCCATCGATTGGTGAGAACGTTATACAAACCTTCCGCGGCGTTCTTCACCGGAGCCAGCATCTCCACGAGGCAGTAGCGGGCGATGCGGTTCGTCGTGTCAAGCGTAGTGAGTGCAAAAGCTGATATCCAGAGGCCGCAGATGACCTTGACCAGTTTCGTCGGAATGAAGGCCAGGAAACTGGCTGCCACCATGTCAGCATAGGTTTGGATGACGAGGTTGGCCTGGGACATCTTCAGGGTTTCCGAAGTTTTGGTGAAGAGCGCTCCCCAGTTGTCCATGGTCAGTGCAAACGGCGCCGCCACATAGGCTGCGCCTGTTGCCGCCGCCTTGGCCGCGTCCGCTGCTATCTGGGCGGCATGGGCGTTCTTCAGGGCAGTGTAGCCGAACCCGCCGATGGCGCAGATGACCAGGGTGGAGAGAAATCCTTCCGTGAACATCGAGCCGTAACCAATGAACAGCGCGTCACTCTCCTTGGAGATCTGTTTGGAGGAGGTACCCGAAGCCACCAGTGAATGGAAACCGGAAAGCGACCCGCATGCGATGATCAGCGGAATTGCCGGCCAGAACGGCGTCTCCTTGCCTCCCATCAGGACGGGGGCGAATGTTGAATACGCCGGGATCTCCATTCCTCTGAAAGTAAAGACCGCAGCGGCAAAACCGACAGCGATACCGAAGTAGAGGAGGAAGGAGTTCAGGTAGTCCCGAGGCTGGAGGAGGATGTTCACCGGGATGGCCGCGGCGATGATGATGTAGATGAAGAGCACCACCAGCCAGACCTCAAAGCTGGCCTTGATGGGTGTCAGGGTTCCCAGCCAGATGGCTACGCACATGAGGATGATGCCGATGACCGTGGCAATCGGCAGATTCATCTTCACCCGGTAGATGAGAACACCCAGGATGATGGCGGCAATCGTCACGTACACGGATGCTCCGGCAATCTCCGGCGTCTTCACGAACATCGAGGAGATGACGGTTGCAAAGGCCGCTACGACAAGGATCAGCAGGAAGAAGACGATCCAGTAGAAGGCCGTGCCCGTGCGTTTGGAGATCAAATCTGATGCGACAAACTGGACCGACTTGCCGTCATAGCGGATTGATGCCATGAGAGCCAGATAGTCATGGACAGCGCCGATAAAAACATTGCCTATCCATACCCAGAGCAGGCCGGGAAGCCATCCCCAGCACATGGCCAGCGCCGGCCCGATGATGGGCCCCGCACCGGCAATCGAGGAAAAGTGATGCCCGAAGAGAACCACGCGGTGCGCCGGGACGTAATCGATGCCGTCGTATAGCCTCTTCGACGGTGCCTCTATCTCGTCCGAGGCCTTCACCACGTCGCGCTCTATCTTCTTGCCGTAAGTAAAATAGAGCCCCATGTAAAGAACGAAACCGATAATAATGATGATGGTTGTGGTCATTTACTTCCTCCTTTCCATTAATTGAAATAATAAATATCCTTCTGTTTTTATTCCGTGATGCTACTTAATAATTTCACGGTAATTTTAAACCTATGCAAAATGCCTGTCAAGATAAATATTTAAAAAGACGGGATAAAATGACTTTATTTCTCCTTTCGTCAAAGAGGTGAAATCCAAAACCCGCTTCTCCAGTCTGCGGCGGTGACAACCTGTAACACGAATTTCTCATTTCTTTTGAAATTGATTGCACAATGCATAATTGCCGCCTTGCCTGAGATCACATGATTTTTTTACCGTACCTTAATTCGATATCATCCAGTTCCACGACCTCGAAACGTTCGGCCTTGCGATGCAGTTCAAAGATGCCCTTGATGCCGCCGGAAACCCTGCCCTTGGCTTTCAGTTCATAATCATGAAGGGGCGCGTAGGCGTCCGTACCCTTTCCCTCGGGGGTAACTTTTTCCTGGGGCTCGTATCCCGGTTCCATGACAACGCCGTCGGGCAGTTCGGAGAAAAGACGCACAAGTTCCTGTCCCACTTCATGTGAATAGGTCTTATAGCTGAACTTAAAAAAGCCTCCGACGATTTCGCGGATAGATTTGACTTCCAGATTGATCTCTTTTTGCCGGTTTTTCAATGCGCTGTAGAGCAGTTCGTGCAGCCCGGCCTCCACAATCACGGTGCTGTGATCGTCCTTGCTTCCGATGAGATGCATAAGAAAATCGAGCGGGCTGTCGTCTTCCACGTGATACTCTTCTCCGAAAAAAGTTTCTCCGGTGATGCCTCTCCCCTCAAGGAAGCCGATCACGAAACCCTTCACCAGATCAAGGGATCCTCCCACAACGACTTCATAGTATGTTTTCATTATGTACTCCTCCTGTTGTTCTCCCCGCATGCCATAATCAGAAAAAAACGAAAGTTACGATCACAAAGATCGGTATAAGGATCGGTATCGAATACTTGAACATGTAACCGAAAAAGCTCGGCATATTCACCCCTGCCTCTTCGGCGATTGACTTCACCATAAAATTGGGAGCATTGCCGATGTAGGTATTGGCCCCCATAAAGACAGAGCCGGCGGAAATGGCCGTCAGATAACTTATGAATGCAGGGCTGGCAGTTGCAGCGCCCGCAGCCAGAGCGGCAGGAATCTGCGATTCCGTCAACCCGACCTTTCCCAGCGCCATATTGAAAAATGTCAGGTAGGTTGGGGCGTTGTCGAGAAAAGAGGACAGCGAACCGGATGCCCAGAAGTAATAGGCAGGCGTCTGAACAGCATTGACAAGCCCGGCAAGGGCTCCGGCGCTTCCCGCCTTCAATATTGCCAGGGCCGGAATGATGGTAATAAAAATGCCGGCAAAAAGCTTGGCGACTTCCAGAATGGGCCCCCAGGAAAAATCGTTGGCTTCGCGAAGGCGCTTCGGCGTAATGCGCAGAGATGCCAGACCGAGAATAATAATGACGGCGTCCCTGAGCATGTTCTGATAATGCATTTCCACTCCCAGAATACTGATATGTCCCGCCTTCCAGTAACCGCTCACAAGAATTATTCCCACGACTCCCGCCAGCAGCAGCAGATTGTAAAGCCCCTCAATTTTTATCGGCGTCGCATTCCCATCCTGTTTTTCACGAAATGCCTTTTCCTTGCGGAAATAGAAGGCATCCGTAACAAAAAACATAAGGAGCAGCAGCGCCACCGTCAGAAGCATGTGAGGCAGTATGCCTGTTGTCACCCAGAAAAAGGGAACGTTATGAAGAAAGCCGAGAAACAACGGGGGATCTCCCAGCGGCGTCAAGGCCCCTCCGATGTTCGCCACCAGGAATATGAAGAAACATATAACGTGGGCTTTTCTCACCCTGTCCCTGTTTGCCCGCAGGACAGGCCTGATCATGACCATGGAGGCCCCGGTAGTGCCAACCCAGGAAGCGAGAAACGTCCCGATCAGAAGCAGGATCGAATTGACCAGCGGGGTGCCGCGGAGGGCGCCGCTGACGACAATTCCGCCTGATATCGTAAAAAGCCCCCACAGCAGGATTATAAAAGGTATGTAGTCAATCAGGAGAATGTGGAGGATCTCATAAAAAGCAATATCCCGGTGGAAAGCGAGAAATGGAAGTGCGAAAAGCAGCGCCCAGAAGGCCGAGACCTTGCCGAAATGGTTGTGCCAGAAATGAGGTGTGAGCATGGGGCACAGTGCTATCGAAAGCAGTATTCCTGCAAAAGGCACAATTGTCCAGACCGGCAGTACGGCGCCGATACCGGCATGCTGTGAAGAAGCCGACCCTGCATAAGCAAAATTTTCTGAACCGACTAGAGCAATGAAAAGGTAAAAAGCGAATCTGAATATGACCGGGACTATGGTTTTCATACTAACGATCCACACGGATGAAAGGCGATACTTCTGTACGGGGAATTCCATCGTCTCAAAGATGCTATTTATATGCAGGATTGCCCGTCGTTTGTCAATGCAAATGCTGAATCCGATAAATATATTTTCCCGGACGGAAACCGTATAGGGTGTTTTTCCCACAAGAAATGATGCTTCCTGCTTATTTACAAAATGCCGCCTTGAATTTATTCCGGCCATGCTCAAAGGAAAATGATGACAAGAAATATGGGTTATGGTAGTATTAAGTCCGTTTGGTTCTCTCCGGACACCCGGATGCCAACACAATGTCTTTACATCCTGGTTTTCCGGCCGGAAACTGGTTATCTTACCAACCAACCCTTCCCTACATTCGAGGTAAAGCAAAATGAAAGATCAAGATTTCGACACTTTCGAAGGATTAAAGATCGGCGAAAAGGTGCGCCTCCTCAGGGAGAAGAAGCACCTTACTCTTCAGGATCTGGCGGCAAAAACAGGCATGACCAAATCCGTCCTCTCCGAAATCGAGACGGATGAAATAGTTCCGCCCGTGGCCAATCTGCTGAAACTTTCAAGGGCTCTCGGCGTCGGCATGGCGCATTTCTTCCAGGAAGAAGGCGCCGGAGTAAAGATATCGGTTACCAGAAGCACGGAGAGACTGAAGATCAAGAGCCGTCCGCATCATCTCCATGAAGGAGAAATCAATTATGTCTATGAATCGCTCGAAACAAAAAAACCGGAAAAAAACATGGAGCCGCTGTTTGTCGAGTTCCTCTCCATGGATACTTCCGACATGGTTTTTACCAGCCATGACGGAGAAGAGTTCGTTTATGTTCTCGAGGGACGTCTTGAGTTTAGAACAAACGACCGCGTCGAGATGCTCTCACCTGGAGACACCATCTATTTCGAATCGGACGTAAACCACAGTTTCCGTGGACTTGACGGCAAATCGGCAAAGGCTGTCGTCGTTGTATGGAGCAAATGAGCTGGGAGGGGTTTTATGATTGAGATCCGTTTTCACGGTCGCGGCGGACAGGGTACGGTGGTTTTGACAACCCTGCTCGCTCATGCACTGTTCAAGGCAGGCTATGAGGTGCAGAGCTTCCCGTTTTTCGGCGTGGAGCGCCGCGGCGCCCCCGTTGAGGCTTATCTGCGCATGGATACGAAGAAGATTCTCGCAAGGACCAACGTTACAGCGCCCGATCACGTGATTGTTCAGGATCAGACACTGCTGCACAGCATCGATGTCACCAGAGGACTGAAGCAGGGAGGCTGGATACTCCTGAACTGTTCGGCCCCTCCCGCCGACAGAGAGCGCTTTGCCGGAGGCAGACTTGCCATTGTGGATGCCACCAGGATTGCACTGAACAACAGGCTGGGCAGCCGCACGCACCCTATCGTCAACACGGCAATGATGGGGGCCTTTGCACGCACACTGGAAACACCGCCTCTGGAAGCGATTATCGAGGCCATCAGAGAAGAAGTTCCCTCCGAACCGGAATGCAACATCAACGCAGCCAGAGAAGCGTACAGTGAGGTTCAGTTTTTATAACGACACACCATCATATGAGGAAGAGACATGAACGCCGTAAACAGCAGCAAAGCTTTATACATGCCCAAATCCTTCCAGACGACGGAGAGCAACAAGACGGGCTCCTGGCGGTTCCTCAAACCCAGATACGAAGACAAGACATCTCCCTGCAGCGAAGCCTGCCCGGCCGGGGAGGACATCGCCATGATAGAGATGCTGGCTTCCCAGGGTATGTTCAAGGAAGCCTGGGAAACCATATTGCTTGAGAATCCCCTGCCCGGGGTATGCGGCCGCGTCTGCTTTCATCCCTGCGAGGAATCATGCAACAGAAAACCCTTTGATTCGCCGATTGCCATTCATTCTCTGGAGCGGTTTCTCGCCGATACGGCTGCACGCAATGATCTGAAACACGCACTGCAGAAGCTTCCTCAAAAACCTCAGAAGATCGCGGTCGTCGGTTCAGGCCCGGCCGGATTGTCCGCTGCCTGGTTCCTCTCTCTTCTCGGTTACGCCTGCGATGTCTATGAATCCGCCCCGGAAGCCGGGGGCATACTGCGCTGGGGAATTCCCGAATACCGCCTGCCCTTGAATATTCTGAAATCGGAGATCACGAGGATTGAAAGCCTGGGAGTCAATATCATTACAAACCGACCCGTCTCTGAATCGGATATTGTGGAGTTGGGCAAAAGCTACAGCGCCGCTTTTCTGGGGTGCGGGTACGGAAAGGGTTCACCTCTCGGCATTCCGGGAGAAAGCAGCGGCGCCGTCATTGACGGGCTGAGCTTTTTGAAAAACATCCGCGCGGGCGGCAGACCGGCTTGCGGGGGGCTTTCCGCAGTAATCGGCGGCGGCAATACGGCCGTCGATATCGCCAGAACGGTGATAAGACTGGGAGGACAGTCGGCAATACTGTATCGCCGGCGGCGCCAGGATATGCCTGCCTTTGAAGACGAGATTGCCATGGCGCTTGAGGAAGGGGCTGAGCTTTACGAGCTTTTGGCGCCGGCAAGCGTTTCTCCTGCTGACGGCAGATACCGTCTGACTTTGCAAAAAATGAAGATTGAAGGTCTTGATAAGGACGGCCGGGGAAGAATCGTACCCGATGCAGAGGAAAAGGTGATAATGGATGTGGAAAGGATTTTTGCCGCCACCGGCGCCGGAGTTGAAGAAACGTGGATCAACCCGCCCGCAGACCGGAAAGCGGCAATTGCTCTCAGTCATTGCACCATAGTGCGGGGAACGGCAGGGGAGGTTCTGGCATACGGCGGCGATCTGGTCAACCGGACGAAAAACGTCACCCATGCCATAGCATCCGGCAAGCAGGCGGCTATCGCTCTGGACGCCTATTTCAGCGGCGGCATGGAAAGCATCGATCCGCGCATTGAAGCCTGCAAAATAGGAGACGGCTCATCCCTGTCCATGGAAATCCATCTCGCCGGCGCACGCAGCCTGCGCAGTTCCCATGTTGTCCGGCATGAAGAAATCAACACCGACTACTTCCATTTCGAGCCAAGAGTCATCCAGCCGCGTCTCCTTGTGGAAGAGCGCCGCAGTTCCTTTGACGAAATCGACCTCCGGATCGCAGCCAACATTGCCATCAGAGAAGCCGGCCGCTGTTTCAACTGCGGACTCTGCAACCAGTGCGACAACTGTTATCTCTTTTGTCCTGATGTGGCCGTAATCAGGGGACGAAACATGGAAAACAGGCACATCAACTATGAATACTGTAAAGGTTGCGGCCTGTGCGCGGCGGAATGTCCCCGCAATGCCGTAACCCTGGGAGAGGAGGATATATGAAGCGGGTGCTGGAAGGAAGCCACGCAGTTGCAGAGGCCGTGCGCCTGGCGCGCGTTCAGGTCATCTCCGCCTACCCTATCACGCCGCAGACACATATCGTGGAGATACTGTCGGACTATTGCGCAAGCGGCAAGATGGACGCCAGATTTCTGCGTGTTGAAAGCGAACATTCATGTCTGGCGGCTCTCATTGGCGCACAAAGCACGGGCGTCAGGACATTTACCGCCACTTCATCGCAGGGACTGGCCCTGATGCATGAGCTGCTGCACTGGGCGTCGGGCGCAAGACTGCCCATCGTGATGGCCGAAGTAAACCGGGCTCTGGCGCCCGGCTGGAACATCTGGACCGACCAGACAGACAGCCTTGCGCAGCGCGACACGGGATGGATACAGTTTTACTGTGAAGACGGCCAGGAGGTTCTCGATACAACGCTGATGGCTTTCCGTCTGGCGGAATCCGTAAATCTGCCGGTCATGGTTGTTCTGGACGCCTTCTTCCTGTCTCATACCTATGAACCCGTTGACGTGCCGGAGCAGAAAAAGGTTGACAGTTTTCTGCCGCCCTACGATCCCGCATTCAGTCTTGATGTGAAAAATGCCTGCGCCCTGAGCCCTCTTGTCGCGCCTCCTTTCTATATGGAAATGCGTTATGACATCGCGTCGGCAATGGAAAATGCACTTGCGCAGTTCGAAGAAACGGAAAATGAATATGCTGCGCTTTTCAACAGGCGCTACGGAGTCATAGAAGAGATAAACTGCAGCGACGCGGAAATCGTCATCGTCACATCGGGCACGATAACCAGCACGGCCCGTCTGCTTCTCGAAGAGCTGAGGTCGCAAGGTGAAAAGGTTGGCGTTCTCAAAATAAAGATGTTCAGGCCCTTTCCCGTGGAGGAGGTTCGGAGGGCGCTGGCTCCGGCTAAAAAAGTGGCTGTGGTGGATCGCAACTTCTCCTTCGGCGCGGGAGGCATATTCGCGCAGGAGTTGAAAGCAGCCCTGTACAACTCATCAACCCGCCCGGCCGTTTTCTGTTATATTGCCGGCCTCGGCGGCCGGGACGTCACGACGGCGGTCCTTAAAGATATCTACTACAGGACAAAAGAAAGCGATGTCCCCCCCCGGGAGAACATCTGGATCGGACTGCAGGAGGTAAAAAATGCAACTTGACGTTAATGATCGGGAATACATGTATTCAGGCCATGTAGGCTGCGCCGGCTGCGGCGCAACAATCGCCATGCGCTTCCTTATGAAAGCCCTTGGCGATAAAACCATCATGGTACTCCCTGCCTGCTGCTGGTCCATCATTGCCGGTCCCTACCCGCAATCGGCGCTGAAGATCCCCATTATCCACAGCGCCTTTGAGACGGGAGGGGCAACTGCCAGCGGTGTACGCGCTGCGCTTGACATGAAGGGCGACCAGGAGACAATGGTTGTAACATGGGCGGGAGACGGAGGAACTTTTGACATCGGCTTCCAGGCCTTGAGCGGTGCAGTGGAGCGTAACGAGGATTTTCTCTACGCCTGCTATGACAACGAGGCGTATATGAACACAGGCATCCAGCGCAGTTCGTCAACGCCATACGGCGCGTGGACGACAACGACTCCCGGACAGGACTGGAAGAAGATGCGCAAGAAGAACATTGTCGAGGCGCTTGTCGCCCATCGCATTCCCTATGCTGCCACCGCAAACATCGCCTTTCCCGAGGACCTTGTGCGCAAGGCCAAAAAAGCCCGCTCCGTCAAAGGGTCCAAGTTTCTCCACATCTTCGCCAGTTGCCCCACAGGCTGGAGAATACCGTCGGACATGTCGGTCAAGATCGCCCGCATGGCCGTACAAACGAATATCTTCCCCTTATACGAGGTCGATAACGGCATTCATTACACAATCAACTACAAGCCGAAGGGGTATCTGGTGCGTGAGTATTTCAAGCTTCAGGGAAGGTTCCGCCATCTGGGTGAAACGGATCTGGACCAGATACAAAAGATGGTGGACGAAGACTGGGAGTTGCTGATGCGCAAGGCGGGGGAACAAATCTGATTCCGGTTCCGAATCAAAACGCTGGCGGCGTTGGCTTCGTCGTCGAAGAAGGGCGGGTTATAAAACCCGCCCCTACGATATTATTAATCCGGCAATTAATCACACAAATTGTCATGTCGGGCTTGACCAGACAATCTTCACTACTACCGTCATTGTCGGACTTGATCCGACAATCCAGGAAATAGTTCTGGATTCCCGGTCGCGGCCGGGAATGACAAGATAACGTAAAAATCATCTATCCGCTGCCACCGCCTTTATGCAATGGCAGCGGATATCTAAACAAGGGATTACTTCGCTCTGATTCTGTTCGGGCCGACCCATTCATCCCACGAGTTGCTGTATCCGTCATAGTGGATGAAATACTTGTTGCCGCTCATTTTTACGACGTGTGCATCATACCATTTGCCTTTCCATTTTACCTGAACGGCATCTCCTGTATTGATGCCCGACACCGCCGCTGCCGGCTGTCCGGCAATCCTGATCCGGTCGGGTCCGACCCATTCATCCCAGGAATTATTATATCCGTCGTAATGGATGAAGCATTGATCACCTTTGGCTTGTTTTACGGTTGCCGGATACCATTTGCCTTGCCAGAGAACCTGCGCCTTGTCTCCAGGCTGGCAGCCTGCAGCAGCCATTGAAACAAAAGCAAAGGAAAACAAAATACCGAAGATGAGAAGAGTTATCGCTTTCTTTTTCATACAAACCTCCTTTTTGATGATAAAAAAAACAGGCGGGGCATAATATTTGCCCCGCCGGCTTCAATTCACCTCTTAGTTGGCTTTCTTCTTCTTTACGGCTTTTTTAACAGCCTTTTTCTTCTTCGGCTGCTTCTTCACAGCCTTATCATCGGCAAGGCCGCCATCCTGTTTGGGATTGGTGTCTATCATGGCCTGCACTCTGCGGTTCTTCTGGCGCCCTTCCAGCGTCTTGTTGTCAGCTATGGGTTTATCGGGACCGTAACCGGCTGATTTCAGGCGATCGGCACCGATGCCGAATTTACTGATCAGATAATTTTTCACACTTGCCGCACGTGATCTGGAAAGCTTGATATTGGCGCTTCTGCTGCCGACGGAGTCCGTGTGTCCTTCGATCATGGCCGTGACCTGGGGATTCTCTTTCATGAAGTCCGCCACTTTCTTAATTTCATCATAGTACATCGGTTTGATCACCGACTTGCCGGTATCGAATTCGATATTGAGATCCATGGTGATGATCCGGGGAGCTTCCGCCTGCTTCTTCTGTTCTACAATAACCTCAGGCGGTTTCTTACCGAAGAAGACCGCTTCGACATAGCTCGCCATGTCGTTGGGTGCGCCGATGTTATCCGCATTTGTCGCGAACCCGCAGCCGCCTGCATTCGCTATCTGTTCCAGAACTGCTTTGCCTCGCGGGCTGTTGCCGATCTGAATCGTATAGATGCAAAGCCTGTCTCCGAATTTGCTTTTCATGTTCTGTGCGGACTGGACCTGGGTGGCTCCCATATCCTCGCCGTCGCTGACGACGAGTACGGCAATCTTTCCGCGGGCGGCCTTCAGGTCATCTGACGATGCCGCTTCAATCGCCATCTCCAGGGGGCTCAGACCACCCCTCCGTCCCAGGTCGTCAAGGGATTTCTCCAGGCCGTCCCTTGTGTATGTTATCATACCATAACCCAGGCGCGTGTTGTGCATGCTGAAACTCTCGATGTGCCCGAATACGCGCAAGCCGGCATCCAGCTTGAGATTGGGAATCGTCTGATTGATCTTGCTGATTGTATCCAGCGCTATATCTGCCTTCTGATATCCCTTGTAGTATTCAAGCATGGAAACTGAAAAATCTGTGATAATAAGAAAGGAATCCACTTTCTGCACATACTGTCCGCTCCGCAGCTTCGCATTCAGGTCTACCGGAGTAAATTCTGTTTTCACCCTTTCCGTTGCGCATGCAACCATCATGAAAGACGCGACAACAAGTAAAACTGCCATCATAAATCTTTTCATCATTCCACCTCCGTTTTATTAAGATCTATTCTTCAACCTCTCATATATATCATCATGCAAAGGCGTCGGGACCCCCAGTTCCCTGCCCGCCCTTACAATATAGCCTGTAAATATCTCAAGCTCCGTATGTCTTCCCTTTTCGAAATCAAGCTGTATCGATGTCTTTGTTTCATAAGGAAACGCCGTAACTTTCCCCAGTGTCACATTGACGATATTCTCCGGCAGATTGATGCCCTTCCTGCGTGCGATCACTTCTGTTTCCTTGATCAGTCCGCGCAGCAGCCCCTGCAAACCTTCATCCTCCATGATGGCGCCGAAAGGCTTCATCAGCAGCGAAGTCATCCCCGCCAGGGGGCTTATAAAAATGTACTTCGTCCAGACATGCAGGGCAGAGTCCGCCGTCAGCTCAGATTTGATGCCGGCGGCGACAAATGCATCCTGTATTTGCTTATAAGATTCGATACTACCACCATCCGGTCCGAATATCAACTGGCATGAGCCTCCAACCTGGTTTATTTTTCCGGGACCTTCGATGCGGGAAGATATATAAACACATCCGTTGAGAACTATCCCGCGGGTCAAAACCTTTCGCAGACGGTCAACAATGTCAACCCCGTTAAGCAGGGGAATGACCACAGTATGCTCACGTATGCTTTCGTTTATCATCGCCGCGGCAGCTTCCAGTCCATAACTTTTCACACAAAACAGTACAACATCAAAGGGGCCGGCTTCGCTGCTCTTATCGGTCGCTATTGAGGGAAAGGCCTTAAAAGAGCCTTCCTGCTGCGTATCGAGCTGCAGACCATTCTCCCTGATCGCCTTCAGGTTTTCACCGCGCGCTATGAATATGATTTCATGCTCCCCTGAAGATCCGTATTTGAAAGCAAGTTTGCCGCCATAATATCCGCCGACGCCGCCGATGCCTGCTATTGCGATTCTCATACTGCAATTACCTCCCTGCCGATTTATATTTTTTCATACATTTCTTATTGTTAACGATTTTCTTGACATGCCGCATTGATTGCCATATGAGTGTTCAAAATAGACACTGGAGGATCAAACCTTTATTATGAACACCCCGGAACCCCTTTACACCAAGAAAGTGGTTATTCGCTATTCGGCAGATAATGTTGACCAGCCCATAATATGCCAGTTGGTCAAGATATTCGACCTCCAGTTTAATATTCTTAAGGCCAGAATCTTCCCCCGAAGGGAAGGTGTTATTGTTCTTGAGCTGGGCGGCTCCAGAGAAGCCTTTGATAAAGGCATCCGTTTTCTCAAAGAAAAGGGACTCAAGGTGGAGCCTCTTTCAAAAAGCGTCAATCAGAACTCATCCAAATGCGTCCACTGCGGCGCCTGCACTGCCTTTTGCCCCACAGACGCGCTGTCCATCGACCGGCAGACCATGAAGATCGTTTTTGACGCCGAGAAGTGCAACGGCTGTGAGCAATGTGTGACGGCGTGTCCGGTGCACGCAATGGAAGTTAATCTCTTCTAATCCCGGTCCTGAATCAGAGCGCTAGCGGCGTTGGCTTCGTCGTCGGCTCCTCGCCCCTCCCTCTTTGTCCCCCTCCAGAGGGGGATACAGGGGGAGGAAGACTGCGTCGCCTCCTCCTTGCCGCCTTGCTATCATAAGGTCTGATTGAGAACCGGAAAAGTCTGTTGTCAAAAACATCCCCATTTAATCTTTCACCTTTGGACGTTCCTTCTTATCAACCTCCTTTTCCGATGAGCCTGTTATCTTTTTTCCCTTCTCGTAGATGTCCTTTCCTTTCTGATAAACGTCTTTCCCGGTATCCACAACCTGCTGCGTCTGTGTCTTCGTCTTGTCAATGGCTTCACGTATGCTCTTTGTACCCTTAAAATAGAAGTATCCCGCCATGGCCATCAAGATGAGCGCAAACAATATGGCCATTTTTATAATCTGCTTGAATATGAAATAGAGAATAACGATGCAAACGATGATTAACAGGATTATCGCCATCGGGTGGGCGGACAGGTAATGTATGATTCCCTCCATGCTTTTCCTCCGCATCAGAATGCATGAAAATTTACTCCAGTTTTCCTTTAAAATCCAGCTTTTCTTGCACAGCTCTTTAATCTTGACAAACTCAGGATATGGCGTCTAAGTATTTTTTTACTATTACCGAGGTTATAAGAATTGATCAAAGTGGCATTTGCAACCCTGGGCTGCAAGGTGAATCAGTATGATACCGCAGCCATGGTGCAGGCAATCGGCAGTACGTCAATTGTTCCGTTTAATTCCCCGGCTGACTGTTACATCGTGAATACATGCACCGTCACGGCGAAGACGGACTATCAGTCCCGGCAGCTGATCCGCAGAGCGATCCGCTGCAATCCGGAAGCCTGCGTAATCGTCACCGGGTGCTATGCGCAGAGAGCTCCCGATGAACTGATGGCGATTCCGGGGGTCACCGTTGTCGCAGGCAACAGTGAAAAGGATGATATAGTCCGGATAATCGGTGAGATGGTGAGAGGGCGCCGGCAGATCATGGTCGGCGATATAAAAACACATGCAGGTTTCCCGCTTCTCGATGCCGCCGATTTCCCTGGCCACACCAGGGCCTTCCTGAAAATTCAGGACGGCTGCAATGCACGCTGCAGCTACTGCATAGTGCCTCTCGTGAGGGGACCGGCCCGCAGCCTCCCCGAAAACGAAGTGCTGAGGCGAATCGGGATTCTTGCTGAAAAAGGATACAGGGAGATCGTCCTGACCGGTATCCACATAGGCACTTACGGACAGGATCTGTCTCCGCGTTCCAATATCGCCGCTATGATCGAAAAAATTATACGGCAGCGAAGCATTGAACGCCTGCGGCTGAGCTCTATTGAACCGCAGGAGGTTACAGATGACCTCATTTCCCTGATAAAGGAAAACAGGACCATCTGCCACCATCTTCATATTCCGCTTCAAAGCGGCGACGACAGAATTCTGGCGGACATGAACAGGGTTTACGATACCGGATTTTTCATGCGGCTGGCTGACAAACTGGTACAGGCCATTCCTGAACTGGCAATAGGGATAGACATCATGGCCGGTTTTCCCGGTGAGGACGAAGAGTCCTTTATCAGATCATCTGAATTTGCAAAGTCGCTTCCGGTTGCATATTTTCATGTTTTCCCGTATTCTCAAAGGCCGGGGACGCCCGCTTCCGTCATGGCAGCCCAGGTGGGGGAACAGGAAAAAAAGAGAAGGGCGCAGATATTGAGGGATATCGGGCTCGCGAAAAGAAATTCGTTCATGAATATGTGTCTGGGGAGTTTCCTGGACGTCCTTATTGAAAATGCAAAAGACAAAACAACCGGCCTTATGAAGGGATTTTCCGATCACTACATGCCGGTGCTGGTTAGAAACGGGAATCGTTCACATGCTAACAAAATTGTTCGCGTTGCTGCAGAAGCTGTCAAAGACGGAAAGATCATCGGAACAGCAGCCGGCATTTGACGGTGAGAGACATCTCCAGTTGCAGGAACTGGAAAAAAGGCTCGATTATCAGTTTAAAGACATTAATCTGCTGAACGTCGCTCTTATTCACCGCTCGTATGCCAATGAAAGAAACGCAAAGGGCGTGACCGACAATGAACGCCTGGAGTTTCTGGGAGATGCCGTTCTTCAGTTGTGCATCAGCGATTTTCTGATGAAGAGGTATCCGGATTACGCCGAGGGGCGGCTGTCCAAACTCAGATCGTCGCTTGTCAACGAAAAGCCCCTTGCCGAACTCGCCGTAGAATTCAACATCGGCGATTACATGCTTCTGGGCAAAGGTGAAGAGAATTCCGGGGGAAGGACAAAGCAATCGCTTCTCTCCAATACCCTTGAAGCCGTCATCGCCGCCGTGTATCTGGACGGCGGCCTGGCTGAATGCGACCGCTTTATCAAAAGGTATTTTACCCCGATGATCGACAACGGCAGCCAGAGGGTGTTATACACAGACTATAAAACAGCGCTTCAGGAAAAAAGCCAGAAGCTGTACAAAGAAACTCCTGCATATTCGCTTGTCGAGGAATCCGGGCCGGACCACGACAAGACATTCAGCGTGGAGATGACGCTCGCCGGATCAATTAAAACCACCGGCAGCGGCAAGAATAAAAAGGTGGCTGAGCAGGAAGCGGCCAGGAAAGCGCTGGAGTTGATTCATGATATGGAAAAGAACCTTCCGGAATCAGATTGACGCTGAAATGACATATTCGTTATCCCGCCTATGATTATCCCCTTTTTTATAAACAACCGCGGCTGTCCTCACCGCTGCATCTTCTGCAACGAGAGAATGATCGCCGGAGACCGCCCCGAAGAAATTACAGCTTCATATATCTCCGAAACGGTAAATCTGTTTCTGCGCAAAGCCGGGAATAAAAATAATATCCAGATAGCCTTTTACGGCGGGAATTTCACCGGTATGGACCGGTCCGCGCAGGAGAGTTTCTTAAGCTATACAGCGCCGTTCATTGAAAACGGCAGTGTGGCTTCCCTGCGTATATCGACAAGACCGGACGCCATCGACGAGGAAAGACTCGACCTCCTTCAGGCATCCGGCGTCAGGTCGGTGGAGATCGGCATCCAGTCAATGGACGATGAAGTCCTTGAGCGAGCAAAGAGAGGACATACCGCCGCCGATGTAATCAGGGCGGTTGCCATGCTCAAGGAAAGAGGTTTTGAGACAGGCGTCCATCTGATGGCCGGTCTGCCGGGGGACAATGAGGAGCGATTCAAACGCACGGTGGAGAAGGTTATCGCACTTGCGCCGGCGTCGGTCAGAATCCATCCCGTCATTGTCTTTCGCGATACGGAACTGGCGGAAATGTTCACAGCCGGGGAATATAAACCGCTGAGCATCGATGAAGCTGTCTGCCTCTGCAAGGAGCCAGTAAAGAAGTTCCAGGCGGCGGGGATACCGGTGATCCGCCTCGGCCTGCAGACAACTGCCGAGATGGAGCAACCGGGCAGCATCCTGGCCGGGCCTTTTCATCCGGCGTTCGGCGCGCTGGTCTATGAATCGATATTTGCAGACATGGCACTCTCACTTCTGTCGGAGAAAAAGATACTGGGCACAAAGATCGGTTTCAGAATCTCTCCGCAGGATGTCTCGCATCTGCGGGGGCACCGTAACAGAAACCTGAAGTCAATTATGAAGCGCTTCGGGCTCGATGACATCACCGTCATATCCGATCCGCAGCAGACACGGGGAGAAATTGCCCTCCTGGAAAACGACGGATGATCTCTCAAGGCAGGATCTGAGATAAAAGCAAATCAGATAAGCCCTGACTGCACGGCATATCTTACAAGGTCGGCAACGGAATGCAAGCCAAGCTTTTCCATAATATTAGTGCGATGGCTGGCAACCGTCTTTATGCTGATGCATAACTCTCCGGCAATGTCTCTATTTTTCTGTCCCAATGCAATTTGACGAAGGATCTCCTTTTCTCTTGCTGTAAGAAGAAGGAGTTTATCGGCTTTGTCTCCATGATTATCACAAAGAAGTTTTTCTGAGATGTCCGTGCTGATAAATTTCTTACCTGCCTTTACTGTTTCGACCGCATAGATGAGATCCCTGAAGGTGTTGTCTTTCAGAAGATAGCCGGCGGCACCTAGTTTTATGGCCCGGCTGGCTAGGGCAGCGCTATTGTGCATTGTAAGCAGGATAATTTTCGTATTTATTCCATCATGTTCCCGTAACTTTTCGATGATCTGCAAGCCGTCCATGCCAGGCATGGAGATATCGATCACCGCCACGTCGGGTTTTTCGTTTTTAATTAATTGAAAGGTACTTTCCCCATCTCCGGCATCTCCGATTACTCTTATATGACATGCAGATGCCAGCATCCGGAGCAGTCCTTCCCGAAATATCTTGTGATCATCTGCGACAATCAAGCTTATCATTGCAAAGGTACCTCAACAATAACGGATGTTCCCATCCCCGGTGCCGTCCTAATTTCCAATGCACCCCCCAGGAGCACCGCCCTCTCCCGCATAATGGACAACCCCAGTCCTTTTGAAGATTCCTGTATCCGGGCCGCGTCAAAACCCTTTCCATTGTCGATAATTTCTATGACCAGTGCCTCGTTCCGCATCGTGAGATTCACATGTACCATTGTGGCTGATGCATGCTTCAAAATGTTCATCATGCCTTCCCGATAGATGCGATAGGCATTGTACTTGGTTTGTGACGGAAGCTCTCCGATGTCCGCTGCACTGACGGCAATCCTGATCCCGGAAGTTTGTTCCAGACGTTTCCCATCATCCACGATCGTCTCTGACAGGTCAAGCCTGTTAAATGATGATGGTCGCAATGAAGTTGATATATTCCTTACGTCATTGATAGTTATTCCTATTGCCTCTCTAAACTCCAATATCGTCTCCTGTTTGATCGCACCGCAATTTTCTATGCTTGCTTCCATCATATCCAGATTCAGTTTGATAGCCTGCAGAGATTGTCCGATGCCATCGTGCAACTCCCGGGCAAGTCGCTCTCGTTCCTGTTCCTGAGTGATGAGGACTTTCTCTGTCAATTCTATTTGATCTCTGCGTATGCGTGCAAACAGCTTTATCATGGCGTAAATCTGCAAGTACATAAAAACAGGACCGCCAAGTATCCAAAGGAATTCTTCGTAGAGACGGAATGGATGGAAGTGAAATAATGCTTTAGAGGCAAAGAGGATGCCGGATAAGGCGATGCAGCAATTACTCATGAGAATGATGCCTGCCTCATATTTTTTCTCGACAAAGTTTTGAACAGATATATTGAGAACCCAGGCGCCGGAAACAGCAACTCCGAAAAGCCAGGCATACGGCAGCAATGAGAGGTAATGTCCGCTGAAGAGAAAAAGAATCAGCAGGGAAGACATAACAGCAACCGTCGTAAAAATCTTTGTAAATAAAGTGAGGGGGTTATTCTGGAGCAAAAGGATTGTTGCAGGTATAAGGCCGATGCACGCGAAATATAACTGCTGAGTAAACGGCGTTTTCCAGCTGGTGGTGCAGAATAACAGGCTGTCTATGGTGTATACGACCAGATAGAGGAACATAAAGATGCCGAAAAAGCACATCCGATAGGGTAATGTTCCGGAAATGACATTCATTATCAGAACCATGATATTCAGGATCAGTATGACGAAGATAACCGTCTCGATCGAAGTCTGCCGGGATTCGAGATTCAGTTTCTCAATAAGCAGCGTTATATAGTTGCCGATTCTGATTCCTTCCGCGAAATCCTCCCGGTCCGGATACATGGACATGACCCGTACAGCTAGAATGTTATCCTTTCCCGGCCGGATAAGTTCAGATGGAATCCGGTATAGCCGTTCCACCTTGGCGGCACTGACAACCTTGTCACCAATAACTCCCTCGCCGCCGATCTTCACTCCGTTAAGATACACCTCATCTGCGCCGCTGATGCGTCCCAGCAGAATCGCCGGATCAGTCCATGCAGACGACACGGGCAATGAAAAATGAATTCTATACCATCCGGTACTGCGTGCCTTCAGGAATGAATCCGGCCAACGCTTCACCGAACTCTGCAAACCCCAAAGTCGATCATTATACGCAGGCGAGTGCCATGCAGAATTGTCGCCGAAAGAAAAGAGAACAGTTCCCGAAATCGGCACATAGTCGGCGGGCTTCTCGCACAGTGCTTCACCGGAAATGATATACTGGAAAAACAAGATCATACAGGCGCAGAGAATACGATGACGAAACAGAAGATGCATCAGGACCAAACCTTTTTAGAAGTGGTTTATCCATTAAGTATATTTTGACTATTTGTCAACCTATTCATGGAGATATAAGAATGAAAACCATTAGCCGTACATTGAAATAACGCTGAAAAAGCTGCCTTGGCGGAATGATGCTTTTTAATAAATATATGCCTCATAACATTTGTACCCGGTGAATTAAACAAAGTATCGCATGCCTTTCCATAGGGTATTCACCCTATAAATATCAGACCTGCGCTCGATTGACGGCAGTGAGAAACCCGTATTATCTGGAATCGATCAAATCATTGAATATATAATATTCTTAAACAGATAATTACCAACAATAGATAATGGGGGTAACGATGAAAGCTGTCAGGATAATATCGGTTTTATTGTTTTTATGTTCGGCGGCGGCAAATGGTGCTTATGCGGCCAGCGTGTGCGTGTGTTCCGGTACAGGAAACTACTGTGAAGATACCGTTACCGGCAAGGTCACTTTCCCTTGCCCCTCCTGCGACGCTGCCTGCGGAGGATCCGGCAACACCATTTCCGCAGGTTCCTCCAGTGCCGCTACGCGGCCTTTAGATACCCAGGGCTTGAAATACAACTTTATTCCCCAGAACGAGAGAGGTTTCCCTGAATATTTTAATATTCCATTCCAGAACAATGAAGAGCTGAAAAAGAAATTCCGTGAAGCCCAGGAAGAGAGGCTTCGTGTTCTTTTGGCTCTGCTCAAGGCACAGCAGCAAGCAAAAGAGGAGGGCTGGGATGAAGCGGAATTAAGGGAATTGAAAGACATGATAAAAGATGCAGAAGCCAAGGCGAAGCAGTCATTTGATGACTGGAAAAAAGACCAGGAAAAAGAAAGACAGCAACGCGAAGCGATGGAGCAAATGCAAAAGAAACAGGAGGCATTACAAGCCGCATACCTCAAAAAGGAACAAGAAGAGAAAAAAGCCAGAGAGGAAGAGGAATTTGAGCGAAGAGAGAAGGAGCGGCTTGAGAGAAGTCAGCGGGAGGCAAAGGAGAAACGTGAGGCAATTAAGCAGAAGGCAGAATTGTTGAAAAAGACCGGAGAAACAGAGAAAGAATATTGGGATCGGAAAACAAGAGAGCATGCGGCTGCTAACCAAAAGGCAAAAGAGGAAATGCTGAAGGGACTCATGGAACGTGCAAAAAATTACCAGGCGCAAGACAAGAATCTATCGTCCAAAGACGCCCTTAATAAGGCATTAAAAGATATCAATCAGGAATGATGATTACAAAGCAATCGAAGATTTCTTATAAGGAGTGAGAGAGAAATGAAATACAGGATGCTGATCTTTACAATGTTGATTCTCTGCATTTCCATCGTTGATGCATACGCCGAATTTTCCGCACAGGACCTGCTGGAGGTTGCCGATGATGCTTACAAAGCCCGGGAATACGGCAAATCCGCTACCTGCTACCAACTGATGCTTGTTCCCCTGGAAAAAGACAAAAGCCGGAACGCAGAGACCATATCCTACGTGCGTTATCGCCTGGGACGCGCCCAGATTATGCAGGGCAGCCCGGACAAGGCCGTTGGCAATATAAAGGACTTCTATCAGAGGCATCCCGGCAATCCTTATGTAGTGCGCAATTACGCCCTGGCTCTTTATTATGACAAACAATACAGCCAGTCCATCCCTGTCTTCGAAAAGGCGGCTGCCCTGAAAAAGGAGTTTAAGCCTGAGGCGCTTTGCTATATCGGGTCGGCTAAGCTGGCATCCGGAAATATCGATGAAGGCAGAAAGGATCTGATAAAAGTCGGAGAGCTATCCCCTCAGTCAAACGAGGCAAAGATCGCGGGGGAAATGCTGGCCATGATGGAAAAGACGCTTAAGGAAGTGGCGGGAATGGACAAACAGGCAGCGGTGACTGCCGTTCCCGGTCGTCCGACGAAAGAAAAACCCTGGGCCGTCTCTCTGACCATGGGTTTGGAATACGACACCAACGTGGGGCTTATCCCTTCCGAACAGACCCGTCCCTCAGACATATCTTCGACTAATGACTGGCGGGCTGTGTACAGCCTGGCCGGCGTCTATGAGTTCATCAATACGGGAAAACACTTTGCCGGCATGAACCTTGGTGTTTATGGTACCAATCAATTCAGAGACAGTATGTTCGACGTGGAAAGCGGGGTTGCCAGTTTCTATTACAAGACTAACCTGACTGATACCCTCCAGTTCCGCATCAGCCCCTTTGCCTCCAAAACATGGCTGACCGGCGCTCCTCATAACTGGTCTTACGGAACATCGACGGGGGTTTCGTACCAGCCTGTTCAATGGACATGGACGGACCTGAACGGCAGCTTCTCCAAGGTGGAATTTACGGATAACCCGGAGTATCCGCAGGAGAACCGCAACAGCAAGAACTACAATGCCGCGATGAAACAGAACTTCCGCTTCGATTCGCTTCTGCTCAATAAAATGGTTACCTATTTCGGTGCCTGGGTTTTTTGTGGAAGGTCCAATTCGGAAGGAGCTTCATATTCCAACAACAACTGGGGAATGGGCGTCCAGACCCAGCAGGAATTCCCCTGGGATTTTACCATCCTCCTGAGTTACGGTTACGGGAGGTATGCCTACGAGAATGCAAACATAAGGAGCACCACGAACGACAAGCGGGACGACTCCAACCACACGGTTTCTGCCAACATATTCAAGAAACTCCCCATGATTCTCAAGAACCTTTCCGCCTATGCAGGCTGGCGCTGGTACAAGAACGACTCGAATATTCCGAGGTACTATTCCTACAGTTCCGGCACCTATTCCATGGGCGTTGTCCTCGATTTTTAAGCGTACTCAGAAGTGGAAGAGAGGAAGGAATCGGAGGCATTTTACCTTCCTTGTCATCAAGCATGTCAATATTTCGTCATTATCGAAGGCTTCATTGCGCAATAATGATCAACCACTACCCAAATACAGCTTGACATAAATATCAATATTGATACTATATCAGACATGGCTAAAATCGAAGATATTCTTGCTCAGATGAAAGATAATCCTGCAGACATTCGGTTTACTAACTTGGTTAAAGTCTGTAATTATTATTTCGGTAAACCACGACACAAGGACGGAAGTCACCATGTATACAAAACACCGTGGACAGGAGACCCGCGAATCAATATTCAAAATCATAGGGGAAAAGCCAAAGCATACCAGGTAAAGCAGGTACTGTTGGCTATTGAAAAAATGGAGGTTGAAGATGCCGCTAAAGAATGATCGATATACATATCGCGTAACCTGGTCTGAAGACGATCGGGAATATGTGGGCCTGTGCACTGAATTCCCAAGCTTGAGCTGGCTGGGCAAAACACCTGAATCGGCATTGAAGGGTATTCGTGAAATTGTCGAAGGTGTCATCAAGGATATGAGACAAACCGGTGAAGAGATACCCCAACCTATTGCCTGCAAAAGATACAGCGGCAAATTCATGGTGCGTGTACCTCCGGAAGTACACAGAAGTCTTGCCATTCAGGCATCGGAATCAGGCGTAAGTCTAAACAGGATTGTTGGATCGAAGTTAAGCCGATAGCATGGGAAAGGATTGTTTTTTAATATTATTTTTACAAAGACATTTAAATCCCCGCTTTTTATCTGCTTACTATTTTTACCCGTTTTTTGCCGGTTGTAATCTACATGTAACCGTTGGGTATTTATTGGGATGGAAAGCTGTAAAGGCTTCCTGAAGTCCTTATTTTTCAAGATGTAAATTCTATGCTACAGTATAACCGGAAATCGTGATAGTGTCTTCGGAAAAAAGCAGAAAGAGATTTTAGAAAAGCTTTGTCGCAGCTTTGATCAAATCATAAGGGATGTAGTAAAATGAAGAAAAAAGATGAAGATAATTCATTTGATGTTGACGAGGAGATAGAAAATGGAATTATCGTCGACAAAGTGAATGATATTTTTCGATCCCGCCCTGATGATTACATTGATGCTTTGGAACGTATTGGATTTAAATACTATGAGGAAGATGATGAAGAAGAAATAGAAGAAAGAAAAGCCAAACCGAAAAATAAGAATCAACGATTATTGGTCGCGTATTTTGATGGCGACAGAGATGCATCAGATGAAATATTTGAAATCTTCCTCATCGAGCGTTATGCAAAACGGCCCAATCTTCCGCTGATAAGGAAATATTTCAAAAAGGCAAACCCAAAACTCAAAGCGCTGCTTATATATGGTCTTGATCATTACCCAGGCAGGATCGATCTTTTATCTGATTTAACTTATTTGCATAATTTTGAAAATATACTGACCACTCTCATCACTTATTACACAAGGGCCTGTGTGAATCAAGCTAACTTGGAGACATTTGCTGAGCTTGCACAAGATTTCTACTACGCTACGAATCCGGATGGATATGAAGCATTGCATGCTCTTCAGGAACTCTTCGAGCCGCATACGGAAAAAAGAAAGGTAATAGATTTCTTGATTTCAGAAGAAGAGGACGCTGAGAATTCCGTGAGATCATCGGACCGCCATTGAAGGTTATTTTATGAAAAAGGATATCAATAAAAATTTCCTTATCGGTTGATTAGAGGATTCTCTTTCAAGTTGAGGAGGGAATCAACCGTTCATAACCAAGAGTAATATGAAAGAGCAGGAGTGTCTATCTCCTGGATCAAGACGTAATTTGCGGCTTCCTGAAGTCCGTAAAAAAACGACACGACCTCTGGCATGCAGGATATGGATTGATATTCATCAGTAGTTCTATGCATTTTCTGTCACTGATTTAGCTCATCGAACAACCCTACCCTGCTATTCTTACTAATATTCTTAGTTGTTGAAATTTACATCGATTACGAGTACAAAAAATTTCATTCACAACATTTCAACCATAGATCAAATGATGCAAGTAAAAGAATCCTCATGAAAATGGGGGACACGGGGATCATGTCTTGCGGTTTGATGTAAATCTCTTTATTGCCCGGACTTGGTCCATTAACTTTAAATTTGGAGTTGGACCGAACTTCAGTTTGTTTCCCTTTTTTAATTGTTTAGTATCTCAGTAAGTGGAAAATCTTTCCACCTATTAGGACCGGATGTGACGGAAAGATTTTTCGCCTGTTACACTGTCAGGTGATAAATGAACGGGAAGATATATGATTACACGTAATCTTGGGAAATCAGGGATTTCCGTATCGGCCATTGGATTTGGCTGCATGGGCCTTTCCGAGTTTTACGGACCACCCGCGCAAGAGTCAGAAGCCATCAATTTGCTCCACCGGGCGGTAGACCTGGGAGTTACTCACTTTGATACAGCGGAAATCTACGGCCAGGGACGCAATGAGCAATTACTGGGTAAGGCTTTTGCCGGGCGTTGGAAAAAAGTCGTGCTGGCTACCAAGTTCGGGCCCAAAAGGGATCCTGCTACGGGCGCCTTTGTAGGGGTGGATGGCTCTCCGGCCAATGTCCGCAGCTCCTGCGAAAAGAGTCTTCAGCGACTGGGTACGGACAGGATCGATCTGTACTATCTCCACCGTGTGGATCCATCTACTCCGATCGAAGAGACGGTAGGAGAGATGGCGAAGTTGGTTAAAGAAGGCAAAATCGGGGCTGTCGGGTTGTCTGAGGCTTCGGCTGCGACGATCAGGCGGGCGAACGCCGTTTATCCCATCACCGCCCTTCAGACCGAGTATTCGATTTTCAGTCGGGATATCGAGCGGGACATCCTACCCGCATGCGTGGAGCTAAACATTAGCGTGGTCGCTTACTCGCCCTTGGGCCGGGGAATGTTGACGGGCCGCTATAACTCTGCCGGCGAGCGGCCTACCAACGAGGCGGATTTCCGGGCCCAGATGCAGCCACGATTTCAGCCGGGCAATATCGAGGCCAACCTCAAACTGGTTGAGGCAATAAAAGAAGTTGCCGTTGGAATGGGATGCGCTGCAGCGCAGGTCGCCTTGGCCTGGGTGTTGAGCCAAGGGGATCATGTTGTCGCCATTCCCGGCACTACCAAGCTCGCCAATCTGGAGACCAATTTAGGGGCGCTTGACTGCCGTCTTACCGATAAAGACCTTGGTGTGCTGAATAATTTGGCCGACAAGGTTCTGGGGGAACGATACGCCCCCGGAGAGATGGCAGCGGTCAACCGATGAACTTTATATGAGGGGTCAGGTCTTTGTTGACCTCTGGTCCTGATGATAAGGAGGAAAACATGAAACGGATTGTAATGCTCGTTATTTGTGTACTTTTTGTATCAGGCTGCGCTACCGGTATTATGGTGACAAAGGAAACGAAACCGGAGATAACAGCAAAACCGACCTTAGCTACTCTGGTGATCATAAGGGATACTTCATTCGGCTTTGCCATAACATTTTGGAACTACCTGGATGGAAAGTTCATCGGTGAAACCACAGGCAAAACCTATTTTGTCACCTCTGTGACTCCAGGACCACATTATGTCGTTGTGACAACGGAAAACACAGCCGTCGCTAATATAGATTTTCAGCCTGGAAAAATCTACTACCTTCGTGAAGGAGTTCTCATGGGATGGTGGCGTGCCCGAACAAGCGGATTCGAACCATTGACTTACCAACAGGCGATGGAAGCCATTCAGGACTGTACTTATCTGGAAATTGACAAGAGCAAGACCCCGGAGGATATGGATCTTCAATTGTACAAGAAAGCGATTGAGGAATATAATGTGGAAGTCAAGCAGAATCCTGGCGGGTTTAAGGCCATTCTCGAATACAGGGGACATTAGTACTTTAAACTGATTCGATTTTCTGGCGTAGTAATCTGCCTGTGATTGTTGATGTGTGTCGTAATTATTGCGGCTAATCCGTTCCCATTTTAGTCATTATCCTTTACAGATCGAGGTTTCTCAATGCCTGATAAATCAAATACAATGCAAAGATATAATGATCGCTATGTGGCATTTATTGATATGCTCGGATTCACAGAACATGTTCGAAAATCGTTACAAGACAGAGAGCTTTTTAAAACTCTGAGGGATGTCGTGTCTGCAAAAGCAATTACTGCAAATGGGAAAAGGCCAGATGCAGTCCTTTCCTATCAATTCTCTGATAGCATCGTTATATCCACAACAAACGACCTTCAAGGTTTAAAAGAGATTATAGAATCGGTCTGGTTAGTCTGTGATAAACTTCTTTGTTATCGGGTTCTCACAAGAGGTGGCATAACAAAAGGGAAGCTATATGCTGATAGCAAGGCAGTATTTGGCCCAGCTCTAATAAAAGCGTATCATATTGAAAATAATGTCGCAGTATATCCCAGGATACTGATGGATAACTGCATTCATAGAGAAGTGAAAAAGATTTCATACTTCAAAAGTCATTTTCGCAAAGACTATGATGATTTATATCATTTGGATATACTGAAGATAGGACCATTTTTGTTAAGTGCCAGCATGGGAATTGTTGATATTGGGTATAAGAAATCTCCAATCATAGCTAATGATGAAGAGGGATGGTTACAAAAAGTAAAACAATTCATAGAAGAAGAACTGGTGCAGCAAAAGGATAAAGCAGCTATAGTCAAGAAATACATATGGATGGCAAAGTATTTTAATTCATTTATAAAAAAAGCGAAGCATCTCAATATTACCCCAATAAAATCGTGAATACTCAAAGACCTGTTGTGATTCATTCCGCGGTTTGGGCATAGGTAGGATCAGGTCTTGGAAAATTACATCTGCGGCAGACAACCTCCGTTTCAGTACCTGCCCATAATGATGTGCCATTTGTGCCTTCCTGCTATACGTAACCGTCACGACATAGAATTTTTCGTTTTACCTGAGCAGTTCCAATTGAAAGCCGCTACATAACCACATCAGCCTCTAACAACAACTTCAATAAACAATGGTCGCCGGTGACGGTGTTTCAGATATAGTGTTTTACAATCCGGTAATGCAAACAGCCGATAAAGATCAATGGCCGGGAGGCCGGAGCAGTCCGCTTTTACAGCAGCACAGCGTCTTTATCGATCTCATGGTCGACGGCCAGAAGTTTCGGCGGCAGGGGTTTGCTGTCACGCATTTGCCCGGTCAGGCCCGCGGTGACGGAAAGGAGCTGCGTCATGACATGATCGATGATCTCCGTGGGAATCCCGTAATAGAGGAAGTTGATCGGCGTCAGGGCGCCGAGCAGATAAAGTGTTTTTTCCGGCACTGAACCGTCTGCAAAGCGGATGGAGATTCTCTGCCCCTGCATAATCCCCGTTTGCAGGTCCTGAAGCGGTGCGTCCTTTATCACGACATCCCTGCCGCACACCCGGGGCCTTTCCGATACGCTCAGGTTCTGCAGCCACACTTCGAGATCCTTGAATTCCACCGTCTTGGTCGAGCCGCTGGCAAAGAAGAGCGTATTCTTTTTCCCGTTCAGCAAGATATCCTCCAGGATATCCTGTTTCATAATGGAATCACCTATGACGCCGATGAAAGTGTCCGTGTCGCGGACTATTTCCGGTTCCATTTCCGAAAGGCAGCGGACCTCCGTTATTTTTTCCGATGCCCCTGTGGCCACGATATCGACACCGCTGACACGCTCCGCCCCGAATCTCTGCACCAGATATTCAACAAGGACGCTGCCGATGGCACCGCAGCTTCCCAGAATCATCGCCCGCCTGTTCATGAAGATGAGCCCGAGGCGATGGAAGATATTCTCAACGGCGTTCAGGATGGCCGCGGCACAGGCCCTTGCCTCCGGTCCGCGTTTCAACCGCGATACGGCAATACTGCATACCGGAAAATGAAGTCGGCCGTGCATCTTCTGGACTTCCAGGTTGTAGTTGTGTCCGTTTCTCGTATGCTCGACGCTGCCGATGAATATGCCGTTCATCCAATCCGCAAAAGATTCCGTGGACGATGACAGGGGGTCGTCCACCATGAAATCCCGGAGGACGTCGCCCGCAGTTCTGCCCTCCAGACAGAACCGGTTGATCAGGGGAGCTAGATATCCGCCGTCTTCGACCAGGAGCAGCGGCCTGCTATCGCGGCGGCACTGGATCGCCTCCTTGAAAAAGAGATGCCCGCAGGCGAAGCGCATCGCCTCCATAAAATCCAGTTGCCCTTCCAGCAGGTGATCATCGATGCGCTCCAGTCCTTCTATGTCGGAATGCTGCCGGGAAAGGATGTAGGCTCCCTGAATGGAATTCATTATCTCAAGCTTCTGCAGACAGTAACTGCGGAACCGGTCTTCGGGGAGAGACAGCAGCGCCTCCATGTAGTCGTCGGGAACAAGGCCCGCATACCTGACAAAAAAGGTGGTGACGGTCTCGCAATTAAGGCCCCGGAAAGCTTCGATCAAACCCAGAACCTCGGACGTGATATGATGAATGAGAAACAGACGCACGCCCGTCAGGCTGTCCCTGCGCTCGATGCTGCACTGTTTCAGCGCGGGCATCAGATCCAGATAGTCTTTAATCGCCGGGGGTCTGCGCGTGCCTTGAAAACTCACGTTGATACATCTGTTCCTTCGGGACGTTTCGAAATAAACGCGGTTCTCGCCGGAGATCATCTCTATCACGCTGCCGTCGGCCAGGTGAGCCAGTATGTCCCGGTCTCCGAGCAGAAGCAGCTCTTTTGTCATCAGGGAAAGCGATTCGCTGAGCGAATAGGGGTTTTCGCGTTTCTCCATACGGATCATCTGCAGGCTGTCGTTGGGCCAGCGAAAATGGATCATGGAAAGATCGCTCAGCCCTTCCCTGCTTAGATATTCGAACAGCAGTCCCTGTCTTTCCGGTACTTCCTTGTATTCCGTCTTGTTGCTCATGGCTTCACGCAGCATGCCCTGATGCACCTGATCCGCAATGATGTTGATATCGGGAAGATCGATGTGACGGTCGAGGTTATCGACGACGCGATGCGATATGTGTTTCAGTTGAAGGCGGGACGCGGAAGCGTCCTCTATGGTCACCCGCAGAAACCGTCCGGATACGGATCGTTCGAGCAGCATGTAGTATTCCGCAGGATCTTCTTTTGACTTAAGGAGATTGAAGGGAAAGAGCAGCGCCGGAATATTCGCCTGGTCGTCTGCCTCCTCACGGCGGAAATAACGGGGAAACAGCAGCCCGCCCCATCTGGGGGTTTGAACGGCGCCGAGAACGGTATGGAGATACCGGCCGAAATTTCTGTGAAAGAAGGGAATGCTGTCCGCCGCCTCCACACGTGCATAGATCATTATCCAGTCGACATCCATATCGGCCATCTCCGGCATGATCTGCGCGGTCAGCCTGCGTCGGACCATGATGTCGGCGACGCCGAAACCGCATTGTTCGATGACCTCCTGCGCAAGGAGATGGACAAAGGTGGACAGACCGGAGAACACCCTGAGATCGCTCAAGTCGATGGTAAAGTGTTTCTCATCCTTTCTTATCAAAGGAACTCCGAGGGAGGTAAGGTGATGCTCCTCGCGCGCCGCGACGTCCCTTTCTCCGTCTCTTTGTTCCTGAATGAGCTTTTGCAGGAGGTCTCTTACTTCCTTTCCCACAATAAAGAATCCTTTCTTCCCTATGACTTTGTCAGTTGATCTCGATAAGGACTTTCAATGCCTCTTTGCCTGCCGCCCTTTCAAATGCCTTCACTGCCTCTTCTATCGGATAGCGGCCGGTGATCAGTTTTTCGACGGCCATGTCCGGATATTTTTTCAGCATGTCCATGCCGTCTGCCGACAGTCCGCAGCGCGATCCGATAATCGAAATTTCATTCACGACGACCGGCGTCAGGTTCACACTCCCCTGTGACGCCACCGTCGATTTGAGAATGATTGTTCCCCGGGGCCGGCAAAGCCTGATGGCCTCCGCAATACCCTTTTCCGAACCGCTTGCTTCAACGACGACATCGGCCCCCGGTTCCACTCCTTCGGCGTTCAGGGCCGTTCTGATTGCGCGCCATTTAGCCGTTTCCAGCTTTTCCGGATGATGCCCGGCAATGGTGACGTCCAGAACAACCGTGGACAGCACCCAGGCGCAAAGTATTCCGAGTCTCCCGTCGCCCAGCACTATCACCCTTTCCGTTCCTTCGAAGGGCAACTGTGCGATGATCTCGCAGGCCGCCGAAAGCGGCTCATTCATGACGGCGCGGTCGTCCGAAATCTCCGCGGGGACTTCCAGTAAATTGGAGACCGGAAGGACGCAGAAATCGGCCATGCAGCCGTCATGGTTCAGGATGCCCAGCGCGGCGCGGTGCGCGCAATGTCGGCTGAGTCCCTGTGCGCACATGCTGCATTTGCCGCAGCCGATATTGATATCCGCCACGACTCTTTTCCCCAGCCAGACCGGTTCGTCACATGCCTCCACAACGCCGATAAATTCATGCCCCAAGACTCCGGTAAAACCTTTGTAGCCTTTCATGATCTCCATGTCCGTCTTGCAGATTCCGGCCCGGATGATTCTGATTCTCGCCCAGCCCTGCCTGAGAGCCGGAACGTGATAATCCATAACCACCTTGAGAGTTCCGTCAAACACTACCGCGCGCATGGATTCTTTTTTCTGTTTTGTCATAAGGTATCCGTTTTTATGCAGGCACAATCATTTCCCGTCGCCGGGTTTTCTCATCTCTCTGACCTTCTCCCGCAGGTTCCTGAAGTAATCGGTCTCCACAATCTCCGCTACGTCCTTTGCCTGCTGTTTGCGGTCTATGCGGATTTGAAGCTGTTCGACCTGTTTCTTCAAGGCCCTTTCACGTTCGTTTACCTCATGCGCCATGCGCTCGAAAACTCTCGCCAGCCGTCCGATTTCGTCTTTCCTTTCGGAAACCCGTTGCAGTGAAGGAAGGTCGTACTCGCCCTTTTCAACCGATCCGGCGGCCTCGGTAAGTTTCAGGAGAGGTACGGTTATGCGCCTCACGATGAAAAGCGACGCAGCGAAACCTATTATCAGGAGAACGACCGTTACAATCCCGGCGAAATAGAAGGTCTCAATCATGGCGGTTGTGGATTTTATGTCGTTCCATACCCCCCAGGTGAGCGTCATAGACGTGCTGAGGACGGCAATAACGAGCAGGCCGGTAATGGTCATGATAGTGCGCGTCTCCAGCGTAATGACGATGCGGCGCGTGAAGAGACAGAGGATGGGAACCAGAATGAAACCGTTGACCGTGTTCGTGATGAAAGCAGGCAGTATCCATGCATTAAAGGATTCGGGAAACTTCATCATATGGAGGAAGGTTATATCGAGAACGGCGGCACAGCCCACGCATGCGGCGCTGGCCAGGACGATAGCGGTTTCGAGAATACCGAATTCCCGGACTGTTCTGACGACCCGGACACCGGGATAAAGGGTAATCAGCCCGGGGATCAACCCCAACATGCCGTTTGCCAGATGCCAGTTCCAGAATTTAAAAAATCCATAGCCGCAAAGCCCGTCTCCGATAATGTTCCCCAGGGCGCCGGTCACGAATCCCGGCAGAGGCCCGTACATGAAGCCGATCAGCATGGGCAGGGCCACCTGTGGCCTTACGGCAATAATAGGCGCCGCAGGGAGGACATACTGGTTGGAAATGGCGTTCAGAATGCCGTAAAGGACGGCCCAGGCAATTCCGTACTTAGAAAGTGTCTTTAAATAGTTCATCCTCAGGACAAATGCTCCGTACCTGCCGACAAGGTTTCCGTTATCCGTCTGTATATCGCCGTGAGGGCATGGCCGGGGTATCGCAGCGAGAAGATACCCCCGCTCGCCAGTATCATCAGATCGTCCGAATGGGGAATCAGGCCGGCAACGGGACAGTCGTAATTCTTTTCTATCTCGCGTTTCAACTCATCCCCGTCCAGAACGGAGGGCACCTTATTTACGACCAGGAACATCCCTGGAACATCGAGCTGGCGCGCCACCTCCACGGTGACGGCGGTGCCCTGGTAATCCTGCTGATCCGGGCGCATAATGACGATAAGGATATCTGAAAGTGCAATCGACAGGAGCGTTTCTTCATTGAGTCCGGGATGCGTATCGATAAACAGATAGTCGAGTTCCAGTTCATCAATGAGTTTTTGAAATCCTTCACGAAGGAGATTAACGTCATACCCATAGTGCAGCACGCGAGCGATATCGCCTGTTTTGACGCTGGAGGGAATCAGGTAGAGTCTGCCGGGAGCCGGGATGTCTTCAGATGCCGACATGTCACAGGCGGCCTGTCCGATTTCACACTTTCCCCACAGGAAATCGTTCAATGAAAATCTGACCTGTCCGGGATCGATACGGAAGAGGACGTGGATGCCGGGAGACTGTATGTCCGTATCCACAATGCCGACTTTATTGCCGTCCGCAGCCAGGAGAGCTGCTATGTTGGCAGTTGTGTTGGACTTGCCGGTCCCGCCCCGGAAAGAATGAATGGATATGATCTTTGCCATGGCTCATTATATATCTTTCCGGATTAAAGGGGTCAAGGCTTATTCCGTGCATTGCCGCCATGCCAATTGTTTTGTAAACGTCTTTATTTTGTGTTAATTGATTTTAATATGAACCGTGAAGATAATCATTCCATTTCAGATCCCGTCTGCACCCGCAGGCAAACCCTGGTCTGGGGCGGCGTTTCCATCATCGGGCTTTCGGCAATCTCTCCGGCGCTTGCACAGGGCGCCGACAGCCCTCTCATTATCATGGAAAAGGCAAAGGGCATGATCGTTGCCGATCCCGTTCTGTGCGTCGGCTGCGGCCGCTGCGAGCTTGCCTGCACCGAGTTCAACGACGGCAAAGCGGCACCATCCCTGTCGCGCATCAAGATCGACCGGAATCTGAATTACGGCCGTCCGGGAATCCCGGCCTGGCGGGAAGGCCACGGCAACATGGGAGACGGACTTATACTGCAGGACCTCTGCATGCAATGCCCGCATCCCGTACCCTGCGCCAACATCTGCCCGGAAAACGCTATCGTTCTTTCACCCGCGACCAATGCGCGCATGGTCGATACGAAAAGATGCACCGGCTGCATGATATGTCTGAAGGCGTGTCCATGGGAGATGCTTTCGTACGATCCGGAAACCAGGAAGGCGACCAAATGTCATCTGTGCGAGGGCAAACCGAAATGCGTGGAGGCATGTCCGGCCGGTTCTTTGAGCTATGTCTCCTGGGACGACCTGACCGCAAGCACCCCTCCGCGCAACATGAACACTTCTTTGATTCCACCGCAGCGCTCAATAAGCTGCCGGCAATGTCATCTTCCGGGCCAGCCGCAGAATTTAAGATCCCTGCTCCGGGATAAATTCAGAACAGGAACCGGTTACAGGTGGATCGACATGGCCGGTGCTATTCTTATCCCGGCGGCAATCGGCTCAGTGGTGGTTCATGCCCTACTGCGAAAGGTTTTCAAGCGATGAAGCGAATTTACCTGCACCCGCTGCCGCTGCGTATATGGCACTGGATAAATGCTTTGTTCATTATAGCGCTGATTGCTACGGGACTGTATCTGCGCCTGCACGGCATCGCGGCTCTCAGGCCCAATGATCCGGTTCTGTTCTGGCACAGGATAACAGGTCTTGCCCTGATCTCATCGACGTTCTTCTGGTTTGTTTACAACATAACGGACAGAAATCTGATACAGCAATACTTAATTAAAAGAAGAGACCTCGAAGGGATATTCTCACAGGCAAAGTTTTACCTTTTTTCCATATTCAGGGGAGAGGAAAACCCTTTCCAGCCGTCCGCAGAAAACAAGTACAATCCGCTGCAAAAGCTCGCTTACCACTCTGTTATGTTTGTTTTAATACCAGTGCAGATAATTACGGGACTGCTTTACACCGACATCCCAGCCCTGCGGCATTATCTTCTTACGCAAGACCTGGTCGGGCTGCTGGGCTTTGTTCATGTGCTCTTTGCCTATCTGGTGGTCCTTTTTCTTATCGTGCACATCTACATGACCACCCTGGGCGATACGGTTTTCTCCCATACGAAGGCAATGATCTTCGGTTACGAAGAACGGAAAAAAATTATCAATGAAGATTAAGGCTTATAAAAAGGAAATGAAATGAGCGGATACGGCGGTTGGGCCGGAAAGGTCCTGCACGTTGATTTGTCGACAGGCAGAAGCTGGACCGAAGACACGATAGAACGATACAAGGATTATCTGGGCGGCACGGGCATCGGCTACAAGGTCCTGTGGGATGAGGTTCCGGCAGGGACAAAACCCTACGATCCGGAAAACATGATCATCTTTGCCGTGGGACCGCTGGCGGGAACAAGCGCTCCCTGCAACGGCCGGACGGCGATTACAACTCTCCTGCCGACCTGCTGGCCGATTCCTCTTGTCGGTTCCGGGCACATGGGCGGGCAGTTTGCCGCCGAACTCAAGTATGCAGGTTACGACGCCGTTGTCATCCGGGGAAAGGCGGACCGCCCCGTATGGCTCATGATCAACGATCAGAAGGTCGAGATCCACGACGCCCGCAGGATCTGGGGACAGGGCATTCGCGCGGCAACCATGGCCATCTCCGAGATTTTGGGGCAGGATGCCGTTGTAGCCGCCATCGGGCAGGCAGGCGAAAACCTGGTGCCGATGTCGATAGTGGTAAACAGTGTTTCCCACTCGGCAGGCGGCATCGGTGCGGTCATGGGTTCCAAGAACCTCAAGGCCATCGGCGTCCGGGGCACCGGCAGCATTCGCATCGCGGGCAAAAAAGAGGACTGGGAAAAGCTGATCAAATATCATCTCTCTCTTCTGGGCGCCAACAATCAGCATGTGGTGCCCAACTCTCCCCAGCCCTGGGCGGAATTTTATGACCCGGCGACACGCTGGAATGCATCCCGGGGAAAACACTGGGGCGCGGCGGCGCATTCCGTGGAAACGGGGACCTGTGATCCCCGTGACACCAATCGCATTGCCTATCGTTCCAATATGGCCGCCTTCTTCATTGGCGACAACGCATGGAAGCATACGGTCCGCGGCAACGGCTGTACGAGCTGTCCCATACGATGTCACACAACGATGAATGTCCCATCGGTTGCCGCCAAATACGGCATCCCCGCCATAGGACAGAACACCTGTGTCGGTTTCAACTTCGGCCGCGCCTTCTTCAGGAAATTTCCGGACGGCCCCAAGGGCATGACCGTCCTGGAGGCATGCATGGTGGGAATGCACCTGGCTGACGATCTGGGCATCTGGTGCAATTACATGCAGTTGCAGCGCGATTTTATAAAGCTTTACTATGACGGCACGATTCAAAAGATGCTGAGCGCCGGAGAATTCAAAAGCTATACGTGGAGCAAATATGAGCAGGGAGACCCTTCTTTCCTGTTTGAACTGCTGCCGCGTATCGCTAAGAAGGACGGCGAACTGGGAACGGCGCTGGGCCTCGGCACCGGTTATATGCTGGATCGCTGGAACATCCCCGAAAAGCAGTGGCGCAACGACGCCAACCTCGCCTACTGGAAGATGGGCCATGCCAAACATCATGCCGCCGAGGACGCCGGACAGTGCGGAGTAATCATCAACACGCAGTACAATCGCGACGCCCAGTGCCATTCACACAGCAATTTTACTCGCAACGGATTGCCCATGGAGGTCAAAAAGCGGCTCGCCGCCGAGCTTTGGAATTCAGCCGACGCAGTGGACGAACTGGCCGCCATCAGGCCGATGAACGTTTACAAGGCGAAAATGGCCAAATGGTCGCTTCTGAGAAAGGAGCTTCACGACAGCATTTCCCTCTGCAACTGGATGGGACCGTGGGTTGCGTCTCCCCTGAAGGAACGCGGTTACCGGGGTGACGACTCCATCGAATCCCTGCTCTACAGCCTGGCCACAGGCGACACCAAATCACGGCAGGAGCTGGACGTGGTTGCAGAGCGCATCTTTCTGCTCCATCGGGCGCTGACCATCCGTGATATGGGAACAAAGGATATGCGAGCCAGACACGACACGATTCCCGAGTGGGTGTTTGAAGATAAAAACAACAAAAAAGCCTTCACCAAGGGAACTATCCGCATGGACAAAAAAGACATCAAACTCGCCATGGATATGTTTTACGATGAAATGGACTGGGACAAAGCGACCGGAGCGCCGACGCGCAGAACCTACAGGAAATTCGGCCTCAGCGGCGTTGCCGATGCCCTGGCCAGGCGAAGACTGGTGCCGGCATGACAGAGCCGACCGTCATGGAAAACAGACGCAAGTCGGATACTGCAATGCAAGCTGAAACCGCAGCGGAAATAATCGCAAAAGCAATACGTGAAAGAAGCGCTGCATATCATCTCATCTCCGAATCCGAGCTTGTCAGCCTGCTAAACCATCTTCCGGATGCCGATAAAAAAGACAAAGATGTCTCTGTGATTCTCATAAGACTGACTCAGGAAAATGATGATCTGCAAATACTCTCCGGAAAAGATTCCTCTTATTATTACTCATCCGACTGCATGACCGCTGCTTATGCAAGAATCCTTGTCCACAAGCTGGAAGGACCCCTGCTGCTTATTGCCGAAACTGTGCGCGAACACACCGGCACATACAGCCGGCCTGTACCGCTGGACATCTTCATGCAGCCCCCGTTCAACCTGGAATACGGCCTGCTGCTCGATTCTCTGGAAGCTATGAAGAACGAGGACGGATACGCCGACATCGCAATGACAACAACGTCCGCCTCAACAATCTATCTTTATTCCTCATCACACCTGGAGACGGATCACGCCGTGATGCTCGCCGAATGGCTCGACGTCGGTCAGGCAGACAATCCATAAAGCGGTGCGGACATTCGCTTTGTGAACAGCGGGCCTAAAGCCCCGCTCTACTTAAATAAACAAATATGTTCCGGGGCAAAGAGGTTTTGAAGCGGCGAATCAAATACTTTTCTTGTGAGAAATCTTCCGAGCTGCGAAAAGCCTCTTCTCCCAGAGGGGCAGAACTTTTATTTCTTTTTTATTGTGTAATCCTTGTTTATCCGTGTTCCTCTATCGCGTAATCCTGGTTAATTCGTCCGGATATTCTCAAGACGCCCCGCGAACCGTAAAAACCACTTCCAGGGTGTTGCCGTTAAGAACATGCCAGGTAACATCACCGGATGAAAGTGGTTTGTTAAAATGGTCCCAGCCCCTGGTCAGCACGGACTTGACGCTCTGTCCCGATGAACTGTCGCCGGAAAGTCCATATGCCGACGTTGCCGGAATCGACAGGATCAAGAACAAAATACAGACAAGCCATCTCATGGTTACGCTGGAAAAGATTCCATTCATCTTTAATCGTCCTCCTTTTCAATTCAAGTCGATTGTATTCTCTTCATGTCGGCCCTGATGTATACACAGAAATGATCCATGCCCGGCACAGGATTTACATGTAGGAACTTTTTTATGGGAAGGAATACATGGAGGCGTTCGGTGAATGTCAACGAAAACATTTCCAGAGTATGTAAGGATGGAAGCGGCAGGCGGATAAGTTTCATAAGCCGGGTACAAATAAAAGCTATCTCCGAAATGAGGTTGAAAATAATCTCAAAACTAAGCGAGCAGATCAGACTTGATGAAACTCGACCAAGGTTGGAATATAAGTTCCACGTTCAACAGCTTTAAAAAAGCCTTTGCTTAAAAAAGGCTGAGCTTGCAGGTACAATGAATAATATCGGTGCAGATCATTTTTGCCATGGATAAAGGCAGTATATCAATCAGTCGATTCCGTGACCTGATTCACACAACCGGCAATATTTATATTGTAATAGCATACCCGTTCTGTTAGTTAGCGTCCATCCGGAAAGGGCTCTTTTCCGCTCTGGCTGTGACGATCTGCGGTGTTGCTTCCTTGATCGCCTTGCCGGAAAGAAAAATAACACCTTTCCAATCCGGCAACTGAAAGTTTCAGCATCCGGAGTTTCCGGATGGACACTGGTTAAAAATACAAGTGGAAAATATATATAATTGAAGGGTGAGAAAACCCCGTCTTATCGATAATCAATTAAATACCATTAGCTAAGGAGGCATTATGAACAAGTTGCTCACAGCGGTTGCAACGGCGGTGTTGGTATTCGCAACAGCCACCGGGGCTCTGGCTGCGGCCGAATGTAACTGCGCTGCGGGGACATGCAAGAGTGGTGGGATGACATGGCCCATCAGTTCATGCGCCGAATGCGTCTGTCCCGGTGCGAGTTATTCAGTTCCTTCGGCCACGAACCCCTGGTCACGGCCTGTGGACAGCCGGTTCTTAAGGGAAAATTACGTTATTCCCACACCGGGAGGAACCACGCCCCTTGACACCACCGGCACGTTGACCCCCATAGAGGAGGAGAAGAAACGAAAGCTGTTGGAGTTGGAGATGGAAGAACTTATTAAACAAGATTTTGAGAATCGTCGTAAGGAGGCGGAGAAAGCGGAGAAAGAGGCGCAAGAGGCGAAGAAGCAAGCAGATGCAGCCAAACAAAAGGCGTTGGATCTTCAGGAGCTCCAGTGGGCGGCGCAAAAGCTTGGCACCGAAAATAAAGACGTGATCGATGACTTGGAAAAGCGATTCAATGCCGCGGTGCTTATTTGGAATGAACTGGATGTGAAAAGTATAAAAGCGGCTAGAAAAGCCAAGGAGTTGAGGCTTATGGTTACTCCGCCGGCACCCCGACTCCCATAGGGCAAGAGAAGGAAAGAAAACGGAAACTGATGTTGGAGGCGGAAGCAACGGATAAAGGATTTTTTGAGGTATTTTCTTGAGAAAGGGTCGGAAACTTATGAATCTGAAAATCTTATCGGTTTTATTGTTGGCGTTTTGTTTTTCCGTGGTTAATGCTTATGGCGCCAATGATATGAGAATCACCACGATGGAAGAGGCGGACAAAGCATATCTGAACGGCCAATATGGCAAAGCCGCTTCCTATTACCAGGCCTTGCTCGCTAATCTGGAAGGACAGACAAAAACAAAGTCCTCCGCTCTTGTCGCCGCGGTGCGCTTCCGCCTGGGACAAGCACAGCTAAGGGAGGGGAAACTGGAACAAGGCCTGAACAACATGAAGGCTTTCTATGAAAACAATCCTGAAAATCCCTTCGTAGTCCGCAGCTATGCCCTGGCTCTCTTCCAGAATAAGAAATACCGGGAATCAATCCCCGTTTTCGAAAAGGCCGCCGCATTGGATAAAACCTTTGCCGCCCGGGCGTACTATTACACCGGCACGGCCAAGTATCTTTCCGGTCAAGCCGGCGCCGCCATTAATGACCTGGCCCGGGCGCGGGATATGGATCCTCAGTCCCGGGAAGGGAAAAATGCCGGTGCCTTACTTGCCGACCTGGAAAAGAATATCCAGGAAACATCGGGTATGGACAAGCAGGCGGCGGTTACGGCGGCGCCGGGCCGGCCGACGAAGCAGAAGCCCTGGGCCTTCTCCCTCTCCGCGGGAATGGAATACGACTCCAACGTCGCCCTCATCCCGTCGGAACAGACCCGCCCGAGCGACATCTCCTCCGACGGCGACTGGCGGACTGTATACAGCCTCGGCGGGATCTACGAGTTCGTCAACACGGGAAAACATTTTTTCGGAGCGAAGGCCGGCATTTACGGTACCCAGCAGTTCAAGGACGATATGTTCAACGTGCAGAGCGGGATATTCAGCCTCTACTACAAAGGCAACATCGCCGAGAGGTTTCAGTTCCGCCTCACCCCATTCGTTTCCAAGACCCTGCTGAAGGTCGCGAGTTATTCCTGGGCCTATGGGATTACCCCCGGGATCTCATGGCAGACCGCAAAATGGACATGGACTGACCTGGACTACACCTTCTCGAAAGCAGAGTTCACAGACGCCCCACAGTATCCCGAGGAAAACCGCACTGGTAAGAACCATAACGTTACACTCCGGCAGAACTTCTCCTTCCCCTCGCTGCTCTTCGCTAAGCGGACCACCTTTTTCTCCGGGTGGCTGAACTACTCCCGGGCCGATACGGACGGGGCGTCCTACGCCAATCACTCCAATGGCTTCGGGGTTCTGGGCCAGCAGGAATTCCCCATGGATTTTACCCTCATGGTGAGTTACAGTTACGCCAAGACTAGGTTCGACAACGGCAACATCCGAAGCGCCACCAACGAAGAGCGGAACGACACGGGCCAGACGGTAACGTTAAACGTCTTCAAAAAGCTCGATATGATATACAAGAACCTCTCCACCTATATGGGCTACCGATGGTACAAGAACGACTCAAATATTCATAACTATTATTCCTATAACTCCAACACTTACTCGGCAGGCTTCACCCTTGATTTCTGAGCTCCCCTCTCAAAGGACCTCCCGCTGCATGCGGGAGGTCCGGGTAAAGGCGTTGATCTTATCTGTAAATCGATGCTAACCATCACCATAGCCAATAGCGGATCCGCAGGCCATTTTGGCTCATCTCTACGTTGTTCTCTTTCTTCAAATGGATAGTGCGCCACGAGGCTGTACAAGAGATAAGGGTAGACCCCGTGGAGACGGTTTGCAGGAAATACCTTCAAACCACCTGAAGCTGCAATGGTAAAGAGCCATTGTGGTAAGCGGTAAGAAAAAGTCAAGGCAGTGACCATGGCTTCCGTCGAAAAATATTCTGGGCCGCAGAAAACCCTTTGCGCACTTACACTACCGCAGACAGAAACCAGTCTATTTTCCATTTCATACCTCGATAATACCCCTATACTATGTATTATCCCTTGTTGTTCGGATACAGAGCAGTATTGACTTAAGGAGAAACTTGCCTTATCTATTTCCCCGCTGATTTGGTTGTTGTTTGTTGACCGGATGTCAAACATTGAAAATGTTTTTTTCGGGCAAGCGCTCAGGAAGCTTTGCGTATAATGAAAAATAATGAACCAAAGAACCGACTGGCGGATGAATTGTTGACGCTGCGCCGCCGCGTTGCGGATATGGAATCTTCTGTAAGGCTATGTGATTGGTATAAGGAACGTTACAGATTATTGTATGAAGGATGTGTCGACGGTTATGCGGCTATTGACAGGAACGGGGTTTTCACGGACTCCAACTCAGCCTTCACGTTGATGATGGGATACTCTGATCAGGAGTTAAAGGAAAGAACATACAAGGACGTAACTCCGGATAAATGGCTTGGCATGGAGGAGAAAATCCTCCGCGAACAGGTTCTGACAAGGAGTTATTCCAATATTTATGAAAAAGAGTTTCAGAGAAAGGATGGTCGCATTTTTCCTGCTGTGGTCAGAACTTATCTGCTTAAGGATAATAACGGAGAATATGCCGGCATATGGGCTTTCATCCGTGACATTACGGATCGTAAAAAGAATGAAAATGCACTCAAGGTGAGTGAAGAGCGATTCTATAAGGCGTTCAGATCCAGCCCGGCCCCTACTTACATCAGTAAAATCGATGATGGACGCTACATCGACGTAAACGACAGCGGCTTGAATCTGCTCGGATACACCAGGGAAGAAATCGTCGGTCGTACCGCTCTGGAATTATCCATATGGGAAAATTACGAAGTTCGCAGACAATTCATACCTCATCTGGTCAAATATGGCTCAATAAAGGATACGTTGATCCGTCTTCGTACAAAAGACGGTGAGCTCAGGGAAACATTATGGTCTTGCGAACTCATCAAACTGGGAAATGAGAATGTGATGCTCTCTCTTTTATATGACGTCACAGAGAAGAACAGAGGAGAAAAACTGCTCAAAGAGTCGGAACGGAAACTGTCGGACATTATCAATTTTCTGCCCGATGCAACCTTTGCAATCGATCTCCGGGGAAAGGTTATCTTCTGGAACCGCTCAATGGAAGAAATGACCGGCGTCAAGGCAGAGCTGATGCTGGGAAAGTCTGATCATGAATATGCCATACCGTTTTACGGTGTGCAAAGACCAATGCTGATCGACCTCGTACTTAAAAAAAACAGGAAGATTGAAAAAAGCTATGAACATATTATCAGGAAAGGAAGGAATCTTCTGCTCAGCGAAGCTTATATGCCCAACCTGAATAACAAAAGCGTTTTTCTTTGGGGGATGGCAAGCCCGCTGTATGACGGAAAGGGAAACATTCTCGGCGCCATTGAATCAATCCGGGATATTACCGATCACAAACAGACCCAGGAAGCGGTTACAAAAAGAGAAGAGGAGCTCAGGAACAAGGCCAAAGAACTTGAGGCTTTCAATGCCGCCCTGAGCGTGCTGCTTAAGAAAAGGGAACATGACAAAAAAGAACTCGAAGACAAAATAATATCAAATGTCAAAATGCTCATTCTGCCGCAGATCGAAAAGTTAAAGGAGATGTCAAGCAGCAGGAAAGCCGCGATGCATCTCGATATCTTGGAATCCAATCTCAGAGAGATAGTTTCCCCCTTTTCCCGGAGACTGTCTTCAAAATACCTGAATCTTACGAACAAGGAGATTCAAATTGCCAATCTCATAAAAGAAGGGAAGGAGACGAAAGAGATCGCCGAATTTCTGGGCATTTCCGAAAGCACCATCAACATCCACCGGTATAATATCAGGAAAAAACTGAATCTCACCAAAAAGCACAATCTTCGCACTTATCTCTGCAGCCTGGGCTGAATTTATTTTTCCTAAAGATTTATTAAAGATTATTCAATATTGTAAATTCAATACTCCTGCCGTAAAGTCTCGCTCAACATCACCAGTCCTCAATTTCTTGTTATTGAAATGTTTTTGTAATCATTGATCATAATTAGTCTCCATCCGGAAACTCCGGATGCTGGAACTTTTGGTTTCCGGATTGGAAAGTGGTTATTTTTCGTTCCGGCAAGGAGATATAAAATCCCCCTTGCCCCCTTTATAAATGGGGTTTTACATGATTGCGCGGAGGCGTACATAATGTACGTCGCACAAGCAATAACGCAGATCGACACAGCCGGAGCGGAAAAGAGCCCTTTCCGGACGGAAACTAAATAATAGCAGGCAAAATTATAAATACTTCACCTCAAAATAGAGAATTAGAAAATATCAATTCTTGCATAAATATTAGGAGAGTCTGCAAAAGCCGATCGGCACTGCAGACCATACAGGCAAGCTGTCGGCAAGCCGGAAAAGCTTTCTGCCCCAACAGGAAAAAATCTACAATGGAAAAACAAGCAAGAGCGGAAGCGGATTTGCAGTTGGAGATCGAAGCTTTGCGCCTGCGAAATACAGAACTTCAAAATACGATAGACGATCTGTGCAAGAGCAGTAAACAGCTGGCTGACATCATAAACTCTCTCCCCGATGCAGCGCTCGTCATAAACAATGACGGTCAAGTGATCGTATGGAACCGTACCATGGAGAAGATGACCGGAATACAAGCGGAAGAGATGCTGGGGAAGAATGATTATGAGTATGCGATTCCGTTCTACGGAAAGAAAAGACCGCTTCTGATCGATCTTGTCCTCCGCAATGATCCATCCAGGCTGGAAGATATGTCTCAGCATTATACGAACATCAATAAGGAAGGAGACATCCTGCGCGGGGAAGCCTACACGCCGGCACTGGAGAAGGGTAAAAGCGCTCACCTTCATGCAACCGCTTCTCTCCTGCGCAACTCGGAAGGCGAGGTCATCGGCGCTATCGAGTGTTTTCGGGACAATACCGGCCGCAAAGAGCTGGAGGAGAAATTAATCCATTCAGAAAGACAGTATCGCAATCTGGTTGACAACTCTCCGGTCGGGGTTTTTATGACAAATCTGTCGGGACTGATCCTTTTTATCAACCAGGCCTTTGCCGAAACCTTAAGTTATGACTCTGCTGAGGAGCTCTTTCTTCTCAATTCAAAAATATCCTACAGAAGACACGAAGACCGTGAAAGAATCACTGATATCCTTTACAGCGACGGCGTGTTGAATCAGTGTGAAGTGGAGCTGCTCACAAAAGATGGCGAATCCAGGTATGTCCTCATGAGCGCGGTTCTTGAACAGGGGCTCATATCAGGGACGATCATGGATATAACCTCGCGCAAGCGAACCATTAAAGACAACGAGAAACTCCAGGCGCAGCTTATGCGCGCCCAGAAAATGGAGGCAATCGGAACCCTGGCCGGAGGCGTTGCCCATGACTTTAACAATCTCCTGATGGGTATCCAGGGATATGCGTCTTTGTCGCTGCTTGCTATGGCTCCGGATCACCCATGCTGTTCAAATCTGCAGAAGATTGAAGAACTCGTGGCAAGCGGCGCCGGTCTTACCCGGCAGCTCCTGGGTTTTGCCCTGGGCGGCAAGTATGAAGCACGCCCGACGAATATCAATATGCTGCTGGAAAAAACCCTTTCCATCTTCAGCCGGACAAACAAAGAAATCACTATCGATATGAACCAGCAGGACTTTGTCTGGACCGTCGATGTTGACCGGGGACAGATGGAACAGGTCTTTCTGAATATCTTCATCAACGCAGGCCAGGCTATGCCCGACGGAGGAAATCTTTACATAGAAACGGGCAATCTCCATCAGTCCGAACCGGAAGTAGTGCCTTACGGAGCATCACCGGGCTCATATGTCTGTGTGGCAATAACCGATACGGGAATCGGCATGGATGAAAAAACCCTGGAACGTATATTCGATCCCTTCTTCACGACGAAAAGCTCCCGGCGCGGTACCGGACTGGGACTGGCTTCAGCCTATGGAATCGTCAAAAGGCACGGGGGATATATCAGGGTCAACAGTCAGCCCGGCGTCGGTTCTACCTTCAGGATACACCTGCCGGCATCCGATAATGATGTGCCGTTAAACGATGAAGTTGCCGAAGTGCTGCTGACAGGCCGGGAAACCGTCCTCGTGGTGGATGATGAGAAGGATGTTGCATGCGTTACAAAAGAGATGCTGAAAATCCTCGGTTACCGGACCTTCATCGTCGGCAGCGGCCAGGAGGCTGTTGCCGCTTATATGGAGAGACAGAAGATAATTGACCTCGTCATTCTGGACATGATCATGCCGGGAATGTCCGGGGCAAAGACATTCGAGGCTTTACGGAAAATAAATCATGCCGTGAAAGTAATTCTCGCGAGCGGATTCAGCATGGATGAACAGACAAAGCAGCTTTTGGAGTCGGGGTGCAAAGGGTTCATTCAAAAACCGTTCGGCATGCCTGAACTGTCCCGGAAAGTGAGGGAAGTCCTGGATGCCGGCAAGAGATGAGAAGAAGAGATGTTTTTGCGAGGAAACATTTTTAATAAAGTTCTGGGGGTAAATGTCATGGGAAAAAATTCTTTCTTTAGAGGCGGACTGAGGACAAAGCTGATGCTCGGCGGATGTTTAATGGCCATCATTCCGGTAATGATACTTGGCTCGATAGCCGTATACAACGCCAAGACGTCCATTGAAAAGGAAACGGAACAGCAGATTTTGGTGATCTCGAAAAGCATCGCGGATATGGTTGACGGAGTGATGACCTCGGAATCCAATGCCATAGCCATGCTCGCCCAGAGGGACGCCGTTATACAGGCAGCCAAAGAAGCGAATATCGGCGGCAATACCAGCAAGGTTGAATTCCTGCAAAAAGAGCTGGCAAAGCTCCAGACAATTGCGAAGGGTCGTTATGACATGGTCTTCGTTGCGGGAAAAGACGGGGTTGTTTTTACCGATAGCGTAAGCGGCGCGGCTAAAGGCCTCAAGGCAACAGACAGAGAATATTTCAAGAAAACCCAGCAGGGACAGTCAAGCATGGACTCTGTTGTTATATCGAGAAAAAATAACGAACCTGTCTGTTCAATCGCCTATCCGATCAAGGATGAAAACGGACAGGTGATCGGAATGATTTCCGGCCTCATGAACGTTTCTTTTCTTGGCGCCAAAATCAACGAGATCAAGCTTGGAAAAACCGGTTATGCCTATGTGACCAACAAAGAAGGTACCGTTATTGTTTATCCGGACAAAAAACAGGTCCTGCAGTTGAATCTGTCAAAAGAACAGGGCATGGAAGACGTGATGAAGAGGGCCACCGTCGGAGATGCAGGCGCTCAGGAATACACCTACAAGGGAGTAAAGAAATATGCCGGATATGCGCCCGTCAAGGCCAACGGCTGGAGCGTTGTAACGGCGGTTCCTGTGGATGAGATGCTTCAATCCGTTTACACGACGCGGAACATTATTCTAATCGGGATAATCTTTTTTGCAGCGCTTGCCGTGGGATTTGCGTATCTCGCCGCCAGGTCGATTGCATTGCCGGTACAGGGTGCGGTGGAAAAGCTGAGTGCCGGTTCAGATCAGATCACAGCGGCATCCGGCGAGGTGGCTTCAGCCAGCCAGAGTCTGGCGGAAGGAGCCTCCGAACAGGCGGCGGCGATTGAGGAGACGTCATCTTCCATGGAGGAGATGTCTTCAATGACAAAGCAGAATGCCGACAATGCCAATCAGGCAAAGGCGTATATGGCGGAGGCGAGAGCCATCGTGGGCCGTGTCAACCAGCAGATGGACGACATGGCGGCAGCGATCCATGAGGTCAGCAGGTCAAGCGAAGAAACGGGCAAGATCATCAAGACAATCGACGAAATTGCCTTTCAGACAAATCTGCTGGCATTGAATGCCGCAGTAGAGGCGGCCAGGGCCGGCGAGGCAGGGGCCGGATTTGCGGTTGTCGCTGATGAGGTGCGCAATCTGGCCATGCGGGCGGCAGAGGCGGCCAAGAATACATCTGCGCTGATCGAGAATACGATCAATGTGGTTAAGCGCAGCAGTCAGTTGACGGACGCCACCCGTGAAGGATTCAAGGAGAACGTGGAGATTGCCATGAAGATAGGCAGTCTTGTTGACGAGATCGCCGCCGCCTCAGACGAGCAGGCACAGGGCATCGGCCAGATCAACAAGGCCATTCAGGAGATGGATAAGGTGGTGCAGCAGAATGCGGCCAATGCGGAAGAGTCGGCCAGCGCCTCTGAAGAGCTGAACGCCCAGGCCATTACAATGAAAGATGTCGTTGCAGAACTCGAATCGGTCATTGGAGGACGCAGTAACGGCAATTCACGCGGCGGTTTTTCGGGAACGGTTTCTCAAACAGGCAGGAAACCCGCAATGATTGAACACAGGACAAAAGCGGCAAAAGGGTCTGCGAACGCAAGAAACAGGAAGAGTCCCGGCAGGGCACTTAATCCCGAGGAGGTGATCCCCTTCAACGATTCGGAGTTCAAAGATTTCTAGATCCATGCCGTAATATCCGGAAATAAATATCCGGTGCGGCAGATCAGGGACATGCGGGCGATCATTGAAAACATTTTTAAAACAGATGGCCATTCCTGTTTCAAAGGGCGGAAAGTGAACGCTATGAGTATATGGGAATATCTTTTTACAAAAAAGAATCGGGATGAAATTGCGGCGGGGGAAAATGTCATGGCAACGGCCGGCGCAATCATGACAAAGAGCGAATCCATCCTCAACCGGATTTTTGACGACTATAAGATGATGTTGTTGAACAAGGAACCTGATTTTGTCATCTTCAGCGTATTCGGGATGAACAGAAACGGGGTGCTGACAGAAGAACAGTCGGCTATTCACGGGAAAATCGATCCTGTGATTCGCCATATGATTGATATGATGGACATTGAACATATGACAGCCAGCCAGAAAATGGCCATCCTTTTTATCATCAGGATGATGATGGCGCACAAGCTTCTGTTTATGATGGAACTCTTCAGGAATGCAAGAAACAGGCGGTCGTCGAACAGACATAGCATGCAAAAAACGCTGGAGGAGATGGATACACTCGGGCATGCGTAAGGATTAGATGCACCGTAAAATTCAAAGGGAAAGGGGGGATGAAAAAGAGTCAGGCTTTATTATGTGCAGTGGTCATACTGACCGATAGTTTTTTTTGGAAATTCATTCTTAATAATCATTAAAGGAGGATTATTTTATGTCAGCAGAACACTCTTTTGCATCCCCGGGGCCTGCAGGATTGGCGGCTCTGGCAGTAGCATGTTTCGGTTTTGGCGCAGTATTTCTTGGTTTGGTGGATCTTTCCGGTCTTCCGATTCTGGCCGCCTGGCTTATTGGCGGCTGCCTTGTTCAGTACACCACCGCTGTCATGGAATTAAAGGATCACAACATCCTCGGCGGCAACGTATTTCTTTTCTTCTCAGCTTTCTTCATGCTGGGTGCCGCAATCAGCGTTTTTGCAAAATGGTATCAGGTTTCCTTTGTATTTTCACCGAAGGCCGCCAAGGCCGCATTGGATGCCGCCGCAGCGGCAGCAGGAGTAAAACCGGACATGCTTGCGCCTGACCAGATCAAGGCGGCAATGGCCGGTGTCGGTCCCGCTGTGGGTGCGATGCTCCAGAAGGCAGTCTATGTCGAGGGTTGGTGCTGGATGGCGGGAGCCGGCTTCCTGACACTCGTAACTCCGGGATATGCCAAAGGCAACCTCTTTATCTTCATCCTGGTTCTCTGTGTTGACGTTGTCCTCTGGCTGATCGTCGGCTGTGATACGGGGTGGTTTGCCCCGTTCGGCGGAGTAAAGGGCACCAAGGCCATAATCGGCTACCTGTTGATCGTTGCCGGGTGGATCGGCATCTATCTGGCCGGCGCTATAGTGTGCAACACCATCTATGGGAAACCGGTATTTTTTGTGCCGAAACCACTGGTGAAGTAAAATTTTGCCGACATTAAAGTGATCTATATCTGAAGGGCAGGCTCAATAAGAGGGCCTGCCCTTTTCTCTTATTTTTTGTTTGGGAACCGGGCCGGGTTTTCAAGAATACTATCTGTGAAAAATATTCGAAAAAATTTCTTTGACTGTGATTCTTCATCCATTTATACTTTATTGTAATCCAGGTGAGACATACCGGCAGGTGTCAAGATGAACGATATCGAAGTTGATTTTTTCCGTGATGCAGATGCTCCGGGCGTGACAGGTTTGATTCGCAAGGTATACGGCGAAGGCTATCCCGTCAAGACCTATTACTCCCCGGATCAATTGATCGCAGAGAACGCTTCAGGCCGCATTATATCCTCCGTTGCCCGCACACGGGACGGAGAGGTTGTCGGTCATGATGCGCTTATTCTTCTGGATCCGGGTGCACACATTTACGAGAATGCCGCGGGAGCGGTACTGCCGGACTTTCGGGGCGGCGGCATTTTTTTCAACCTGATGAAGCATTCCATCTACGACGCAACGAAACGCTTCGGCATCGAAGAAGTTCTCGGTGAACCGGTCTGTAATCACACTCATTTACAGAAGATGTGCATGCAGTTGGGCTATAAGGAAACCGGTCTGGAAGTAGATTTGATGCCGGCCGCGGCTTACTCCAAGGAAAAGAGCGCAAACGGCCGCGTTTCCGTATTGCTGGGTTATTTCCTCCACAAGCCGGTAAGCCGGAGCGTTTATTTGCCTCCTTTTTATAGGGATGAGATGAGGTTTTTATATTCCGATCTGGGAATCGCACGCACTTTTATCGAAGATCAGCACCATTTACCGGCAACGGGAAAAAGCCGGGGTAAAATGAATTTATTCGACTTTGCACAAGTTGCCAGGATAACAATCGATTTTATCGGTGCGGATTTTGATGTGTATATATCGCAGCTTGAAAACGAGGCCGTCAAAAAGGGTTCCGAAGTTTTCCAGGTATGGCTGCCCCTTGCATCGCCGTTTGTTGCCGAGGCCACCGGCATTCTGCGCAGGCGCGGACACTTTATCGGCGGCCTGATGCCTTGTTACTCCGGCGGAGACGGCCTGATGATGCAGAAGGTTACAGGTGAAACCGACTGGGACAGTATAGCTCTTTATTCGGATCGGGCAAAGCGGATCGCCGAAATCATACACAACGATCAAAAAGCAGCTTCGCGATAACTCAAAAGCCCCTTCATCATGGTAAGAGACTGTGTCACAATGACAGAAAGGGCATTGCGACGCAGTCGAACATTTAATAAGTATCGTAGGGGCGGGTTTTCAAACCCGCCCTTCTTCGATGACGAAGTCAACACAGCCAGCGATCTGATTCAGAACCGGAAAAGAATCCTTTCCGGATGGCCACCGGCTAATCTAGCTGTCTTCCCTTATAAACCTCTGAATGCCGGCGGTGAAGCTGCCAGTTGTTCAGATACCTGCCTGCCAGCTCCCGGTTTTTGATGATGATAACGTTTTCTGCATTGCTTTCCTCCGCGGCCTTCGTAAAGTTGAAGCTCCCCGTGATTACCGTCTCCTGATCGATTATCATTATCTTGTTGTGGGCGATGGCATGCGAGGCATCGATGTATGTGGGAACACCGGTGTTAACGGTAAAGTCTGCAGCGCTGTATTTTGCGGACCGATTGGACTTATCGAGAATGATCTCCACGCGCACCCCTCTTTTGTGGGCATTTGCAATAGCCCTCGCGATGGGTTTCGATGTGAATGAATACGCCTGGATGTTGATGCCCGATTTTGCCTTGTCGATCTCTTCCACTATCGCATCTGTGCATCCTCCGCCCGGACTGAATAATACGCGGATATCGGCCGCATTAATCTGTAGTCCCTTCTCCTGTGAACATGCTGTAATCATTATAAGCATCAACAGCAGCGATGCCGCGGCAATAAAAATTCTTGACGACATAAAAATCTCCTCTACTTTATGCGTATATTTTTACATAATTAACGGTCGTTTCGTCAAGAGCAACATGCAGCACATCCATTTCAGCGGATTGCATCTTAAACTATAAGATGCTATAAGTTATGGATATTGCAGGTTCTCAATCAAAGATGATATTGTGGTGGACAGAGAAGACAGACAGGGGGCGTTCATCCTCGCATAACGCTCCAGGTACTTAATATTAAAGGGTGATCACTTATGTTCAAGTCAGGATTCATCGGCATCATCGGCAGACCCAACGTCGGCAAATCTACTCTTCTGAACGTCCTTGTCGGCGAAAAGATCGCCATTGCCACCCACAAACCCCAGACAACGCGCAACCGCATCTCCGGCATCCTGAATACGGACAGGGGCCAGTTTGTCTTTGTGGATACCCCCGGCATTCACAATGCGGCAACGCCTCTTAACCGGCAGATGGTGGCGACTGCAACCGACACCTTCAGAAACGCCGATATTCTCTGCCTGGTCATTGAGGCGGGCAGCGGCCTCCACCGGGACGATCTCTTTATTATCGAATCATTAAAGACATTTAACCTTCCTGCAATACTTGCAATCAACAAGACCGATCTGGTTGTAAAAAGCTCTCTTCTGCCGCTGATTGATGAAATACGGAAGAAACACAGCTTCAGCGCCATTGTTCCCTTGTCGGCGCTTAAGTCTGAAGGGGTCGGTGTTCTCGTTGATGAAATTTGGAATTTGCTGCCTGAAGGTCAGGCTTTCTTTCCCGATGACATCATGACTGACAGATCGGAGCGCTTTATCGCCGCGGAAATCATCCGCGAGAAGATCATACTTCTTACTCATCAGGAGATTCCCTATGCTACAGCCGTCATGCTTGAATCGTTCAAGGAGGATGAAGAAAAGAAGATAATCCGCATCCAGGCAACGATTCATGTGGAAAAGGAATCTCAGAAGGGTATTCTGATCGGGAAAAAAGGCTCAATGCTGAAAAGGATCGGTATCAGAGCAAGGGAGGAGATGGAGGCTTTTTTCGGAATGAAGATTTATCTGGAGTTATTTGTCAGAGTCCAGAAAGACTGGACGCATGATGCAAGGATGCTGAACGAATTCGGGTATTCAGGCAAATCCTGATAACCGGGGAGGTGCAACATGAAAAGGTTCTTTTTCTTATTTATTGCAGTGGTCGCTTCACTGACAGTTCTTTTGGCAAACGCGGCCGCGGAAGAGAAATTTCCGGCCCGGAAGGGAATGATTAACGACTTTGCAAATGTCATACCGGCAGACGCGAAGCAACAGATGGACACTATCGTCAAAGGAGTATTGAAGCAGACGGGGACATCCGTCATTGTTGCCACCGTTCCGACAATCGGCGATAATTACATTCAGGGCTACGTCAACGATCTCTATCGCACCTGGGGCATCGGCAAGAAAGGAGAGAACAAGGGCGTTCTCATCTTCGTCGCCGTAAAAGAGAAAAAAGTAAGGATAGAAACGGGCTATGGCGTTGAGGGTATCCTCCCCGACGGCAAGGTCGGAGAGATAATCCGCAACGACATCGTCCCCCACCTCAAGAGAAACGACTACGGAACCGGACTCTTCAATGCAGTCAAATCGGTGTCGCAGGTTATAATCGAGGATGCGAAAGCCAATCCGTCACAACCCAAAAAGGCTTCCGCTGCCCCCAAGAAAGCGGGTTTGGGCACAACAGCCATTATCATTATAATAATTGTTGTATTGGGCATCATAGGATTGATCATCTGGGCCGTAAAGAAATTCGGCAGCCGTTCCTCCGGATATTCGAGCACCGACTCATACAGCAGCCCGACGTTTTACGGTGCCGGTTCAAGCTCCTTCAGCGGTTCCAGCAGCGACTCGGGCGGCGACAGCGGAGCATGTGAAGGCGGTGACAGCGGCGGCGGCGGTTCAGACAGCGACTATTGATTTTTTCATGTGAAAGGAGAACCGTGATGAGCAGATTAATGAAAATAATATTTTTCGTTCTTTTTTTAATTTCTGTTTCCTCAATAACATTTCATGAGGCGGTTTCCATCGCGGGAGAAAAGGCGATTGATTCTTCAGCCATCTGGAAGCCGGACGAAACCTCCATAGATGACATGCGCAAATCGTGCAAGCAGGGGGGTGACTGCTTCGTATCAAAGATGGTTTCCGCCGGAGCTCCCGCTGCCGTTGTCGATTTTACGAAGTATCTTCTCAAGAGCGACTATCCGTTCTGCTACATGAGTTCCTTCCGGGAGATGGGAAAGGTTGACATGGCGCTCGTGGATTGCCCGTTTATGGCCAACACCATGGGTTTCACCCTGCTTGTGAACGGCAATCCTCAGGTCGTCCTGCCGGGCGATGCGAAGTTTCTGAAAAAAATCAATATCCGCAATGACCCTCTCTATAAGCCGATCAGGAAAAAATACCCCAGGGCCGGATTATGGATGGAGGGAGATTTTGTGAAGCTCACCAAGACCCTGGAAGGGGGCCAGCGCTTTATCTGGGAGCACAAACTTCTCAACGGCTGCCGCGCCTGTGACGTCGCCGGCTCTGCTACCGTATCTTATGACTTCGATCAGACGGGAAAGTTTATCGGCGTGAAGCTGATCAGGTTGAACAATAAATAACCCCTGTTTCGAGTCAACACAATCGTCATTGTCGGACTCGATCCGACAATCAATAGAATAAACCGGCTTTCCGTTATCCGACAAAAGGATGGGGCAAACACAGGTTAGGGCATCAACAGGGGATCTTTTATTTCAGCTCAACACCTGCTGCCATTGGGAGCGCCGTCACCGACGAGCATTGTTTATTGAAGTCATTGTTAGAGGCTGGTGTGGTTGTGCAGCAGATTTCAACCCGAACTGCTCAGGTGATAAGGAAGAAAATGCATATGGTGCCTGTTGCTATCTACAAGTCCACACCCTGATGAGGCTCTGAAATTCAATGATAACCATTCGTAACCTTCGGTCACCACATGTACTTGATGTCTGCTGTTCCTCCATGCTTCGTAGTGTCATTGATCGATCTGGCTCATAAGTCAGAGCAAGACCAGAGTTCTTGTCGATCTCCCGAGAAAGGCCGAAGCCTACAGTATTCGCATAGCACGATAGTATTGTAGCTCTCACCGGACTATAATGCACTTCTTGTTGTTCTACTTTGCCTGAAGACTCCTCGACCTGTCCGTTTCTTCATCGTGATTGAATGAGACTTGTTGCGTCTTTATCAGACAAGTCCACTGAAAGGAAAAGCTTGAAAAACCGCTGACTATCCTTCACGACACTGCCACGATAATAATCCGGATAGAGGACATTGGCCAACCATTTAACCCCTAGGAGTCGCATGAACGATGGTGGCCGGTCGAACCAGTTAAAGGGCTGATTGGGGATAAGATAGACTCTTTTGTTTTTTACGGCCCTGATGCGCTGCCAACGTGAGTCGTTAAAAATGGACTGGAAAAAGGCCTTTTCGAAGACGAGAATCACATCGGGGTTATAGAGCATTACCTGTTCAAAGGAAACCTTTTCCATGCCGTATGCATCCCGAATTACGCAATGATGAACATTGTTCCCTCCGGCGAGATTTATCAGTTCGCTGCGTTTTGAGACGTCACATTCAGTGTTCAGACCGTCTACTCCCTCGGCATAGTAAACGGAAACCTTTTTGTGTTCAGGGATGCGTGCACGGAAGCTCTTCATCTCGGCAATGGTCTTTTCAGCATAAGCTGCCAGCTTTTTGGCACGCGCCTCCCGGCCGAGAAGACTGCCAAGGTAGAGGATAGACCTGGGGTAATCGGAAACCGTAACCAGCTCGACGCTCACAACGGGCCCGGGCACAGACTTCAACAAGGCCTGATTGACCCTGGCATTGAAGACGGAACCGAAGTTCTGCACCACTACGATGTCGGGCTTTGTCTTAAGTATCATCTCGATATTGGGAGTATTAGACTGACCAAACCATCCGCCGAGAATCGGCAGGGTTTTCATTTCCTTGCGCAGGTATTTCTTTTCATGTTCGCGCACGGCATTATTAAGGCCGGCAAGCATGGAGGGGTCAATGGCATAGAGAAGATATGTCATTGGTGGTGATGTGCTATAGACTTTTTGTGGCCGGCTGGAGACGACGAATTTTCTCCCGAAAGCATCCGTGACTTCCCTGCCCTCTGATTGCAATGCCGGAAAAAGTATCGCAAGAATAAGTATGCTCAAAGTACAGAATAACCTGGATCGCACACCCTGCACTTTATATTTTTCAATCACGTCAGCCTCCGGGAAATATTATTGTAGTCCTTGATTATACTGACGAAACTGACACCGCCGTTCTTCTTGAGCTGCAGGAAAGATGCACCCTCACTCACCGATCTCAGCACGGTATTATTGTCTGTCACTATACTTCCAGCGAGAATGTCGATGCCGTAATCGAAAAGCACATCGGAAAGGGGAGTGGTGGGACCAAGAAGCATCTTGACACTCCCTTCTCTGCAGAGTTCAAGAATTCCCGGGAGCGTATTGTTGATGAGCGTCGTGCTGGTAATTACTACTATGTCGGATTGCGGGAGAAATGTCCTGCCTTTTGCTTCCGGGTAATCCCCGGGCCCGGGATTCTTTTCCAGGATCCACAGATTGCGGGCTTCCCTTTTCAGATCATGCAGATGAGGGAAATGGCCGATGACGGAGATATTCTTTTCCTTTCCCAGCTTCCTGATTATTTGCAGTCCTTCCATGCCGCCATTCTGATGCGAGTCAACTTCAATAAGTGAATTGATGGATGCGATTCCCAGGGATATCTTTGCCATGTCACCATGAAGACAATAGTGAGCGAGTTCCAGGGCTGTCATTTCCGTCAAACAGCCCTCCTTGCCCCCTGATTCCCCGTGGCTGCATCCTGCCTGCGATAAGGTCGAAGCCAATCCGCATCGCTTGCTCACAACGGCTGTCCAACTTATTCCTCTAAGTACTTCCTGCGTGGGCGCATCTTCCTTGATATTTTTCATTATGTTCCGAAGAATTTCCATGTCATCTCCTTTTTTGAGTCATACGGGAGGCATGCATTTTAGTATTCGTTCGGCATCTTTGTCGGTTATTTCTCTGCCGTATATCTCTGAATAAAATGTTTTCATCTCTTTTATCATGTCCCAGTCACTAAACAGGTCAGGGTGGAATATCTTTGCCAGGTATATCATTAGAAGCACCCCCTCATTGCTTGCATGATCCCAGGTGAAAACGCCTCTGGGAATGCGGTAAACCCTACCTGCCTTAACCGCTTTTAAGGATGCCCACCCGGGGTTATTGCTTACAATATCAGAATTAAGGTATCCGCTTAAAAGAATGATGTCAGGATCCCACGATAATATCTGCTTCATCGTCGATTTTGCATGATTGTCATTCAACCCCTGTGGCAAATAATTACCTCCTGAAATTTCCGTATTCCAGTGCATTACGCTGCCGTTCCCCTGGCTGTTAAGCATGTTGCCGCGCAACCCGCCGTAGTAAACAGCAGGCTTTTTCTTCTTGTCAATTTTAGATGTTCTTGAGAGAATTTGCTTAATTTTTCGATCGAAATATTTATTATATTTATCGGCTCTATCCCTTGCATCCGTTCCCAAAAGATCGCCAAACAGGCTTACCTGCCTTTTGAAGTTACTCGTAAAGTCATCAAGCGTCATGGGCCTTTTCTCTGCGGAGAAGGCACATACCGTTTTCAGACCTGCTGTGCTGTACTCTTCTCCTTTCGTCATCCCGGGCGTATAGAGCACAAAATCGACTTTCATATCCAGCAAGCGTTTTGGAGTAATGCCCTTGTTGGTTCGCGCGTTTTTAATTTCCGGGAAAAGCCTGTAGGCCCATGGAGATTGTTCTGCCATAATGCTTATGGAACTCCCTTTGCCTAACGTCATGATCTTTTCGGGAGAAACACAATGCAGGCAGGCAATTCGTGTCGGATTGACGGGCACTTCCACCCTGTTGTCACACATATCGTTAACGATTTTATAATCGCCGGCGTAAAGCCACATACTGTGAGGTCCTGTCAGATATAATGCCGATGACAACACGACCACTATAAACACAAAATATTTCCTGCTCATCTTTCACCTCCATTATTATGTTCTCTGGTAGAATCTTTTAAAAATCGAATTTTTCTTTTATCTGCATGATTTTTAGCGTGAATTTTCAATAACACTCCTCTCCTGCAGTTTGCTGGAATCCATGCAGCCGCATATTGTCTGGGGAACGCAGACACTGAAAGAACCGTTAAGTTTCTGCACGTGGACCCTTGCGTTATAAAGATTGAAAAGGTTATCTGTACTCATAACCTCTTCACGTGTACCATCGGCCATAATGGTGCCGTTTTTTATCATGACGATGCGGTCCGCTATCCAGAGGGCGTGTTCAGGTGAATGGGTTGATTTGATGAAAGTATATCCTTCCCGCGAGAGCTTGATGATCTGATCAAGGAGCCTCAATCGATTGCCGTAATCCAGTCCGCTTGCCGGTTCGTCCATGATGAAGGCCTTTGCTCCCTGTGAAAGCGCCCGCGCAATGAGAGTGAGCTGTCTTTCTCCGCCGCTTATCTCCGTGTAGGGCCTCTCTGCGAGATGGGCTATGGAAAGTCTCTCCAGGGCATCCCTGGCAATCTTCAGATCGGCGTTTGAGTATCGGAAAAAGAATGTTTTGTGCGGGATTCTTCCCATAAGCACCACATCCATGACGGTATATGGAAAAGTACTGTTGTGAATCTGGGGTACATAGGCTATTCTTTTTGCAAGATGCTTGGTACTTGTCTGCAGGATATTCCGGCCTTCAAAGAAAATATTACCCCTGTTAGGCCGCAGAAGGCCGATCATAATTTTTATGAGTGTACTCTTCCCGCAGCCGTTCGGCCCCAACATGATGAGGATTTCTCCTTCCGCGACAACCAGGTTGATATTGTTCAGAACCATCTTTCGGGTATAACCAAAATCAATTCCCTCCAGTTCGATCAGCGGCTTTATCCCCATCCCTTGTTTGCTTTCCGTAAAATTATTATGAAGAACGGTATGCCGATCAGAGAAGTCGTTATCCCGATGGGGATTTCAACGCTGAACAGCATCCTCGAAATATCGTCGACGACAATCAGATAAATAGCTCCTATCATGGCACTTGCAGGGATAAGGATCTTATTGTCAGGTCCCACCAGCATCCGCGCAATATGGGGTATAACAAGACCCACCCAGCCGACCATTCCCGCCAGAACGACCGTCAGGGCACTCATCAGCGTTGCCAGGAATATGATGAACATGCGTATCCGTTCCACGGGTATGCCAAGCGCCCGTGCCTCTTCGTCACCCATGCTTAGGGCGTTGAGGTAGCCGGAAAAGAGCGTAACAAGAATGATGCAAGCCGCCTGGGGAATGGCGACAGCCAGCAGGGTTCTGTTATCGACGAGAGACAGACCACCCATTAGCCACTGTACGATGGCGGGTAACTGATTATACGGATCGGCAAGGTATTTGATGATCGATAAAAGAGAGGTGAAAAGTGAGCCGCTGATGACGCCGCCCAGGACCAAGAGCAGCAGGGCGTTGCCTTTGTGCATCCTGGCTATTGCAACGGAAGCAAAAACGGCAATAAAGCCGAAGAAAAATGTTGAGATCTGAACAGCGATCCAGCTCTTGAAGCAAACCATGGCCATGGCCGCACCAAAGGAGGCTCCAGCGAGTACTCCGAGAAGACCCGGGGAGACGAGGGGGTTGATGAACATGGCCTGAAAAGCAGCGCCCGACACCGAGAGTGAAGCTCCGATTGTCATCGCCGCAATTATACGCGGTAACCGGATGTCGAGGAAAAGGCTCTCCTGGAGACTGCAGACATCGGGAGGCAGGTAGCCCACGGCGAAGACCTTGTACATAAGGAATCGGAAAATATCCGCGACCGGCACGGGGTATTTGCCAAGTGTAAGTGAAACGCCGGTCGTTATTAAGAGGATTATCAATAATACCGAAAAGAGAATATTGCCCGCTTTCACTTTTTATTCTTTCTCCCACCACATAACTGCCCACCTGATAACATTCTCATATGAGAACCTCCATGCGCCGAAGCGAAAGACCAGATGTTCTTTAATATAGGCGTCGAATTTGTCTTTTTCACAAGTGGTCAAATCCTCAAACATCCATTGCATTGACTCCGCGGCCTCTTTCGGGCTGCTGTATGTCCTGCTGCGCCTGTCCGAGATAAAGGCCAAATTCGCATGAAGTCCCATGTGATAGAGCATATTATAGATATAGATGTAATCGGGGCTTGAGTTGAAAGGCCTGCCGACGGCATCAAAGATGCGTCGGTCTCGTGGACCGTCGCCGGCAATGGTAACGATATAGACGCGTTTTTTCGCAACCTCGTTGAGCTTCAGGATGGCAGACTGAAGGTCTTCGACGATCATGGAACGGGAGGCGATAGCCACATCGCAGGTTCCGATACCAAGCTCTTTCCAGTCATCTTCCCAACTGCCCCGGATGATCACAACATTACTGATGCCATCAGCTTCGCATCTCCTGCGAACCACGGCCAACATCTCGCTGGAGAAATCGACCGCAATAACTGACGAGACCAGCTTTGCAAGCGGAACGGCTACAGCACCGCTTCCACAACCCATATCGAGTACTCTCCACTCTGCCTCAGGTTGTATTATCTGCAGCAGGTGGTCAAAATAGAAAGGCTCCGACGCTGCTTTAGCAAATGAGGCTGCCCTCCTGTCCCAGAATCCGGCATCACGTCTTTTAGATTTGAGCTCTTCGAGCTGTGCCTGCCATGAGCGGTTCCAGTCCACTGCTTTTAAGTCGATGATCCTGTGCTGTGACGCAGGTTCTACGGAATCTGCCTGTGTCCGATTATCTGCAGCCGGGGTGTGAATCATGCGTCTGTTTTATCCTGAAGGGAGTAATAGTTCTTGCCCGCTGCGCAGGGACGGCAGAGAAATTCCCCATTCTTGATTACTTCCCGCATGTCCATAATGCGCTCGCCGCATGCCTCACAGGTAACTATGCGGAGAGGTCTGCCCGGCAGATCTTCAGGCTTTATATCCACATGGACTTCCCTTGCATCGAAAAGTTGTTCCAGAGGCATCATGGTGAATTGCTCTGTGTGCGGTGATTTCTCGATATCCTCCCTTGTCGTAACCTTCTTGCCATCCATGTTTTTTGCGGAGACCCGGACTGCTTTGCCAGTCTTAAGGTTGATAAAAGTTGCAGCCATCTTGCCGTGATCGAATATCTTCATGGTACGCTTGCCGGGGTGGCAGCCGGTTACCGACAGAATCGCATCACTCGCACACCTGTCCATTTCGACATAGACGATAATGTTTTTCCTGTCGGCTCCCTTGGGATCTTCTATGCCAATCTCGCTGAGGCCGAGTATGGCCATACGAGTGCCCAGAATGATCCCGGCACAGGCGTTTCCGTGAAAGGCTTTGGCTTCATTTAGGCATGTTTCAAAGTCTATCTTATTGTTAGTATGCATTCGTACTCCCTCCGTAAGATTATAATTTGGCAGACACTACCCCTTGTTTCGTTTCTCGTCCCCGGCCGTTCAACGAAAGCGGCAATGCATAGTGACCATCAATCAGCAATTAACCGGTACTCAATGGGAATGATTATCATTGCTTTGCAGGGAGGACTTGGGAAAGGCGAGACCGCCCTGATGGTCATGGCTGCGTTCTCATCGAGAACCCTGAATCCGGAACTGCTGACTATTTTTATGTCACTGACTGTACCATCTAAATGAATAATAAAGGATGTCCTGACTTTTCCCTGCCACCCCATCCTTCTGGCCTGATCCGGGTATACAATTCCGGCATGGATTCGATCCTTGATGTAAAGATAATGCTCACGGAGATACCTTTCCTTTGCCGCCTTGTCTCTTTCCTGTGTTTCGGTACCGCCGTCGTTCGATTTTCTGACGCTGTCACCTGCACCCCTGCTCACTTTTGCTGCCTCATCACCGGCCGTCTCCTGCCGGGAGGGTTTTGGGACAGGCATGTCCAATGCGGGTGTCATCGTCATGGCTTTCTTTTCTATAATCGCTTTCCTGTCGGTTCTGGAAATCTGCACGTTTCTTTTGATATCTGGTTCGGTCTTAAGGGACTCGTCTGACTTTATGGAAAAATCCTCACCTTTTGTACCGCCCCCGGCAATATCGAAGGATATGACCATGGGAGCGTTGGCTTTATCCAGCATGGAACCAGCGCTTACGATGGCGGAAATAAACAGAGCATGTATGATCATTGATATCCCGAAAGACCTTTTTCCGTATCTCACGTTCTCTCTACTGTCTGCAAAGTGACCCTCTGAAAGTTCATTGTTTTGATTATGTCAATGACATCAACAAATCGCTGGAGGACGATCATCCTGTCCGCCCTGATGACAATAGACACGTTCCTGTCCAGAGGGTTGAGGACCAGTTGCATGTCTGCTAGAGTGCTCTCTCTGTTGTTGATGAATATTTGGCCTGTCCTGCTGATCTCAACCATCTGCGTTTTGATTATGTCAGATTGTGTGTTCGATGCCGTCGGAAGATTCATTGGAATCATCCCTGAAACTATAAAAGACGATGTCATCAGTACAATTGTCAGGATAACGAGCATAATGTCTACAAACGGAATGACGTTGATGTAATCGATAGGTTTATATTCCATGGCATTTTTCCCAGTCCTTGATAATCACCCATACTTTGCGTAAAAGATGGTTGTAAAATGCGACGGAAGGTATGGCCACAAAAAGGCCTGCAGCCGTTGCCTTCAGTGCGAGTGCCAGCCCGGTCATTATTTTCGTGGCATTTGCCAACCCCTCCTGCCCCATGGTGTAAAAGGTGAGCATAATCCCAAGTACAGTTCCAAGAAGCCCTATGTAGGGGGCGTTGCTGCCAATGCTTGCGATCAGATGAAGGTTTTTCGTTAACTCCACTTCAAGAGTGATTTTCTCCTTGTAGTGATCCAGGCAGATATGCCTGTAGAAATAAATTCTCTCGATGGCTATGCTGATTGAAATTACACTTAGAATAATGAGAAACCCGATAATGCCGTAATCAATAGTATAATGAAACCATTCCATAGTTTAAGAGTTCTCCGGAAAAGTGACTATTGGGTAAATGGAATCCCCGTTTTGTATTGACCTGTTAATCTGTGGTCGTATTATCAGAACTTCACAGACATTCCGGTCCAAAGGCTGCGCCCGCGGGCGGGGTAACCATCGCCCCATTCATAATCCTTGTCAAAGATGTTGTTCGCCGCAATGTAAACTTCGAAGTGTTTACCGAATCCCTGGGTGATCTTGGCGTTGCAGATGATATAACTGGCAATGCTATTGATGGAGCCGGGAGTGACATTTGAATAGACAGATCCCATGTAAGAACCGTTCAGGTCCATCCGCGCTCCAATCACGGGCAATGTGTACTGAAGTGATACTTTCACCACGTCTTCGGGAACATCGGTCACTTTGTCACTGACACGGTTAATGCTTTTGTCCTCGGCCATGTTATGTGTATAATCCGCACGGATGATCAGCTTGTCCAGCGGGTTAATTTCTGCGCCGATTTCATATCCCATCATCCGAACCTCGCCGATATTAACCATGCGCTTGCCGGCCCCAGTCCCGACAGATGATATTTTGTCATCGATATCATAGAGAAAGACGGATATATTGCCTCTGAAAAAAGACCATAAGGTGCCTGATACCCCCATGGTGTAATTGATGCTTTTTTCAGACGACAGGTGAGGATCCCCATTAGCGACTATATTATATAAGTTGTTGAGGGTGGGGAAACGACTCTTTCTGGCAACGGAAGCAAAAACTTTTGCGTTATCGCTTATGTTGTAGCTGGCGCCGATCATCGGATTGAACATGTCATCCTTGGGTGCGTAAATATCGTCCTGCGTGATGAAGTTACCGTTTGTCGAGTTTGTGACGTTTTTCTTGGCCTCGGTCACTTCAAACCAGTCGTAGCTCATTCCCAGAATAACAGACAGGTCCTTTACCAGGGTAAACTCGTTTTCAAGACCTACGGAGCCTGTATAGGAAAAGTACCTTTCGTAAGGCAGATATTCATCGGCAACCTCCTGATGCGAATCACCTTTGTAATTGAATGCCAGGCGAACAGAATTCCAGGAAATGGGTTTGTAATCAAGCAGCAGCGATGTCCCAGCCATATAATCCTTGTAATGGCTTTTAGCTAGAAAGGTAGAAAATGAAGGGTCTGCATACGAATAGAGGCTGTCCTGATGATCATGATAAAACAGCTTGGCTTTTAATGTCAGTTTTTCCGTAAACTGCTGACGGGCATCGAAATCAATTCCCCATTGGTCGTAATCAGGAATGCGATCGGCGTAAAACTGGGAAAAAACAGGTCGGGAAAAAACATTGTTTGACACGGTGTTGGAGGGAACACCCTTCTCCTTCTTCAGGTAGTGGAAATTTATATAGTATTCTGAATTCTTCTGTGGCTCGATCCCGAACTTGGCCCAGAAATTTTGCCCCTTGTAATCGGAATTGATACGCTCACCCCCGTCTTCAAAGATCATACTCTTTGTTGTTGCGGGTTTTGTATGTCTGTCATTCAATGTTCCCCTTCTTGGCCTATAGTCGCTGGACAGATCCCAGCCATTCGATTTTTCATACATATAATTGAGCCAGTAGTTAAAAATGCCTTTCTTCATGCCGTGTGAGGCGGATATCCGATAGGTATCATTTTTGGAAAGCTCGAAAGATGCACTTGCATGTGGTTTTTCCGTCGGCTTTTTGGTGATGATATTAACCACACCACCCATTGTATTTGCCCCATAGAGAACCGAGGGCGCGCCCTTGATGATTTCAATCCTTGCTATGTTTTCGGTACTTAAGCTGTTGAGATCCAGTATGCCGAACTTCGTTTCATAGTAAGGCACTCCGTCTATTAAAAAGAGTATTCTGCTTTGATCAAAACCATGAATTGATACAGTCGACTGGTTTTTGGCACCCGTTGTTACAAGAACGCCCGGTGCATGCGACAAGGCTTCAGCTACCGTATGACTGTTGGTAGCCTTAATGTCGCCTGCCGTTATCTCATTGGTAATAGCAATGTCTTTTACTCTTGTCTTCTTTGCAGAAACAACCACATCCCCCAAATCATAAGCCTCAAACTCTTTCTTTGCTTCATCTGAATACACATGAGGAATCTGCATGAGGAAGGATAAAACTATCGCTGCTACGCTAAAAAGTATCGATTTGCCTACAGACATTAGTACACCCCCAATATTAATATATTATTATATATTTAATCATTCGAAAGTCATTACTCCAGATCTCTATGTCTGTCGTGGTCATAACGTCATGCACCTTTTGAATTGACCCTTAGGTATTCAGGCGAGTGTAGTCAGTTGCAGTGAGCTATGTTATTTTGTACTCATGTTTCTTTTTGCATATGTCATTTATGACATAATGTCAAGCCAAAATGGGGCAAGATTTTATACAGAAGTTCGCACTACTTTTTTTGCTCATTAAACCGGCTACGTATGTATTGTGCATCGATCGTGGATTAACCATGAGGTCAGCAGGGTTTTCTTCTTGTTATCAACAACAGCTCGTGAATATGCAAAAGGATCGTGTTTTTGTTGTATGAAGTTCCAGCCTTATCTATTTGATTTTCTCAATACACGCGGCACAGGTTTCATATTCCGTTGTCTGGATAATCGGACCGCAAGCAGTTTGCTGAGAATAATTAAGGGATCCTTCCGGGAAAGGGAACTCCTCCATCCATACCTGTCCCTGCGGGACCTGCCTGTTTATGCGAGCCTTGACCAGAACCTTACCTTGCCGTGATTTTAACCAGATCATTTCTCCATTGGTAATACCTTTTGCCTCTGCATCAGCCATGGAAATATCAGCGATATTTTTTGTTTCGTTGTATTTCATAAATATACCCTCTCTAAATAATTTATATACATTTTTATATTTCTTGTTTCTGAAACAATTCCGCTTCATTGCAATTGGCAAGAGGCTTGTCAATGATCGCCTTAAAGGAGCCACCGATTTTCGCCGTAATGGAGCCAGTGCA
>CAZLFA010000004.1:0-119279 GCA_964558665.1 uncultured Syntrophaceae bacterium
GGTGGGGGATTTTCAAGTGGCCACAGGTGGGGGATTTTGGGTGGCCACCCGGGTCGGTGAACTGATTATGTTCAAAAAACATGCTTATATCAAACTATTTGTTATTATTTTCTCTATGCACATTTCTTTTGTTATTTCATCGGATGTTTATGCAGATGATAATAGCAAGCATGACGAACTGGCAGAACGATGCTCGAAACGGACATCGGAGATCTTTAATAAGGATTATCCCATACCGACCTGGAAAATGCCCGACGGCAATACATGGTCGATCAGATACGAGAAGCATTATAACAGCAGGTTAAGCAAATGCTTCATGTTGATCAAGACCATCGTTACGGGACCCGATAAAGAGTTTGTCTGCAACAGCCATCTCTTATTGAATGTGGATGAAAACAGAGAGTATGGCGAATTTCTCGATTTCAGGAAATCTGAGATAACATGCTATCTGTTGAACAAATTGTGCAGCACCAAAAGTGAATGGGATGTGCTTGCCGAACCCTTTATGTCTGAATGACAAAACAGGTCCCCGGGAAAACCAAGGGGACCTGTTTTATTGCAATAATTCTGAATACTATGCAGCCTTTTGAATAGCCGCCATTTCTTCTGCACTCATAACCTTGTCGATATCAAGCAGGATTTTAACGCCGCCGGCAGATTTGGCCATGCCCAGGATATACTCTGTATTCAATTTGGTACCGAAATTCGGCGTTTCTTCGATGTCCGCCGCCTTTATATTGAGCACCTCAGATACAGAATCAACCACTATGCCCATGTGAATAGTTTTGGCAGTGCCGCTGATTTCAACAACGATGATGCATGTCCGCTCTGTATAATCCATTGCTTCGACGCCGAATTTTAATCTCAGATCGACCACGGGAATGACCTTTCCGCGCAGGTTTATCACACCTTTAACGTAAGGAGGTGTCTGGGGGATTGTTGTTATTGCCATCATCCCGATGATTTCCTTTACTTTCAAAATGCCGATTCCGTACTCTTCACCGGCGAGATGAAAAGTAAGATACTTGCCTTCCTTATCGAGCATCGATTTTGTCGTCTGAATAGACTGCTTATCCTGTTCAGCCATACAGCCTCCTTTCACATGATTGATATTAATTTTCCATTTGGAAACCTGAAATCCGTACCTTCTTTATAAAAAATCACATTAGAAATCGTTGAAGTCCTCGTCAATATTGCCCTTTTTTGCTCCTTGCTTTCTTGTTTTATCCAGCGGTTTTTCATCGGCCGGAAGCGGCAGAGCTTTTTGTGCTTTCGACAATGATTTTTTAAAAAAAGCCAGTTTGTTTGGGGCAGACATAAGCTGCGTTGATGACTCAGCGCTGCCGACGATCACACTCAAATCATTTGCTGAGCTTTTCATCTGCATAGCCTGTGCATTCATTTCTTCGGAAGAGGAAGCTGTTTCCTCGGCGGTTGCGGCAGCCTGCTGTGTAACTTTGTCCATTTCGGTTACTGCCTTGGCGACCTGAGCAATACCCTGAGCCTGTTCCTGAGAGGCTGCGGCTATTTCTTCAATAAGATTTCCAACTTTTCTTGCGATGTCTATGTTATCGTTAAAAGCAATTTGTGTTGATTTCGTAATATCGCTTCCGTTTTTAACCGTGTTGATGGTGCTTTCGATAAGGAGGCTTGTGTTCTTTGCCGCGTCAGCCGCTCTCATGGCGAGATTGCGAACTTCCTCTGCAACAACGGCAAATCCTGCCCCCGCTTCTCCCGCACGTGCCGCTTCAACTGCGGCATTCAGAGCGAGAAGATTTGTCTGGAAGGCAATTTCATCTATGGTCTTAATTATTTTGCCAGTTTCTTCGCTGGAGCGATTAATCTCGCCGATTGCCTTGGACATATTATCCATCTGAGCGGCAACCTGATCTACGATTTTTCTTGTGTCAGACATCAATGCCTTTGCCTGTGCGGCGTTCTCCGCATTCTGCTGCGTCATTGATGACATCTCATCCAGCGAAGCGGAAGACTGTTCAAGGGCGGCGGCCTGTCTTGATGTGCCGTCGGCAAGATTCTGACTGGCTGATGACACCTGCAAAGAGGCGGCAGCAACCTGATCGGAGGCATCGTTAATTTCCGTCGCTATTTTAATAAGCGGTCTGGTGATGCCTTTGCCGAAGATGAACACGAGGACGGATGTGATAGCTAAAAAGATTATGGTGACGGCAATCAGGATCATTTTGATGCCGCTGGCTTCAGAGTAAAGATCATCGGCGTTTTGCGTGACAATTATCGACCACCCGGTCAACGGAACTGGCGCAAAAGCTGCCACCTTTTTGATACCCTCAAAGTCATAGTTCTCGATTCCTGTCTGGTGGGTGTTTGCCTTGGCCATGAATGCCTCCATGCCTTTTTCGGCACTGAGGTTCTTTTCAAGGATAATATCTTTTCTGGGATGAGCTATGACTACGCCCTTTGTATCGGTGGCGAGCGCGTAGCCTGTTTTCCCGACCTTGACGGCAGTGATTTTGCTGGACAGATAGTCTATCTTGACTACCGCTGCCAGAACGCCGACCAGAACCCCGGCTTCTGTAGTCACGGGGGCCGATGCAATGGTAACTACGTTCCCTGTGGCTTTTGATTTGATAACCTGTCCGATTGAGAATTTACCCCCTGCTGCATCCTTGAAATAGGCCCTTTCTTTAACATCGAGCCCTTTCGTTTTGCCGCCCACGCTGTCGGCGGAGATGATTCCTTCCGTACTGACAAAAATAAACTGTTCATAATTGTCGCCGACCGATTTGTGAACCTTTGCAAGAGCCCTGTCGATTCTTGCTATTGATTCATCCTTGTCCTTACCGGACTTATATTTTTCGGCAGCAGCAATAATCTCAACATTGGACGCGACTGACTTAATGATGGTCATCTGTTCAGTCATGCCGAGTTGCACCATTTCAGAAAGACTCTTCGCCAGAGAAACTGCCCTATCCACAGAAAGAGACTCAATAATGGATTCAGACTTAAAAGATGCAAAAACCCCCATGACGAGCATGGGAATGAGTACAATTAAAAAGCCGCCAACAATGATCTTGAAACCTAATGTCTTTTTTTTCATTTAAACTGCCCCCCATATGAAATTTATTGTTTCCGATTTAGAAACGAGATTTTTTCGTACCGGCGGGGACATTGAAGAATTGCATGGCGATAAATTGTGCACATCGCACCGACAATACTTGAAATCTACACCGCCAGAGGGAAAAGGTCATTTCCGATCGGAAGATATTTATTATTGTAATCATCTACAGCCGTCAAGGAGTGTCCGTATGAAGCTGTAAACGAATATTTAATAATGTTATTAATTGTCTATATATAGCAGTTAAATGCATGAAGGTCAATTAAGACTTTGCCTTGGCGGGATGCCACAATTTTACAGAAAAATACTTGCAAAGCAACTCTGTTTGATATAAAGCAGCACTTCCAATTTGACTAAATATTGAAATATTCTTACATTCAACGTCTATTTAGGGCCCTTAGCTCAGCAGGTAGAGCAACTGACTCTTAATCAGTAGGTTGTCGGTTCGATCCCGACAGGGCTCACCAGGAAACAAAAGGGCTTCGATAAATTGTGAATCGAAGCCCTTTTTCGTTTTGCTATACATCGCATCAGGTCAGGCCGGTCATACAACTAAGACGCGGTAAAATAACGGCCAAATATCTTCCCGATATGAGTTCAACGATTATAAGAAGGCTCGCGATCGCAGATTAACAGCCGTTTATTCGAATTGATAGATTCCTGATTGCAAATATGGTAAAATTAATGAAGGTAGTTTGAGTTATTTTCTCAAGGAGCAATAAATGGAAGCTTTCTTAGCCAGACAACCGATATTCGATGCAAAAAAAAGACTCTTTGCATATGAACTGCTGTTCCGCGATGGCTTGTCCAATTACGTTCCCCAACAGATCGATGGCGATGTGGCCACCACTAAGCTTTTATCGAGCGGCCTTCTTACTATGGGAGTAGAGAGGGTAACAGGCGGCAAGAAGGCCTTTATAAATTTTACACAGAATCTTCTCCTGCAGGAAATTCCTTTCTTGTTTCCCAAGGAAACAACCGTTGTCGAAGTGCTCGAGGATGTAGAGCCAACACGGGATATAATACAGGTCTGCAAAAATATTAAGGCGAAGGGCTATACTATTGCACTGGATGATTTCGTTTTCAAAGAAGATTTGAAACCTCTGATAGACCTTGCCCACATAATCAAAATGGATTTCCGCCTTACACCGGTTGACGAAATCAAGAAATACCTGAAAATGATTCCGGTAAATCAAATAAAGTTGCTGGCTGAGAAGATTGAAACCAATGAGGAATTCAAACAGGCTGTCGATATGGGTTTTTCCTATTTTCAAGGTTACTTTTTCTGTAAGCCGCAAATCATATCCGGAAGAGAAATCCCGACGCCAACATTAAATTTGATGAGAATAATAGCTGAAATCAACCAGCCGCAATTTGATATCAACAAAGTGGAAAAGATCATCACACAGGATATATCGCTGTCTTATAAATTGTTCCGCTATATTAACTCCGCGTATTTTTCAAGAGGCTGCGATATCAAATCAATAAAGCAGGCCATCCTGCTCATCGGAGAGAAGGAATTGAAGCGGTTCGTATCTCTGATTGCAATAGCAAAGGTGGCAGAAAACAAACCGCCTGAACTGGTCAAAACATCATGCGTGAGGGCCAGATTCTGTGAGTTGCTAGGCAAAATAAGCAATCAGACCCATGAGGATCTTTTTATTCTCGGCATGTTCTCAAGCATTGATGCTATTCTTGATCAGCCGATGGAAAAAGTATTGTCGCAACTGCCGCTGTCTAAAGACATCAAGGACGCACTCAGCGGCGGGACAGGGGAGATTGCCGAATTCCTGAAATTCGCTTTAAAGTTTGAAGAAAGCGACTGGGATTATATCAGGAACGCATCAGCTAATATTCACATTGCGGAGGATAAAGTGCCGGATATGTACGCTGAGGCGTGCGAGTGGAGCAATAATCTGGAGTTCACAAAATGATTTTTTGTGCATCTGCGTCACCGTTTGGCCATTATGTAAGCATAAACAATTTATTGCCGCGACGCCGAGAACTTTCCCTGTCGGCATATTCTCTTCAGCTTTTATCAAAAACATGCCGTATTGGTATCGCTTATTAACCATTCTATTTCATTCAAGATTATTCTTCAACACTTCTAGAGACCCGAAGTATTCAGAAATCACATGTAAAAATAAACTGATTATTGGTGAAAATCACCAGAGAAGGGTTATGTAAATGTGTCAAGGACATAGATCACAAAATTCGCAAAAAGATGTTAAATGTCTTGAATAACTACTGAATTACAGATTGTGCTTAAAATGCGAATTGTGGCATATACATTGCCCTATAATGCTCGAATTAATGAAGAGCGGTAAGCCAGGCGTATATATCTGCGCGAAAAAGAGAATTGCCTGCTTCAAGAGGTCAGGATAAATGAAGTACTGATGTTAAAAATAAGGCTAAGGAGAATAAGATGCCATGATAAAAAGTAACAGGAAAAGGCACCAGACAGGTTTTACTTTGATTGAATTAATGATCGTAATCGCAATCATCGGCATACTGGCAGCAGTTGCCATTCCTCAGTTCACCGCATACAGGATACGCGGCTATAACGCCTCAGCAAGAGAAGATATAAGAAATGCCTATACGGCAATACAGTCATACTTCATCGATAATCCAACGGCCAGCGCTTCAACGAGTGATTTAACCAATTACGGTTTCAGGACAACCCCCGGTGTTTCTTTATCAGGAGGAGGTTTGGCGTCAGCCTTCACCCTTACATCATATCATGTAAGCGGTACGACCACGTACACGTTAAATCAAAGCGGGGCGATTTCACCGTAATGTCAGCATTACGGAGGGAACAAGATAAAATACAATTTCATAATTCATGATTTGTAATGTTTGGATTAACCTGACTATTTATCTTTTGATCAGCGAGTCCGCCATCATATCACCGATGATTTTACTGAATCGGGAAGGGTTGTCCAGCCTGCCGCCTTCCGAAATCACAGCCATGTCATAAAGAAGTTGACTGTAGTCTTTAAGAACAGAGGCCTCGCGGTCTTGTTCAAAGATATCTTTTATCTTTGCCAGCAACGGATGTTCCATGTTCAACTCAAGAACCCGCTTGCTTTGCGACACCTCCCGTCCGCTTGCCTTGAGAATTTTTTCCATGAAGGCGCTCATGTCGTGTTGATCACCGGATAGGCAGGCCACAGAGTCCTTCAGATGCGTGGAAGGCTTGACTTCCTTTACCTTATCTTCCAGAGATGTTTTCAGGTAGTCGAAAAGAGCGCTGTAGGAATCCTTCTTTTTTTCATCGATTTTACTCAGTTCCAGATCACCCTTTTCGGCGCTCTTAAAGGCCTTCTTCTCATATTCATGCAAATCCCTGATCACCCATTCGTCTATAGGGTCGGTCATGAGCAGAACTTCATAATCCTTTTCCTTCAACTGCTCCAGATGGGGACTGTTTTGCAGTGCCTCCAGGCTGTCGCCGGTGATGTAGTAGATCTCCTTCTGGTCCTCCTTCATGCGGTCTGCATACTCTTTCAGCGACATCCATTTCCCCTCAGACTTTGTTGACTTATAACGCAGCAGATCGGCCAGCTTCTCACGATTCTCAAAATCGGCGGAGACCCCCGCTTTGAGGATATGTCCGAATTCGCCGAAGAACTGTTCATATTTATCCTTCTCCATGCCGGTAAACATATCCAGCAGTTTTCTCACGAGATTGGTCTTGATGTTTCTGACAAGTGCGTCATGCTGCAGTATTTCACGGCTGACATTAAGGTTTAGATCGGGGGCATCGACCACTCCCTTGACGAAGGCAAGATACTGGGGCATCAGTTCCTTGCAGTTCTCCATGATGAAGACGCGCTTGCTGTAGAGATTAATGCCGTGCTTTTTCTCCTGCATAAAAAGGTCAAACGGGGCCTTGGATGGAATGTAGAGCAGGGCGCTGTATTCCGTGGTGCCTTCCAGTTTAAGATGGAGATGGGCGAGGGGAGGGTTCCAGTCATGACTGATGTGGCTGTAAAACTCATTATATTCCTCATCCGTGATCTCTTTCCTGTCTTTTGCCCAGATGGCCTTCATGGAGTTCAGGGTCTCCTCTTCCAGGACTGTTTCCGTTTTATCCTTCTCGGGCTTTCCATCTATGTCCATAACAGGTCTTGTTTTCTTGATGTCCATGACAATCGGATATGAGACAAAATCGGAGTGCCTTTTGACTATGTTGCGGATCGTCCATTCCGCCGTAAAGTCCTGCTCATCTTTTTCCGCCTTCTTTAGCTGCAGGATGACTGAAGTTCCCCGGGATTCTTTCTCCGCCTCCTCTATTGAATATGAGCCGTCTCCGGAAGATTCCCATCTCGTGGCTTTGTCGCTTTCCGCATGACGCGTAACAAGGGTAACTTTTTCGGCTACGATGAATGAACTGTAAAATCCGACGCCGAACTGTCCGATCAATTCCGGTGTAATTGCATCTTTCCTGTCGGCAGCGCTCACAGCCTCCAGAAATCCTGCCGTGCCGCTTTTGGCTATTGTCCCGATGTTTTCCACGACTTCATCGTAAGTCATGCCTATCCCGTTGTCCGATATCTCCAATGTTCCGTTGTCCGGATCTGGCTTAATTTTAATCTTGAATTCGGTGTCCGTACCGAGGATGTTGGAATCGAGCTGCGATTTGAACCGCAGCTTGTCAATGGCGTCAGATGCGTTGGAGATGAGTTCCCTAAGGAATATCTCCGGGTGGGAATAAAGCGAATGGATAATAATATTAAGTAACTGATTGATTTCTGTTTTGAATTGATGTGTTTCTTTTCTGCCTTCCATCTGTTTCCTCCTTGGTAAATTATTAAGTTGATAAGCAGTACGGGAATAAAAAAAGTACGGCGACGATAAAATGGCAATTAATTTGAAATTGTCAAGACCTGGACAGCACAGGCATCAGGCATACATATGCCCTCTAAAATGTATTGTAAAAAATCCAAAGGTAGTTTAGATATGAATATCCATATTAAGGAGAAAGTCTAAATGAGCATGGATGTCAAGAACAAAGAAATACAGAAAATCATCAGAGGCAAGGCGGGCAAAGAAATTGAGGTGTTTAACCCTGTCCGGCAGGCATCTCCGTTTGTCAGCTTTCATTATTCATATAAAGAGGTTTCATCTGACGGTGTTAACACCCGTATAAAGTCGAAAGAGAAAAGCTTCGAAAACGGCAAGTTCAAATCTGAAGAGTTTGAGGGGACTTTGCCAGGCAGTGTTTACATAAACATGGCAACCGAAATTCAGAGATTATTTATGGATCAGATAACAGCCTTCTTGAAACCCTTTTCCATGATCCTGCCTCCTGTATTGAAAAACAAGGATAAGAAATGAGCGAAGGACAGGATCTGATTGTCCGCAATATGACTCAGGACGAATGCCGGCTTGCTGTTGAGTGGGCTGCCCGGGAAGGCTGGAATCCGGGCATGAAAGATGCTGAATGCTTTTATGCAGCCGATCCCAAGGGGTTTTTCATTGCCTTGCTGAATGGTGAACCCGCAGGCTGTTTGTCGGCGGTAGCCTATGATGACCATTTTGGCTTTGCCGGGCTTTACATGGTAAAAGAGGAAATGCGGCATCAAGGAATCGGTCATAAGCTGATCGAACAGGCGTCAGCTTATATGGGTAGCCGCACTGTCGGCAATGATGCTGTCGTTACCCAGCAGGAGACTTACAGGAAATATGGCTTCCAACTCGCTTACCGCAATATTCGCTATTGCGGGATTGCTTCTTCTGCGGTGATGCATGATCCGGAAATACAGGATCTTCGTGATATGCCTTTCAGCAGGTTGGCGGCTTACGACCGTGTGATGTTTCCGGCTGAACGCACGGCTTTTCTGAGGTGCTGGATCGGACAGAATGAAGGGGCGGCTTTAGGGTGCATGAAGCATGGAAAGCTTTCCGGCTATGGGGTGATCCGGAAATGCAGAAGAGGTTATAAGATAGGGCCTCTGTTTGCGGACGATGAAGAAATCGCGGATAGATTATTCCGGTCTCTTACCGGAAAAATTCGCGGGGATGAATTTTTCTTTGATATTCCGGAACCTAATCCGGGAGCCAGGGCGCTGATTCAGCGCTATGGGATGAATATGGTTTTTGAAACCGCCCGCATGTATTCAGGACCGGTTCCTTCTCTGCCCCTGGAAAAGATATTCGGGGTGACAAGCTTTGAGTTGGGATAAGCAATCTCCTGTATTGCCGCCGTCGAAAATTCATCGGATTTAACGCGATCACAAAAGAACGGCCAGACTATCGGCCAGTGCAAGCCCCATAGTTGTAGGTTTTAAAAATCCATCCTTGATTTCAATTATTCCTTCCTCTTTCAGCCTCGCCAGAATTTCTCTCCTGCTTTCCCAATGACCGGCTGAATATCTGTTTTCAAAATCTTTCATATCCAATCCTCGCCTGGTACGCAGACTCAGGAAGATCTTTTCAAGGCGCAACTGGTCAATGCTGAGAACCTCCGAGGCGGCAACCGGCCTTATGCCTGCCTTGATATTCCTGATATAAAGGTCAACAGAAGAATGATTCCAGAAACGGCTGCTGCCGTTAAAGGAATGCGCTGCAGCCCCGATACCCGTATAACGGCTGTGATCCCAGTATTTGCAGTTATGTCGTGACATGAAGGATTCCTCCCGTGCAAAGTTGGATACCTCGTAATGCACGTATCCCGCGTCAGTAAGAAAATCGGATGTCTCCAGAAAGAAATCACGCTGGATTTCTTCATCAGGCATGTTGATATCTCCATTATTAAGCCATGCCCCCATTCGGGTTTTGGGGTCGATGTTGAGCTGGTAACAGGAAAGATGATGAAGATTAAAATCCGTTGCCGTCTCCAAACTCTTTTTCCATATCAACATGTCCTGTCCCGGCAGTGCATACATCAGGTCTATGCCGATATTCCCGAAACCGGCTTTTTCTGAAGCGTCGATGGCGGCTATGGCCTGTTCGGAACTATGTCTTCTTCCCATCCAGCGAAGTATATCGTTATTGAAGGATTGAACACCTATGTTGAGGCGATTTATGCCCGCCTTTTTAGCTGAATCCAAGTACTCAGGATTGATATCAGACGGGTTGGCTTCCAGGGTAATTTCAGCGCTGCTGCTTATGCTGAATGTTTTTATGACACAGGAAAGCAAATTTTCAATCTGTTCAGGAGAAAGGAGGGAAGGGGTTCCGCCGCCGATATAAACGGTATCGAATCTGCCGTCATCCTCTTCCGCGCGCATGCCCATTTCTCGGCGGACAGCGTCAAGATATGCGTCAATTCCATCAGTTTGGGCAATGGAATAGAAGCTGCAATATGGGCATTTTGAGACGCAGAACGGTATGTGGATGTAAAGGCCGGGAAGGGAAGGCATGGATTCGTTGCCCATAACCATTACTAATCGGTATCGGTTTTAAGAACCGAGAGAAAGGCGCTCTGGGGGATGCTGACAGAGCCGATCATCTTCATCCGTTTTTTGCCTTTCCTTTGCTTCTCGAGCAATTTCCTCTTGCGTGTTATGTCGCCACCGTAGCATTTCGCCGTGACGTCTTTTCTGAAGGGAGAAATTGTCGTCCGCGATATTATCTCGCCGCCGATTGTCCCTTGTATGGCTATTTTGAACATCTGGCGGGGGATTTCCTCTTTGAGCCTTTCACAGGCCTGAAGTCCCCTTGATCTTGCCCGCTCGCGGTGCACTATCTGGGAAAGGGCATCCACTTTTTCGCCGTTCACAAGGATATCCAGCAGGACAAGATTGCTTTCGCGATAGTCCGTTACATCGTAATCAAAGGATCCATAACCCTGTGTGAGGGACTTGAACCGGTCGTAAAAATCATAGATCACCTCGGCAAGGGGCATTTCGTAAGACAGTTCAGCCCTGCCCGGCGCCAGATAGTGGAGGTTCGAGTTAACGCCTCTCTTTTCCGTGCACAGCTTCATGACAGCGCCGAGATATCTCTCAGGAAGCATCATCACGGCGCGGATATAAGGTTCTTCCGAGGTGTCGATGGATGAAGGGTCGGGGTAGTGGGACGGGTTGTCAACGTCCAGCACGGTTCCATCCTTCAAAGTAAATCTATATTTGACGCTGGGTACGGAAAGAATGATCGAAAGGTCGTACTCTCTTTCCAGCCTTTCCTGTACAATTTCCAGGTGCAAAAGCCCCAGGAAACCGCAGCGGAATCCCTGTCCGAGAGCCGCCGATGAGTCTTTCTCGTAGATGAAGGAGGCATCGTTGAGCTTATACTTCTCAAGTGAGATCATAAGATCTTCGTAATCATCGGACGCTATCGGATAGATTGAGGCGAAAACTACCGGCTTGACTTCCTTGAATCCGGGTAACGGGGTGTCAGTCGGGTTATTGTCGAGAGTGATTGTGTCACCTGTGAGGACATCCGAGACCGTTTTAACCCCGGCAATGATATATCCTACATCTCCTGCGGAGAGAGAATCCCGTTTCTGACGGATCAGGAGGAAGTGGCCTACCTCTTCGATACGATAGGTCGAACGGTTGAACATGAAGCGAATCGTATCGCCGGTTTTAACCTTTCCGGAAAAAACCCGGCAGCTTATTACCGTGCCGCGAAACGAATCGTATTTGGCATCAAAAATCAGGGCGGCAAGCGGGGCCTGGGGATCACCCTGGGGAGGGGGAATCCTCGCCACTATGGCCTCGAGAATCTCTTCAATACCGATGCCTTCCTTTGCAGAACACTTGATGTGGCTGTCCGGATCCAGTCCCAGTTCCGAATCTATCTGCTCCACAACGCGTTCAACATCTGCAGACGGCAGGTCAATCTTGTTTATTACGGGTATGACTTCCAGGTTGTTCTCCATGGCAAGATAAAGATTGGCGAGGGTTTGAGCCTGAACTCCCTGGGCGGCATCGATAAGAAGAAGGACCCCTTCGCAGGATGCCAGGGATCGCGATACCTCATATGTGAAATCGACATGACCGGGTGTGTCGATCAGGTTCAGGATATACTCATTGCCGTCCTTCGCTTTATAGGGCAGTGAGATGGCCTGACTTTTGATGGTTATTCCACGCTCGCGTTCGATATCCATGTTATCGAGGATCTGATCCTGGAAATTGCGCTCGTCACAGACTCCCGTATACTGGATCAGACGGTCCGCCAGTGTGGACTTGCCGTGATCTATGTGGGCAATGATACTGAAATTTCGTATGTGCTGCATATAATTTTAGAGAAAAAGCCCTCTTATGTTGACGAGGGCTTTTAAGTTATTGAACGATTAAATTCTTAAGCTAATTTTTTAAGAAGGTCATCGGAGACCTCTTTTACTCCGGGCGTGCCGTCGACTTCAATTATCTTCACTTTTGATTTGAAATAGTTGACGCCGGCAAGCGTGCCTGTCTTGGTGTCATAATATATGCCATGGCGCTTGTCAATTGCAGTCTCATCCTGATCATCGGCGCGGGCTGTGAGCGTTTCGCAGCCGCATACGCGGCAAACTGTTTTTCCATCCTTCTCGGCGGGTTTAATGGCATCGATGAAGATATTATTTGGATGGTTATTGTCGGTCGCGCACAGTCTTCTGCCCATGATTCTCTTCTTGGCGATTTCCCTTGCCAGTACTATTTCGATCACGAAATCAAGTTCGATATTGGCTTTGTTAAGGGCGTCCCAAAGGGCCTCTGCCTGTGCAAGGTTGCGGGGGAAGCCATCGAGAAGCCAGCCCTTTTTGCAGTCGTCCTGCTGCAGGCGGGCAAGGATCATGGGGATAGTAATGTCGTCAGGAACGAGTTCGCCTTTGTCGATAAAACCTTTTGCTTTTTTGCCGAGTTCCGTTCCACCTTTAATGTTTTCCCTGAAGATGACGCCGGTTTCAATGTGGGGCACACCGTATTTCTTCTGCACGATTGCTCCCTGGGTTCCTTTTCCGCTGCCATTGGGCCCAAAAATAAGAATGTTCATATCTTTTCACTCCTTTCAAAAGTGCTTTTTTCTAAATCGGCACCCTTATAATTGATTGTCGTTTTTTTAGCAACGACAAAATATGTGCGAATGATTTGCGGCGAACCGCCGCAGAAATCAGTGTCCTCAAGCCGTGCTGCAGCTTGAAGATGTGCAGGAATCACAGTTGGATTTGCCGCCGGCAAAGGCTGACATCAGTTTTTTGATCTTTTTGGAACGGCACTTGGGGCAGGAAACATCAGACAGCGTGTCTGTAGATCTGAAAAGAAACTCAAACTCGTGACGGCATTTATTGCATTTGAATTCATATATCGGCATAATTCGCATTACCTTTTTTGGCTCTAATTTATGGCATGGATGTACAAAAGTCAAGGACCTGCCGACGATTCAAACTCGTGTCGGTCTTGCAAAAAGATTGACATATCTATACCGATTAAGTAGTTTTCATCTAGAAAAGGCTGAAATACAAAATATTGAAAGGGGCAGATTCATGGCCATATCAACGAAGATTCATGGTTTCATATCTCAATCATCATGGATTAGAAAGATGTTTGAAGAAGGGATAAATTTGAAAAAACAGTATGGAGACAAGAATGTCTTTGACTTCAGTCTGGGAAATCCCAATGTGCCGCCTCCTGCGCAATTCAAGGAACAATTGCGTTTTGTGTCCGGCCAGGAGATCGATGGGATGCATGCCTATATGCCGAATGCCGGCTATCCCGAAACGCGAAGCGCGGTCGCCTCTTATCTGAAAGATATACACAAGCTGCCTCTGGGAGCTGAACATGTAGTGATGACGTGCGGGGCAGGGGGGGCATTGAACGTCGTATTAAAGACACTGCTCGATCCTGGTGACGAGGTGCTGATCCCGACGCCTTTCTTTGTAGAATATCGTTTCTACGTTGATAATGCCGGGGGAGTGACCAGGCTGGTAAAAACGAAACCCGACTTTTCTCTGGATATTGATGAAATTGCCGGGAATATAAACGACAAAACCAAGGTCGTTCTTATCAATTCGCCAAATAACCCGACAGGCAAAGTATACAGTGAAACAGATTTAATGAAACTGGCTTCTGTTCTGGACGAGAAGAGCAGGTCTTATGGACACACTGTCTATCTTGTTTCGGATGAGCCATACAGCGAGATAGTCTATGATGGTATAAAAGTCCCGAGTGTCTTTTCCGTTTACAAAAACAGTATCATCGGCACTTCATACTCCAAGAGTCTTTCTCTGCCCGGAGAGAGGATAGGATTTCTGGCTGTTAATCCGGAAATTGAAAACCTGGAAGATACTCTCGGCGGCATCGTTCTTTGCAACAGGATCCTCGGTTTCGTCAATGCCCCTGCCTTGATGCAAAGAGTTATCGCCGGCCTGCAGGGAGTACAGGTAAATGTAGCGGAGTATAGACGCAAAAGAGATCTGCTTTGCGACGGACTTTCGTCATGCGGTTATAAAATCAGCAAGCCGGAAGGCGCCTTTTATCTTTTCCCCCCCACCCCGATTGCGGATGATGTGGAGTTTGTAAAGGTCCTTCAGAAAAAAAGGATTCTAACCGTTCCGGGCAGCGGTTTTGGAGGTCCGGGGCACTTCCGGATCGCTTACTGCGTGGATGATGAGACGATAATAAATTCGATGGACGGATTCAGGGAAGCACTGAAGGAATGCAGTTAGTCAGTTTCCGTCCGGAAACTGAAAGTTTAAACATCCTGTATTTCCAGATGGAAACCAGTTTGTCGGCCCTGAATCTTTGGAAGAAAAAAAGAGCTTCCGACATTGTAATACCGAGGAAGCTCTTTTTTATGTTTAAGTGCTATATGCTTACTTTAAGGATAGGAGATAAGATCTCAGGTTCGCTTTCTTTTTATTTAATCCCAGTTTTGTTCGAATATGGTTTCTATGTATGTCTATCGCGCCTTTGGAAACTTTCATCAGCTTGGCAATTTCCTTGGTCGGCTTTCCGTCCCTGATCAGGGCGGCAACCTGTATCTCTTTGGGAGTGAAGTTGAGCATCTGAGAAGACAGCGTTCTCAAAAGCGGAGAAACAATTTCATTCAGATTCGATTCAATTATCTCCAGATATGTGCTCTGAATAGTATCCATATCGGTCAGTTTGAGGCGGTTGATATAGGGGACAATCATTTCGCGCACATTTGATAAAACTTTTGTTTCCGATTCCTTCTTGTCATCCTCCCTCCTCTTGGCCAGAAGCTTCAGGGCTTCGTTCATTTCTTCCAGGCGCATGTTGTTAAGACGCAACTCTTCCTGACTCTTCGTCAGTGCATCCTCGGCAATTTTTCTCTGGGTCAGGTCATGGGTTATGGCGACGACATGAGATACAATGTCTCCGCCTCCTTTGTATGGATACAAACCCACATCGAAGAATCCTCTTCCGGTTCCTGGAAAATCAAACCATTCTTCATAACGCACTTCCTTGCCTGAAAAGGATTGATCAAGGTACTTTTTTATGACTTTCTGAAACCTTTCCTCTCCCCAGATATCAGCCGCTGTCTTTCCGACGATATCTTCCCTTTTCATATCGTGAGCCACGCAATAAGCATCATTGACAGCCTCATAGATATAATTTGAGTTTATGAGTGTCATCATCTCCTTGGCGCTGTTTAAAATGAATTCACTCAGCCCTGCTGCATCTTTCAACAATGCCGATGTGGCTTTGATTTTATCTTTATCCATAAAATTGTCTCCTCTTCCAAGAAAAGATCAAAACGCCTGTTTGTGATTGCATGTGTCTAACATTATATAATTGCTAATAAATATATAGCATATACTCATATTATGCACATAATATGCTTTAAAGCAATCTTTTTTTAACGATTAATATCAGTACTTGATTGAGAAGTTACGAAACTCGCCAAGGTAAGGTTCTTCTATAACTGTTATATCTTTGACATCGGCACCGGGAGGCCCCTGCCTGCACCACTGAAGCATGAGATTTAAATCGCTCTCATCGCCCTCGAAAACGGCCTCTACTTTACCGTTGTCAAGATTCCTCACCCATCCGTGAAGCTGATGCAGCCCTGCCGTCTTTCTTGTATAGGCTCGAAAGCAGACTCCCTGCACTATACCGGAAATCTGGACCCGGAAACGCTTCATCCTTCAGCCCTTTGCCGAAAATTTAAAAACTCTTCCTCATCCATAATGGTTATGCCAAGCTCCAGAGCTTTATCATATTTGGAACCAGGCGATTCTCCTACGATTACATAGTCCGTCTTTTTTGATACGCTTTCAGATATTTTTCCGCCAAGAGATTCTACCATAGCCTTTGCTTCATTTCTTGTCAACTTTCTTAGCGTGCCGGTAAAGACAAAATTTTTTCCGGATAGACCGGCTTCATTTGAAGATATCGCCGCTGAGGGAACGGCAACAGGCTTGATCCCCGCTTTTTTCAACTTTTCCATGACTGCTGTATTCGATGGATTCTCGATGAAACGCGTGATGCTGTTTGCCACTTCAGGTCCGATCTCATGCAGAGAAAGGAGTTCTTCTGTCTTTGCATGCATAAATCCATCGATGTCGGGATAACGCAATGAGATTACCTTTGCCAGATGCTCTCCGACGTGCCTGATGCCGAGAGCGTAAATGAATTTTGCCATAGACGGGGTTTTTGATCTTTCAATCGACGACAGCAGATTGATGGCGGATTTGTCTCCCATTCTTTCCATGTTGATCAGGTCATCTTTTGTGAGATAATAAAGATCGGAGGGGTCCTTAATCAATCCGTTGTCAACCAGAGCCGAGGAAAGCTTTTCGCCCAGCCCTTCAATGTCCATTCCATCCCTTGAGGCATAGTGGCGTATATGCTGCTTGATTTGTGCCGGACAGCTCAGGCCGATACAGCGATGTGCCACTTCTCCTTCAAGCCTGACAACCTCCGACCCGCATTCAGGACAGGCGGAAGGCATGGCAAACATACGCTCCATACCCGTTCTCTTTTCGAAAATTACCTTCACAATTTCCGGGATGACATCTCCGGCCCGCTGTATCACTACGGTGTCACCGACGCGCACGTCTTTCTTTAAAACCTCGTCCTGGTTGTGAAGCGTTGCCCGGCTGACGACGACACCGCCTACACGCACAGGTTTCATGACGGCAACGGGAGTCAGCACGCCGGTTCTGCCTACCTGGACATCGATACGCTCTACAACCGTTACTTCCTGTAGGGCCATGAACTTGCAGGCAATAGCCCAGCGCGGGCTTCTGGATACGGCGCCAATCCTCTGCTGCAGATGGAGACTATCCACTTTTATGACCATGCCGTCTATCTCATAGGGCAGGTTATCGCGCATGGAAACAAGTTTCCGGTAAAAATCAAGACACTCATCTATACCGTGCAGCCGCACTGAAAGTGGATTTGTTTTGAAACCCCATTCGTTAAGCGCCTGCAAAACTTCCCAATGGGATTTCAGAACCGTTTGATCAGAGAAACCGATGGCATAGCAAAAGATATCAAGCGGCCTCCCGGCAGTAACCTTCGAGTCGAGTTGCCGCAAGGAACCGGCTGCTGCATTGCGCGGATTGGCAAACGGGGCTTCTCCGTTTTCCATCCTTCGTTCATTCAATCTGTGGAATGCCTTGGTCTCAAGGTAAACTTCTCCTCTGACTTCAAATCTGCCGGGTGCAGGTACTGCGCGGGTGCTTTTAACAATGAGCGGCACAGAGCTTATGGTCCGGATGTTGAGAGTAATATCCTCACCGCTGGCCCCATCCCCTCTTGTGGAGCCGATAATAAGGGTGCCGTTTTCATACAGAAGGTTTACGGCTATGCCGTCAATCTTGGGTTCCGCAACGTATGTTACGCTGTCTTCGGATGAAAGAAGCTTTTTTATGCGGTCATCGAAATCCCGGATATCGGTTTCAGAAAAAGCATTGGCCAGGCTGAGCATGGGTGTGAGATGTGATACAGATTTAAATTTATCAAGGGGCGCTGCTCCGACACGCTGCGTCGGCGAAGAAGATATGGCCGCATCAGGAAGCTGTTTCTCCAGTTCCTGAAGCTCCCTCATGAGAAGATCATATTCCTGGTCGGATATTTCCGGGTCGTCAAGTTGATAATAACGCCTGTTATGGTGTTCAATTAACTGACGGAGCTCGGAGATTCTTCCTGTTGATGAAGATCTGTCCATCATTTTACCAATCGCAGATCCGGTTTTCCCGGTGTCGTCTTCGCAGCCGCATTATCTTTCTTTTGGAGGTTTATTATCTGTTCATTGAAGATATGATTCTTGACCCTCACAGAATTGATGATGAAAAAGATGATGACCGATTTTTCCCATTCTTTGGTAGCCTCAAACTTTTCCATCTTCAGTTTATACTTTTCCCAGAGAGCGGTAAGAGAAGCCTCATCAAGGCTGAGAATACGTTCAGCAAGTTTATCCAGACTCGATTCTATCATATGGATCAATCCTCAATTTATATTAATCACTGTATGCGCCTTTACGCTCATCACAGTCCCATCGTGTCGCTCAGGTTGAGCATGGACGCCAGAGATATTTCGGCAAACTCCTGGATGCCGATTCCCAGTTGTTCGCATTCCATTATATTATCACGGTTAACAGATGCGGCAAACGCCTTTTCCTTCATCCTTTTTATGATGGATTTGGCTTTTACACTGGATAGTTTCCTGTCCGGATAGACCATCGCCGTTGCGACAATCAATCCGGTGATGGTTTCGCCCGCGGCCAGGGCGTGTTGAAATTTCGTATGTCTGTTTTTACCTGTCGCAATCTCATTATGCATTACGATGGCATCGATAATTTCGGGATCGACTCCTTTCCCGGCAAGAATTTTTTCCGCTTCCACTCCATGCCTTTTGAGGTCTCCATCCACAAGCTCAATATCAAGATCATGAAGCAGACCGGCCATCCCCCATTTCTCTTCATCTTCACCAAGCCTTCCGGCGAGGGCGCGCATTACAGCCTCTGATGCCAAACTGTGATTTATCATCCGTTCGTTCTTTATATATCCGTTCAGCAGCGTGACTGCTTCATCCCTTGTCATTCCCATGTCAACCCCCTTGAATTTTCGATATCTATGTTCTAGTCAGATGACGATATTTTATTCTATGCGGCTGACTGGCTGATGCTCCCAGGCGCGATTTCATATCAGCCTCGTATTCCGTATAGTTGCCGTCAAACCAGACAACACGGCTGTCTCCCTCGAAGGCAAGTATATGGGTCGCTATACGGTCGAGAAACCACCTGTCATGGCTGATCACCAGGGCGCAGCCGGCAAAGTTATCCAGTGCCTCTTCCAGCGCGCGCATCGTATTTACATCGAGATCATTGGTCGGTTCATCGAGGAGAAGGACGTTGGCGCCTTCTTTCAGCATTCTTGCCAGATGAACGCGGTTTCTCTCGCCTCCGGAAATCATACCTACTTTTTTCTGCTGGTCCGATCCCGAAAAGTTGAACCTGGCAACATAGGCTCTCGAGTTTACCTGTCTGCCCCCAAGTTGAATCATGTCCTGTCCTTCTGTGATTGTCTCCCAGATGCTTTTGTTCGGATCCAGAACATCACGCGCCTGATCCACATACGCAAGATTCACTGTTTCGCCAATCAGAATTGTCCCGGAATCCGGTGATTCCTGACCTGTTATCATCCGGAACAGAGTTGTCTTGCCTGCGCCGTTAGGGCCTATGACACCGATGATACCTCCTGGGGGAAGTGCGAATGACATGTTGTCTATTAGCAGATTGTCTCCATATGATTTCGATACATTATCCGCTTCGATAACCGTTTTGCCCAACCGGGGTCCCGGGGGTATATAAATTTCAAGATCTTTCTCGCGCTTTTCCACCTCCTGACCGAGAAGCTCTTCATACGAGTTGATGCGCGCTTTCGATTTGGCGTGCCTTCCCTTGGGCGACATCCTTATCCATTCCAGTTCCCGTTCCAGCGTTTTCTGTCTTTGCGATTCGCTTTTTTCCTCAGTAAGAAGCCTCTTCTGTTTCTGTTCCAGCCAGGACGAATAGTTGCCCTTCCAGGGTATCCCTTCGCCTCTGTCAAGTTCCAGAATCCAGCCTGCCACATTATCCAGAAAGTAACGATCATGGGTTACCGCAATAACTGTTCCCGGATAACACTGCAGATGATTCTCAAGCCAGGCTACCGATTCGGCATCAAGGTGGTTGGTCGGTTCATCGAGAAGCAGGATATCCGGCTTTTGAAGCAGCAGGCGGCACAGAGCAACGCGCCTGCGTTCTCCGCCGGAAAGGATATTTACAGGAGAGTCTCCGGGGGGACAGCGCAAGGCGTCCATAGCCATGTCAAGTCTCGAGTCGAGATCCCATGCATCAAGGGCGTCAAGTTTTTCCTGAACCTTTCCCTGTCGTTCTATCAGATCATTCATCTGATCGTCGTTCATCGGCTCGGAAAACTTTTCATTTATCTGATTGTAGTCGGCGATAAGATCGACAAGCTCTTTTACGCCTTCTTCGACAACCTCCTTAACGGTCCTGGTGTTATTCAGGAGCGGCTCCTGTTCCAGCATGCCTATCGTATATCCGGGAGAAAGGATGGTTTTCCCGTTATAGTCCTTATCCGTGCCGGCAAGTATCCTCAGCAGAGAACTTTTTCCTGCCCCATTCAAGCCCAGGACTCCTATCTTGGCCCCGTAAAAATATGAAAGAGAAATATTCTTCAGAACAGGCCTTTTGTCATAGGACTTGCTGATGCCGATCATTGAATAGATAACCTTGTTTCCTTCAGATGCCATGAAATGGAATTACCCCCTTTGTTTAAAAGTCAATATTTGTCAGCTTCCACTGTAATCCATTGCGGGTCATGATCAAAACCGCCGGCCGCTGATCCCCGGTTTTGATTTTAATCGCAAAGGTGTTGAAAGACCGATACCCGAATTCCGCGTTCCGGAGAAAGTCTTCGAAATTGTTTATGGTATTTTTCTTGCCGGTTTGTTCCCCAATCGCCGGTTCCGGTTTTCTTTCCCTGTCCGTCATTACCTGCATTATCAAGACAGGCGTGTTTTCAGGCGTAACGATTTGATCGACAACCTGCTCAATCAGTTTTTTCCTTAGAGACTTTTCCAGGCCGCTTGCAGCAGAGTCATTTCTTATATTTGAAGTGAGTCTTTCAGCGACGAGTTCAGCCTTGCCCTTCAGGTTTTTTCTCAGTTCATCGTAATCAACATATTGCGCAAGCCGGCTGTAGTCCCGGCTGTCAATCACATTCTTGATTAGATAAATCGTTACGTATGGCGACGCGTAAAGATAAGCAGAGATGGCAAAAATAAAAAAAAGCCCTGCCGTGTAGTAAAGCTTTTTCATCAAAACTCCTGTCTTGAAATGGATGATGTTGCATTGCCGGTTTCCGAAAGGAAACTATTCAGGCATATCCCATTTTCCAGATTCAATCTTCTGTAACCCTTGCGTGTCTCCGGCCATCATGTAACACCAGGCAAGACCGGTTCCGCCGTTTTCCAGCTCGACACGTATTATGGCGCGCCTGAACAAGGCTCCTGTTTGTCCATAGCGCTTTACCGATTCAACAATATCAAGCATCTCAAAAACCTTCCTTATATCTTTCAGGCGATATGCTTCACCTATGACATATTGATCCGGCACTTGTGTCGGGACCATGCATGGAAAGCCTTTTCCCGTGTCGAAAAGACCACCATGAACTCTGGCGACGGACTTGTCATCGTAACCTCCCCATGTCGTGAGGATATGGTGTCTCGAACCTCTTTCCTTTAATGTTCCGTAAACGAAGAGTCTTTCTATGCACCAGGGCGGGGATGTGTCCTCTGAAACAGCCATAAGCATGCAATCATCGATGCCGTGGCTGGCAAGACCTGTTTCCAAAATCTGAAGATATTCCGGATCGGGTTTTACAAATCCGCCCTCAGTCATTGCCGAATGCACCTGATAGGTAACGGCAGAGTGTTCTCTGCCGTCCTCTGTCAATGCCGTAACTTCAAGACGTTTATACACATTTGGTGCGCCCTCTCTGATGTCCAGCGTTTCCCAGGCTTCGGTTTCCATCATGTAAAGCGCTCCAGGAATTGCCTGACCGAGATGATATCTGATATTCAGGGAGCCGCCTTTTCGCTGTTTTGAGTCGTAGTTGAAAACCAGTTGTGTATCCGGCAAATAGGCGTTGCTGAATTTTTCTCCCAGGGGGTATGGTTTGCCATGCTGGCTGCACCATTCCCGGACATCATTCTCATTGAGATTGGAACCGTACGCGAAATACAGTTTCTTTTCTTCCATCGCAAATCACCTTTCCGGAGACGACAATTTCTTTACCATAACGCAGGTTATAAAAAAACCGATTTGAGTTGAAAATATATATAATTGGTTTTATTTTATCATGCAGGGTTCTGTGAATCAATATGTTTGGGTGCAGCAGGTGGCATATGAAAGCGTCATACAGATTTATGACCGATATTACACTTGGTAAATTGACAAAATGGCTGCGCATCATGGGCTATGATGTTCACTTTTTCAGAGGCGTGGCCGGTACACTATTTTTAAATGAAGCACGAAAGGAATCGCGGATTGCTCTTACCAGGAAAGTCTTTCCACCAAGGCAGTACACGGGCACTCTGCTTATCATTCACAGTGATGACCCGGATGAACAAATTTCTGAAGTTATCAAAGGTTTCTGCTTGAAGCCTGACCCCGCAGACTTCTTTTCCCTATGCCTGAAATGCAACGAGAAGTTAAAGCGCATCGACAGGAAGGAGGCAGAAGAGCGCGTGCCGCGATATGTCTTCGAAAGCGGACACATATTCAGGTCATGCCCGACATGTGGGAAAATCTACTGGCAGGGCACACACATTGAACATACTCTTGATGTTCTCAGGAAGCACATTCAGATTGATCACCCCTGATTTTTTCGATGGCGTGGTTCAGGGACGGCAGGAGCACGGAAAGGTTTTCCCGAACGCTCTTGGGACTGCCCGGTAGATTAATAATAAGGGATTGTCCTCGTATGCCTACTACAGCCCGGGATATCATGGCATGCGGGGTAATGGCGGCACTCTGACGCCTCATTGCTTCAGCCATTCCGGGCACCTCTTTATCAATGATTTCAAGGGTTGCATCGGGGGTGAGATCCCTCGGGCTGACACCCGTGCCCCCGGTCGTTATGATCAGATCAAGATCTTTATCGTCGGAATACTCAATCAGGGTTTGCTTTATCAGTTCCTTTTCATCGGGTATGATCGTTGTGCAGGCGACTTCAGCTTTGATCTGGCCAAGCATGGCTACGATTTCTTTGCCGCTCAGATCTTCGCGCTCTCCGCGATAGCCTTTATCACTGATCGTTATTACCCCGGCGCTGATCATTACTTCTCGGTTTCTTCTTTCTTCGACTCGGCAATAATTTTTTCGGCGATGTGAGCAGGCACTTCCTCATAATGAGAGTGCGTGAAGGTAAAAGTTCCGCGTCCACTTGTCATTGACGTGAGATCGGGGGCATACTTCAATATTTCCGCCAGCGGCACCTGACCTTTGACTATCTGGATGGAACCTCTGGAGTCCATGCCGGAGATGCGCCCCCTGCGGCTGTTCAGATCACCTATGACATCCCCCATGTATTCTTCCGGGACTTCGATATCTATGTTGACGATAGGTTCAAGCAGGGTAGGCTGGCATTCCATGAATCCTTTCTTGAAAGCCATCGAACCTGCAATCTTGAAGGCCATTTCCGAGGAGTCAACTGTATGATAAGAACCGTCCACAAGGGAAATGCGAAGATCAACTACAGGATATCCGGCCAGTACACCTTCCTCCATCGCCTCGATTATGCCCTTTTCAACGGCAGGTCTGTACTGCTGCGGCACGACACCGCCGACTATCTTATCCAGGAATTCGAAACCGGCGCCGCGGGGCTGCGGTTCCATATTAATTTTAATATCTCCAAATTGTCCGCGACCGCCTGACTGTTTCTTATACCTTCCGTGAATTTCAATCTGAGTTTTCTTGATTGTTTCCTTATAGGGGATTTTTGGCGTTTTGAGATTAACCTCGACACCGAACTTTCTTTTCATTTTTTCAATGGTGACTTCGATATGAACCTGACCCATGCCGGCCAGAATCATTTCCCTGGTCTGTTCGTCGCGCCTGAAAACAAGTGTCGGGTCTTCTTCCACAAGGCGGTTGATGGATGATACGATCTTTTCTTCGTCACCTCGCGATTTTGGTTCGATGGCAAAGGTCATGATTGCCGGGAGAGGCAATATACGATCATAAACAACAGCGGCTTTTTCCGCACACAATGTATCCCCTGTTACTGTTTCCTTGAGCTTGGCGACTGCTGCTATATCACCCGGTACAAGCGATTCAGCAGGCTTCTGGCTTTTGCCTTCCAGGAAAAAAACATTTCCAAATCTTTCATTTGCTTTGCGGGAACTGTTGAAGAAATTCGAGTCTGAGGCTATTGTTCCTGAGAAAACTCTGAAAAGAGTCAACCGCCCCGCATAGGGGTCGGCAATTGTTTTGAAGACGATAGCTGAAAAAGGTGAAGATTCTTCCGGCTTTCTTTCTTCTATCTCATCTTTCCCGGGTTTTTTCCCGGAGACCGGACCGCGATCAGTCGGGGACGGCAGGGCGTCAACGATAATATCCATCAATGGCGTAATGCCGATGTTCCTGGATGCGGAACCGCAGACAACAGGAACCAGTCCTCCTGCAATAACACCTTTCCTCAATCCGGTTTTCAGGTCTTCAACACTCAATTCACCTGCATCAAGGTACCTGTCCATCAAGGCTTCGTCAGATTCTGCTATGTCTTCTACCATGGTTTCTCTGTACTTTTTAACGTCATCAGCCATGTCAGCCGGAATATCTGCAACTTTATAAGCTCCTTTCGGATCGTCAAAGATATATGCTTTCATGTTAAGGAGATCGACAATCCCTTTAAATGCATCCTCTTTGCCTATGGGCAGAAATACGGCTGTTGATTTTTTCTTCAACTTGCTTTCAATGCTCTCCAGGGTTTTGTAAAAGTCAGCTCTTTCACGATCCATGCGGTTGATGTAGATAATTCGCGGAAGCTTGAATTCGTCTGCATATTCCCATACCTTTCCCGTCTGGAATTCCACGCCGCTCACGGCATCGACAACGATGATAGCCGCATCCACAATTCTGAGGCAACATTTCGTGTCATATGCAAAATTTGAATCGCCGGGGGTGTCTATGATGTTGACCTTGTGCTTGTTCCAGTCAAAATAGTTTACTGCCGCGCTGATGGAGATGCGTCTTTTGTGTTCCTCCGGCTCATAATCCATGCAGGATGTTCCTTCGTCAACCTTGCCGGGCCTGTCCGTTTTGCCACTGATATACAGGAAGGACTCACAAAGGGAAGTTTTGCCTGTTCCTCCGTGACCGACAATTGCTACATTTCTCAGTGATTTAGAATCATACTTTGCCATGGATGCTCCTTTCAAATCATGATGACCGTCGTTCAAGACGCATGCGCTGTTTAGCGTAATCAACCTTTTAAAGTCAAGACTTTTCCTTGCATAAAAGATCAAATATTCATTGACAATTAATTAATTTAATTTATTTTATTTTTTAATAGCGGTTTAATAGCATCACATTCGGAATTACAGGAACTGAACCAGTCAGCATGAGATAAAGAGGAAATATGGAGATAAAATCCTCTTTACCGGTTGTTTATCATATTGGTTCGCCGCCGGATTCGGTACATTCAGGCGAAACGCCGTCAGGCTCGTCCGGGTTACCCCAAAAGCAGAGACAGTTTCCCGTCACTGTCTCAGGCAAACAAGGGGATGACACAGTTGAGATAAGCGAATGGCGCTCAGAACAGCTTCCCGATAGTAGCGGAGGCATTCGGAACAATACGCAGGAAGCCGGGCGATATGAGGTTTCCCGTTCAGTTGCTGTAGACGGTAATACAAACAGCATTGCCGGCCGGCCTGATGACGTATACAGCACATACAACAGCCTTGGAAAAGTTCCCGGTTCACAAAAATCTCCGGACGCAGCTAAAGGATTGATTATCGACATCTGGATTTGAGCCGATTCCCCTTGACAAATCTTCGTTTCGTGCTTTACCGTCTCGGACCGGCTTTCAAGCCTGCCTGTTACAGAGATAATTCGTTTCCGTCCGTAAAGGGCTCTTTTCCGCTCCGGCTGTGTCGATCTGCGGTATTGCTTGTGCGACGTACATTAAGTACGCCTCCGCGCAATCCCTTGATCTCCTTGCCGGAACGAAAAATAACCTCTTTCCATTCCGGAAAACGGAAGTTTCAGCATCCGGAGTTTCCGGATGGAGACTAATTCGAATATAATCAGGAGGAAAACGGAAGGATGATTGACCTTTCAACAATAGATTATTCAGCTTTCGACCGTTGGGAGATAGGAAGAGTTCTCTTCTATCCCAGACCGGAGTGGACATCCCTGCCGATCAACATGTCTGTAAACTATGAAACAGTTTCCATCCCTGTAGAGGATGATGTCTGCATCGGCGGCCGCTTTTATGAGAATACGCCGGATTCGCCAAACATTCTCTTTTTTCACGGTAATGGTGAAATTGTCGCAGATTATGATGACATAGCCCAGATATTCGTAAGAAACGGCATTAATTTTCTTGCCGTTGATTATCGGGGCTATGGACAGTCCACCGGGTTCCCGACAGTAACAAATATGATGAGAGACAGTCACATCATCTTCAAATACACAAAGCAGTGGTTGAGTGATAATAACTGTTCAGGTGTTTTCATTGTTATGGGAAGATCCCTCGGCAGCGCATCCGCCCTGGAGATCGCATCCAACTACCGGCAGGGAATTGACGGCCTCATTGTGGAGAGTGGTTTTGCATTTGTCGGACCTCTGCTTCAACTGATGGGATTGAGCCTTCAGTTTCTGGGTTTATCTGAAGAGGAAGGACCGCGGAACATATACAAGATAAGATCATTCGACAAACCGACTCTGATTATCCACGCAGAATTTGATCAGATTATCAATTATTCCGAAGGGGAGACCCTCTTCCGGGAATCACCGGCTTTTGAAAAAACACTTTTGAAAATCCCCATGGCCAACCATAACGATATCTTCTTCCAGGGAATAACTGAATATATGGAGGCGGTAAAGCTTTTTACGGATAAGTGCATGAAGAACCGGCAAGCTTCCGCTTGATACTTTGCCCGAACTGGTATAGAGGCGCAAAAAAGAAAAATTTTTGAATTTAAGAAAATGACGAACCCCCAAATATTTATTCATACATTCGGCTGCCAGATGAATGTTCACGACTCGGATCAGATCAGGGCGTTGATGGAGGAGTCCGGCTTTGAGTCGACAGACGAGTGCTCTGCAGCAGATCTTATCGTCATCAATACATGCTCCATCCGCGAGAAGGCAGCGCAGAAAATATACAGTCAGCTGGGAAGATATGCGATTCTGAAACAGAGCAGAAAAGATATGATTATCGCCGTAGGAGGCTGTCTGGCGCAGCAATGGGGCAAAGAACTGCTCAGAAAAACCCCATACGTGGATATCGTATTCGGGACACATAATATTCATAAATTGCCGGCGCTGGTTGACAGGGCGATGAAATGCAAGGGACAAATGGCTGAAACCGGATTTCATAAATCCATAAAGTCTCTGGGACTGAAGGTCAGGCCTGTCAACGGGGCGATATCTTCCTTTGTAACCATAATGCAGGGATGCAACAATTTCTGTTCCTATTGCGTTGTTCCTTTTCTTCGCGGACCGGAGGAAAGCAGGCCTTATATGGACATTCTCGATGAGATAAAAGTGCTGGCCGATCATGGCATACAAGAAGTTACGCTGCTGGGGCAGAATGTAAATTCATACGGGAAAAATCTGGATGGAGGCATGGATTTTCCGGCACTTCTGGAAATGCTCGGTAAAACAAGCGGCATTTCCCGTATCCGTTTTACAACTTCCCACCCTAAGGATTTTTCCCATGAATTAATGAAATGCTACAGAGAGATAGCTCAACTGTGTGAACACATACACCTGCCGGTTCAATCGGGATCGGATCGTGTCCTGAAAAGAATGAACCGTAACTATACTGCTGAACAATACATAAGCAAAGTCAGTAAACTCAGAGAGTTATGCCCGGATATCAGCATAACGTCGGATATGATTGTCGGTTTTCCGGGAGAGACGGAAGAAGACTTTCAGGAAACCATAGACCTGATGAACAAAATCAGATTTGACAACCTCTTCTCTTTCAAGTATTCAGAAAGAGAAGGAACGGCGGCAAAGGATTTCGAAGAAAAGGTTCCGGAGAAAACCAAAGGGAAAAGGCTGACATATTTACAATCTCTTCAGGAGCAGCACACTTTGGAACGAAACAGGGAACTCGAAGGAACCGTGCATGAAATACTGGTTGACAGCGTAAGCAAGAACGGCAATGGCGATCTTTCAGGAAGGACTCGCACCAATAAAATAGTGAACTTTAAAGGAGACAGATCACAATTAGGCAAAACGATTCATGTCATGATAAAAAAAGCTTTTTTGCACTCTCTGCGAGGTGAACAGTTAACTTGACACATATCATACGCGGCTGCTCGATCGGCAGGAGGAACTGAATGCTTATAGAAATGAAGATATCGGGATTAACCATTGATCCCATTACAAATACGCCCATAGTAATTCTTAAGGATCTGACCGAGAAAAAAGCCATCCCGATATGGATAGGTTTGTTTGAGGCCAGCGCCATTGCTACGGAGCTTGAAAAGATCGCATTCTCAAGACCCATGACTCATGATCTCATGAACGTGATGCTAAAGACGCTCGGAATTGAAGTATTGAAAATTGAAGTGTGTGATCTCAGAAACAATACTTTCTTCGCAAACATCTTTTTAATAAAGAGCGGCGAGAGCTTTGTAATTGACGCTCGTCCCAGCGACGCCATCGCCTTGGCATTAAGAGCAAATGCGCCAATATATGTTGATGAAAAAGTTATAGAGAAATCCCGCAGCATTGATGTCGGTGCGAAGATCACGGATCTCGAACAGCTTAAAGATGACAAGCTTAAGGACTTTTTGGAAAATTTATCTCCGGAAGACTTTGGTAAGTATAAGATGTAGTCAATACTTGCCAAAATAAAGGACACTTAAGCGATCAACTCTCAGCGACCAGCTTAAGGCTGACAGCCGATCGCCGGGAGTTGATTTTTTTTATGGAACAGGCAATCAAGGCGTTCGAATTTCATATGGAGATTGAAAGAAACCTTTCTCCCCATACAAGAAAAAATTACGTCGCCGATTTAAAACAGTTCAAAACATTCCTTGAAGAAAATATTCATAAGGAAAATAAAGAGGCGGTCTTGAAACCGCCTGAGCATATAGATCATCTGGCAGTCAGAATGTTTCTGGCCCTGCTGTATAAGAAGAAAGTCAAAAAGGTAACAATAGCCAGGAAGCTGGCAGCTCTGAGAACCTTCTTCGGCTTCCTCCAGCGTGAAGGCAAGCTTACAGCAAATCCGGCAGAAATGATTCAGGCTCCGAAATCTGAGAAGTACATACCTCCTTTTCTGTCAGTTGACGAGATGCTCACTATTCTGGATTCAAGATTTCCGGATGACATATGTGGATGCAGGGACAAGGCGATCCTTGAACTGTTTTATTCCACCGGAATACGTCTCAGTGAGCTTACAGGACTTAACATCGAGGATGCGGACCTCAATGAGGCTTTATTGAAAGTAAGGGGAAAGGGCAAAAAGGAACGTCTGGTACCTGTGGGCGTAAAAGCCATGAATGCATTAACCGGCTATATCAACATGCGAAGTGATCTTGATAAAATTGATTTTGGAGGTGCCGCACCTTTGTTTATCGGGACAAAAGGGGCACGATTAAACCCTCGCAGCGTGGCCAGAATCGTCGATAAATATGTTCAACTGAGCGGATTGGGAAGAAAGATCAGCCCTCATAAGATAAGGCATTCGTTTGCAACGCACATGATGGATGCTGGCGCTGATCTTCGATCAATCCAGGAGTTGCTGGGGCACGAGAGCCTTTCTACAACTCAGAAATATACGTCAGTTAGCGTGAGCAGGCTGATGGAGGTTTATGACAAAGCCCATCCAAAAGCCGGCATCAAGAAGGACAGCGATGGGCAATAAATACCGCAGGACCGGAAACGGGTCTTATTGAAAGGAAAACAATGAACATAAAGGGAACTACTATTGTCGCCGTACGCCATAAAGGAAAGGTTGTCATAGCGGGCGACGGACAGGTAACGATAGACATTACCGTCATGAAGCACGGTGCAAGAAAGGTTCGCCGCTTATATCAGGACGAAGTAATCGTTGGATTTGCCGGCGCTACGGCGGATGCCTTCACGCTGTTTGACCGTTTTGACCAGAAGCTGGAACAATACAAGGGGAATCTGTTGCGTGCCGCAGTTGAACTTACGAAAGACTGGCGTACAGACAGAATGCTCAGGCACCTGGAGGCCCTGATGGTCGCGGCAAGTCGTGACTACTTTCTCATGATATCGGGAAACGGGGACGTCATTGAATCAGACGACGATGTCATGGCCATTGGCTCGGGGGGCGCATATGCCCTGGCTGCTGCACGGGCTCTGGTGAAGCATTCAACCCTCGATGCAGCCGAGATTGCCAGGGAAGCGGTCAGAATAGCCTCTGAGATATGCATATATACGAATGACAACATCACCGTCGAAGAGCTGGACATGGTAGAACCGGGTGATGACAGAGGAGATAAGAAGCCAAAAGCGCGGACAGGGGGAAACAGGTGAGCGTGTCATCAAAAAATCAATTAACGCCAAGAGAGATTGTGGAGAGACTGGATCAGTATATAATCGGTCAGTCGGATGCCAAAAGAGCTGTCGCCATAGCCTTAAGGAACCGCTGGCGGCGCCAGAATGTGTCAAATGAGCTCGGTGAAGAAATATCGCCGAAGAATATCATCATGATCGGTCCTACAGGTGTGGGGAAAACAGAGATAGCCCGCCGGCTTGCCAAGCTGGATAATTCCCCTTTCCTGAAAGTGGAAGCCTCGAAGTTCACCGAGGTAGGATATGTCGGCAGAGATGTAGAATCCATGATTCGCGATCTTCTGGAGCTTGCCGTAAACATGGTGAAGCTGGACGAGCAGAGCAGCGTAAGAGTAAAAGCCGCCGAACTGGCCGAAGAGAGGCTTCTGGATGTACTTCTGCCGCCGAAACCTGTTGAAAAGAGCGTGGAAGACATGCTTAACGACCGCTATGGGCGCGAAGAGGAAGATCAGCCTCAGCCGTACGACAGTACTCGTGAGAAGCTTCGCAGACTTCTTCATGAGGGAAAGCTCGACAGTCGCATTGTCGAGCTTGAGGTATCGGAAACAAAGAGCGGTCCCATGATTGAGATATTCTCTTCCTCTGGCATTGAAGAAATGGGAATGAGCATCAAGGAAATGTTCGGCAACATGTTCCCGCAAAAGAAGAAACGGCGGTCGGTAAAAGTGCCCGAAGCCTTGGAAATACTGGCACAGGAAGAATCGCAGAGACTGGTTGACATGGAGAAGGTAACCAAAACAGCGCTTGAACGTGTTGAGCAGTCGGGGATAATTTTCCTTGATGAGATTGACAAGATTGTCGGCAGCGACACTCCGCACGGGCCCGACGTGTCAAGGGAGGGTGTGCAGAGGGACCTGCTGCCTATTGTCGAGGGATCGACGGTAAATACAAAATACGGCATGCTGAAAACGGATCACATCCTTTTTATTGCCGCAGGCGCATTCAGTTCTTCCAAGCCGTCTGATCTGATTCCTGAGCTTCAGGGGCGCTTCCCCATAAGGGTTGAACTTGACTCGCTGGGCAAGGAAGAATTCATGAGAATTCTGACTGAACCGCAGAATGCCCTGATCAGGCAGTATGTGGAAATGATGGCCACAGAGGGCGTTAAGATCAATTTTACTGATGATTCCATTGCGGAGATTTCGGAGATCGCAGCATTAGTCAATGAAAGGACTGAAAACATCGGTGCAAGAAGGTTATACACGATAATGGAAACGGTTCTTGATGAAATATCTTTTGATGCCCCGGACCTGACTGAGAAAAATGTCACAATAGATGCTGAATACGTTAAGGAAAAGCTTGAGGACATCATTGAAGACGAGGATTTGAGCCGTTATATACTCTGAGCAGAGAATGAATCCGGAGATTAAGAAATGGACGATATGATAAAAGGACCAATGGAGAGAGCGGAAATTCTTATGGAGGCTCTCCCCTATATAAGACGTTTTTACAATAAAACGGTTGTCATCAAATATGGCGGCCATGCCATGGTCGATGAAGATCTGAAAGATAATTTCGCCAGGGATGTATTGATGATGAAGTATATCGGCATTCACCCTGTTGTGGTTCATGGAGGAGGCCCACAGATCGGCAGTTTTTTGAAGAAACTGGGCAAGGATTCCAAATTTGTTCAGGGCATGAGGGTGACTGATGAGGAAACCATGGACATTGTGGAGATGGTACTCGTCGGCAAGGTAAACAAGGAGATCGTAGGTCTTATCAATCGACATGGCGGCAAGGCTGTCGGCCTCAGCGGCAAGGACGGCGGACTGATAAAAGCGGAAAAGTATTTTCTCAGTGCTGAAAAGGCCAAAGACACGCCGCCGGAGATAATAGATATCGGTCTTGTAGGGAAGGTTACCGATGTCAATTCAACTCTCATATCATCTTTGATCAATGACGGATTTATCCCCATTATAGCCCCTACCGGAGCAGGAGAAAAGGGTGAAACGTACAACATTAACGCCGATCTTGTGGCCGGAGCCGTTGCCGCTTCGCTTAAGGCGGAAAAGCTTGTCCTTCTTACCGATGTTGCGGGGGTGCTTGACAGGGAAAAGAAATTGATAAACACCATGACTGATAGTGATGCCATGGAAATGATAAGCAGCGGAGTCATCGAAGGAGGAATGTTCCCCAAGGTCAAATGCTGCCTTAAGGCTCTGAAGGAGGGCGTCGCCAAGACCCACATCGTAGACGGCCGTTTGAAACATGCCATGCTTCTTGAAATATTCACCGACTCTGGTATAGGAACAGAAATTGTTATTAAGGACAGAAAATGACTGGAAACGATTGGATAGCCCTCTCTGAAAAATATGTAATGAATACATACAAGCGCTTTCCCATGGTAATATCAAGGGGGGCCGGTACAAAAGTATGGGACGTTGACGGCAAAGAGTATCTGGATTTTGCAGCCGGCATTGCCGTCTGCAGCCTGGGACATTGTCATCCGAAAGTGGTGAAGGCCATCCAGGAACAGGCTCAGAAGCTGAGCCATATTTCCAACCTCTATCATATTGAGCCTCAGATAAGCCTTGCCAGGATCCTGGTGGAGAATTCCTTTGCCGACAAGGTTTTCTTTTGTAACAGCGGCGCAGAGGCGAATGAAGCAGCCATCAAACTGGCCAGAAAGTTCGGCAACGAGAAGCTTGGCGGGAAAAATGAGCTGATTACAATGAAGCAGTCCTTCCACGGAAGGACACTTGCCACCATTACAGCCACAGGGCAGGAAAAGTTTCAGGTAGGATTTGCACCGCTTCCGGACGGTTTTAAATATGTCCCCTTCAACGATGTGCGTGCCCTGGAAGCAGCAATAACAGACAAAACATGCGGCATACTTCTTGAGCCTGTCCAGGCGGAGGGAGGGGTATGCGTTCCTGACAGAAATTACCTGAAGGCGGTAAGGGACGTCTGTGACAAGCTGGGCATACTGATGATTCTTGATGAGGTTCAGACGGGCATGGGCAGAACGGGCACGCTCTTCGCCTATGAGCAGTTCGACATCAAGCCGGATATCGTGAGTCTGGCCAAGGCCCTTGGCAATGGTTTCCCTGTGGGCGCAATGCTCACAACGGATCGCGTGGCTGAGGCGTTTGTCCCCGGCAACCACGCCTCGACATTCGGCGGCAATCCCCTGGCAATGTCGGCATGTCTGGCCACAATTGAAGTAATGCTGTCTGAAGGCGTTCTCCGGAATTGTATTAAGATGGGTGAATATTTTATCGAGAAACTGAACGCTCTTAAGCTAAAGCATTCGGCTGTCAAAGATGTCCGCGGAAAGGGTCTTCTTCTGGGACTGGAAATGGCCGAGGACGTTTCAGATATTGTAAAGAAGTGCATGGAGAAAGGCTTCCTGGTCATATCGGCGGGAACGAACGTCCTGCGCTTTGTTCCGCCTTTGATAATATCCAGGGAGGACATCGACAGGCTTATCGGGACACTGGATGAAATATTGGGGGGAAAATGAAGAGAGATCTGCTTAGCTTTGCTGATTTAACTCAGGAGGATTTTGCAAGGATATTTGCGCGCAGTTCAGTATTGAAGAAGATGCAAAAAGAGGGCAGGGCGCATCGTTCCCTGGAAGGAAAAACACTGGGCATGATTTTCGAAAAATCATCCACAAGAACAAGAATATCCTTCGAGGTCGGCATGTATCATCTTGGCGGTATAGCGATTTTCCTAAGCAGCCGGGATACGCAGATCAACCGCGGAGAAATAATCGCCGATACGGCAAGGATTATGTCCCGCTATCTTGATGCCATAATGATCAGGACATATGCACAGGAGGCGGTAGAAGAATTTGCTCAATATGCAGAAATTCCTGTCATAAATGGTTTGACAGACCTGCTGCATCCATGCCAGATATTGAGCGATATCTTTACAATTTCAGAAAAAAAGGGGACATTCGAAGGCCTCAGGATTGCTTATATAGGGGATGGCAACAATGTGTCCAATTCCTGGATTGATGCGGCATCACGATTGCCCTTCTCGCTGGCAATAGCATGTCCGGAGGGATATGATCCCGACAAAACCATATTTGATAGAGCACTGAAGGATTCATCACACGGAGTAAATCTCTACAGGGATCCCCTTGAGGCGGCAAGAGATGCCGACATTGTTTATACCGATGTTTGGGCAAGCATGGGGCAGGAGGCTGAACACAAAAAGAGGGTTGAGGTATTCAGGCCCTATCAGATAAACAAAGAACTGCTCGCTTATGCAAAAAAGGATGCCATAATAATGCATTGCCTGCCTGCGCATCGCGGAGAGGAAATAACAGCGGAGGTCATCGACGGTCCTCAGTCGGTTGTTGTAGATCAGGCAGAGAACCGTCTGCATGTGCAAAAGGCGGTTTTGGAAATACTAATGGGAGGTTGAGAAAATTGTCTAATACAGTAAAAAAAGTTGTCCTGGCCTATTCAGGAGGGCTCGATACATCGGTTATCGTAAAATGGCTCATTGATACCTACGGATGCGAGGTAATTGCCTTTGCCGCCGATGTCGGCCAGAAGGAAGAACTTGACGGCCTTAAGGAAAAGGCAATCAAGACGGGAGCGAGCAAAATTTATATCGATGATCTGCGTGAGGAGTTTGCATGCGATTTTGTTTTCCCATGCCTGAGGGCCAATGCCGTTTATGAAGGAACCTATCTCCTGGGAACTTCGATCGCCAGGCCTCTGATTGCCAAGAGGCAGATCGAAATAGCCCTGCAGGAGGGTGCCGATGCCGTTTGTCATGGTGCAACAGGCAAAGGCAATGATCAGGTTCGTTTCGAGCTTACCTACATGGCGCTGCAGCCGAATATTCGCATCATCGCCGCCTGGAAGGATGATAACTGGACATTCGACTCCCGGGAGTCGATGTTTGATTATGCCGAAAAGCACGACATCCCTCTACCGTTAACAAAGGACAAACCATACAGCAGCGATAGAAATCTACTTCATATTTCTCATGAAGGCGCCATCCTGGAAGACCCGTGGGCTGAACCGCCTGAGGACATATTTGTGTTGACGGTTTCTCCAGAGGCGGCTCCTGACCGGGCGACCTATGTCGAGATAGGATTTGAAAAAGGCAATCCAGTATCTGTTGACGGAAAAAAGATGAGTCCAGCGTCTATCATGGAGCACATGAACAAAGTTGCCGGAGAAAACGGCATCGGTCGTGTGGACATGGTGGAGAATCGTTTTGTAGGCATGAAATCACGGGGCGTCTATGAAACGCCGGGTGGTACAGTGCTGTGGGCGGCACACAGGGCTCTCGAGTCCATAACGATGGATCGTGAAGTTATGATAATGAGGGATTCCCTAATCCCCAAATATTCACAGCTCGTTTATAATGGATTCTGGTTTTCACCGGAGATGAAAGTCCTTCAGAAATTCATAGATGAAACCCAGGAGAACGTAACAGGAACAGCAAGAATTAAGCTATACAAGGGCAACTGCATAGTAGTGGGCCGTAAATCTCCCTACTCTCTGTACAGCGAAGATTTTGCCACGTTCGAAAAAGATAAGGTGTACGATCAGAAAGACGCCACAGGATTTATTAAACTCAACGCACTGCGTTTGAGAATACAGGCCATGCTTAAGAAAAGCTGAATCAGGGATTCTATGAAAAAGAGCATCCGGGAGAAACCATGGGGCGGGCGTTTTAAAGAGCCTACGGACGCAAAGGTTGAAGAATTTACGGCCTCCATCCAGTACGATAAGCGTCTATACAGATATGACATCGAGGGAAGTATCGCGCATTCATCCATGCTTGCCCAAAAGGGATTGATTTCAAAAAAGGAGCACAAGGCGATAGCGCACGCCCTGAAAGAGATTCTTGCCGAGATAGAGGGAGACAGATTCGAATTCCGTCCGGCCGACGAAGATATCCATATGGCAATCGAAAAAGCCCTTATTGAGAAGACAGGGGATGCGGGAAGAAAGCTTCATACGGCCAGAAGCAGGAATGATCAGGTAAGCCTTGATATGAGGCTCTATCTCCGGAAGGAGATAGACGACGTTATCGGGCATCTGGTTGAACTTAAGTCTGTGTTCCTGAATCTGGCAAAAAAAGAGATTAAAACAATTCTTCCGGGCTATACGCACATGCAAAAAGCACAGCCGGTAATCCTTTCTCATTATCTTCTGGCTTTCTGGGAAATGCTTGACAGAGACCACGCGAGACTTCGCAGTTGCCGGGAACGCGTTGATGTCATGCCTCTCGGATCGGCAGCCCTTTCAGGGACAGGTTTGCCGATTGACAGGGATCTTGTATCATGCAATCTGGATTTCCCCGCAATCACGAAAAACAGTATGGATGCGGTATCAGATCGGGATTATATAGCAGAATTCATATTTGATTCGTCATTGATAATGATGCATCTGAGCAGACTATGTGAAGATCTTATCATATGGTCAACTGATGAATTCCGCTTTCTTGAAATGTCTGATGCATTTACAACCGGCAGCAGCATCATGCCGCAGAAAAAAAACCCGGATGTGGCCGAACTTGTAAGGGGCAAGACGGGTCGTGTATACGGAAATCTTGTTTCGCTGCTTACTCTGATGAAGGGTCTGCCCATGACTTACAACAGAGATCTTCAGGAGGACAAAGAGCCGCTGTTCGACACGGTGGATACGGTAAAAAAATGTCTGATTATCACAATAGAAATGCTCAGGCATCTTAAATTCAACCATGAAGAAATGAGAAAAGGGGCTGAGGGAGGGTTCTCCACAGCCACGGATATTGCGGATTATCTTGTTATCAAAGGTGTCCCTTTCAGAGAATCACACAGTATCGCAGGCCGCATAGTTGCATACGCGATTGATCATGGAAAGGTATTACCGGAACTTGAATTAAGCGAATTTCATAAATTCCACAAGGGATTCGGGAAGGATATTTTCGAAAAGCTCTCACTGGAGGCGTCGGTGAACTCCAAACTCCATGCAGGAGGAACAGCGACCAGCTCCATAGAGAACAGGATCAGAGAGATTGAGGGAAGATCGTAGTGGCCGGCCGTATCCGTTTTGCTCAGCTTATCCTGATTATTCCAGTGATAGTAATTATCTCCATGATGGGATGTGGGAAGAAAGACGATCCGCTTCCCCCGGATATAAAGATTCCTGAATCTGTAAAGAATCTGAAGGTTGAAAGGATTAAGTTCGGCATACGCGTTTCGTGGCAGATGCCCGAGGCCGATCAATCTCTGAGGTCAGTCAAAATACAGAGAAGCGAATTGGAGACACTTCGTAAAGACTGTCCGGAATGTCCGAGAAGTTATTCAGTTATCGGAGATTACTTATTAAACGATCCTCTTATTGTAAAAGAGGGAATGTACCTGAGCTACGCGGACACCAACGTCAAATCGGGATGGCTGTATACATACAGGATTGCAGCATGCAACCAGTCGGGATACTGCAGCGAGCCTTCGGAGCCTGCAGAAATAAAATACTGAATCAGGATTGGCTTTATGAACTATTTCCATTATCAAAATGAGCAGCTATGCTGCGAAGGCGTGTCCCTTGCCGACATCGCCGGCAAGGTAGGCACCCCTTTCTATCTGTATAGTGAGAAAACACTCCGCCAGCACTTCCGGGTATTTGACAGTGCTTTCTCAGATCTCCCTCATATCGTCTGTTACGCCGTGAAGGCAAATTCTAATATTGCCCTCCTTCGGTTATTTGCTTCGGAAGGCGGAGGCGTGGATATCGTTTCCGGCGGGGAGCTCTACCGTGCGCTGCAGGCAGGGGTTGATCCGCAAAAGGTGGTTTACTCAGGGGTAGGCAAAAGGCTGGATGAGATCGAATATGCCCTGCGATCGAATATTCTGATGTTCAATGTTGAATCCTCGCAGGAACTCCAGGTGATAGACGAGTGCGCAGGCAGGCTGGGATTGAAGGCCGGCATAGCGCTGCGCGTCAACCCTGATGTTGACCCGGGAACTCATCCGTATATTTCCACAGGTCTTAAGGAAAACAAGTTCGGCATTGACATCGACAAATCGGTGGATGATTACCGCAGGGCAATGTCCCTGAAGAATCTGGATATAAAGGGGGTAAGCTGTCACATCGGCTCGCAGCTCACAAAGATAACACCTTTTACTGACGCCCTGGAGAGATTAAAGAAGCTGATGGGCATTTTGAAAAACGAAGGAATACCGATAAAATATCTTGATATGGGCGGCGGTCTGGGAATAACATACAACGATGAAGAGCCGCCTCATCCGGCGGACTATGCAAAGGAGATTATCGGGGCGGCAAAAGATCTGGGATGCACATTTATTTTCGAGCCGGGCAGGGTGATCGTAGGCAATGCCGGCATACTTGTGACAAAGGTGCTGTACACAAAGAGCAACGAGGCTAAGAATTTTATCATCGTTGACGCGGGCATGAATGATCTGGTTCGCCCCAGTTTATACGGGTCATACCATCACATCCAGCCCGTGAGAAAGAACGATGCAGAAGAGATTCTTGCCGACGTGGTGGGACCCATCTGCGAGTCCGGTGATTATCTGGCAAAAGGACGCCAACTGCCGGCGTTTAAAAGGGATGATCTTATGGCGGTCATGAGTGCGGGGGCATATGGATTCACCATGTCGTCAAACTATAATTCGAGGCCGCGCATAGCCGAGATACTTGTCAACGAGGGCATCTTTAATGTAATCAGAAAACGTGAAGAATACACCGATCTGGTAAGGAACGAAGAGATACCGGATTATTTAAAAAAATAGACGAAGCGAGGAGGATTTTATGTTTAAGGGAGCAATTGTAGCGATCGTAACACCGTTTAAGGATGGAAGAGTTGACGAGGCGGCTCTCAGGGATCTCATCGAGTTCCAGATTGCAAATGGAACAGACGGTATTGTACCCTGCGGAACCACCGGCGAGTCCTCCACACTCTCCCATGAAGAGCATGACCGGGTTATTGAAATAACGATTGATGCGGTAAAGAAACGGGTCCCTGTTATTGCCGGAACCGGATCAAACAGCACGGCCGAAGCTATTCGCCTGACAAAGCATGCATACGATGCAGGCGCCGACGGCGCTTTAATGGTATGTCCCTACTACAACAGACCTACGCAGGAAGGGCTGTATCAGCATTACAAACTGGTCGCTGAGCAGGTTCCCATTCCTATCATTGTTTACAACATTCCCGGCAGAACCGGCGTCAATCTTACACCCGAAACGCTTGCCAGACTTGCGAAGATCAAGAATATTGTCGGCGTAAAAGAGGCTTCGGGATTGATCAAGCAAATGAGCGACGTGGCGCGGATTTGCGGAAAGGATTTCACTCTGCTGTCAGGCGACGACGGCTTTACGCTTCCGCTTATGGCTGTCGGCGGTCATGGTGTTATTTCCGTTGTGTCCAACATCGCGCCTGCCGATATGGCAGGATTAACCGATGCCTTCTTTGCCGGTGATCTGAGCAAAGCCAGAGAACTCCATCATAAGATGAGTCCGCTCATTGACATGCTCTTCATTGAAACAAACCCCGTCCCTGTAAAGGCGGCTCTTTCCATGATGGGCAAGATTCAGTACGAAACCAGACTTCCTCTTTGCAAGATGTCTGATGCCAACTACGACAAACTAAAGAAAGCCATGCAGGAATACGGGCTGATCAAATAAATGAAAGGGAGAGACATATGACGAAAGCCATTGTCACTGGAGCCGGAGGCAGAATGGGCGGGCGTATTATAACGCTCATAGACAGTACAGAAGGCATAGAAGTGGTTGGTGCAGTTGAAGTCAAGGGACATGCCGTATTGGGAAAAGACATAGGTGAGTGTCTCGGCCTCGGCAAGAAAAATGTCATAGTTGTGGATTCTCTTGATAAATGCATCGAACAGGGTGATGTTATTATAGATTTTACTCACCATGAAGCATCTCTGCGTCATCTTGAAGAGGCTGCTCGAAAACAAAAGGCTATCGTCATCGGCAGTACCGGATTTTCCGCGGAAGGTACGGCGAAAGCGAAAGAACTGTCAAAAGAAGCACGCTGTGTACTGGCCCCAAATATGAGCGTCGGCGTCAATGTCATGTTCAAGGTATTGGACATTGTAACAGGCATATTGGGCGATGACTATGACGTCGAAATTGTGGAAGCCCATCACCATCTGAAAAAAGACGCTCCCAGCGGTACGGCGATGAAGATGGCTCAGATAATTGCAGCGCGGCTCGGACGAGATCTTGATAAAGTCGGCATATATGAAAGAAAAGGCATGATCGGGGAGAGATCAAAAGCGGAAATTGGCATTCAGACGTTGAGAGCTGGAGATATTGTCGGTGAACACACCGTGTTGTATGGAGCGGTTGGAGAACGTCTCGAGTTTATACACCGGGCTCACAGCAGAGACAACTTCGCTAAGGGAGCCATCAGGGCTGCAAAGTGGATTGTCAATCAGAAAAACGGTTTCTATGATATGCAGGACGTCCTTGGACTGAGGGACTGATTGGCAAACGAGCTCTCATACCGCCGGAACTTCGGCAGCATTTGCTTTTTGGGCATTGGATCCAATCTGGGCAATCCCGAAAATAACTGCAGGGAAGCGATTGAACGCATCTCAGAGATTGAAGGCGTCAAGGTTCTCAGAGCTTCATCTTTATACAAAACAGAACCTGTGGGGATCACTGATCAGCCCTGGTTTGTCAACGCCGTCGCAGAGATAAGATCACACATCTCTCCGGGGGAGCTTTTCAACGGTCTGAAAAAAGTAGAAACGGCAATGGGCAGAGAAGCTGTTCAACGCTGGGGACCGCGAATCATAGATATAGATATTCTGCTCTTTGATCAGGATGTCATTGATGATGAGAATCTGAAAATACCACATCCTGAAATGCATAAGCGCAGGTTTGTCCTGACGCCTTTGAATGAACTCGCGCCATACGCTATACATCCGGCTTTTGGGGTTTCCATTAAAGGACTTCTGGAAAGGATTGAAGACTCAAGCGCAGTTGTTTTGATCGACCGATAACATGATTTCAATTCTCAGGCTGTTAATAACGGCTCTAATAATATATCTTGCCTACAAGGCAATCAGGTGGCTTTTGTCCGGCGGAAAGGATATTTCCAAAAGAATGAAGGGACAGACCGTTCAAGAGGATCTGGTCGAGGATCCCTGCTGCCATCGCTATATACCTGTCAGTGAATCGGTCAAATATAATATTCAGGGGGAGACCAGGCACTTCTGCAGCGAGGAATGTCTGAAGAAGTTTATACATAACGAAGAAAAACAATAGGCAAAGGAGGAAGGATGAAGTTCTTTATTGATACTGCAAATATCGTTGAAATTAAAGAGGGATTGAGCCTCGGCATGGTTGATGGAGTGACCACCAACCCTTCACTCGTAGCCAAGGAAAAGAAGGACTTTGATACAGTTATCCGGGAGATCCTGGGAATTGTTACCGGCCCGGTAAGCCTGGAGGTTATAAGTCTTGAGGCACAGGGTATGTTAAAAGAAGGAAGGAAACTCGCCAAGCTGGGAGACAATGTCGTCATTAAGGTTCCGATGACCACAGAAGGTCTAAAGGCAACGAGAATATTTGCTGAAGAGGGTATTCGTGTAAACCAGACATTAATCTTTTCACCTGTTCAAGCGCTTATGGCCGCGAAAGCCGGAGCGGCTTATGTCAGTCCCTTTGTGGGAAGGCTCGATGACATTTCACAAAGAGGTATGGAGCTTGTCGATCAAATAATCTCTATCTATTCAAATTACGGATTTGAAACCGAGATCATTGTTGCCAGCGTGAGACACCCCATGCACGTTCTGGAAGCAGCGTTGATGGGTGCCGATATTGCCACTATTCCGTTTAAAGTCATCGATCAGTTGGCCAAACACCCTCTGACGGACAAAGGAATAGATGCCTTCCTCGCAGATTGGAAGAAAGTTCCCAAGAAATAAATCGTTCGATAAAAGGTTATAATAGAAGAAAAGAATAGATTTTTTTGTGAGTATTACAGATGTAGCAATAAAATCAGGGTATTTTTCCACTTATGATAATAGAATTCCTGAAAAGATCGTTTGACCGGCTGCCCATCGATAAGGAAAAAAGTAAAGTCTTTAATCTACCCAATACTATTACGCTTCTTCGTATGAGCATCATACCGGTTCTTTTCTGTCTTCTCACTGCACCCGAACAGACCTGGAGTCTTGTTATTGCCGTTCTTTTCATGATTGCAGCCCTGACGGATATGCTGGACGGCTATGTTGCCCGCAAATACCAAATTGTCACAACGATGGGCAAGTATCTCGATCCCATTGCAGACAAACTCATCGTAAACACGGCTATGATCATGATGATTCCGATTGGGCGCGTGCCGGCGTGGATCGTTGCAGTAACAATCATCCGCGATATTGTTGTTGACGGAATCAGGGCAATTTCCTCCTCTGAAGGCATTGTCATAGGAGCCAGCAAACTTGGAAAACAGAAAACAATAGCTCAAGGGTTCGCCGTAACTGCCCTGATCATTCACTATCCTTTTTTGGGCGCAGATGCACATGTTGTTGGTATGATTATGCTGTACATTGCATTATTTCTGACCATTTACTCGGGTATAGAATATTTTGCCAGATTTTATAGAGAGGTCATAATAAAATAAGTACGGTTAATTTTATCATTGTCAGCTTGTATGCCCGAAACGAAAGGAGAGGACAAAATGATTGGGAAAAAGATGTATCAGGCGGTGAATGAACAAATCAAAAACGAATTGGAATCATACTACATTTATGTATCAATGGCGGCATATTTTCATTCGAAGAATCTTGACGGCATGGCACACTGGATGCGCTGTCAGGCACATGAAGAGATGATCCATGCCATGAAGTTTTTTGACCACATCATTGACAGGGGAGGGAATGTAAAGCTTCCTCGACCTGAAGCAGCTCAAGACGTCCTGGAAGTCAGTTATTGAAGTCTGGCAGGATACTCTGGATCATGAAAGATTCATCACGGGAAAGATACATGCGCTTGTGAAACTGGCTCGTGAAGAAAATGATTATGCGTCTGAACCCTTGCTCTCATGGTTTTCCAAAGAACAGATAGAGGAGGAAGCAACTGCAGAGAAGGTACTCGGGCAGCTTGAAATGGTGGGAAGCAGCAAGGAGGGATTGTTCATGATGGATCGTGAACTGGGCACCCGCGTTTTCGTTGCCGGTTCACCCCTCGATCCTGCCGCTTATAATCTTGTTGATTAGTTTCCGGATGGAAACCCGGAAGTTTCATTACCGTAATGCCCCAGAGCGGATAGCCACAGAATAAAAATGCCCCCGGTCAAATATTTCACCGTGGGCATTTTTATATACCGGATTATGCAATAAAGAAAGTAATACTCCTTGACTCCCTGGTCAAAGAGGCCATCTTTATCTTCTCCCCAGTCTCTCCATCAGCAAGGCTTCAAATGCGTTTGATTCATCGAGGGAAACCCCGTGCGGGATCGGCTGATCTTCCTTGTTGACATGGACGAATGTAAGGAATCCGTCTATCAGGAATTGATCAACGTGATCGATGAATACCTGTACATATGCAACAAGACTCGTTGTTCCCGTCTTGACTATTCTGCTTTCATAGCGGATTATAGACCCTTTTTTGATGGGTTTTTTAAAAACCATGCCGTGAATATTGACGCAAACTATATTTTCCGGTGAAGTCATACTGGCCGCTGCAATAAACCCGGCTTCAACAAACCACTCGGCATTACGCCCTGCGAACAATGTCCCGTGATGGTTTAAATCCTCGCTTTTTACCAATCTGTGAACTACATGAATCTTCGGTGCCATAACCGTCCTTACTGTTCCTTCTTTATTGATTTCTCCAGAACACTTTCAAACAATTGTCTTATTTCATTAAGCCGCTCCGGTGTTTTTGCTTCGAATCTCAGAACCAGCACCGGCTGCGTGTTTGAGGCCCTCAATAAACCCCATCCGTCACTGAAGGGCACACGTACTCCGTCAATATCTATAACCTGCTGCTGTTTGCTAAAGTGCTTTTTTACAGAGTCAACGACTTTAAATTTTATCGCATCAGGGCAGTCGATGCGTATTTCCGGTGTTGTATAAGTTTTCGGCACGTCAGCCAGGATATCGCTGATCTTAAGACCTGTCGTTGATATAATTTCCAGAAGGCGTAATGCTGCATAAATTGCATCGTCATAACCAAAATATCTGTCAGCGAAGAAAAGATGTCCGCTCATTTCGCCGGCAAGCAATGCCCTGTCTTCTTTCATTTTCCCCTTAATAAGAGAATGACCTGCCTTCCACATAATAGCCTTGCCGCCATTTTTGGTTATGTCGTCATACAGATTCTTCGAACATTTGACTTCTCCTATAATGGCAGCGCCGGGATTATTTTTAAGTATGAACCGTGAAAACAAAAGAAGCAATTCATCCCCAAAGAGAATATCTCCCTTGTCAGTCACGGCACCGATTCTATCGGCATCACCGTCAAAGGCTATGCCGATATCGGCATGCTCCCGGAGCACAATACCAATAAGTTCCCTAAGATTATCCGGAATTGTCGGATCGGGGAAGTGGTTGGGAAAATTTCCATCCGGCTCGCAGAATATATCAGTTGTCTGGCAGCCAAATCGCTTAAGCAAGGGCAGTGCAAATAATCCTCCCACACCGTTTCCACCGTCCATGGCGACTTTAATCCCCGGTTTTATGGAAACATTATTAAAAAGATATTCAGTATAGCTCTCAGAGATATCCCTTTTTTCAGATTTGCCTGAACCCTCTATGTAAATCCCTTTTTCCATTATTTTTCTTAATTCTTTAATTTCCTGTCCATAGATGGTGTCGGTTCCCACACAAATCTTGAAACCGTTATATTCAGGCGGATTGTGACTCCCGGTAATCATGACGCCGCCGCCTGCCTGAAGGTGGCGTATGGAGAAATAGAGCATAGGGGTTGCACAGAGACCGATATCAATCAAATCTATACCGCTTGCATTCAGCCCCTTGCCGAGCAACTGGCGATACATGTCGGAACTAAGCCGGCAATCCCTTCCCAGTGTCATGATTTTCACGCCTTTTAGCACGGCATAGGTGCCTACGGCTCTTCCCAGATTGTAAACGAAGGTCTCATCAAGATCCTTGCCTACTACTCCTCTTACATCATATTCTCTAAAGACTTCGGGGTTCACGGTACTGCTCCTCGGTTTTTTGAAATGGGCATTTATGATGAATAGATTGCATATGTCAAGGACGTTTTCCTAAAAAACAGGCTTTTTAGAAAACCGTTGACAATTATCAGGCAATAATTTAGCGTAGCCGTTCATAAATGAGATGCAGGAGTGGATTAATGATTGGAGTGTTGATTACAACCCATGGAAACCTGGGTGATGAGCTGATCAAAGCCGCTGAAATGATCAAGGGTAACCTGAAAGGCGTAATTCATGTTTCCGTTGATCAGACTAAAAGTATTGAAGACATAAAAAAAGAAATCAGCACGACAATTAAAAAGCTTGATAACGGCAGAGGTGTGTTAATCCTTACCGACCTTTTTGGCGGTACCCCTTCCAATATATCTTTGTCATTCCTTAAAGAGGGTAAAGTTGAAGTTGTAACCGGTGTCAATCTCCCTATGCTTCTGAAACTTGCCGACATTAAAGATAGTATGACATTGAAGGAATTTGCCTGTTTTATCAAGGATTACGGAAAAAAGAATATTTCTGTCGCCAGTGAGATTCTGAGCAAGAAGATTTCGGAATGATTTCTGTTTGTAGCATTGTCCACGCTCCTGTTGCTCTTATTCAAACCTGTTTCCTAAAGATCAACAATCGGTAGATAGCGCTGTTTATGGATATTGCCCTCGTGAGAATCGACAACAGGCTTGTTCATGGCCAGATACTTGAAGCATGGGTTCCCTATGTGGAGGCAGGCTGCATTGTTGTCGTTGACGATCATGTTGCCAGCGATTTTTTCCGTGAAACTGTGATCAAGATGGCCGTCCCGAGAGAAATAGAAGTAATCATAACATCAGTTGAAGAGTTTTCCAGAAATTCTCCATCCGAACCGGATAATAACAAAAGAACAATTGTACTGTTCTCGGATATTGCCGATGCACTTCGCGCCTTCAAGCTGGGCTTTAAATTTGATAAATTAAACATTGGCAACATTCACAACGAAAATTGCGTGACTCAATGTTCGCCGTCTGTATTGCTCGGTTTAAATGATATAGAGTACATTGAAGAGCTCATCAGTGTCGGTGTAAAAATAGATATGCGCCGTATTCCGCGGGAAAAGCCGCAGGATGTCCAGAATATGCTGGATGCTCTCAGGTCAGCCGTCAAATCAGAATAAAACTATATATGTTGTCGCTCCCAGTCCAGACTATTATGGTTTCAACCGTCGGTGTTTTGCTCTGCCTGGACAGACTCCTGCTGCAGATCATGATTTCCCGACCCATCGTTTCAGGTCCCCTCATCGGGTGTCTGTTCAATGAAACAGGTGCAGGACTTGTTATCGGGGCATTTATTGAACTTCTATGGATAGATCGCATACCCGTCGGCACATATATACCTCCCAATGATTCTATTACAGCGATAACGGCTACAGCCGCAGCCGCTTCAGCAGGCAACGCGATGGGACACATGTCAAACGAGCTTTTTACGCTGTCCATACTCGTTTGCATTCCATTGGGGATTATTGCGCAGAAGATGGATTCCCATATTTTTGAGAGCAACAGAACGATTTCCACAGATGCTGAATTGTCCGCATCCAGAGGTGACATTCCCGGAGTGGAAAAGGCGCATGCAAAGGCAATATTGAGATATTTCCTTGTCATCTTTATTCAGATAGCGGTTTATTTCCTGGCGGTATCCTTCATTTTAAAATGGATATATCCGTTTCTTCCGCAATTGATCCTGAAAGCATTAATGATTACATATTTTCTGCTTCCGGTGATCGGCATTGCCGTCGCCCTGAACACCATCAATCATTTTAAAACCATGCAGGTGTTTTCTGCTCTCTTTCTGGTGTTTGCCATTATTTTGCAATTTATATATGGCAGGTAAACTCAATATTTTAAACTCACTCAGAATAAGGCTGATGACAAAAGGCGACATCGAGGATGTTGCTCATCTGGAGCAGGTGTCTTCTGCAGAACCCTGGTCCAAGGATTTATTCCACAAAGAGTTGAGCTCACCGCTATCAGTCAACCTGGTTGCGGATGACGGAGGTTTAATCTGCGGTTATCTCATCTTCTGGATTGTAGCCGACGAAGTTCATATTCAGAATATAGCCGTTATTGAAAATCTGCGTCGCAGAGGAATAGCGGTTAAATTATTGACCGAGATGAATTTTATTGCAAAGACCAAAAACGCCTGTACCGCCACACTTGAAGTAAGGCGCTCCAATGAAAGCGCCATAAAGCTTTACGAAAAATTTGGATTTGTGGTAAAGGGTTACAGGGAAAGATATTATTCAGATACAAAAGAAGATGCTCTGATCATGTGGGCTGATTTGAAGTGATCCGGCAAACGGTTGTGCACGGAGAATATCCATTGAGAGACAAAGACGAGCTGTACAAAGGCGTAATAATTTCAAACGAGGAAACAGCACCTGGACATTTCCTGATTTCCATCTCTCTTCCGGGCAGCTTTCCCCGACCAAAACCGGGTCAGTTTGTAATGATCAAGCCTGACAAAAGGAGCGACCTTCTTCTGTCGAGGCCGGTAAGCGTCTATGGATTTCAAGAGGGCCGTGACTGCAAAACAGTCACTCTCTTTTACAGGGTTATCGGTAAGGGGACGGAACAGTTGTCGCTAATGAGATCAGGTTCCCTGATCAATCTTCTTGGCCCTCTGGGAAGTTGCTTTATAATCCCTGAGCGTGCAACCAGGGTTTTGCTGGTTGCAGGCGGAATGGGCATCGCACCGCTTACATATCTGGCCTCCGAAATTAGTAATGGCGGATTCGGCAAAACGGTCAATCGAGAAAGGGATGTAATTGGCTATATCGGCGCACAATCTGCGGACCGTATTATCGGAATCGATGAACTGCAAAATAAATGTTCAAAGACTGCGATAAGCACTGACGACGGCAGCTTCGGATGTTCGGGTATGGTGACGGACATGCTGCTGAATGATTTGATTGATTATAACGCTGAGGAAACTGCCGTGTACGCGTGCGGTCCGGAGCCTATGATAAAATGCATTGCCAATATGCTGATTCGGCAGAAAATATTCTGTCAAGTATCCGTGGAACAGCGCATGGCCTGCGGTATAGGCGCCTGCCTGGGTTGCGCGGTCAAAGTCAAAACCCCGCAGGGAACGTCCTACAAGAGAACCTGCAAGGAAGGACCTGTATTCAGCATCAGCGATCTGGTGTTTGATGAATAAGAATTGAAAAAGAATGATTAAACTGGGCGTAAACATAGGGGGACTTAACCTGAAAAATCCGGTCATGACCGCCTCAGGAACTTTCGGCTATGGAGAAGAGTATGCCTCATATCTCCATTTGGATAGTCTGGGGGCTGTCATCGTCAAAGGGTTATCGCTCGAGCCTCGTGAAGGAAACCCCCCACCCAGAATAATGGAGACAGCGAGCGGCATGCTGAATGCAGTCGGACTGCAGAACATCGGCGTCAAGGCATTTATTGAGGAAAAACTCCCTTTTCTAAAAGAGATGAATACAGCGGTGATTGCCAATATTTTCGGCGAAACAATAGAGGAATATCAAAAGGTAGCGGAGATATTGTGCAGGGCGGAAGGAATACAGGCCATAGAAATCAACATCTCATGTCCCAATGTTAAAAAAGGCGGCCTGTCATTCGGGGCTGATCCTGATGTTGCCGCTGAAGTAACACGCAAGGTGAAATCAGCGGCTGATGTTCCGGTTATTGCTAAACTCACACCGAACGTTACCGACATAAGGATTATTGCATCAGCGGTTGAAGCGGCGGGAGCGGATGCTATTTCACTGATCAACACCATCACAGGGATGTCTGTGGATATAGAGAAACGAAGGCCCCATCTTGGAAATATAACGGGTGGGCTTTCCGGTCCGGCAATCAAACCGGTGGCACTGAGAATGGTCTGGCAGGCTGCGGGCACTGTCAGCATCCCGGTCATAGGCGTCGGAGGCATAATGACCGCTGAGGACGCGCTTGAATTCCTTATCGTCGGTGCAAGTGCAGTCCAGGTAGGAACGGCAAATTTTGTAAATCCTATGGCCACAGTGGAAATTCTTGATGGGATCAGGCAATATTGTGAAAAAAATCACATCGAAGATATCAACGATCTAGTCGGAACCATTATCACAGAGGAGAACTTATAATGGCGTCTCACCCTGAAGTAATAGCTGATGGAGTATATTTAATCGGCGGCCCGGGTATATCGCGATCGGACGACGCTACGGTATTTATAATCGACTTCAGTGGAGAGCTTGTCATGATTGATTCCGGAGCCGGAGGAAGTTCAAAAATATTAAAAAAGAACACAGAGGATGCCGGACTTAACCCTGGGAAGATTTCCACACTGATACTTACACATTGCCACATTGACCATATCGGCTCTGCTCCATGGTTTCGCGAAAACTTCGGATGCAGAATAGTGATTCATGATCTGGATGCAGACGCTGTAGAAAAAGGAGACCCTGTCAAAACGGCGGCAAACTGGTACGATACAACATTTCCTCCGACACCTGTCGATAAACGACTGACAGGCGATCACGAGGTCATGATATTCGGGGGAGAGGAATTGCACTGTCTGCATACCCCGGGGCATACTCCCGGATCGATATCATTATACCTCGACAGAGGCGGGAAGAGGATCCTGTTTGGACAGGATATTCACGGTCCCTTTTTTCCGGCATTCGGATCAGATAAGTCACTCTGGCGGATATCAATGCAGAAACTGATGGATCTTGAAGCCGATATCCTGTGTGAAGGGCACTTCGGAATATTTTCCGACAAGGATCAGGTGAAGCAGTACATCAGGCGGTATCTTAGAGAACACTCCTGATTTTATTTACGCTCCGGATGCAATTCCGTTAAAAGAGAAGATCAATTTCTTTGCTTTTCTCCAAAAGCCGCTTTTTAGAAACAGGGTAGGGCGTTTTTATTTCCTGGGCAAAAAGAGATACCCTGTACTCTTCAATCAGCCATCTGTACTCATCCATGGCTAGGTGGTTCTCGTTTGCATCGTTTTCCTTAAGGCAGTTCAGCTTATCTTCATACCACTGCATGAACGGTATCAGTTCCTTCTCTTTTAAAGCATCCTTTTCGAGGTGGATAACCCCCCGTTGCGCCCTCACGCCCAAAGCCCTGCAGTAACGCATAATATCGGCAAGATTCTCATCTCTGTAAATATCCAGAAAATTATCAGGGAGAAGCCTTTTTAAGTCTGTTGTCATTCGTGATATGAACTGTTGCGCCGGCCTGTTGAAACGGTAGTCATCATGCAATTTTTTAAGGATGGCCGCCGTTTTCGAATACGCCTTAAGAAGCGGTTCAGCCTTTTTAATCAGCTTTTGTCCGGTTGGCAGTATCTGTGAACGAACATTATCCGCATGTCGGAAAAAATCTTCCTGATTCCTTATATTGCAGTCGAAAAGATCTTTGACAACCTTGTCATACAGCAGTTTTTCAAAAACCTTGCCTCCCGAAAAATCGGCTGCCAGATTTTTAATATCGCCCTGGAGGATGAGACCTTTTTTCAAATGACGCAACTCTTCTTTGAAAAGGTGCAAATATAAATTCCTCACACCCCGCAGATGGGCTTTAGCGGCTTCTCTTTGATTGTTAAAAAGTCTGATTTCTGCTGCATCAGCACTGGCAACAAGGGCGACAAAGGCAGGTTCCTCTATTCCGATCATTGACTTGCATATTACATATTCCGGCAAATCTCCGAAGTTCCACGCCGTAATCCCTTCTCTTTCCCATTTTGCACGAAGAGCTTTAAACTCTTTTGTTTCTTCGGAAGTCATTGTTTCGTTCTTCAGGCAGCCGATATCTCTACCGGACAACATTTCCCTGCCCTTGTCGTCCATTATGGAAAAACGAATTTTTAAATGCTCTCCCATCGAATCGATGGGCCATACAGACAATGGTATATCTACACCAAAACGCTTTTTTATAAAGCGGCTGAGTGCGACACTGAGATCAGCATCCGCTTTTTCGATTTCTTCAAATATGATTTTGCATGTATTCGAAACAGGCTGCAGCCGCTTGCGATACTCCTTCGGCAACCCTTTAACCAGGGTTGTTATTTTCTCCCGCAAAAAACCCGGTAAACGCCATTCGATAGATTTTTCGGGCAAATGTGCAAGTGTGCTGAAAGGAATCTTGACAGTTATTCCGTCGTCGTTCCCTGAAGGGTCAAAACGATAAACGCAGCGATAGTGTAATCTGTCGAGCGCTATTTCATCAGGGAAAAGAGACAGCTCATTTTCTTCAGGTGAAGAAAGAAGTACATCATCTTCACTCATCCTCAGGAAATGGTCATCCTTCCTGTCAAGAAGCAGTCTTTGAAGAGTGCGGATATCATAAACTCCCGGCAAACGCTCTTCATAAAACTTTGCCATATTATCTTCACTGACAAGAAGATTCCGCCGCCTAAGCTTATCTTCCATGTTTTTGATGCGTTCTATGACCATACGGTTATGGACCATAAATGGAAACGGCTTTTTAACCCTTTCCTCAATCAAAGCGTTGCGGACAAATATTTGTGACGATTCTTCAGGATCTATCCTGCCGTAAGATGCCCGTCTTTTCGGCACGATAACAAGACCGAAAAGAGAGACCTGTTCATCAGCAACAACTTCTCCTCTTTTTTCATCCCAGCGCGGCGAAGAATAAACTGATCGGCACAGATTCCCACCCAGCTTCTCAATCCATCCGCTATCAATATTTGCAGTCATCCTGGCAAACAGCCGGGACGTCTCAACCATTTCAGCCGCCACGATCCATTCAGCACCTTTGCCGAAAAGCGACGATCCCGGAAAGATCATTGCCTCACGACCTTTTGTTGCAAGATAAACGTTCTTTTCTTTTTTCTGGGCGATGTTTGATAAAAACCCGCTTAGAATGGAACGATGTACAGCAGCATCCGTTTCTTCCGAATTTCTTCGAAATACCTTTTCTTTTTTTTCCTTAAAGCGTTCCTCACTGATAATCCGGGATATCTGCTCATATACATCTTTCCATTCCTGCATACGGCGCATGGAAAGGAAATTTTCCCTGCAGTATTTTCGAATCTGGTTTTTAGATGCACCACTATTCAACACATGCCGGTAATTTTTCCAGATATTAAGAGTTGTTAAAAAATCCGAAGATGCGTCTTTGAATGCACCGTGCTTTTGATCAGCCGATACTTCCCGTCCGACCGGTCTTTCGCGAGGGTCTTGAATGCTCAGCAATGAGGCAATTGTCTTCACCTCTTCCAAACAGTTTTCCTTTATCGCCTCGATAATCATGCGCGACAATCTGGGATCCAGAGGAAGTCGGGACATGAAACGGCCCATCTCTGTGAGGCTGACGGCGCCGTTGACATCATCAGACTTCTTGCCGGCGGTTTCAATTGCTCCTAGTTCTTTAAGCATTTCGATGCCGTTTCTAACTGCTTTGGATGACGGGGCATCGATAAAAGGAAACGTTTCGATGGGAACAAGGCCTATTGACACCATGCGGAGGATTACTTCCGCAAGGCTGGTGCGAAGAATTTCCGGAGAAGTGAAATCCGGCCTGTTCTCGTAACTTTCTTGTGTATACAGACGTATGCATATGCCGTTCTCCATCCTGCCGCATCGGCCTTTTCTCTGATCGGCGCTGCTCTTTGATATTTCCTTAATGTTCAGACTTGTAGTTCTTGATCTTGGATTGTATTCCAGAATGCGTGCAAGACCGGTGTCGATTATATAGCGTATGCCGGGAATAGTAATGGAAGTCTCGGCTACATTTGTGGCTACAATTATCTTGCGTATCGGCAGCGGTTGGAATACTCGCTGCTGATCCGTCCAGGGAAGTCGGGCGAACATCGGCAGAACAGCCGTTTCTCTTCCAAATCTTCCTTCCATAAGCTCGCATGTTTCAATAATGTCTCTTTCTGTAGGCATGAAGACAATCATGTCTCCGCCGCTGTCGCTGAGGATTAGATCTTCTGCCGCCTGTACAGCCGCGTCTACATAACCGGTTTCTCCATCGATACCGGTTTCATCGATCGGCTTATATTTAACCTCAATCGGGTACATTCGGCCGGACACTTCGATAACCGGTGCATTGTTGAAAGCCTTTGAAAATTTCTCCGTATCGATAGTGGCCGATGTTATTACTATCTTCAGATTATTTCGCTTTAACAGCAAACTCCTGAGAATGCCGATAACGAAATCAATATTGACCGATCTCTCATGTGCCTCATCCACTATTATTGTATCGTATAAGGAGAGTCTAGGGTCTTTCTGCGCCTCCATAAGCAGAACACCGTCAGTCATCAGCTTAATTTTCTGGAAAGCGCTCCTCTTCTCCTCAAAACGGATCTTATATCCGACAGTTCCCCCCACACCTTCTTTCATTTCTTCAGCGATACGTCTGGCTACCGATACTGCTGCAATTCTTCGTGGTTGAGTACAACCGATGATTCCATGAATACCCCGCCCCGCTTCCAGGCACATTTTAGGAATCTGTGTCGTCTTTCCGGAACCGGTATCTCCGCTGATAACAACTACCCTGTTTTTTCTGATGGCCTGAACAATATCATCTTTCCTTTCGGTAATCGGGAGGGAGGGGGGGTAATACAGTTTCACTGGAGGCTGACAAACGGCTGATTTCCTTTTCGATGTATTCATACAGGATTTACCCGATCTCCCATAATTGGTTGACTTTCAAGAAACTCGCGGATATAAATATTCCTATAAATAATAGTAATTTCGGAGATTCGCCCCGATGCTTTCGAAGACATTTCTTCAAAATAAGAAGAGATATATAGCATATAACACCTTCAGGAAAGATATTTTTACTCAGTTGGCTCCCCGCGATGCTGAGGCAATTCTTTACCTGCTTCCATGGATGTTGAGTGTCAATCATCCTTCTGTTCCGGGTTACGTCAAAGAGATTAAAAAGCCTTTTCAGGTGTTTTCTATTGAGAAAAACAGGGATATTACAAAACGTGAAAGAAATTTTAAAAACAGTTTCAACATAAAGAAAGAGGATTCTCTGCTCAGGTTTCCGGCAGACGTCAACCTGATCCAGGGTGTTTACACAATCGGCAGTGTCGGAACGGTAAGCCAGACATCAAGATCAGATTGCGACATCTGGATATGCATAAATAAGGATAGCTTCGATGATAAAACATTTCTTCAATTTACCCAGAAAGTCAATCTGATCAAGGATTGGTTCGATGCCAATCTGAAAATGCCTGTGTTCTTTTTTATCAGCGACGTCGAGGATGTGAAAAGTTGCAACTACGGAAGTATTGGCCATGAAAGCTCGGGCAGCACTCAAAGAAATATACTGAAAGAGGAGTTTTACAGGACTACTGTTCTGATCTGCGGAAGGATACCGCTTTGGTGGGTATGCAACGATGATGAAGGTGTAACGGATTATAATCAGCTTGTTGATGACTATAAAAATGAAAGATTTGGAGATTATGACTTCATAGATCTCGGCAATCTGGAGTCGGTTGACCGCGCTGAGTATTTCGGAGCGGCGTTATGGCAGTTCAATAAATCTCTTACCCATCCGCTTAAATCAATCATAAAAATGCTTCTTCTGGAAATGTTGCTGGTGTCGCCCCGAGAGGAGCTTCTCTGTCATCAGTTCCGCAGGTTCATTCTCAGCAGAAAAGATAATGCGGGCTTTCTTGATCCCAGTATGTTCACTATGGAAGCCGTTCTAAAATACAATGAAACGATCGATCCTGAAACGTTTGCATTTATAAAGAAATGCTTCTATCTCCGCTTTGATGTCAAGCTTCTGTCCAACAAACTGACTCTTAAAGAAAACCTGTGCAAAGAGATATTTCAAACATATTCTTTTAAACGCGAAGATATTTATCATCTTAATGAATTTTCATCATGGACTTTTCATGAGCAGACGAAATTCGGCGATAAAGTGCTTGCTCTTCTTCTCCATATCTACAAAGGCATAACCACTCTTCAGCGCGGTATAACAAGCGGTATAAATCCAAAGGACCTGGCAATAATCGGAAGGAAACTGTCTTCATGTCTGGAAAAAAAGCAATTCAAGGTTCCAATCATTAACAAGCCCATGGAAAATATGAACCTGCCGACTCTGACATTCCGTTATGAGGGAAGACGATGGCAGGTGAACCCGGCAAGCGATTCTTCTCTCATCATAGTTGATAACCCCGATCTTGTGTCTTGCGTTGCTTATCTGGTATGGAATGACGTTCTGCTTTCATCCCAGGTCAGAATGACTCCCAACCCGACTCCTGTAACCCTTCAGGAAATAATGAGTTTGTCACGCAGGATAAAGGACATATTTAGTATTTACGACATGACCGCAATAGATTTTGATAACTTCCTGATGCCTGAACAGATCAAGAAGATTTTGCTGGTTGTCAGTTTTGAAGGAGCTCAACACAACAAAGATGTTAACGACTTCAGCCTGATCTATAAAAATGATTGGGGAGAACTCTTTGTGAGAAGGTTCAGATCACCGGAGAAGCTGAAAGAGTTCATTGATGAAAACAGCGAGAAATTTAAGCATGTTGAGATTAACTACTATATTCAGCGAAGCAGCCAATACTACGAAAAAATAATTGAGCGCACAAAAAGAATTGTCAGTCAAACCATTCTGGGGCACTATACGCTGATGATCTAGGATGTTTGTAATTCGGCATTCTGCAATATACCCTTATGAACGGCAACAATGTTGTTCCTATTACAGCCCCCCTGCTAAGTGTCCATCATGAAACCCCGGACGTGGAAACTATCGGTTTCAGGACGAACTAATTTATTCTCAAAACTTGCCTTTTCCCTGCCGGAACATCATATTTGTCAAATACACATACATTGCTTTTTAAAGACTCGCGGGATATTTCTGACTTTGTTACAGCAAGGTTGATCTGACGCCAATCCTGATCAGTGCTTTGCCATATTTCTATTTCCCGTAAATGAATATTCTTCTTGTCATCATACGATACATTTAAACGTTTAGCCGGCTGCCACCCGCAACCGGAAAGATTATACGTGTACTGCAGCTCTGCTTTGCCATTGTCTCTTCCCGTCAGTATTGCGGAAATTTCCCATTTAGGCGTTGTCGTGACGGCTGTTTGATCGATCTCTGCCTGTAAATCTTTTATTGATTTGTCAATTCTCTCCAACTCGGGCTGGAGAGACAATTTGTCCTGCCATGCTTTCTTCATATTTCGATATATTGCCGCCGACAAGTTTACTGCATCAGTTAAAGTTTTCGTCTTTGCTTTTGTCTGTGCATGCCAAAATTGTATTTGCGCGTCATGACCTTCAATGGCCGCCTTGACTGATATTCGTTCATCCCGCAGCTTCTTCATGCGCCTGCGCAGAGCATCCGCCTCGGGATTAGCAGAAATGTCGATACGCTTATATTTCTGCTGTTCTATTTTCAGCGATTTGGCGGCAACCAGAACCGTTTGCAAAGACTCGGGATCGGCCTCTGCCGGAAGAATAAAAACAACCTTCTTTGAAGAATCTGCATCCTTCATAATTTTAACCTTTGTGTTTTCTGTAACAACAGCATGCGAGGGATAAAGGGTAACCTTTCTGACCTCTGCCCACGCAAGAGGAGAAATCAGCAATGTGAGGAGCATAGCAACAATTGTTTTTTGCCTGATATTATTCATTGATTAATGATCCTTTCGAATGGTGTCGGCAATATTTCGAACTTCACGCATTATCAGCGAAGCATCCATGCTCAATAGTTTTCTGTTACTCATAACAATCCTGCCGTCAATAATCGTTGTCTTTACGTCAGAACCGCATGCTGAATAAACAAGCTGAGAATAAAGGTTGTAAAGTGGAGTCAAGTGAGGTTTATCCATGTCAATGATGATGATGTCGGCATTTTTGCCGATATCGATAGACCCTATGATGTCTTCCAATCCCAAAACGCGAGCCCCGCCGACTGTCGCCATCTCAACAACGGTCCGTGCATTCATTACCGAAGGATCCTTTCGCATTATCTTGTGTATCTTTGCCGCCGTGTCCATTTCACGAAACATGTCGAGGTCGTTATTGCTTGCGCAGCCGTCTGTTCCCAGTCCGACATTTATGCCTTGTTTCAGCATCGAAGGTACCGGGGCAACACCGGCCGCAAGTTTCATGCTGCTTTCAGGATTGTGTGATACTTTGACGTTGAAATCCGAAATAATCCTGATGTCATCATCATCAAGCCAGTTGCAGTGAACGGCAATAGTGTCGCCATCAAGAACATCCAGTTTTTTAAGATGCTGTAGCGGGTTAAGGCCATAGCGGTCCCTTATGATTCTGATTTCTTCTTCAGTTTCCAGAAGGTGAATCAGATAAGGTATGCTTTCTTTTCTGGCAATCTCCTTCACCATTGTCAGTGTGTCCGGAGAGCAGGTATATGGGGCATGGCAAAAAAAAGCCGGTGTGATTCTTGCACTTTGTCCTTTCCATCTTGACGCGAACCTTTCGGCAATCTCCTTTTGTTTATTGGGGTCGGGATTATCCGGAGTCGGATAATCAATGAATCCTTGAGAAACAACCGCCCTCATCCCTGAATCCAGAGCCGCTTGAGCCACGGAACTTTCATAAAAATATCCGTCACAGAAAGTCGTCGTACCCGAAAGGATCATTTCTGCTATTGCAAGCATCGACCCTGCATATACCATCTCTCTGTTGACATAACGTGCTTCTGCCGGAAATATATAATTGTTCAGCCATTCCATCAGAGGCATGTCATCAGCCAGCCCCCGAAAGCAAACCATGGGAAGATGGGTGTGCGTATTAACCAGACCTGGCATGATGAGGCATCCTGCAGCGTCAATTATTTCATTGGCATCTCCTGCAATTTCCGCCCCGCCAATTTGAGAAATAATCCCGTCCTTGATGCCTATATGAGGATTCTCAACAACACCGACTCTGTCCGACATGGAGAGAAGAGTGCCGCTGTGTATCAATATATCCCACTTTTTTTTCAATGATTCCGTTTTCATGATTCAAGGCTTTTTCTTACCTTCAGGGCAATTCTATTTACGCGATCCATTGCTTCTTCAATATCTATGGTCAAAATCTTTCTATTCCGCATAACTATTTTACCGTTGATCAGAACCGTTTCAACATCACTTCCTAGAACTGAATATACAAGATGGGAATACTCGCTATACATAGGTGTGAGATGGGGCTTTCTTGTATTAATAAGAATTATATCCGCTTTCTTGCCGGGAACCAGCGAACCCGTTATGTAATCCATTCCCAGTACCTTGGCTCCATTGCATGTTGCCATCCGCAGGACGGTTCCTGCAGACATGACTTTGGGATCCAGCAAAGATGATTTTTCCAGTTTCGCCGCTGTATCAATTTCCTGGAACATATCCAGGTTGTTGTTGCTCGCACATCCATCTGTTCCAAGTCCCATGGTAATTCCTGCATTAATCATACGTGTGACCGGGGCGACACCGGAGGCAAGCTTCATGTTGCTTTCCGGGTTGTGAACAACTTTACATCCATTATCGGCGAACAGAGGTATCTCTTCATCACCCATGTACACACCGTGAAAAATAAAAAATCTTTCGTTCAGGTAACCCATGTCGCTTAGAAACTCTATGGGAGACCCGCCGATCTTTGTTTCTATCAATTCCCTTTCCGTGATGTTTTCCAGGAAATGTGTGGCAATCGGTGCATTATATTTTTCCGCCAGTCGCAGTGCTTTTTTCATCAAATCAGGAGAACATGTATACAATGAATGCGGCTCAACAACTATATTAACCAAGGGATCTCCCCGCCATTTATCAAGGAGCATCTCGGAATATGCCAATCCTTCTTCAGGCGTCTTGACGTTCGGCGAGGGAAAATCGAAAAGCACCTCTCCTACCAGGCACCTCATTCCTGATTCTTTTGCTGCCCTGGCTGTCTCATCTTCGAATATATACATGTCGCAGAAAGTGGTTGTTCCGGAAAGGATCATCTCTGCGCAGGCAAGCATGCTGCCCCAATAGGCCAACTCGGGATTTACATTTTTGGCTTCAGCGGGAAATATATAGTTACTGAGCCAATCCATTAAATCCATGTCGTCTGCTATACCCCGGAATGAAGTCATGGCCGCATGCGTATGAGAATTGATCAGCCCCGGCATGACGATAAATCCGGAGGCATCAATATGAGCCTTGCCGATATAATCACGGGTTATATGATCAGATTTGCCAACTGCTTCAATCGAATCGCCGGAAACCGCAATGGCTCCATCCTTTATGACATGATCTTCACCGTTAAACTGGAGAATTGTCCCCCCTGATATGAGAACGTCAACTTCCTTCATCTTGTATTCATCCCCTTAGAGCATATTTACACTATTCAGTAGAACCGGCAGAATTCTTAATAAGAAAAAATGATAAACCCGCCCTGCACGGACAAGTCCAATACCACAAGACATCAAATATCTTCAAGATATATCGAGCAAATTACATGTAAAATCTTTTATAGAATCAAATATGTGCAAAAAGTAGGGGCAAATAATTTTCTCTTATGACGGGATATGATGAGTCGCCGATGGTTCAGGATAAATCTTGACACTCAAATATAAAAATATTATGAAATTTAATCTTTGGGATGAATGCCTGGGTGGCGGAATTGGTAGACGCAAGGGACTTAAAATCCCTCGGTACTCAGTGCTGTGTGGGTTCGATTCCCACCCCAGGCACCAGCCATCCCTCCCCGTGCACGAGAAACCTTCATCACGCCTTCTGAAAAGAAAACTCTTGAATCATGCATAAAATTATTGAATAATTCGAAAAAAGCTTGATGATTATCCCAGATATAAAAAATACCTGTGACAGGTTTTAAATGTGTCCGATAAACTTAGAGTTTTAATTCTAGAAGACAATCCTTTCGATTCCGAATTAATGGTCCATGAACTCAGGAAGGTATGCGCGGATGTTGAATGGCAACGTGTCGACTCGGAAAGTTCTTTCTATGCTGCACTTAATTCTGATATTGATCTCATTCTGTCAGATTATTCACTTCCCCAATATGATGCCATCAATGCATTGCAGCTCTTACAGGAAAAAAATCTGGATATCCCTTTTATTGTGGTAACAGGTGCTCTTGGTGATGAACGTGCGGCTCAGTGCATAAAGTTAGGAGCAAGTGACTACCTGATCAAGGACCGCCTTGCCCGTTTGGGGATGGTCGCCAGTCAGGTCATAGAACAAAAAAAACTGCTTCTTGACAGACGCCGGATAAATGAAGTTGAAGCCGCCAATAAAGCTAAGTCACAGTTTGTTGCCAATATCAGCCATGAAATCAGAACTCCGATGAATGGCATCATAGGCATGACAACCCTTCTTCTGCGTACACACCTGAAGCCTAATCAGCGTGAATATGCTGAGGCCATACAACAATCTGCACGTTCTCTACTGAATATTGTAAATCAATTGCTTGATTTCTCGAAAATTGAATCGGGAAAAATGGAACTCGACATCATCAATTTCGACCTTGTCAGGGAGGTAGAAGAGGTCTGTGACATAATGACGATACAGGCGGAAGAAAAAGGGATCGATCTTATCTGCCACATTGACTGCAATCTTCCGCCTATGATTAAAGGCGATGCCATGAAATTAAGGCAGATACTGCTTAATTTGACGGCAAACGCGATTAAGTTTACCAGCAAAGGTGAAGTATATGTTAAAGTCAAAATTGACACTATTGAAGAACACGGATTATCGGTAAAATTTTCTGTATCAGATACCGGAATCGGCATTTCACAGGAAGGTATTAAGCGTCTGTTTCAATCATTCTCACAGGTTGATCCATCAACGACCAGGAAATACGGGGGCACCGGTCTTGGGTTGGCAATTTCCAAAAGGCTGACCGAAATCATGGGGGGAGAGCTGGGAGTAGACAGTGAAGAAGGGAAGGGAACTGTCTTCTGGTTTATAATTAATTTCAAAAAGTTCATTGGAAAAACACAAAATAAACAAGCTAAGAAAATATATAACGGCAAGGTGCTTGTAGCAGGGCTGTCCGACTCCAATTGTAAGGTGATTACCGAATATTTATCAATTTTAGGCTGTGAAGTTATGCATGCAGACAATTCAGATAAAGCAATGAAGATGATCACTCAGGCAGTGGAGCAAGAGAAACCGTTCTGTATAGTCTTTATAGACTGGGATATTAAAACCATAAATGGAATCACGCTTGCCGAGAAAATACAAAGTCATCCAGACTTAGCCTCGTCATTAACAGTTTTAATTATGCCAAAAGGCAATACACTTTCTGATTCTATTCGTTCAAAGGGATTTGAAATTGTCACCAGACCATTCAAATTTGCACATTTGAACAAGATGCTTGATTTGGCATCCGGTGCCAATGCCCAATCCACAAGGAAATCTGTTGTGTCCTCTGCTGAAAGAATGACAGTTGATGATTCTTCTAAAAAGAACGTAAGGATTCTTGTTGCTGAAGACAACGTAATCAATCAGAGATTTCTTGTGGCGGTTCTGAAAGATGCCGGATATTTTGTCGAGGCGGTTAGTCAGGGAAATGAAGTCCTGGATGCGATGCAGGAGAATCATTACGACATGATAATCATGGATGTTCAAATGCCAAAAATGGACGGGATAGAAGCAACAAAAGTTATTCGGAACAGGAAAACAGATGGAAATATACCCATAATTGCTCTCACAGCTCATGCCATGGAGGATGACCGTAAACGATGCCTTGATGCCGGGATGGATGACTACATTTCAAAACCGGTTGAGCCGGATGCTTTGCTCCATATTATCGAAAAAGTGCTCTCAAAAAGAGTTTCAGAAGAAACCGGCGAATTTTCACTATATGAACAACAAGCCAATATGATCTTTGATAGAGAAAAACTACTAAGACGACTGGGAGAAAAGGAAGCAATTGTCAAAGAGATTGTAAACATCTTTATGACTGATGCGCCAATCCAATTTGATTCGATGATCACGTCTGCGGCTAAAGATGACTTCAAAGTAGTTGAGCGACTGGCTCACCGCCTCAGGGGTTCTGCTGCAACTATCTGTGCCGATTCTTTCTCAGATAAATTAATGAAAATAGAAAAAGCTGCCAAAGAAATGAACAAGTCAAAAATTGAGGTACTTGTTAAAGAAGCAGAAAGCGGGCTGAACGATCTTCTCAGTGCCATTAAACGTTCTTAAAAAATGCATTTAAATAAATATTGCAGATAACCCCATGAAAATTTCACAGGCATTATGGTCTGATAAAACTGGTTGGATAAGAAACGATTCAGACTTGGAAGGTCAATCGGCCCAGCTATTATTTATATTCGGCAGCACCTCATTGCTGAAAGACAAGTCCATTATTGATGGTATAAGGAGATATTATCCTGATGCCACTCTATTTGGATGTTCTACTTCCGGTGAAATATTCGGGACTCAGGTTCTTGATGGTACAATAACGGTAACAGCAGTGAGATTTGAGCATGCCCGCATTAAAAAAGTATGGGGAGAAATTGAGAGGATTGAAGACAGCCATAAAGTAGGTGAAAATTGGCGAAAGAATTGGAGGGAAATTCACTGGTCCATGTGTTTGTACTTTCCGATGGTTTAAAAATAAACGGATCAGAACTGGTAAACGGACTGACCGGCAATTTATTTGAGAAGGTATCTGTAACGGGAGGAATGTCAGGAGACGGGGAACGCTTCAAGGAAACATACGTTTTATATGGCGATTATGAAGTTGGCAAAAATGTTGTCACCGCATTGGATTTCTATAGTGATTCATTGAGAGTCGGATATGGATCATTCGGCGGCTGGGATCCTTTCGGGCCGGAAAGATTAATCACACGTTCCTGTGCCAATGTCCTTTATGAACTTGACGGAAAGCCGGCCTTGGACTTGTACAAGAAATATCTTGGGGATCATGCCCGGGGGCTTCCCGCCACGGGCCTGTTTTTCCCCTTCTGCATACGTGTAAGCGAAAAAGAGGAGCCACTTGTAAGAACTCTTTTGTCCATTGATGAACAGGAAGGAAGCATGACTTTTGCCGGAGATATTCCGGAAAAAGCATATGCCCGCCTTATGAAGGCAAATCTTGATAGATTAATCGACGGTGCTGTGGAATCCGCCGATGAAATCTGCTATTTTGTAAAGGACAATGGCATAGGATTCAATATGCAATACGCAGATAAGATTTTTACTGTTTTTCAACGTCTGCATCCTTCAGACGAATATGAAGGTACAGGAGTGGGGATGTCTATAGTCCAACGAATTGTTCATAGTCATGGCGGCCGCATCTGGGTGGAATCGGAGCCTGACAAAGGCACTGTTTTCTATTTCACTCTCAGCGGAAAAGACATGAACGCTAACCCTGATTAGTACAAACCTTAAAAATCAATAATTTTAAAAATTGGTGGATACAGCTTATGAGAGACGAAGATAAATCAAAAGCCCAATTGATTGAAGAATTGGTCGAGCTGAGGCGCAGGATAGCAAGAACGGAGAAAGCAGAAGGCAGGGACGATCTCAAGATACTTATGGCATCCATACTCGACTCCATAGATCATGCTGTTATCGGTCTCAGGGACAGGATTGTTATCTTTGCCAATAATGCTGTATTTAATGTCTTTGGCTGGAAGCCTGAAGAGCTGATTGGAAAAAGTACCAGGGTTTTATACCGTTCAGACCAGGAATTTGAAGAAATCGCCCGGCACTTCTATCCGGCTTTAATGGGAAACAACATTCACACCGAGGAGTATATTTGCAGGCACCGCAAAGAATATGATATCTTATGCCGCATAAGAGCTTCCAGAGTAGGTGATGAACTAAAGAATCGCATGATTGTAGTTTCATATGAACTTATAGATAAATAGCGAAAAATGGACATTAAGGGGGATTATTAATAATGAATAGCAGTTTTTATGAACCTATGATTGAAATATTGCTGGTTGAAGACAACAAGAGCGACGAGGAATTGGCTCTTCATGCCTTGAGGAAAAATAAAATTGCTAACCGGATTCATGTAGTACGTGATGGTGAAGAAGCCCTGGATTTTATATTTTGCAGGGGAACGTATTCTGATAGAGATTTCAAAAATATGCCCAAACTGATCCTGCTGGATCTCAAACTGCCCAAGATCGATGGAATAGAAGTGTTGCGCTATATAAAGTCTGACGCCCGCACTCAAAGCTTGCCTGTAGTTGTTCTTACTACATCCCGGGAAGAGAAGGACATCGTCGAGACATATCGCCTGGGGGTGAACAGTTACATATTGAAGCCTGTTGATTTTGATCAATTCGCAGATGCCGTACGTCAGATAGGCCTCTACTGGATGCTGCTTAATCAACCCCCCATAATTGAGTAGTAATAATTGCAGATTCTTTGAGTGTGCTCATTCTCTTTTAAATTACAAACAGGAACGAACTATGGACGACAGTATCAATTTTGTAAATGCTGAAGGGATTGGCGAACAATCGTTAAATTCGCTCAGGGAACTGCTTCGCATTATGAAATATCCTTTCCGTAAAGGAGATAGGATAGGGATTAAACTGCATTGGGGAGAAAGAGGAAACAAAAGCTTCCTGCCGCCATTATACGCCAGAGAAATTGTGCAATATCTTGTCGGCCTTGGTGCAAAACCTTTCATATTCGATACAACGGTACTCTATTCAGGAGGAAGACGAAACGGTGCTGATGCTCTGGCAACTGCCAGACAGCACGGATATCATGAGGAGTATCTTGGATGCCCGGTGGTTATAGCCGATGGAATGGATGGACGGAATGTTATTTACATACAAGCAGGTTACAAGCATTTTCAGGAGGTTCAAGTAGCCTCCGTATTTGATACTACAGACGGATATGTAATTTTTTCCCATTTTAAAGGACACATGGCATCAGGCTTCGGAGGTTCAATAAAAAACATTTCAATGGGTTTTGCATCTCGTGCGCAAAAACAGCGAATGCATGCCGATGTTAAACCTGTCTTGAAAAAAAATAGTTGTTCCCGTTGTGGACTATGCGTTGAAATCTGCCCTGCAGGTACGGCAATCGGCAGTGAAGACGATTATCCCTCCTACAACCTTGATTTATGTGTTGGATGTGCACAGTGCATTGGTCTCTGTCCGGAAGAGGCCCTCGAAACCTCCTGGCAATGTGAACATAACGTGTTTCAGGAAAAACTAGTCGAAACGGCGGCAGCTGTATGGAAGAAGATCGGCGATAAAACCATTTTGATAAATGCACTTCTTAAAATAACAGCGGATTGTGACTGCCTTCCCGGAAGGAATCCCGTTATTTCCCCGGACAAGGGTTTTATAGGTGGCTATCATCCTTCCGATGTTGATGCATCATCAATTATGCGTATGGGCCATAAGGCAATAGACAATACACATCCTCATGTTCCCTGGCGGCACCAGTTTCATTATTGTCAGTCAATAGGCTTTCACCAAGGTGATATATATATAGCCTCTCCCTGGTGAATCGTTTAACAATAAGGCGTCATAAATTACTTCATTGCAGAAAGGCACTTGTTCTTGAAAAAAAAGGATTTACTTCATTCTCGAAACATAACCGTGAATTGTTTCGAGGTGGATGAAAATACTTTACTGGTAGAAGGAACACTCAGCGACGAAAGATTGTTTCCTTCGATTGTTTACACGGCAAATTCAATGCGCGACCCCGGTATTCTCCATATGATGTCCATATCTATGACCTTAAGCATACCGAGACTCAAGATCAGGAAAGTAGACGCCGAAATCACGGCATCTCCAATCCAGGGCTGTAGCGAAATTGTGACAAAGCTTCATCAACTTGAGGGAATTGCTATCAAATCAGGATTCACTAATGACGTCAGGAAAATCCTGGGTAAAGCTGAAGGTTGCATTCATCTCACCAATCTGATCCTGGCAATGAGCTCTGCCGCTGTTCAGGGACTTTGGGCATTTTTCAGCCGCATTCGGGAAAACGGCAAGCCGTCAATGCCGGGGACTGATCCGGCCATGATCATAAACAGTTGCTGGATGTGGCGTGATGACGGCCCTATGGCCAAAAGATTCAAGGAATTGCGCAAAATCAAGGATTAGAGAATGATCATAACAATCGATGGTCCTGCCGGAGCAGGCAAAAGCACAATAAGCAAGGCACTGGCCAAAAGAACATCATTCACATATCTCGACACCGGAGCGCTGTACAGGGCCGTTGCTCTTAAGGTTGATGAGGAGGGCATATCGCCGGATGACGAATTTCTCCTGTCCGATTTATGCAGCAGAATCAATATATCTCTGTCCAATTTTGGAGATCAACTCAGAATATTCATTGATAATAGAGATGTAACGGATAAGCTTCGCAAAGAAAAAATAAGCGGACTTGCCTCACAAATTTCCGCTTTGCCTGCTGTCAGATCGGCGCTGCTCCCTATTCAACGCAAGGCAGCAGAAAATGGCAATATTGTGGCAGAAGGCCGTGATATGGGTACCGTGGTTTTTCCAAATGCCGATTACAAATTTTACCTTGATGCCAGCATAGATGAACGTGCAAGGCGACGCTTCAGAGATGTTTGTGAATACGAAAAGGGGTTGCAACTGGATAATGTAAAAAGAGATATTTATAATCGGGATTTGCAGGACAGTTCCCGCATAACTGCCCCCCTGAAAATACCCGACAACGCCATAGTCATTGACTCGACGGAAATGTCTGTATCAGATGTAGTTGACAAGATTGCAGATGTAATTCAATACCCCTCCTGAAACTGTTTTCATCCTGAAATTCAGTACAAGAGACAATCTCTCTCTGTTTCTTATCCCATACCGGCAATAAGATCAAAGCATTGCACAAAATACATACTAAGAAAACCATACACGCGCGGCAGTCGAGAAGCTTACGATGGTACATTAAAGTTCATATTTATAAGCTTGATATTTTAAAATCAGTGTGTTAGTCCACTTAGGTTATTTGGGTTTAAATAAAACAGGGGGTAACGTCTTAATGGTTAACACAAACAACTCAATTTCAGAAAAACAGCAGGACAATTCAACGGAAATCAAGGAAAATATCGAGACCAAGAAGGCTGAAGATATGGGGTTCAGAGAATTATATGAACAAAGCCTGCAAAGTCTCCAAATGGGTGAGATCGTGACCGGAAAGGTCGTACAGATAAATGCGGATGTGGTTATGGTCGACGTAGGCTGGAAGACTGAAGGCTACATTCCCGCCAAAGAATTACGTGACAGCCAGGGAAATATCCATGTTGCTGTAGGAGATGAAATCGAAGTTCTTGTTGATAGAAGAGATGCTGAAGGTAATCTGGTTTTATCCAGGGACAAGGCAGCCAAGATTAAGGTTTGGGATGATATTAGATTAGCATACGAACAAAACGAGCCTGTAAAGGGAACCATCATGGAGAGATTGAAAGGAGGGTTGTCGGTTGATATCGGTGTGACAGCTTTCTTGCCAGGTTCCCAAGTGGACATACGTCCCACAAGAGACTTGGAAAAGTTCGTGGGACAGACATTCATGTTCAATATACTCAAGTATGATCGTAAAAGAAATAATGTAGTTCTGTCCAGGAGAATAATTCTTGAGAAAGAAAGGGAAGAAGAAAAGAAAGACACTCTTGCTCACCTGGAAGAAGGAATAATTGTCGAGGGTGTGATTAAAAATATTACGGATTATGGTCTTTTCATAGATTTAGGCGGAATAGATGGGTTGCTTCACGTAACAGACATATCATGGGGGCGTATCTCAAGACCTGCAGATTCATTCAGCAGAGGAGATAAAATAAAGGTTAAGGTTCTTTCATTTGACCGCGCCAAGGAAAGAGTCTCTCTCGGCCTGAAACAGATGTCCGAAAACCCGTGGACTGAAATAGGCAATAAATACAAAGTAGGTTCGATAGTTAAAGGAAAAGTCGTTAATGTTATGGATTACGGCGCCTTTGTGGAGCTGGAGCCCGGAGTGGAAGGTCTGATACATGTGTCAGAGATGTTCTGGACAAGAGAGATCAAACATCCATCTAAGATTTTAACAGCCGGCAGTGAAGTCAGCGTGATGGTTCTTGATGTCAATTCCGAGGCCAAGCGCATTTCACTTGGCCTGAAGCAAACGACCATGAATCCATGGGAAACTTTGAAGCAAAAGTATCCTGAAGGAACGGTAGTGAAAGGAATTATTAGAAATATAACCAACTTTGGAATATTTGTAGGAGTGGAAGAGGGTATTGACGGGCTGGTACATGTATCAGATATTTCCTGGAAACAGAGAGTTAAACATCCATCTGAATTTTACAAAAAAGGGCAGGAAATTGAGGCAGTGGTCCTGAGTGTAGACGTGGAGAATGAAAAGTTTTCTCTGGGCATCAAGCAAATCGAGAAGAATCCATGGGATGAATTGGCAAATAAATACACCATCGGATCTGTAGTAACCGGCAAGGTTACAAACATAACAGATTTTGGAATATTTGTTGAGATAGAGGAAGGCATCGAAGGACTGGTGCATATATCCGAATTAAGTTCGAAACGTGTCAAAGCGGCATCTGAGGTATTTAACGTTGGTGATTCTGTTACGGCCATGGTTAAAAGTATCGATCCCAAAAGCAAGAAAATACGCTTGAGTGTAAAAGAGATGGAAAGTCCCAGTGCCGAAGAGACTGACATTAATCAATACCTGAATAATAAAGGCAATTTAAGTTCAAACCTGGGGAAAGCGCTTGCTGATATTAAGATAGGAGATACCGATTAGAGAGGGCTTATAACAGATGATAAGAAAACACCCCGTTATTTTCGGGATAATTCTTCTGTTTCTAACAGCTTTTTTTTTCATCCTGGCGGTTATTGGCTTAAGCTCTATAAAAGGAAATCGACATGCCCTGTCTCTGAATGACAAGGTCGGTATTGTTCCTGTTGACGGTGTAATCAGTGATTCTAAGGATATAGTTGAACAGATTGAAAAATTCGACCGGGATGAGACAATAAAAGCGGTCGTAATAAGAATTGATTCACCGGGCGGCGGCGTTGCGCCATCACAGGAAATATACGGCGCGATAATCGAGTTAAAAAAGAAGAAAAAAGTTGTTGCATCCATGGGATCTGTGTCAGCGTCCGGTGGATATCTCATCTCTTGCGCTGCTGATAAAATAGTAGCGAATCCCGGTACAGTCACAGGCAGTATATCAGCAATAATGCACTTTGCAAATGCTGAAGAGTTAATGAAAAAAATTGGACTTAAAGGATCCGTAATAAAAAGTGGAAAATTCAAGGATATAGGCTCCCCTCTCCGGGAAATGACGGAAGAAGAAAAAGCTATTATTCAGGGTTTAATCGATGATATTTATGAGCAGTTCCTGGAAGTGATCATATTGAATCGTAAGATACCCAAAGAAGAATTAATAAAGATTGCGGATGGTCGGGTTTTTTCTGGAAGACAGGCAAAACAGCTAAAACTGGTTGATGAGATAGGTGACCTGAATTATGCAGTTCGTCTCGCGGCCAGTATCAGTGGCATAAAAGAAAAACCGGAAACAGTATATCCTGTGAAAAAGAAATCTACTTTCTTTGATCTGGTATTTCAGGATATTTCCGCCGCGTTATCAATGCATTTGAAAGAAAGAAGCATGGGTTTAAGCGGTGTCAATTATCTTTACCAGCCTTAATTTGGAATGACCAAGAAAGACCTCATTAAAAAAACCTCAGAAGTTCTTGATAAAGAATATAATGAACAAGATATAACCATTGCAGTGAATGCTATATTTTTCGCGATTATTAACGCAATGAGCAACAACAAACGTGTAGAAATAAGAGGCTTCGGCAGTTTTTCTGTTCGCGAACGGAGTGCAAGAAAAGGAAGGAATCCCCAAACAGGTGATTTCGTTGATGTGGATTTCAGGAAAGTCCCTTTCTTTAAAGCGGGTAAAGAGCTAAAGGACATGGTGAATGGCAAATACAGCTTATAAGACCATTATTCTCGACAAAAAAGATGGCTACGCAGTCGTTACCATGAATCGTCCTCGAGAGATGAATGCTCTATCTGAAGACATGCGAAGTGAATTACTTTTATGTTTCAAAAGCTTGGAAAATGATGACAAGATAAGGTCAATTGTTCTCACTGGAGGAGATTTTGTTTTCTCAGCCGGCATGGATTTAAAAGAGATGTCCATGCTTCCTGATGAACAGATAGATGCCTACTTTAAATCAATAACAAAATACCTTCAGAAGATATATTCGTTGAGGAAGCCCGTTGTTGCAGCCGTTGGAGGTATTGCTCTGGGTGGGGGGTTTAATCTCGCGATTGTTTGCGATATAATAATTGCATCCGAGTCAGCAATATTTGGACACCCGGAATTAAAATTTGGTTTAAATCCGCTTTTTACACCTATAGTTCAATTAGTCGGCATGTCCAAGGCCAAAGAAATTACAATGCTTGGAGAACCTATAGGTGCAAAAGAAGCTCACAGGATAGGACTTGTAAATAAAGTGGCGCCGCCCGAAAAATTCATGTGTGAGGCGATATCAATGGCAGAAGAACTTGCTATGAGATCGCCCGAAGCGATTGAAACTGTCAAAAAAATATCAAACATTTCTCTTCATCTCGACAAGAACAATTCCCTGGAATTGGAATTCAGCGCGTCAGCGATGCTTTTTTCCCGACCGGAAAGAAAGGCAAAAATGAATGAGTTTATCATGAACGAATTCATAAACAAGATGAAGAGACAAAAATCAAACCTGTAAACATTTTCAAAATTTTTCTGCCTACCCCTCTGTTAAGCCCGTGCCTCCCGTATAAATGACATTTATTCCTCGAAATGCTTTGACAAACATTTATAAACTGATATAAATGCGGCCGGTTATTATACTTATCATCTAAGCTATTATATAAAAATATTGAACATTAAGGAAAAGAAAATGAAAACTATTTCCGTAGGCCTGATAGGCTTTGGCACCATTGGCACGGGTGTAGTTAAGATTATTCAAAATAATGCTTCATTACTCGAAAATAGACTGGGGGCAAGATTATCAATAAAGAGAATTGCAGACATTGATATCAGCACCAAAAGAGACGTAATTGTATCCCCAGAATGCCTGACTACTGATGCATATGATATTATTAATGACCCTCAAATTGACATCATTGTGGAACTGATTGGAGGTTATGAGCCGGCAAAGACATTTATTCTTGATGCATTATCCAAGGGAAAACATCTCGTAACAGCCAATAAAGCTCTTCTCGCAACCTATGGAAACGAAATATTCAAATCAGCTCATGAAAAGAGGATGAATATAGGATTTGAAGCCAGCGTCGGTGGTACTATTCCCATTGTCAAAACTCTTAAAGAGTCCCTTGTGGCGAACAGAATAAAGTCAATATTAGGAATAATGAATGGTACATCAAACTTTATTTTAACAAAAATGACCGACGAGGGAAAAGAGTTTAATGCAGTTCTCAAGGAAGCTCAGGAATTAGGGTTTGCCGAGGCTGACCCGACTTTCGATATCGAAGGAATCGATACAGCTCATAAACTCGCAATCATTTTATCATTGGCATATGGTAAAAAAGTTACGCTTGATGATATTTACAGAGAAGGCATATCAAAAATAATTCCTCAGGACATTGAGTTTGCGAGAGAGCTTGGTTATAGAATAAAATTACTTGCCATAGCGATTGACAGAGGTAATTTTATAGAAGCAAGAATTCACCCGACAATGATCCCCTTTGACCACCTTCTAGCTAATGTCAATGGGAATTATAACGCATTTCATATCATAGGAGACGCCTCTGATTCTGTTTTCTTGTATGGACAAGGGGCCGGAATGATGCCCACTGCTTCCGCCGTGGTCAGCGATATTGTAGATATTTCGCGCGAATTTTTAAAAGGGGTTTCCATAAGGGTTCCTTTAAGATCAATGAATGAAAATATTATTGATGATATTAATTTAATGCCATTTGATGAAATTGTTACTAACTATTATTTTAGATTTGCTGCTGTTGACCGTCCTGGAGTGCTTTCAAAAATATCCGGTATCCTTGGTAGTCGAAATATCAGTATTGCGTCGGTTATACAGAAAGGGAGAAAACAGGTAGGTGCCGTTCCGGTCGTAATGACTACGCACAAAGCCAGAGAAATCGATGTCCAGAATGCACTTTCAGAGATCGACAAACTGGATATTGTTGAAGAAAAAACCGTTTTAATCAGAATAGAAGATGATAAGCTATGACCTTCTTAAGACTGGCGGTCGTGAATAGATATTAAAATAACTATGGGAAAATTAAGCAAGAAATTCATAGTGCTCTTGGGAGATGGGATGGCCGATTACCCGATCGACGAATTAAATGGTCAAACCCCTCTTGAATATGCCAATACCCCTAACATGGACAGCATCTCAAGCCAAGGATTAATCGGCAGGGTGGACACCATCCCCGAATCATTTTCTCCAGGCAGTGATGTGGCTAATCTTACCGTGCTTGGCTACGATGTAAGACAATGCTATTCCGGAAGAGGACCACTGGAAGCGGCTAACATGGGAATAAATCTTGCGCCGGGCGATGTTGCATTCCGCTGCAATCTTGTTACTCTTGGTGAGAACTATTCTATGATGGATGAGTACAATGCCGGTCATATATCTTCAGAAGAAGCCAGGCAGATAATCGAAACTCTCGACAAAGAAATCGGCAACAGTGAGTTCCAGTTCTTTCCCGGGGTCAGCTACCGGCATATACTTGTATGGAGAAATGGCATTGCAGACATTGAAGCAACCCCTCCTCACGACATTACCGGTCAAGCGATAAGCCGTTACATGCCCTGTAAGAATGGATCAGAAGTAATTATTAAGCTTATGCAGTCTTCACAGGATATTCTCAAAGACCATCCTGTCAATAAAAAAAGACAGGCTGTTGGGAAAAAACCTGCCAATTCCATCTGGTTATGGGGGCAGGGAAGGGCGCCGCAAATGACCCCGTTAACGAAAAAATACGGTATATCGGGGGGAATGATATCTGCCGTCGATTTACTCAATGGAATTGGAGTTTATGCAGGATTAGAGGTCATCAGAGTTGAAGGTGCAACCGGGTATATCGACACCAACTACATAGGTAAAGCCAATAAGGCACTTGAAAGTCTAAAAAACATGGATTTTGTCTTTATTCATGTTGAAGCTCCGGATGAGATGGGGCATGCAGGAAATCTTACCGGGAAGATTAAAGCTATAGAAGATTTCGATGAAAAAGTTGTAGGAACTATCCTCAAGGGGATCGGGTCATTTGAGAACTACAGCATTATGGTTTTATGTGATCATCCAACTCCGATCAGTCTCAAAACCCATTCTTCCGAACCAAGTCCTTTTGCGATACTTCCATCTTTGAAAACCGGCAAACCCGTTTCACCTATTTCCTTCTCTGAATCATCGGCAAGAAGAAGTGAAATTTTTATTTCTCCAGGTTATACATTGATGGATAAGTTCATTAAGGACGAGTTCTTTGGATAGTCATATATTCAAAATCAGGGTTATCTATGCAGATACGGATGCCATGGGCATCGTTTATCATACAAACTACATCAAATGGTTTGAAATAGGTCGGAATGAAATGCTCAGAGCCATCGGTCTCGAATATTCCAAAATGGAATCAGAGTCTTTTAACATGCCTTTATCTGAAGCATATTGTCATTATATTTATCCGGCAAAATTTGATGACATATTGAATATCGAAACGAGCATATCTTACATAAGGCGTGCCAGCATGAGATTTAACTATACAATATGGGATGAGGAAATTAAACAGGTCCATGCTGAAGGCTATACAGTGCATGCATGTACGACGAACAAAGGAAAAATCGTCAGGTTTCCAGCTGATTTTTCGTCAATTATCAAAAAACAATATAATATTAATCAGGAGTAGCCAATGGCTGACAAGAAAATGGAAGATGATCTTAAGGCACAAGACAAGCTGCAGATTCTTTTTTTGAGATTCACGTCTTTTTTATCTGAAAATAAACAAAAAGCCGTTATAGGGCTTTGCATAATCTGTTTAATGCTATTGGGAATTGGAGGCTGGTTTATTTACAAGACAGATTATGAAAAGAGTGCACAAAAACTGTATACAACGGCACATAACAGTTCAATTAATACAAAGGGTGGCATTCAGGATGTCATAAAACTTTTCAAAGATGTAACAACTCAATATCCGAACAGCAATGCTGCTTTACTGGCACATTATCGCTTGGGTAGTTATTATTATTATTTGAATGATATTGATTCCTCCATTGCCTCATATCAGTCTTTTATTAAAAATTCTCCTGAAGACACGGATCTTGTACCACTTGCATACACTGGGCTGGGATACTGTTACGAATCAAAAGGTGATTTTAAAAGTGCACTTCAGTATTATGAGAAGGCCCATAAATCAAAAGCCGGGGTCAATTTTGAATCCATGAATTATCGCAACATAGCACGAATATATGAGGCATTAAACGATCGTGCTAAGGCATTGGAATACTATCAGAAAGCACTGGGGAAAACTTCTGATCCGTTAGTAGAACGGTTTATAAAACGTAAAATCTCGACACTATTAGGATGATATAAATATTTCTGCCCTGGGCAGACTTAATTGAATAAGGATTGGCTTCAGAACAAAGATGCTGATCTCAAGGAGAGAATAATGCAAAAACTCTTTTCCGGTAATGAAGCAATAGCGAGGGGCGCATACGAACACGGCGTGACATTTGCGTCAGGATATCCAGGAACTCCCAGTACAGAAATATTGGAAGAATTTTCCAAATATCCAGGTGTATATGCGGAATGGTCACCAAATGAAAAAGTCGCTCTAGAAGTAGGTATCGGAGCTGCATTGGCCGGCGCAAAAGCTTTGGTTACAATGAAGCACGTTGGAGTTAATGTTGCGGCAGATCCATTATTCACAGTAAGTTACACAGGTACAAACGGTGCACTGGTAATTATTACAGCAGACGATCCATCTCTGCACAGTTCCCAAAATGAGCAGGATAATCGTAATTACGCCAAATTTTCAAAAATTCCCATGCTCGAACCGGCGGATTCACAAGAAGCCAAAGATTTTATCAAATTAGCATTCGACATCAGTTCCAGATTTGATACACCAGTTTTTTTACGTTCCACAACAAGGGTTTCCCACTCAAAGTCTGTTGTGAATCTTGAAGAACCTGCCGACAATCCTGACAATAGGGAGATTGTCTTCAATGCTGCAAAATATGTAATGGTACCATTTAATGCACGCGTGAGAAGAGTTGCAGTTGAGCAGAGGCTCGTTAATTTGAAAGAGTACGCAGAAACTTTTCCCGAAAACCGCATGGAAATAAATAATCCAGACATAGGAATCATTACGGCGGGTATGACATACAACTATTCTAAAGCTGTATTCGCTGGTTTTTCCTATCTTAAGCTGGGAATGGTTTATCCTTTACCTGAAAAAATGATCAGAGAATTCGCAGCTAAAGTAAAAAAGATATATGTTATTGAGGAATTGGATCCGTTTATTGAAGAATATGTAAAAACTTTAGGAATCAGAGTTACTGGAAAAGAAATATTTCCATATACTAATGAATTTGACCCGGGTATTATCAAAAATGCCATCGAAAATAAACAGCCCAAACTTTTTGCTGTGCCCGACGTTTCAATACCGCCCAGGCCACCTAACTTATGTCCCGGGTGTCCCCATCGAGGACTTTTTTATGTGCTTAACAAAACAAAAACTTTTGTCGCTGGAGATATCGGCTGCTATACACTGTCTTTTATGAAACCTCTTGAAGGCATGCATTCATGTATTTGCATGGGAGCCAGCATCGGAATGGCTCATGGTATGAGCAAAGCCTTGAAAGAAAAGGGAAAAGGTAAAGTTGTGGGAGTAATTGGCGACTCAACATTCATTCATTCTGGTATTACTCCCTTATTGAACATGGCATACAACAAAAGCGATGCCCTCGTTATTATATGTGATAACCGAACAACTGCAATGACCGGGATGCAGGAACACCCCGCAACCGGCTATACCCTCCAGGGAGGAAAAACAAAAGAGCTGGATTTATCTGCTCTATGCAAGGTTTTAGGTATCGACAGTGTCAGAACTGTTGATCCATATAATATCAAAGAAACAAGGGCTGTGATAAAGGAAGAATTATCAAAAGATGGTCCTTCAGTAGTTATATCAAGAAGATCTTGCGTTCTTTTTAAAAGAACGGCATCTCCTCCGGGAAAACCTTTAAAAGTTGAACCATCCAAGTGCGTAGGGTGTAAAACATGCCTGGCTCTCGGTTGTCCTGCTATTGCATGGAGAAATTTTGAGGGTATGAATCCTGATGACATTATTAAAAACGCTAAAAAGCAGGAAGGAAATTCTATAATAGATAGGAGTTTATGTAACGGTTGTACAGTGTGCCAGCAGTTGTGCAAGGTTGGGGCGATAATTGAGGAGGATTGAAATATGAAGAACGAGGTAAGGGGCATATTGCTGGCTGGAGTAGGGGGGCAGGGCATTCTGCGTGCCAGTGACATCCTTTGTCATGTAATGATGGAAGCCGGTTATGATACAAAGAAAAGCGAAGTCCATGGTATGGCTCAAAGGGGAGGGTGTGTAACAAGCCACGTAAGATACGGTTCAAAGGTATATTCACCGATTGCATATAAAGGAGATATAGAAATCCTTGTGTCTTTTGAAAAGTTGGAGACTATCCGTTATCTCGATTACTTAAAGTCATCATCAATAATTATCATGAATGATGAGGTATTGAATCCCCCGGCTGTAAACTTGGGCAACGCAACTTATCCCTCTAATATCAATGATATCATTAACAATAACTTTGACACTTTTAGAATCTTGAAGGCCAGAGATCTTGCCGCTGCTGCCGGTGATGAGCGAGCAACAAATACTGTCATTCTAGGAGCTCTCTCTTCTTATCTTGAATTCGACAATGCTCTCTGGGAAAAAGTCATCAGAAGCTCTTTTCCTGAAAAACTGGCCAATTTGAATATCAAGGCCTTTCACCTTGGGCAAACATCTTGAGATATGTGTTATTGACAAATCATGAATGATATTTAAATTTTATTCAAATTCTCATTTTCATAAAGGTTTTCTACTGCAATGTCTGAAGATTACTATAAAATACTAGGGGTTGATAAGAAATCGACACTTGATGACATTAAAAAGTCATATCGCAAATTGGCCCTTAAGTATCATCCTGATCGAAATCCGAATAATAAAGAAGCAGAAGAGAAATTTAAGAAAATAAGTGAAGCTTATGCTGTTTTGAGTGATCCGGAAAAACGGAATCAGTATGATAATTTTGGTTCTGATCAGTTCAGCAGACAGTTCTCTCAAGAAGATATTTTCAGGAACTTTGATTTTTCCGAAATTTTTAGAGATCTCGGTTTTGACTTAGGTGGCGGATCGGGAGGTTTTCGTTTCGGTACAGGGCGTGGCCGTCAAAGAACTTATTCAACGGCAGACAATGATCCTTTCAGCGGGTTGTTCGGGGGGCAGCAGTATGCCAAATTTTCTCAAGATGGCCAAGATCTACAATACAATCTTTCAATAACATTAGAGGAATCAGTCTTTGGCGCCGAAAAGAAACTTGCTCTGCAAAAAGGAGAGCGTGTTGAAGAAATCAACATAAAAATTCCTCCTGGTATTAATTCCGGAAAAAAGTTAAGATTGTCAGGTAAAGGGTCTCTGGGTTCTCAAGGTGGGAGGCCTGGTGATCTATATCTGAATATCACTGTTTTACCCCATCCGATTTTTTTCCGTGACGGCAATGACTTGTATTTTGAAAAATCTATTAATTTTACACAGGCCGTATTGGGATCCTCTATTGATGTGACGACTTTGGATGGTTCAGTAAAGAGAATAAAAATACCGGCCGGCACTCAGAACAATACCAAAATAAGAATGAAGGGACTTGGCGTTCCCGGGCTAAAAGGTACTGGCCGGGGTGATTTATATGTTAAAATAAGTATTGATGTACCTCGCAAACTAAGTGATAAACAGATGCAGTTAATCAAAAACTTGGCGGCCGAAGGGATTTAATTTTATCTAATATTGTTATTTCGATGAAACGATTCACATTTTACGCAATAATCATTCTTATTACAGGCATTTTTTTTATATCTGGATGTGCTGTTTTTGGCCGAAGCAAGGATTTTAAGCCCTTTGATCAAAATCTTCTCAAACAGGTAGTTCCCGGGCAGACAACTTCTCAGGAAATAACAAAGATATTCGGGGCACCTAATCAAGTCGTAAAGCTTTCTAATGGAAATGCCTATATTTATGTGAGAACTCTCAACAAAAGTACAGGCTTTTGGGTTGTACTTTTTACTTTTATAGATATGGACTCCCAACAGGATCGTATAGTATTTTTCTTTAATAATAACGACATTGTAACTCACTACGGAAATTCTCTAAATGCAGCAGAGGCTGCCCATGGTCTGCCGTTCTGATCATAAAATCAGGATAATTTCTTTTTTAATTATTCTTTCATCATTTCTATTGGTTTCTTGTGTATCTTTCAGAATTATAAAGATCAATAACGGAACCGATATTTCCCATCCCGGTAAATTTATAGAGAAAGGTAAAACCAGGCTTTCCGATATTCTGTCTGTTTATGGAGCACCATGCAAAATAATTGAAGTCGACGGAAAAACGGTCATCATTTATGAAAAATCTTATTACAAAGGTGGTCAGTTATCAATCGGAATACCGTTAAGTGAAATAACAGGCGTAAACCTCAGCATGACAGCGTTCGGTAATCTTTTAAGATACGATACGTTGATGGCAACTTTTGATGATGACTATTTTTTAACCGATATTGCTTATGAAAGGAGCACTGATCAGCCATTCTGGACCAGTCTTTATAGAGATTAAACAGTGCGGGTTTATACATTTAGAATAAGCTGTATGTCGCATAAGATATGTTATGTTAACTTATTTATCAAGCCAACTCAATATCGCCCCAGATACCCATTTTATCACCGACGATAATAATGACACCCGATACGCCGTCTATTTCCTGAGCTCTTGCAATTCCCTTTTCTATATCACTCTTATTCGAGATGATATTTCCTATCGATGTTGCCGCTGCATCCGCTAATGTCGGTGACTTAGAAATGACTGTAACAGCATCCGCCTTGCCAAAGCTTAGAGACGGTCCAACTGTACCTGATGATGTGCAGACTCCTACCGGTGTTTTCTTGTTATCAATTTTTATGACAACTTTATTGCTCAACCTTGATTCACCTGCAAATATCTGTATCAATATGTCCCTACCTGATTTTATGTAAATATCACCACCATTTTCAACTATTACATCACTTGAATGTAAAAACAGTTCTTCACCTACAAACTTTGAAATTGCTCCGGCAACCGAAGCCATTGGGCCGACATTTGCCAGAGCGGCACATATCAACATGTCTTTAACAATGTCCGGGGCAAAGGGATCGTTTTTTAGGGGAACAAGTGATGTCAAAAACTCAGGATGAGATTTTATGTATGATTCAAGATAGGCTCTTTGCAAAATCACTGATTTATATCCCAGTTCCTTCAAATCTGATGCCGTAGATACAAATAGGTCTGTTTCACGAACAGTTACGTTGTATGATATAAGATTATTGTTTAATAATTTATTACGATAGGTTCGATTAATGTAGTCCTTCATATATCATGCAAAAACTGTCGATCCTTCACCAAAAATATGATCTGCCTCCTTTTTAAAATGGCCTGATATATCTATCTTTATATCACGTCCAAGAAATACGACCGTCTCTGTGGTATCGTCGATAAGATGAATATACCCCTCATGCTTTCCTTTACTGCGGGATATTAAGCGATATAAATGTTCAATATCCTTTAACGTAGATTTACTAAGGTCAACCATGAAATGAACAGTATTAAATGGTTGAGAAATAACATCAGAAAGTAGAGTGATTTCAGATGTCTTTACTTTAATTGATTCTTCACCGACATCTAATATTCCTTTTATCAACAAAGGTTCATCGCTCTTCAAAAGATTAGCTGAATGTTTATAAACCTCTCCAAAGCAGATAATATCTACAGACCCTTTAAGATCTTCTATTGTAACGTAAGCCATTGTGTCATTCTTCTTTGTCTTTAACTCCCTAATATTATTTACAATACCTCCAAAGACTACTGCGTCCTTATCATTTCTGTGCGATATACTTGAAGAGTCGACATTGGATATAAGTTTTAATCGATCAATATATGCTGAAAGAGGATGAGTGGTAATATAAAATCCGATCATTTCTTTTTCATATGCAAGAAGTTCTTTTTGATTCCATTCCGGTACATCAGGAATGAACATGTTATTTTTTGATGCATCGCGTGAATCAAGTTGTTCATCAAATTGTTCAAAAAGACTTGATTGGGCGCTGTTTTTTTCTTTTCTCTGTCGTTGAGAAATCTCAATAGTATATTCAAAGTTTTCCATAAGCTGTCTGCGATTATGCCCGGTAGAATCGAATGAGCCGGACTTAATCAAGCTCTCGATAACTCTTTTATTGATTTTCTTCATATCCACGCGATAACAAAAATCATAAAAGTTCAAGAATTTCCCGTTCTTTTCACGTTCATCAATGATTGTCTCAACAACCCCGACACCAACATTTTTTACTGCAGATAGACCAAATCTTATATGATCGCCGACAACTGAAAAATCCGTTTCAGATTCATTGATATCGGGAGGCAACACCCGTAAATTATTATCTTTACAGCTGCTTATGTATTTTATCATTTTATCTCTGTTGTCTTTTTCTGATGTTAGCAATGCAGCCATAAACTCAACAGGAAAATGAGCTTTCAGATAAGCCGTTTGATAAGATATCATTGCATAAGCAGTGCTGTGTGATTTGTTAAAACCATATTGTGCAAATGTTTCCATTTGTTCCCATATTTTAACCGCTTTTTGCTCAGGAATTTTATTGATTTTGGCACCGGATAGAAATTTTGGTTTCTCCTTCTCCATATCAGCAGTCTTCTTCTTGCTCATAACCTTTCGCAGTGTATCTGCTTCAGCCATTGAATAATTACCTATGACACTGGCAATTTGCATAACCTGCTCTTGATAAAGGATAACACCGTATGTTTCTTTGAGTATATCTTTTAACTCCTGAACTTCATAAGATATTTTTGTTTTCCCAAGCTTTCTTTTGATAAAATCTGGTACCATGTTCATGGGACCGGGTCGGTACAGAGCAATCAATGCAATAATGTCTTCAATGCAATCAGGCTTCATGCTGACGAGTATCTCTTTCATACCGGTGCTTTCCAATTGGAAAACGCCATCAGTATCCCCCCGCATAAGCAACTGATATGTCGATTGATCATCAAGGGGCAGTAAATCAATATCAATTTTTTCTCCCCTTCCCTTCTCTATGAACTTCAATGCATTCTTAATGACGGTAAGAGTTTTTAATCCAAGAAAATCAAATTTTGTAAGACCTACAGTCTGAAGATCGTTCATGGAGAATTGCGTAACGATAACATCATCTTTGGGGCTTTTGTAGAGAGGTACTCTTTCAACGAGGGGTACGTCTGATATAACAACTCCTGCAGCATGAGTTGAGGCATGTCGATTCAACCCCTCAACAGCACGTGACAAATCAAGAAGCTTTTTAACCCTTTCATTTTTCTTCATTTCCTCCTGTAAACGCGGCTCCCGCTCTATGGCCTCATCGATCGATATATTCAGGATATTAGGAATCATTTTAGCTATAGTGTCTACTTCACTATAAGGAATGTTCATAACACGCCCAACATCTCTTATGGCTCCCTTGGCCTGCATTTTACCGAAGGTAATAATTTGAGCGACTCTTTCCTTTGAATACTTATTCGTAACATACCTTATTATTTCGTCACGCCTCTCCTGACAGAAATCAATGTCTATGTCCGGCATGCTTATGCGACTCGGATTCAAAAATCGTTCAAAAAAAAGTCCGTAACGTATGGGATCTATATTTGTAATTCCTGTGGCATAAGCTACCAGGCTTCCTGCAGCAGAACCCCGGCCCGGTCCAACCGGTATTGCATTCTGTTTAGCATATCCCACAAAATCAGATACGATTAGAAAATAACCCGCAAAACCCATCGTTTTAATCATTTCTAATTCTTCATGCAGGCGTGCATCGTATTTCCTTCTGTCAATATCGGCACTTAATTGAGACAATCTTTTCTCAAGTCCAGTAATGGCGTCAATTTTCAATCTTTCATCCAAATTTTCACCGGCTGTGTTCTCTATCTGCGGCAGAAAGAATTCGTCAAACTTAAATTCCAGGTTGCAGCGTTCTGCTATTTTACGCGTATTTATAATAGCTTCAGGACGATCCTTAAACAATATCTCCATTTCTTCAGGTGATCTGAAATATAGCTTATCGGTTGCAAATTTAAGTCGCTTAGAATCATCCAGCGTTTTACCTGTTTGGATACAAACAAGAATCTCATGAGCCTCCACATCATCGCGATTCAGATAATGACAATCATTCGTCGCAACAACAGGTATCGATAATTCTTTGCTTATTTCCAGCAGACTTTTATTTAATACTTCCTGATCCGCCAGATCATTTTCCATAATTTCTATATAAAAGTTATCTTTTCCAAATATTTCCTTATATTCACTCGCATTGTTTAATGCCGCATCTTTATTGCCTCTCACTAAATGATCCGAGATTACTCCTCGAAAGCAACCGCTTAGACATATAAGACCTCCATGAAATTTTGCCAAAAGCTCTTTATCAACTCGCGGTCGATAATGATGCCCCTCTAAATAGCCTGCCGATGTGAGTTTGATGAGGTTTTTATAACCTTCCATATTTTCCGCTAATACAGTTAAATGTCGGGCAGCTTCTCCAGCATGGTCATTTTTTTCGAATCTGCTTCCAGGCGATACATAAAGCTCGCATCCAATTATCGGTTTAATTCCGTATTTTTTTGCTTTCTGGTAAAAGTCAATGGCGCCGAAAACATTGCCATGATCTGTCATGGCAACTGCAAACATTTTGTATTCCAGAGCTTTTTTAAAAAGATCATCAAGACGTATGGTGCCGTCAAGGAGGCTGTACTGAGTATGTAAATGGAGATGCACGAATTCACTTGTCATAAATTGGTCACCACTTCGCAGTTAAATAAGTTAAAAATGATTAATCAAGCCAGTAGTTAGGCGCTTCTTTGGTTATAATGACATCATGAACGTGACTTTCTCTGAGTCCAGCAGATGTGATCTTTACAAATCTGGCTTTTTCGTGAAGCTGTTTTACCGTGGGGCAACCCACATATCCCATTCCAGCCTTAAGCCCGCCTATTAGTTGATAGATACTGGCGGATAATGATCCTCTGAACGGCACGCGCCCCTCTATCCCTTCAGGAACCATTTTAAGATTACTTTCTATGTCATCCTGGTAATACCTGTCTCTGCTGCCTTGTTTCATTGCTTCCAGAGACCCCATGCCTCTATACACCTTATAACTTCTCCCTTGAAAAAGTATTGTTTCTCCGGGGCTTTCCTCTGTCCCGGCAAATAGCCCTCCAATCATAACTGTGGATGCTCCTGCCGCGAGTGCTTTGACAATATCTCCGGAATATTTGATACCCCCATCTGCGATAACCGGCACATTAGAGGCTATGGCCACTTTATAGGCATCTCTTATTGCCGACATTTGCGGCACTCCCACACCCGCAATGATCCTTGTTGTACAAATGGACCCCGGGCCGACTCCCACTTTTACCGCATCAACTCCTGCTTCTATAAGGGCCTTTGCTCCTTCCGCTGTGGCAACATTTCCGGCTATCAGCTCGCATTTCTTAAAATTTGCCTTTGTATCACGCACAGCATCAAGAACAGCTTTCGTATGACCATGTGATGTGTCTATACATATAACATCCGCACCGGCATTAATCAAAGCATCCACTCTTGCCTCACGATCTATAATGCCGACTGCCCCTCCTACTCTTAGTCTGCCGAGTGAATCTTTGCATGCATTAGGAAACTTTCTAATTTTTTCGATATCTTTTATTGTTACAAGGCCCTTCAGGCAATAATCATCATCAACTACCAGAAGCTTTTCTATTCTATGTTTGTGAAGAAGCTTTTTGGATTCTTCCAGTGTAATGCTTGATGATACTGTTACCAGGTTATCCTTGGTCATTACATTAGAAACAGGTTGATTAATATTAGTTTCGAAACGTAAATCACGATTTGTAAGTATGCCGACCAGTTTCTTATTCTTGGTTACTGGAACGCCTGAAATTCTATATTTATTCATTAACTCCAAGGCATCTTGAACTTTTTGTTCCGGTTCGATTGTTATTGGATCCACAATCATTCCGCTTTCAGATTTTTTTACTTTGTCAACCTCCACTACCTGCCTTTCAATGCTCATGTTGCGATGTATTATGCCGATGCCCCCCTCTTGAGCCATGCATATTGCGGTTCCCGATTCAGTTACTGAATCCATGGCAGCACTGATTATTGGAATACTGAGAACAATGTTGTTTGTCAAAAGAGTAGCCGTATCGACTTCTTTTGGCATAATACGCGATTCAGCGGGCACAAGCAGCAGATCATCAAAGGTAAGAGCCTCTCTGACATTGTCATCAAGCATGTTATTTAACCTTTCTTTTCTTTTTTAATGAGATAATATTCGTTTCCGTTGACAGTTATATAAAACATGTCTTTTAGTTCGTTATAATTAATATATTCAGCTAGTTGATAATAGCTGGCTCTGGAAAACCTGGCATCAAAAGCTGAATTCCTGACACGGCAGTAGACAACATTTTCATCACCGATCCACAAAGTATCCGGGGCCAGGTTTTCTGTCGTGCCGTCTGAAAGGAGCAACAGTATCCGTTCTCCTCCATTTTCTTTACGTTCTTCCCTCTGTACAGCTTTAATTATGTATGGTGCATCTTCTACATCAATATAACAACGGTCATTTTCAAGTTCTATAACATATCTTCCTGTTTCATCCCGTATTAAATGCTGGTAAAAGAAATTTACAAACTCCCTGCGGAACATTTCAGCTCCACGGAAAAACCATACCCCGTCTTTATCTATTCTGATATCACACGGTTTAAAGTCATTGTTTTCAATATTCATCAATACTTACCTGCTATCTCTGGTATCCAGTATTATTGTCACCGGTCCATTATTTATCAAGTCAATTTTCATCATCGCCTGGAATATTCCGGTTCTGACCACAGGTATCGCATTTCTTGCCTTGTCTACGAAATATTCATACATCGTTACAGCTTTATCAGGCTTTTCAGCCTTCGTAAAGGACGGCCTCCTGCCTTTACGGCAATCCGCCATTAATGTAAACTGAGAAATAACAAGTAATTCTCCTGAGATATCAATCAGCGAGAGATTCATCTTGCCATTTTCATCTTCATAGATTCTAAGATTGACAATCTTTTCAACCAGATAATCCGCATCCTTCACGTCATCACCTTCAGATACGCCGAGAAATACCAGGATCCCTTTTTCTATTGAAGATACGACATTATTATCGATAATAACGGAGGCCTGATCTACCCTTTGCAACAGTGCTTTCATATAGTTCAGCCGTAATTTTGCGGCATGTTACCAATAAAAAATACCTGCTTCAAGTGTTTTCTATGATGTTTTTTCCAGGTGATTTATCAGTCTGTAACTATTCGGTTATCTGATATATTTCGGCTATTGGCAAAATAGCGATACTGAGAAATTTTTTGTTATCAGGATTCGAAATATCAATCCGGTCTATTAATCTTGTGTACCTGTTATAAGTCACATTCTCAACTTTTGAGTTATTTGTTTCCGTTGTCCTTATACCGTATTTAACTTTTCGATATTCAGACTCATCCAGTATTTCTATGGTGGATTTCGTTGTCCATATTGATCCGCAGCTTGAAAAATCCGCCAATGCTTCCGCTTTTAATACTGTAGTTCCGAAGTCATTATAAATATTATCCTTTATTCCATTCAGTGTTTTCTTTAACAAACCATGCCCCTCACTTATTCCAATATCAAGATGAATTTCATTATTCATTTTCCCCTTTTCTTTCAAGATATTATCATACTCCAACATCAATTTTTTCAATTCCAGAGCGGCATATAATGACTTAAAGACATAAGTAGATTTATCATCCTTTTTAATAAAGAAAAGTATTACCTTATCTTCAGAACAGTTGCTCATCACTCCATCGAATCCTTCGAGTATTGTTTGAGCATTATCCCATAACCATTCTAACAATAAAGCATATTCCCTTGACGGAAGTTCATCCCTGATTACATCTTTCAGTTTTGCCACAAGAACTGAAAAGCAATGATATTTCATACCATCAGAAAATATCTGCTTCTCATCTATTATTTTTTCTTTATCTAATTCCTTTAATGAGACACATTGCATCATGTTCTCATTACGCAAGGATCGTGATTTCTCCTCATCATTAAATTGTAAATGCAATTGTTTATCATTTGTTTGATTATTCTCTATTGCCAAAAAATCCGCAACCTGTGACATGGAATAACCTTGATTCTTTAATGCAAGGATTTGCATTATCCTTTCCAGCGTTTCAAGATCAAAATATCCTATGCGTTTGGCCTTTGAACTTTTTTCCGCTGGCTTTTTAATAATTGGCTTTGCAATTAGCCCCCTTTTGATATAATTGTTTAACGTAGCTCTTGATATCCCTGCTTTTTTTATCAATTCTACACTCGATATCAAGTTTTTCAATAATACTGGTTTCATAGCTAAGGCACTATTTGCATTTAGACGGTTCAAGTTATTGACTTATATAGCATAACAATTGTTCTTTGTTAATGCATTTATTTGCATATATTTTTATGCTTGTTCGGTATTCATCATAAGTACTTATACTGTTTAACTTAATGTACATTATTAGATAATACAAATTTTCGTATTGTCATGAAAAACCATGTCCTTTTAATCAATCCCTGGATACATGACTTTGCTGCATACGACTTTTGGGCAAAGCCCATCGGCATCCTATATATCGCCTCTTACCTGCGCAGGAACGGATATGAAGTTTCCTTCATAGACTGCCTAGACCCCTTTCATCCGTACATGCTTCGGGATTCGAAATTAAAAAGGCCGAAGAGGGGCCTATTCGGTGACGGGCAATTCCACAAAGAAACGATTGAAAAGCCCTCCCCTCTCGCCGACGTTAAAAAGAAATACAGACGCTATGGAATCAGACCGGACTGCTTTATCGAATCGCTCAAAAAATCAAAAAAGCCCTCTTTTATCTTTATCACGTCGAAGATGACCTACTGGTATCCGGGTGTATTTGAAGCAATTCGTTTGGCAAAAGAGGTCTTTCCCGATGTCCCTGTCCTTCTGGGTGGCAACTATGTTACTTTGTGTCCAGAGCATGCAGTGAAATCCGGGGCCGATTACATAATCCCGTCAAATGCCGAAAACCGGATGGAGGGTATCATCAGAGAGATCATGAACGGGGAACCGTCCTTCATACCCGATATGGGGATGATCGACGATCTGCCCTACCCTTCCTATGATCTCATCAATAATCCCGATCAGCTCCCCATTCTAACTTCCAGAGGATGTCCCATGAAATGCACCTATTGCGCTTCAAAGCTCTTATATGCATCTTACTCGAAACGGGATCCTGTAAAGGTTGTCGATGAAATTGAATATTGGTATAAATCCCTAGGGGCAAAACACTTTTCTTTGTACGATGACGCTCTTTTGATAGACCCTGATAATATGATAATTCCCATGACAGAAGAAGTTGTCAACCGCAGATTACCTGTGCAATTCCACTGTCCCAACGGGCTGCATCTGAGCCAGGTTAGCGAAAAGGTCGCCCGGCTTCTCCATCAATCCGGCTTTAAGACCATCCGTTTTGGCTTCGAGACGGCAAATACCGAAAGACAATCCGCGACAGGGGGAAAAGTAAGAAACAAAGACCTCACTGAGGCCATTATCCACCTCAAGAACGCAGGTTACAGCGCCGCGGATATAGGGGTTTACATCATGTGCGGCATGCCGGGTCAGTCAGCAGAAGAGGTGCGGGATACCATTAATTTCGTCTACGAGCAGGGTGCGTCCCCCATAATCGCAGAGTATTCACCCATCCCGGGCACGGCACTTTGGGATGAAGCGGTTGCGTCCTCGCCCTATGACATAGCCGGTGAGCCGCTTTTTCACAATAACTCACTCCTGCCCTGCCGCAGCGGTACCCTGTCGCTCGAGTTGTATGACAGCCTGAAAAGGGAAGCAAAGGGACTCAGGGGAAAAGCGAGGAAGTTATAAGGCAATATCGGGAAATCAGTCGGCGACGGCGGAAAAAAGTCTTTCAATTTCATTTTCGTACCAGCAGTCGTAGGGAATGGTGTTGAAAAAACCGCAGTGGCCGCCGTGCTTATGAATGCAGACATCAAGATACGGGCTTTTTACCAGGCCCCTTACATCATCAATCGGAATCACCGGGTCGTCTTCCGATATGATAATGGTGACGGGAACTGCCAGATCCATGAACGTATCCCCCAAGAGGGTGTAGTGGCTGAAATAGTCCCGGTAATCTTTAAACTGCGGGTAATATGACATGACGGACTCTGTCATGGCCATGCATGTATCCATTTTGAGTGCTTCCGAAAAATCGTAAATTGATGGGAAAAGCGCCTGTTTCTTTGCCAGGGAGCGCTTCCACTTCTTGAGGAAATACCGTCTGTAAATCTGGAAATTAGTGTCTATGGACACCGTGGCCTTGTAAGGGTCCAGTGCCGGGCTAATGGCAAGTATGCGCTTCAGGTTCCTGATCCGTCTTTTTGACTGCAAAAGCGCTATCCTCAGGGCAAAATTGCCGCCCAGGGAAAATCCCACGAAATACTGAGGAAGTTCGGGTGACATCTCCGTTACTTTCAAATAGGCATTGAACACCTCTTCCAGCAAGGCGCCGTGGAACAGCCCCTCGTTCAGGTCATGGCTGTCCCCGTGGTCTCTCAGGTTGAGCCTGAAGACGTCATAGCCGTGATCAAAGAGACACCTCGCCGTGGACAGGATGTAGGCTGATTCAGAACTGCCTTCCCATCCGTGAAGCAATGTCACGACACCTTTTGGGTGAACCCCGGAATGACGCGTGTGATATCCCAGAAGCCGGACACCGTTGCCGGCATCGATCAGCATCCTTTCCGATCTGCCTTCTATGCGGCGACGGCCGATTAACCGCATCTGTGACGACGCGAAGAAGGTCTGAATGTGGGTGTTTCTTGATAGGTATCCGGGGTTGAAGGAGTTGTTGTCACTCATGGTTTTAAATAATAGCCATCGTGATTCAGTGCTGTCAATGGATTTTACGATGCTTACCGGGGTTGGAAAACCCCGGCTACCCGTGCTGTTCTGAAGTTGATCAGTGTTTCATCCATCTTTAATCCGATAGCCGGGACTTTCCAGTCCCGGTTCTGTCATTGCGAAGAGGTCGAAGGCCGGCGCGGCAGTCTCATGAATAAAGGTACCGAGATCGCTGCGTCGCTGTGCTACTCGCGATGACGCTGTCGTATTGCCGCGCTCCCTGAGTTTAACCTTGAGCAAAGCAAAAGGGTCGCAATGACTAGGTGGGAACAAGTTCCTTCCATTAATAACCGCGATGCCATAAACTCAGTGTTTGTGTTAATTCAAAAGAAACGGCGGCAGCCGGCAATCGGGGATTGAGTGCGTCGCCTTCAGTGAAACAGGTCTATTCATACACGATCCGGGTCCAAATATCAATTACGAACTATTTGATTTATATACTTATTTTGATATAGTTTCCTGGTGATTAAACGTGTAATAAGGGGAGTTTCATGATTTGGGATAGTTTTGAATGCACAATGGTGCGGCCGGAAGACATGGACAGGCTGTGGTCCTGCGGCTTCAGGCACTTCGGTACAACCTTTTTCCGCTATAACGCCGGCACCCACGATAACATGCTCTGCGATGTAATCCCGCTGAGAATCAATCTCAGGAAGTTCAGGCACTCGCAGAGCCAGAAAAGGATCGAGAGAAGAAACCGCGACATCGAGGTGAAGATTGCCAAAGCCACCCTGGATCACGAAAAGCAGCGCCTGTTCGACATCCACAAGATGCGCTTCAGAGAGAACATCCCTGATTCGCTCCATAACTTCTTTTCCTTTTATCCGGCCAGGGTACCGTGTGAGGCAATCGAATTCGACCTTTTCGACAAAGACAGGCTGATAGGTGTGGGTTATCTGGACCTGGGGAAGACATCCACCTCAAGCGTCTACACATTCTTTGACCCGTCCTATGGCAGGAGAAGTTTAGGGATATATGTTATTCTTCTTGAAATCAGATATTCATTGGACAACGGTTATAATTATCTCTATCCCGGCTATGCATATAAACAACCCTCTTTTTACGACTATAAAAAGAATTTTTATGGGCTTGAGTATTTCGACTGGATAAAGGACTGGCATCAGATGGAGAGATCATATTCAGCCAAGTGATAGATTCTCTTTCTATCCTCTTTTTGTGATAACATCAAGAACGCGGCACGAATTTTTATTTCCCAGGTCGCATCCCTTGTTGAAATCATCCAACGCCTTCGCTCGCTCTCCCCTGGCCAGATAACAATGGCCGCGCTGATAATATGTCCATCCATTTTTTGGATTAATCTCCAGCGCCCGTGATAGTGAGACAATAGCCTCCGGATAACGTTTATTTTTGCTGTGCAGCCATCCCAGCCAATTGTGCGCAGCGGCATTTTGCGGCATCACTTCAACTACTTTTGAAAAATCGGCGAAGGCTTCATTGTCCATGTTCTTCTTCACATATGCCATGCCCCGCCAGTAGTACCCCTGAAAGTTTGACGGCTCATTTGTTATGGCCTTACTGTATTCGGAAATTGCCTTGTCATAGTCCTGCTGCTTAAAGTATCGATGCCCTGATGCAATAAACTGTCTGTTTTTATCCGGAACATTATTTACAACGCCTGCCCTGCCTTGAATTTTATACTTGTCATCAATCATCAAAGCTCTGTAAATACCGGCACGGTCTACGTATTGAGCGGATGTGATTCCCCATTGACCCTGTCTCCTGAGCATTGTTATGTATGCCTTTGTGGAACCGGATTCCCCCTTGACGGAAAACGCAAGCTTTACTCTACCCTCCCCTCCTGAGATATTAAAGTTGAAAGGCACCCAGGGATCGCATTCGACAATCTTTCCAAAGGACATCTGCAGTTCCTGATTTTCCCTGATGTATTTCTCCGCCAGCTTGTATGGTTCAGAACCCGTCAGCAGTTCATAAGCGCCAAATAACAAAGATAAAACAATTATTATCAGAATAAACGGCAGAACCCTTATTGCCCCGCCCTTTGGTTGGATCGGCTCATAGTCGGGTATATCCGTTCCTGTTTTTTTGTTTAACCTTTCCAGGAGCATCTTGAGATCTGACAGTCCCGGAGGTTTCAAGTATTGTTCCTGTGATTGATTGGTGCTGCCCGGTCTGCTTGAACTCATCACATCCCTCCCGAATTTCGTGGTTTAATTCACATAATGCTGATAGACAGATTCCACCAGAATCATAAAACAGATTTCAGTTTATTGACGTCTCCCATAGCACGATGTTTCCGTTTGATGCTTTCTAACTGTCCAGGCGATGCAAACCGGCGTTTCTTGCAGCTTGTATTGCTTCCGTATATTCACGCTGAGTAATGCGCCTTCCCATATATTGATGATTATATGCGTCTCCGCAAGGCCTGTACTGATCCATGATATTGACATATGTGTTTTTTGAGATCTGTTCGGCTATGAATTGCATGATAAACTCTGTGCCAGCCATGGAATCAGGCATCACCAGATGGCGTACTAACAATCCCCTTTCAGCCACCCCTTGTTCATTTATGATGAGGTCTCCCACCTGCCTGTGCATTTCCTTCATTGCCTCTTTTGCAAACAGAGCATAGTCCGGTGCGCGGCATAGCTGTTCCGAATAATTATCATCCCAGAATTTAAAGTCCGGCATATATATATCTATCACACCTTCCAGAATATTCAGGGTGTCAATATTTTCATAGCCGCCACAGTTATATACAAGAGGCAAATTCAACCCCATGCTTATTGCAATCGGCAGACTCTCGAGGATCTGTGCCGTGAAATGAGTGGGGGTTACAAGATTTATATTATGGCATCCCCACTCCTGCAGCCTGATCATTATTTCAGCCAGTTCTTGCGGTTCTATTTCATGCCCTTCTTCAAAATGACTGATTTCATAATTCTGGCAGAAGGAACACATCAGATTACAAAGACCGAAAAAAATCGTCCCTGAACCGTGTCTGCCTACAAGCGGTGCCTCCTCTCCAAAATGTGCATTGAAGCTTGCCAAACGCGCATATCTGCCTGCTCTGCAAAACCCCTTCTCACCTGAGAATCTGTTTACATGACACTGACGCGGACACATGGAGCAATTTCCAAGAAGATCAACTGCATGATCAATTCGCTTCTTTAGATTTCCTTCTCTTGACAATTTGAGATATGAAGGTTCCACAATTATCCAACAAGCCTGGTTTTCACCCTGCGTATATTGTGGGGTCGGATATTCCTGCCTCAGAGAAGCCTTTCTTTCTTAGCAGGCAGCTGTCACATTCTCCGCAGGATCTTCCGCTGGAATCGGGATCATAGCAACTATGGGTCATGCCGTAATCGAACCCCAACTCTGCACCGATTTTTATGATTTGAGACTTCTTCAGATTAATCAGAGGGGTTTGAATTTTAAAATTCATCCTGCCTTCGACTGCGGCTTTTGTGGCAAGGTTTGCCATGCGCTCAAAGGCCTCAATGTATTCCGGCCGACAGTCAGGATAACCGCTATAGTCAAGGGCGTTTACGCCTATATATATCTCTTCGATGCCCATTACTTCCGCCCATGCCAGTGCATATGACAGGAATACTGTATTCCGGGCCGGCACATATGTAATGGGAATGGAATCCTTCTCAATGTCCGCGCCCTTTCTTTTCGGCACTTCAAAACTGCCGGTTAAAGCAGAACCGCCTATCACAGACATATCAACATTTATAAAAAGATGCTTAATGACGTCGAATTTTTCTGCAATTCGCTTTGCCGCTTCAAGTTCGAAAGCATGGCGTTGTCCATATTGAAAACTCAATGCGAAGATTTCATATCCCTGCGATTTTATCATGGCCATAATCGTGGCGGAATCAAGGCCGCCGCTCAAAAGTATTATGGCACTTTTACATTTTTTCAAAAACAGTCCCCGGTATTGATGGATATGATCTACTTTCCTTTATAGTTCAACGGATCCTTCAACCACTGATCCATAAAATTTTTCTTATCCAAACATGTTCCCTTTTCCCAGCACGACCTGTAATTTAAATTCAGATTATCTGCTGTATTTATCTGAACCTCGTATGGTCTTTTCTCTTTTATGACGTGCATGTAAGTAGTAAATGTTTCCGCAAAATCCTCCCATATGTCTGCAGCGGCATGTATCGTAGGGAAATTGGTATTGTCAAAAACGACTGCATAGAGATTTTCTATCTGATCAGAAGATAACCTGGATGCGCCAAACGCATATGAACGTATAAATCTTCTCTGGGGCATCATGTCATCAAAAAGACTTTCAACTTTGCCGTCCGACATTTTCCATGAAAGAGTAGTGAAAGGGTACTTGGTTGACACAACGGGAGATGAATTCCATGATGAATGGACCCCGGAAACAACTCCCAGTGAGTGACCTATTTCATGAAGAAGAATATACCGTATTGCGTTTGCCACTGTGTCATCTGAATCCTTTTCAATAATGACCTTCAGTTCTGTCTGTTTGTCCTTATCCTGTTTAAAAACACTTCTTTCTTTCCATGTCGCCCATTCATTGGCCCTGCGCTTCAGCAAAACTCCTCTGTCCAATACTATGATGGCATATTTATCGACCCCATTTTCATCCGAAACCGCATCCGCAAATCCAGTTCCACCTAAATTATCCACGATAAAAACACCTATTATGCGGTCTTTTGCCAGTTCCCTCAGCTTTATCGGCAATAATATTTCCAGTTGTTCCAGAGCATCTGAAAACTCTTTAGTGGGCTCGGCGGATTCGGGTTTTTCCTTAAAATCGTACAGTTCATTTTCTATATGCAGCTTCTTGATAAGCAGGTTGGGGGCCGCTGACAATCTTTGAGAAAAATTCTTATCCCTCCAATCAAGACCCCAGTATTTTATAGATCTGGTTTCATGAAAATTTAATTTCTCCCGCAACGAAGCCTTCCCGGTAGTACACGCATTAGATGAAACGCTTATCAGGATAATTAAAAGCAGTTTTAAGTATAGGTTCATTTATCTTCCCTTTTCTCTTACCATTTATGATTATTTACTTTTCGAGCTCTTTTTTCTCTTTAGCTTGTGCGCTGAACTCTTATGCCTTTTAGACATCCCGGTGCCGTATGAAGGTTTTTCAATCAGCGATTTATCCACACTTAAAATTCCATCCGCCGGATTGAGCAGGTATATTTTCAGCATTTGTCCTTCGAAGACGTGGTGTATAGCAGTAACAGAACCTCCATTTCTGAATATCACGCTGTAAGGTTCTTCTGCTTGCGCATCCATTTTTATAAATATCATCAAAAATAGAGCCAGAACTGAACAAAGAATAGATCGTTTCATGATTACTTACCTCCTTGTCAAGTCTTGATAACAACTATTAGTGAAATGATTCAATGGGTTAATTTACCAGATTATTTTATTTTTGTCGATAAATATGCTGTTCGTTTTAAGACTCACTGTTCAGGGTTAAAAAAACAAATGAAGTTAAGACGTATATTGAGATTGCTGTGATCATAACGATCTTGAACCCCCACCCTATAGCCATAATAATTGTCAGAGTTAATATTACAATCAACATGAATGTACATTTAATTTTTGCACTTTTTCCCATATCCTTATCCTTGACAGCATAATAGAATGATTCCCTAGAAATAACAAGATGATATTAAACACACACATTTCGTCAACGACGGGCTTAAGAATTCAACAATAATCCTTGATTCATATGCGCCAACGATATATTACTAACGACATAAAACTGACATAAATGAAAGCCGATGGGATTTATTTATGGGTTCTAAATTATGGTGGTTTAAAATCGTGTTCATTGGAACAGCTTCCATATTTTTTTTAATATTTGGCATTAACAGCATGATAGCAGCGTATAAAATGAAAAATGCACTTGAGTTTGTCATGATTTTTTTCTCATCCAGCCTGATAATACTGGTCAGCCTGGTCGGTATCATTTATCCCGTCTTTCAGATACATGCCTTATACAATCACAAGAATGAAATCAAAGAGCAAGATGAACAGGTATAAACTTCCTCCGGTTCTGATTACCTTGTTAGCAATTATCTTCCTGGCGTTTACTGATGCCGGCAATTGTTATGACCTGGAAAAAAATGTTAAAACCTATACCCTCAGAAACGGCATTCGTGTCCTGCTGCTCGAAAGACACATGAGTCCGACGGTGTCTTTTTATATCCGACAGCGTGTCGGATCTGCCGACGAACCGGTGGGTAAAACAGGTATGGCTCACTTCCTGGAACATATGATGTTTAAGGGAACAAAAACCATCGGCACCAAAAACTATTCCGAAGAAAAAATTATATTGAAAAAAATAAGTGAGGCTGGAAACGCCCTGGATTTTGAGGCAAGAAAAGGAATACATGCCGACAGATCAAAATTGGATAAGCTTTCATCTGAACTTGACACACTTCAAAAGGAGCATAACAGGCTTATACTCTCAAATGAAATAAACAGATTATATACGGAAAATGGAGGACTGGATATGAACGCCTCCACAAGTCAGGATATGACAACTTTTCACGTCAGCCTTCCATCAGACAAAATCGAGCTTTGGGCAAATATCGAGGCCGACCGCATAATAAACCCGATATTCAGAGAGTTTTATACTGAACGAAAGGTTGTTATGGAAGAAAGAAGGCAGAGGATTGAATCCGTACCGGATGGAAAACTCATGGAGACATTTTACTCACTGTCATTCACGAAACATCCCTACGGCAGACCCGTCCTTGGATTGTCATCGGATGTGCCTTTCATCAGTATGGATGATTTATATAATTTTCAAAAGATAACCTCAGACCCCGAGAAGACTGTCATTGCTGTAGTAGGCGATATTAACCCTAAGACCACAATGAAAATTATAAACAAATATTTTGCGATAATACCCAGAAGGAAATATCCGCCCGTTATAATTAATGCAGAACCGAAACAGATTCATGAAAGACGCCTGGAGTTATTTTTTGATTCAAATCCCAGAATCATTATGGGTTATCATAAACCGAGCGCCCCTTCCATGGACGATTATGTATTTGACATTATAGAAAACATCCTGGGAAGAGGTAGAACCTCACGGTTGTACAAAGAATTGATACAAACGAAAAGAATCGCCGAATCTGTTTCCACTTATGCCGGATCACCCGGGGCACGTTTTTCAAATCTATTTATGGTTTATGCCACTCCCCGCCATCCTCATACTCTGTGTGATATAGAAAAAGCCGTCAATGATGAGATTAACAAGATTAAAAATATACCTGTATCGGATCAGGAGATACAGCGGGTAAAAAAACAATTGAAAGCTGATTTCATCCGTAGCCTGGCTACGAATTCAGGAATTGCCGGCAGCTTATCCTATTACGAAGCCCTGCTGGGTGACTACCGCTACATATCACGGTATAACAAAGTAATAGAGAAGATCACGCCGGCCGATGTATTGAGAGTTGCCGGTATCTATCTCAATAATTCAAACAGGACGGTTGTTAGACTGACAAAAACGGCCGCGGCTCAGGGGAGCAAAACCAAGTGAAATTGAAAATGGGTATTTTCATATATCTGTTTTTTTGTCTGTCCTTAAACTGCGCAGATGCGCGGGCTTTCACCGATTGCAGGTTTACTCCGGAAAAAGTGCAGAATAAAACATCCCGCAAACTGGATTTCAAGATTCCGAATGTTCTGAAATCTACATTGGATAATGGGATCACTTTATTTACATATTCAGATCATGAAATACCTCTGATTACTGCCAGAATACTTTTAAGAACAGGCTCTTTTTGCGATTTTAAAAACAAGGAAGGGATTGCCGATATCACGGGCAGACTTGTAAGAACGGGAGGCGTTGTCGGTATTCCCGCAGACTCGGTTGATGAGATGCTCGATCAGTTTGCAGGTTATTTGGAGTTTTCCGTATCTGCTGACACAACAACGGCAATGCTTTCTGTACTGAAGGATGATTTGGACAAAGGTCTGCTGCTATTTTCAAGAATGATCATATCTCCTGCCTTTGAAGAACAAAAACTGCAGATCGCTAAAAGTATCAAGATAGAAGAGCTTAGGAGACTGCCGGATGACCCCTTTCGCCTTGCCAGGCGGGAATTTAACCGGCAGATGTATAAAGATGATCCGAGAGGCAGATATCCCTCCATCAAGTCAATTGAAGAAATAAAGCGGGAAGATCTGATCCAGTTCCATAAAAAGTATTTTCGTCCAGAAAACATGGCGATTGCGGTGAGCGGTGACATCACGCATACAGAAGCATTCAAAATGGCAAATAAGTATTTCGGTTCATGGAAACTTACCGGCGCTACGGATAACCTGCAGCAAATGAGGAATACAAGTAAAGGCGGCGTTTATTTTGTTAAAAAAGCGGTTCCTCAATCTGTCATCCTTATTGGATATGATGCGCCGGGCAAGAAGGATTCCTCGTATTTCCCCTTCAGTATCTTTGATTTTATAATTGGAAGCGGCGGTTTCACGTCCAGAATATTTCAGAAAGTCAGAACCGATCAAGGGCTTGCATACAGCACAGGCAGTTTTTACAGGGCTGATATCAATTATGGCCAATTCGTTATTTATGCAATTACAAAATCTTCATCCACTCATGCGGCGCTGCTTCTTCTGCAATCAATTATCAGCGATGCAAATAAAAAGGGTGTAACCGAGGGTGAGATGTCATGGGCGAAAAAATCTGTAGATAACGGGTTTCTTTTCTCATTTCTAACGGCCGACCAGATTGCATATCAGCAAATGAAGATCAGCCATGACAAATTACCGTCAGACTATCTGGCTACATACAGAAAAAATATTTCAAAAGTTGCAGCGAATAGTATTCAAGAAGTTGTTAACAAATACCTTACAAACGACAGTGCAACTTTATTGATTCTTGGGAATGACGAAGCGTTAAAACAGGTTCGTTCAATATACCCTGATGTAAAGGAGATTGTTTTAAACAATGAATGACAAGCATACACTGCGCAGGCTCTATGCCCGTATTGATGATTATGAAAAAGAGATGATAGATCTTCAGATAGAATTGACGGCCATACCGGCTATATCGCCAGACAACGGGGGCGAAGGTGAGATTAACAAAGCCGGTTTTTTGATCGGCAGATTACATGAATTAGGATTTAGAGACATCATACGGATAGATGCACCGGATGATAGAGTTCCTTCCAATATCCGACCTAATATTGTTTTGAAAATCCCGGGACAATCTGAACGTGCAACATGGATCATGACACATCTGGACATAGTGCCCCCGGGCGAACTCAGACTATGGAGTGGTAATCCATATCGTGGTTTTGTCCAGGATGGAAAAATATTTGGCCGCGGTGTTGTTGATAATCAGCAGGACATGGTGTCTTCCATATTTGCGGCTAAAGCTGTTATGGAGGAGGGCATCTGTACAGCAAGATCCATTGGCCTGGCATTCGTTTCCGATGAAGAGACGGCAAGTGAGTACGGACTTGCCCATATTCTTAAAAGCAACCGGAATCCTTTTGGAAAGGAGGACATGATAGTAGTTCCGGACTCAGGCAATGAAGAGGGAACTCTAATCGAGGTGACAGAGAAAAGCCTTCTTTGGCTGCGCATAAGAACTCTAGGAAAGCAATGTCACGCAAGCAGACCTCATGAAGGCATTAATTCATTTAAAGCCGCCTCCCACATGGTAGTCAGACTAAACGAACTCGGCAGTATCTATAATGATTCTGATGATTTTTTCGATCCGCCTTTCAGCACTTTTCAACCCACGAAAAAAGAGGCAAATGTCCCCAATATAAACACGATCCCGGGTGAAGATGTCTTTTTTGTGGACTGCAGGGTATTACCTCAATATGAATTGTCTGAAGTTATTAAAACATTCAGGCGTTTTGCAGATGAAATCGAACAACTGTTCAATGTCCATATTGAGATAACCGATGTTCAATACGTTCAATCGCCCCCGGCAACATCTCCTGATGCTCCTGTTGTGTCAGCTCTTCAACAAGCCATCAAAGACGTGTACAATGTGTGCGCAGAACCACGGGGAATAGGCGCAGGTACAGTTGCTGCTCTTTTTAGAAAAGCCGGATACCCTGCAGCAGTATGGTCCAAACTTCTTCAGACAGCCCATCAGCCTGATGAGCATTGTCTGATTAACGACCTGATAGGCAATGCGAAAGTATATGCACATCTTTTCCTTCAGCAATAGCTGTTATACTCTTATATACTTAAAATACTTGCATTAACCGTTTCTCCATGTTAGCATTTACCCATATATTTTATTGGAAATACGCGAAATGTAATAGCATTGAAAATGTTCATAGGATACATTTTTAATTGAAGCAAAAGCCCGACACATTTCTAATTGAAAAGATCACCTTCTCGGATAACGATATCTTGAGAAGCCTTTTCGGTGAACATGACCGCAATGTCAAGCTTATAGAAAAACTTGAACGCGTCAAGGTTTCTGCAAGAGGGAATATTCTGACAATTTCAGGAGAAGCCTTTTCTGTTGATTTAGTGAAAAACCTGTTTACCCAGATTTATTCCATCATAGAAAAAGGTCATCCCATAGTTCCGGCTGATATAGATTATGCACATAGAATCCTCTCTGAAAATCCCGCTGTAAGTCTTGAGGGCATATTTACTGACACGGTGTTTATATCATCTAAAAAAAGGATAATAACCCCCAAAAGCATCGCCCAGAAGCATTATATAGACTCGATTAGAAAAAATGACATGGTTTTTGGCATCGGTCCGGCAGGCACAGGCAAAACGTACCTGGCAATGGCAATGGCCGTATCAGCTCTCACAGAAAAAAGGGTAAACAGGATAGCGCTCGCCAGACCTGCCGTTGAAGCAGGCGAGAAGCTTGGATTCCTGCCGGGCGATCTTGCTGAAAAAGTAAACCCCTATCTAAGGCCATTGTATGACGCCTTATTTGATATGTTAGATTTTGACCGGGCATCAGCACTCATCAGCAAAGGCGTGATTGAAGTGGCGCCTTTGGCTTTCATGCGCGGGAGAACTCTTAACGATTCTTTTGTGATTCTTGATGAAGCCCAAAACACTACTTCTGAACAAATGAAAATGTTTCTTACACGTCTCGGGTTTGGATCCAAGGCAGTCATTACCGGAGATGTGACCCAAATTGATTTGCCTCCCGACAAGATTTCAGGCCTAATAGAAGCAGAACAAATATTAAAGAAGACAGAAGGGATAAAATTCATTCATTTTTCCGATATGGACGTTGTAAGGCACCCTTTGGTACAGGACGTGATCAGAGCATACAATCACCTTGATCAGACAAAGAAAAGGACCTGAGACAGGTTTTTTGATATGAACCGCATAGATGAAGCAACTGATAAAGCCGCCTCACTCTTTAAGGAAACAGCCACTCGCCTGAATATCCTCCCTGAATTTGCAAAAAAAAGGGCTTTTCAGAAATGGTTTATTCTCATCACCTTCAGTCTTGTGTTGTCACTGATTCTTACACCTCAAATAAACGTATCTCACCCTGAATACAAGGTGGGGATCATTGCCGGCAAGGATGTACGCGCAGATCGCGATTTCCTTGTTTTAGACAGGAATGCCACAGAAATTAAAAAACTGGAAGCCATTGAGAATTTTCGATCAGTATACATCTTTGATAAAAACGTTCCCTCACAGTTGACAAAAATTCTTTCATCAATATTTCAGAACCTGGAAGAGATTCACAAAAAATTTTCCCCGAAAGTCATATCGGAACAACTTGCTGATAGTAAAAGAATAGCTGAGGAAGGAAAAAAAGAAACAGAAAAACTGTTAAAAGTATCCTTAACTCAAGATGAATTCAATCTGATCTATAAACACCGTTTGTCGCAGGAGTTCTTATCGAAAATATCCGCTTTGATAATAACTTCTTACAACGGCAACGTGATAACAAATTCTGTTTTTACCAAGCATGAAAGAGATAAGGGAATCATTATCAGAGATATTTCCGACAACAAGCAGGAAGAGAAAAGCGACATTTCTGGAATATTAAATATCAATGATATAGAAACTAAAATCGAAAAAAGCATTAAAACCATCTTTAGCAGCGAAAGCAATCATTTCAGACAAACACTTTTTTCTTTTATAAAAAAGATCGCCAGACCGAATCTTATATACAGCAAGGCAGCTACAGAACATTTTAAAGAAGGGATTTTGCAAGGCGTCGATCCGGTTTTTTTTAAGGTTCAAAAAAACGAAGTAATAGTGAGGGAAGGAGAAAAAATTTCTATAACCGACCTTGATAAATTGGATGCGTTATACAAAAAATCAAAAACCATCTATTTCTCACAACTACTGGTCTCTTTGGGTATGTTCCTGATGATATTTTCTCTAACCTTTGCCCTGTACTTCCTTTCGCGTGAATGGATTAAAAAACATGACAACATAGTCATTGACATGCTGTTTCTCGCTTCTGCCGTTTTACTTCAAATTCTAATCATAGGATCAGGCATATTCATTTCCGCGGCCGTTCATCGTGCTTTTCCATCCTCGCCAATTGAGACGTATTTTTTCGCTATACCTTTTGCTGTGAGCTCTATGCTCGTTGCCATATTGATTAACAGAAACACGTCTTTCTCTTTTTCAATACTGACATCATTCCTCATTTCTTTTCTTTTTGCCAACAAGCTTGAAATGTCCTTATTTTCTTTATTCGGCAATATTGCCGTAGCGGCTCACATCGTTCAGTGCAGGAAGCGTTCCGCATTCTTCAGAGCCGGTTTTTTTATCGGAATTGTTAACGCCTTCATCATTCTTGTTCTTTCCCTGTTATCAGGAAATCTTTTTGATCTTGATATCGTTATCAAGATGCTTATGGGATTTTCCGGTGGTGTGATCACAGGTTTCCTGGCTGCGGGAATCACGCCGCTTTTCGAGGCTTTTTTTAATTACACCACGGACATAAAGCTCCTTGAGCTGGCAAACCTTAACCAGCCTATTTTCCAAAGGATGATAATTGAAGCTCCCGGCACATATCATCACAGCATTGTTGTTGCCTCACTGGTAGAAGCAGCGGCGGAATCCATCGGAGCAAATTCTTTACTGGCAAAGGTAAGCGCTTATTATCATGACATTGGAAAAATTAAAAAAGCCAGTTACTTTATTGAAAACCAGAGGAGTGGGGAAAACAGGCATGATAAGCTCACCCCCAAAATGAGCAGTCTCGTAATAATATCACACGTAAAAGATGGCTGCGAAATAGCTCAGGAAGTAAGGCTTGGAAATCTGATAACCGATATTATTCGCCAGCATCACGGAACCGGTCTTGTTAGTTTTTTTTATGACAAGGCAAAGAAGGATAAGGATATTTCCATTCGTTCTTTGCCGGAGAGCGACTTCAGATATCCGGGACCTAAACCGCAAACAAGAGAAGCAGGGCTTGTTCTTCTTGGCGATGTCCTTGAGGCTTCCTCTAGAACTCTTACCAATCCTACTCCTTCAAGGATTAACAACCTCGTCAAGGAAAGAATAGAGAGAGTATTTGCCGATGGACAGCTTGATGAATGCGAAATTACGCTCAAAGATTTGAACAAAATAACAGAAAGTTTTGCTCGAATATTAAATGGAATATTTCATCACAGGATAGATTACCCCGAATCCGGCCGCAAGGAATCAAATGGCATAAATAATGGCAATTCTGACAGAAAATCGACAGACAAAAATAAAGATAGACATTAGGAGACTTCGGTCAACTGCAGGTAAAATTCTTAGACACCTTGATTTGACCGGCTCTGAGTTAAGTATTGTAATTGTGGATAATCAGGAAATTATGGAAATCAACAAGGTCTATCTGGGGAAAAACTCTACCACAAATGTTATCTCTTTTTCTATGCTGGAAGGTGAATTCGGGACTGTTAATCCAAAGATTCTTGGCGATGTTGTCATCTCAGCGGAAAAAGCACAAGAAGAAGCCCGGAAAACCGGCATTTCGATGAATGATGAAATCGATTACCTCCTGATTCACGGCATTCTCCATCTGATTGGGTACAACCATGAAAATACCACCAGGAGCGAATCTAATAAGATGAAAACAAAGTCAAAAGAAATTTTTTTTCTTATTAAAGGTTACGATATCTCATGAGATGATTAATCAATATTTCTTCTTGCTGTATTCTTCCTTGCAAGTTTCTTTTTTACCACTTTCTTCTTCGTTTTTGCAGGTGATATTTCCTTCGTTTGATAGCTGACCTTTATAATCTGACCCGGTTTTAAAACATTGTTCTTCATGCCGTTCATCTTTTTAATTTCAGGAACTGTCATGTTATATCGCTTTGAAACCGAAATCAGCGTTTCACCTTTCTTCACATGGTGGGTGGAAACTTTGCCTGCCTGCTTCGCTCGGACGGTAGAACTGTGATTGGATGCATGATCTGATACAACACGGCGCTCACGAACCGGAACGATGACACGCTGTCCCTGCACAACTCCTCTTCTGGCTGCCAGATGATTATAATCTCGAATCGCACCTACCGATGTACCATACTTTCGCGCAATTGATGCCAGCGTTTCACCACGTCTGACTTTGTGTCTAACAACACTGCGGGATGAAGCTGAATAAGATAATTGTTTCGGCCGTTCCAGTTTAGGAATTTCATCCGCTACAGCCGCAAACTTTTCCGCCATTTCCAAGGGGACTTTTAACTCATACTCCCTGTCGGGCGTTGCCTTGTGTTTGAGCTCCGGATTCAGGAATGTGAGAACATCCTCCGATATGTTCAATTTTGTAGCGATATCCTCTAATTTCATAGATTTTGTGGACTTTACCTTTTCATAACTCATCGGCTTTTCTTTAGGAGTTCCCAAATCCATTCCATACTTCTTCGGATCCTTGATAATATGCAGGGTAGCTAAAAATCTTGGTACGTAGCGCGCGGTTTCCCTTGGTAATTGCCGATACAGATCCCAGAAATGGTCGAGATAATTTAAATGCTGACGTGATATGACCCTCATGATTCTGCCTTCACCACAGTTATATGCAGCCAGACCGGTCAACCAGTCACCGAACATACCGTGCAGATCTTTAAGATAACCAATAGCGGCTTTTGTGGATTTATCAACATCCATTCTCTCATCGATCCATTCATCACGGCTCATTCCGTACTTATAGCCGGTTGATGGTATGAATTGCCATAATCCCAAGGCACGTGCCGGCGATAATGCGGTTATTTTAAATCCGCTTTCAACAAGAGGAAGCCAGGAAAGCTCTTCGGGGATACCCGCTTTTTTGAGCTCCTTAACAATGGTTGGCCTGTACAAACCGGACCGGTTATATGAGTTTATAAAAAACTCCCTTTCTCTTGTTTGAAACATTTTAATTTCGTATTGAACATCTTCATTCATAACCAGAGGGATTTCACTTCGCTTCCCTGAAGTTGCTGTGTGCATAGAGTTGTATATGGCGAGAATTCTTTTTGAGATCAGCAGTCTTACATCATCCTTTTGACGGGCAATAGCAGGGTCACCATCTGTATCAAGTATCAGTGAATAAGCCTGGTCCAGCAATTCCAGAGCGCTCTCAATGTCTCCCTTATTCCAGTATTCCTGTGACTCCTCAAGAAGAGCGAGCGCATCTTCCATTATGTCCTGCTCTTCTTTTTCATCAGCAGCATCATTATTTGCAGCCTGTGTGTTATTTTCTTCGTTGTTTTCATCATTATTCATCACATCTGCGGGTTCTGTCTTTTTATGACTTTCCCCTTTCTTCACGGTGGAATCGGCTACATCAGCAGTGAATTTCTTTTCAGGTTTTTCATCACTGTACACCAGACTTACAGAAGGCGGCATCATGGCGAAAGACAGAAATACTGCAACAAGGCCTGTCATGGAAATAAAACGCTTTATCAAAGTCATTAAATATTCTCCCTAATAAACATGTAAGTTTTTAACACAGCCATAACTACACATGGTTCGGCTATAACACATATTTCCCACTTTCCATAGCATTTATTGCCCGGCCTGGTCTTCCGACACGCTTGCTAACAGGTAGGATTCTATAAAATCATCGATATCACCGTCTAATATTCTGTTAACATTGCCTACCTCAAGATTAGTTCTATGATCTTTGATCATTTTATATGGGTGCAGCACGTATGAGCGGATCTGGCTCCCCCAGGCAATATCCTTTTTTGTTTTGTTAACTTCATTCAGCTTCTCATTCTGTTCTTTCAGTTTTAACTCATATAATCTTGATTTCAGGTATTTCATCGCCATTGCCTTGTTTTTATGCTGCGATCTTTCATTCTGGCACTGCACGACTATCCCTGTCGGCAAATGAGTAATCCTTACTGCTGAATCAGTCTTGTTTACATGTTGACCGCCTGCTCCTGTCGAACGATATGTGTCAATCCTCAGGTCACCTTCGTCAATCTCAATTACAATTTCGTCATTTACTTCCGGATATACAAAAACGGATGCAAAGGACGTATGCCTGCGTGCGCCTGCATCAAATGGAGATATTCTCACCAGCCTGTGTATCCCCGTCTCTGCCTTGGCATAGCCATAGGCGTATTCACCTTCCATGGTAAATGACACGCTTTTGATGCCGGCTTCATCACCCGGCTGATAATCAATGATGCTCGTCGCATACCCCTTTTTTTCGGCCCATCTCAGGTACATTCTTAAAAGTATCTCAACCCAGTCCTGGGCCTCTGTTCCACCTGCACCGGCATTGATAGACATTATAGCACTCAGAACATCCTGCTCTGATCCAAGCATGAGGCGCAACTCTTCGTTTCTAACATCCCTTTTCAGTTTTTCAATATCATTCGATATTTCGAAAAGAGTTGATTCTTCATTCTCTTCGCTGGCGAGAGTGTAGAGAAGCTCAATATCATTCAGACTTGTTTTTTGCTTCTTCCAGGAATCTACAACCGAGGAAAGCTTGGTTTTCTTCTTTAGAATTTCACGCGCTTTTTCCTGATCGTTCCAAAAATCCTCTTTTTGAGAAGTTATCTCAAGCTCATGAATAATTTTTTCTTTTTCAGCTATGTCAAAGACATTTCCCGAGACTGTTTATTCTCTTTCTTAAATCAATGACACTTTCATCAAATCCTTCCAGCATGGCCTGAACCTCCTTTTTTTATAAAACTGTATATGATTATACCTAAAGTAAAAAACAGGCATAAATAGACAAAGAAATCTCCGTATGTGCTGTAGATGGTCTTTTTGTCAAAATACTTTACAATTCCCTGAACGGTTGCCTGCTCAAACAGAGGAGACTGTGATAATACTTTCCCCGCAGGATCAATTATTGCTGATATTCCTGTATTTGCGGCTCTCACCAGATACATTCTGTTCTCGATCGCCCTGAATGTTGTCATTGAGAGATGCTGATATGGAGCCGATGTCATTCCAAACCATGCATCGTTGGTAATATTAATCAGCAGATCCGCACCTGCTCTTTTATATGCTCCTGCTGCTTCAGGAAGAATTCCTTCATAACATATCAGTACGCCTGGCTTATGTGATTCCATTTTCAGGGGAATGTAACCGATGCCTGTCTGAAAATCACCAACACCGACAACCAGCTTGCCGATAAATGGCAAAAACTGCCTTAAAGGCACGTATTCTCCAAAAGGCACGAGATGCATCTTGTCATATTTTCCCTGTATTGTACCGTCCGGAGATAAGAGAAAAGCACTGTTATAAATCGCCATTCCTTGAGAATCCTTTTTGTAGGAAGGACTTCCAAACAACAGCCATGATCTTGATGAAGAAGCAACACACAACACTTCACGGTTTAAATCATTAATATCCTGGAAAAAGAAAGGGGTTGCGGTTTCCGGCCATACAATGAGCCCCGGCTGTTCTCTGTGGTTGAGTGATAAATTCCGATATATGGAAACCGTTTCCAATTGATATTTGGGATTCCATTTCACATCCTGTTCAATGTTGCCCTGAACCAGCAAAACTTTCATTGATTTACCTTCAGATTCTGCTTTCAGTACATCATTTACCCTCAATAAACCATAGAAGTAAATAAGCCCCATGATTATACAACCTGATACCGCCAGTCTAATCAGCACCCGTCTATTGCCGCAATTACATACAGCCTCGAACAGGAATGCATTTATAAGCACAATAACAAATGAAATACCGTATACACCCGTAATATCCGCAAGCTGAACCAGATAGTAATTGGCATATTGCGAATACCCCAGGTTTTCCCATGGAAACCCGGTAAATAACTGTGACTTGGCATATTCGAGGGAAGTCCAGATAAATGGAGCAGAGACATACAGAGGCAGGCCTTTTTTATTCGAAAACACTATGCCCAATCCAAAAAGGGCAATGTATAAACTCAGGTAAAAGACCAGAAGAATCAAGGCGGCTACGCCTACATACAGCGGCTGATAACCATACTTTACAACCACATGAATAATCCAATAAATGATGCCGACATAAAAAACAAAACCGGTTCCAAAACCTGCGAGCACCCCATCTTTGTATCCGGCAGTCTTCAATGAATAAAACAGAGGTATAAACGCTATCCAGGCAATTATGCCTGAGCCATACTTGGGAAAAGACAGGAATAGCAATATACCTGAGGCAAGGGCATAGAAACATCCTTTATTATGAATCATCAATAAAAGATTTTTCATCATTTCAGTATGTCTTCCCGCCATTAATCTTTCTTATTTTCACTTTTTTTATGCTTCTCTCATCAGAAGAATCAATAATGATTTCAAAAACACCGGCAGTGATCAATTCACCGGTAGCAGGAATTCGCTTTATTTCATGAAGAATGAAGCCGCCGAGGGTTTCATACTTACCCTCGGGAAGATTTACATCAAAATGTCTCTCTATGTCTTCTATTTCAGTCCTCCCATCAATTAGATAATAACCGTCCGACAATTCCTTAATAGGTTCTTCAGGTGAGTCATGCTCATCATGGATTTCACCGACTATCTCTTCTATCAGGTCTTCAAGCGTTACTAAACCGCTTGTACCGCCGTATTCATCTATAACAATAGCCATGTGATATTTGTTTTGCTTAAGTTCATGAAGAAGCATCTGCGTATTTTTTGTCTCAGGAATATAATAAGGCTTCCTGAGAATGGAAAGAATATCCTTCTCATTTATATCTTTTGACCAGAATCTGAGAAGATCCTTTACGTTGAGTATTCCAATGATATTATCCGGATCACCGCTGTAAACGGGGATACGTGTATGCCCATACCTTTCAGTTACCTCAAGAATTTCCTGGATGCTTGATTCAATTTTTATCGCCACCATTTCTGTTCTGGGGATCATTACCTCTCTTACTATGGTATCCCGGAACTCAAGTATGCTCTGAATCATCTCGCCGGACTGAGGATCGATGAGGCCCTTTTCTTCGCCGTCGTCGATGATCGACTGTATTTCCTTTTCAAGCTGAGATTGATCCCTTACAGGCAAAATGCTTTTTATGATGGACGTAACCCTCTTTTTCACCTTATGTCCCCCCTTTTTTAAAGTGCCCTCATAAACTCAGGTCTCAGCTTTTCTTTATCCTCTTTCTCGATTATTGAAGAAATCACTTGTACGACAGCTTCCTTTTCTGCCGGCAATTTTGCCCTCAAAGGAAGGTAATTGGAGGCATGATTTGATGTAAAGAAGCATTTTGAAAAGTCCGAATTTGATATTATGAGCTTCAGCTCCCTCAGGAAACCAAATTTATCCGGAAGTACAAAGCGTCCTTTCTTGTATTCTTCATGCAAAGGGGTTCCAGGAACAATCATCACTGTCAGAGCTCCTGCGTACTCTGGGTCAATATCTGTAAGAATTCTTGCCGTATCCAATGCATGCGCAATGCTGTCTTCAACTCCTCCTATACCTAAAAGCACTGTCACAGATAAAATTATTCCCGCTTCTTTTATTCTTCTGCCCGCTTCAACCAGTTGCTGATAACTGGATCCTTTGGATATTCTTTTCAGGATATCTTCATTCCCGGATTCGATACCCAGATATACAATACCTAAACCCATTTCCCTAAGCTGAATCAACTCCTCCTTTGATTTTCTCAAGACGCTTTTTGCATTTGCATATGTCCCTATTCTCTCAATGTCTATAAGATTCTCATTAATGTCCTTAAAAAGCTGAAGGAGCCTAACCTGAGGTATTATTAAAGCGTCACCGTCACATAGAAATAACCGATTGATATGTTTGTATCTTGAAGCTTCGCGTATATCTTTCATTATGTCTTCAGGTGACTTTATGCGAAATTTCTTTTCCTTATATGTCGGACAGAATGTGCATTTGTTGTGCGAACACCCTACAGTAACCTGAAGAAGCAAACTTCCTGCTTCGCTCGGCGGTCTGATGATGATTCCTTCGTAATTCATATTTTCGCCTTTTTATATGTCATCATTGTCGTTTAAATAAAAAAGGGGTTAAGCACTTGGCCAACCCCTTTTATTTTTTGGCGGGGCCGATGGGACTCGAACCCACGGCCTCCGGCGTGACAGGCCGGCGTTATAACCGACTTAACTACGACCCCGTTGTTTCTTGATTCCAATATTCACATTTCTAATCAACAAAACTCCTGCCCTTATATCACAGCAAGAGACAAGAGTTTTGTTTGTTTCCATGGTAGGCGAGACAGGACTTGAACCTGTGACATCCACGGTGTAAGCGTGGCGCTCTCCCAACTGAGCTACCCGCCCAAACAGTTATTTCCTTGAATGAGGCTATGTATTCGATATGCCGTTCTTTGTCAAGAAAAAATCATCTTTATATGGAAATGATTATTCCCTAAAATCAGTGCTTCAGTGCTGATTGCTGACCCTCTGCTTGTGATAGCGGAGCCATATCAATGATATCGTTATTTTCAGTACTGTTCTGCTTTTCCTTCTTATTAAACGAGTCAACAAAAGCTACTTTGACAACATCGTCCATATGATCCACAAAAACAACTTCCAGGGCTTTTAATACATTAACCGGCACGTCAGCCAAATCCTTCTCATTGTCTTTGGGTATAATAACTGTTTTGATTTCTGCTCTGTGCGCAGCCAGCATTTTTTCCTTTAATCCCCCGATGGGCAGTACACGTCCTCTTAGAGTTATCTCTCCTGTCATGGCCAAATCGCCCCTTACCTTCTTTTTCATAAAAGATGACGCTATCGAAGTAGCAATGGCAATTCCGGCTGATGGCCCATCTTTGGGAATTGCCCCCTCCGGGACATGGACATGAACATCCAGTTCCTTGTAAAAATTGTCGTCCAGCCCGAACTGTTCTGCTCTGGCCCTCACATACGTGAGAGCTGCCTGAACCGACTCCTGCATGACATCACCGAGTTTACCGGTCATCACCATCTTGCCGGTTCCCTTCATGAGAGATGATTCTATTGTAAGAAGTTCACCGCCAACTTCCGTCCATGCCAATCCGATAGACAGTCCCACCTCATCCTTACCTTCTGCTTCTCCATGCCTGAACTTCGGTATGCCCAAATATTTATGAACGGCATTGGAATTGACCTTTATTGATCCCTGATCGCCGTCCGTCACGATCTTTCTTGCGATTTTTCTGCAGATTGATGCTATTTCTCGTTCAAGATTCCTGACTCCTGCTTCCCTTGTATACTGTCTTAATATCGTCAATATTGCCCCGTCTGTAAAGGAGGTGACATTGTCCTTCGTTAATCCATTGGCCCCCATTTCTTTAGGCACTAGAAACTTCTTTGCAATAGACAGCTTTTCTGGCTCCGTATAGCCTGCAATTCTGATAACCTCCATCCTGTCCTGGAGTGGCGCGGGTATTGATTGCAGAACATTGGCAGTGGTTATAAACATAATATCCGACAGATCGTAATCGACCTCAAGGTAGTTGTCATTAAACGCGTTATTCTGCTCCGGATCAAGTACTTCCAGAAGTGCAGAAGACGGATCACCTCTGAAGTCAGAACTCAGTTTATCAACCTCATCCAGACAGAATACGGGGTTATTCGATCCGGCTTTCTTAAGCAATTGGATTATCTTTCCGGGCATCGCTCCAATATATGTTCTCCGATGTCCTCTTATTTCTGCCTCGTCACGGACTCCGCCCAATGAAAGCCTGACGAATTTTCTATTTGTTGCTCGTGCAACGGATTTTGCAACAGATGTTTTTCCAACTCCCGGAGGTCCAACGAAACATAAAATAGATCCCTTGTTCTTTTTAACCAAAGTCTGAACCGCCAGATATTCCAGAATTCGCTCTTTGACTTTTTTCAGACCATAATGGTCTTCTTCCAGGATTGATTCTGATTCCTTGAGAGTGAATTTATTCTCTGTCTTTTCAGACCACGGCATATCCAAAAGCCAATCTATATAATTTCTCACTACGGTAGCTTCCGCGGACATGGGCGCCATCATCTGCATTTTTTTTATTTCATGCTTAACTTTCTTATGAGCTTCTTCCGAAAGTTTTTTTTGTTTCAAACGTTTTTCAAGCTCTGCTATCTCATTCTTGAAATCGTCTTTCTCACCCATTTCTTTCTGGATGGCTCGCATCTGCTCGTTGAGATAATAATCCTTCTGCGTTTTTTCCATCTGCTTTTTAACGCGTCTCTTAATCTTCTCTTCAACCTGAAGGATCTCAATCTCGGATAGCATCATCTCGTATATTGTTTCGAGTCTTTCGTTAACGTCAACTATCTCAAGTATTTTCTGCCTGTCATCCAGTTTGATGTTTATGTGAGAGACTACAATATCCGCCATTTTAGATGGATCTTCAATGGAAGCGATAGTTCCAACCATTTCCGTGTGAATTTTCTTACCCAGTTTTGCATAAGTTTCAAAATCTTCACGAATACTACGCATAAGGGCTTGTGTCTTTACCGGCTCCTTGCTTTCTATCTCATCAATCTCTCTGATACTTACCAGAAAAAAATCCTCATTCTGCAGAAACGAATCCAGTTCCCCTCTTTTTTTACCTTCAACCAGCACTTTAACTGTTCCATCAGGAAGCCTTAAGAGTTGGATAATTATACCCATCGTACCGATCTTATAAATATCCTCTTCGGCAGGTTCATCCTTTTGAGCATTTTTCTGCGCAACCAGAAATATGCCTTTTTCAAATTTCATGGCATGTTCCAGTGCAGCTATGGATTTTTCCCGTCCTACGAATAAAGGGACAATCATATGGGGAAATACAACAACATCCCTTAACGGCAACAAGGGAACCGTCAGCAATTTCTCATTTTTATCTTTATTCCTTACAAAATCGAACATTTTTTATCCTTTAATTTGTACCGGTCAACGCAGTTTCTGTACTGGATTCAAACAGTAATATTGGCGAATCGCTTTTCATTACAACATCTTCACTTATAATGCATTCCTTGACATCACTCCTGGAAGGAAGATCATACATGATCTCGAGCATAGTGTTTTCCAATATGGCTCGCAGTCCTCTGGCGCCCGCCTTTCTTTCCACAGATAATTTGGATATTGCCCTAAGTGCACCATCCGTGAATTTCAGTTTTACATTTTCCAGTTCAAACAATTTCTTGTATTGCTTGATGATTGCATCCTTAGGTTCTACAAGAATCCTTATAAGATCATCCTGGTTCAATTCGTTAAGTGTCGCAATCACCGGCAACCGCCCGATAAACTCCGGTATCATACCAAATTTCAGCAGATCCTCAGGCTGCACCTCTGACAGGAGTTCCCCAACTTTTTTATTCTTTTTACTCTTAATATCCGCGCCAAAACCCATTGTGTTGGCACCGACTCGTTTGGCAATGATATCCTCAAGGTCATTAAAAGCGCCGCCACATATAAAAAGAATATTTGTAGTATCAACTTGAATAAACTCCTGCTGGGGGTGCTTCCTTCCACCCTTCGGCGGAATATTTGCAAGAGTTCCCTCGATGATTTTTAAAAGCGCTTGCTGAACACCTTCGCCGGAAACATCCCTTGTGATCGAAGGATTTCCTGACTTTTTGGCTATCTTATCTATTTCATCAATATATACGATTCCTTTTGATGCTTTTTCAACATCATAATCAGCGTTTTGAAGAAGGCTCAAAATGATATTCTCAACATCCTCCCCTACGTAACCAGCTTCTGTTAATGTAGTTGCATCGGCAATCGTGAACGGGACATTCAGCATCTTTGCCAAAGTTTTCGCAAGAAGTGTCTTCCCGGAACCTGTAGGCCCAATAAGCAAAATGTTGCTCTTCTGAATATCCACACCTTCCATGTCGATCTCTGAAAACAGGCGCCGATAATGATTATAAACAGCTACTGAAAGTACCTTCTTGGGTTTTTCCTGGCCGATCACATACTGATCAAGAAACTTCTTGATGTGTTTCGGCTCTGGAATACCTCTTTTGGGCTCATTCTGACTTATCGCTTCAGATTCCTCTTCAACAATACAGCGACAAAGTTCTATGCACTCGTCACAAATATAAGCCGTAGGGCCCGCAACAAGTTTTCTGACCTCATTCTGATTCTTACCGCAGAATGAACAGAAAAGCACTCCTTGTCCACCTTGCTGGTCTCGACCTTTTTTAACCATCAATACTCCTTCTCAATGTCTATTGTTTTGTTTCGCTCGTTTTTTTTATTATAATTTCATCAATTATGCCATATGTCTTAGCCTGATGACAATCCATGTAGTAGTCGCGCTCCGTATCGGCTACTACCTTTTCTAAAGCCTGTCCTGTGAGTTCCGACAATATTTTGTTTAACTCATCCTTCATACGCAGAATTTCTCTGGCCTGAATGTCGATATCTGTAGCCTGCCCCTGAAATCCACCAAGCGGCTGGTGAATTAATATCCTTGAGTGGGGCAGTGCAAAACGTTTTCCCTTTTCGCCCGCAGCCAAAAGCAATGCCCCCATGCTGGCCGCTTGCCCCATGCAAAAAGTGCAGACAGGAGGTTTAATATATCTCATAGTGTCGTAAATAGCCAACCCTGAACTTACATGACCTCCCGGTGAATTCAGGTAGAAAAATATTTCCTTATCCGGGTCCTGGGATTCGAGATACAGCATCTGTGCAATAACCAGATTTGCTACATTATCATCAATCGCCGTCCCGAGAAAAATGATCCTGTCTTTAAGAAGTCTGGAATATATATCAAAAGCTCTTTCACCACGCCCATCCTGTTCAACTACCATTGGAATCAGGGTCATTATTTACTCTCCTCGCTTCTATCGGTGTTTTTCTTTACAATGGTTATATTCGCTTTTTCCTTTATGAAAGAAAAAATCTTTTCGTGTAAAATATCAAGTTTCAGGCCGTCCAGCATATCTTCCTTTTCAAGAGATTCTTTAACTGAGTTTACGCTAACACTTCTTGCCTCCGCAAGTTTTTCGATCCTTTTATCGGTGTCATCTTTATCTACCGATATATTTTCCTTATCGGCAATTTTTTTAAGCAGAAGGAATGACTTAACGACTTTTTCTGCTTCGTCCTTGAACTGGTTACGGTATTTGATGCTCATCTGTGCGGCAGCATTTTTCTCCATGCCACGCGCTTCAAATCTCCTTTGCATATCTGCCATCATCAGCAGGGTTTGTCTTTCAATGAAAGAAGGGGGAACCTCAAACTGATTATTTTCCAGCAGTTTCTCAATAATGCGGTCTTTTAAAAGAGATTCAGAAGTTGCGACATTGGCATCCTCAATAGATTTTTTGACATCATCCCTAAAAGCCGCCAGATTTTCGTATTTCTCAAAATTCTTAATAAATTCCTCATTTATTTCAGGCAATCTCTTTTCTCTAATACCTTTCAAATCCACGGAAAATAGCACTTCCTTGTCGGCAACATCCTTCGAATGATAGTCTTCTGGGAATTTAACTGTTATGCGCTTATTATCACCCTTTTTCATACCGATTAACTGGTCTTCAAACCCGGCTGTGAATGTGCCCGATCCTACCTCTAGAAAATATCCTTCAGATTTCATTCCTTTTACAGCCTTGTCATCAAGAAAGCCTTCAAAGTCAATCGTTGCAAAATCACCTTTTAAAACACCTCTGTCTTCCTGTACTTCTTCCAATGTTCCATACATTTCTCTTATCTGCTCAAGTCTTCCTTCAATATCCTTTTCAGTGACTTCAAATTCATCCTTCGTGATCTCTATGCCAATATAGTCTTTTGGTTCGATCTTTGGCTCAACTTCAACTGTCGCCGTAAAACTGAAATCTTTATTTGATTCTATTCCATTCTGATCAATTACGGGTTGTGCCACGGCATCAATGCCATGATCCTTAAGTGCATCCCAATAAAAACGATTCACCAGATTAGAGATTGCTTCTTCTTCTGCCTGGTCCTTATATAATGATTCCAGAATTTTTCGGGGAATTCGCCCCGGCCTGAATCCTTTAACACGTGCTTTCCTGCCTACATTAATATATACAGCGTCAAGCTCCTTACTGACATCCATCCATGGAATATCAAAGGTGATTTTTTTCTGTACGGTGTTAATTTCCTCGACATTCACGACAGTATTATTTTCGGTCACTTTAAGCACTCTCCTTCATCATTTTATATGCATCCTTCTTTTTCCTTAAGAATTGGTGCGAGAGAGGGGAGTTGAACCCCTATCCGCATAGCGGGCTGGATCCTAAGTCCAGTGCGTCTTCCAATTCCGCCACTCTCGCTAATTAAAGATCATAGTTCGTTATATAGTCATTAGGATAATAATTGTCAACGGCAATTACTGTGCAGTTATCAATATAAACTATTAAATATCATTAAATTATATCCCATCTGTATCTTCCGATGGGGAAACTGTTCACAGTGAAATAACGAAAAGAGGGGCCGCATCTTCTGGCCCCTCTAGTTTACGACCACATTGTTATGGCTATTAATGGTCGGGGCGAGAGGATTTGAACCTCCGACCCTCTGAACCCCATTCAGATACGCTACCAAGCTGCGCCACGCCCCGACTAGCCATTAAAATTGCCTGTGCATTTATCACTATCAAATTGACCTGTCAAGGTCTTATAACAACAAAAAAACGTAATAAATTCTAATGAGATCATTGTTTTCTCCCTGATAGCATAATTCAACATTAAAGAACATCATTATTAAGGTAATCGTATTTTATGATGGCAAAGACTGCTGATCACATGTTAGAAGAGTGTACTAGGAAACTCCAGGTTATGCATCTTTGGGTTTCCGGTCTTGAAAGAAAGCAAACCTATCAAAGATCACTAATCGGAGTAAAAAAATGAGAAGTGCATCAATCGTTGCGGTAATAATAATTTCATTGGTGATGAGTGGATGTGCAGGCCCTCAGCTAAAGCTGTTTCCCGATGCAACCGACCCTTTAAAGGAATTCACCCTTGAAGGAAACGGCACCGATAAAATCCTGCTGATCCCTATAAGAGGGGTGATTTCAGACAATCCTAGAAGGGGGCTTCTCGGCACATCTCCCAGTATGGTTCAACAATTGGTATCACAATTACAAAAGGCGGAGCGAGACAAAAATATCAAAGCGGTTCTCTTGAAAATCAATTCGCCGGGCGGGTCGGTTACAGTCAGCGACATACTTTACCACGAGATATCCTCATACAAACAGAGAACCGGCGTAAAGATAACCGTTTCCATGATGGACATCGGGGCATCAGGTGCTTACTACTTATCACTTCCGGCTGACAGGATCATGGCACACCCAACGACTCAAATCGGTTCTATAGGTGTTATTTTTCTTCAACCCAGGGTTGTTGGATTGATGGATAAAATCGGCATGACTATTGATGTGAAGAAGTTCGGTAAAAACAAGGACATGGGATCGCCCTTCCGTGCAGGCGTTCCCGAAGAAGAGAGAATGTTTCAAACTACTGTCGATAAACTGGGGGAAAGATTTATCTCTCTGGTAAAAAAACATCGCAAGATGGAGCCGCAAGCGCTGGCAGAGATATCAACTGCCCGCTTATTTCTTGCTGATGAGGCATTGAAACTCGGTTTGATCGATAAAATCGGTTATCTGAGTGATGCGATAAAGGAAACTAAGATTATAGCCGGACTTCCCAAAAATGCCCGAGTTGTCGTATATCGTCGCACAGAATACCCTGAAGATAATTTGTACAATGTTGCCGGTGCGGCATCTTATGATCCGCGACTTTCTCTCATCAACATTGAACTTCCCGAAATGTTCAACCTGACAAGCGGATTCTATTATATCTGGCCCGGTGCGATCGGAACAGGTAACTGAGTCACTTAATGATCTCTGCTTCCCGGCTTTATTCTACCTGAACTCCTATAATGTTGGGAACGGTCCATTGCCTGCGGCTTATTCCGTCCTGCTTGCCTCCCAGTTCGCTTGCTCCTGCAAGATCAAGTGAAAAACCACCGGTACGCACCGACATGCCTGCAACTGTCCCACCCTCCACATGCATCATACGATCTACACCCATGCCCGATGATTTGATCAGCTCATTGAATTCCCACATTGTATACGGCACAACGCAAAAAATGAAAAGAATGCGTCCCGCCGTGTCTATGCCGATGGCTGCTTCACTCCATTTTTTCTCGGTCTTCTTCCATACATTAACACTATTCCCCTTAAGCAATCGCAAATTTTGTATAACGACACGGTAATCCTGCAACTTCTTCATGGCATCACGGTCATCAAGATCAACAATAACAGCTGGCGCTGACTGCGGCCGCGATGGTTCAAAGGCAAGAACCGACATGTAGCTCTTTACCCAGCGTTTATTCTGTATGTTATTGCCATTTTTCAGATAGCCTACATGGGTAAGGTAATCCTGGCCATACATGCCTGCATTGATTGCAGCAGCCAATCCAAATTCCCTGCACCATCCTAAAGGCGTCCTGGCTTGTCCGCCATGTTCAGAGGCCAGCAGAATTTTTAATTTTGCCCTGGCAGGATCAATTCGCACAACATGAACCTTGCCTTCAAGACTATTGGGAAGAGAAACATTTAAAAGACAGTACTCCGCGCCTGTACTGATAACACGGCATTTATCTTTATCTTGAACTGACGAAGCCGACTGTGTGGCTAAATTACCTTTTGAGGGCAGCAGACCAACTGTTGCGGCAGCAATAAACAATATGAACAAGTATCTCATGGAGTCACTTTAAAAAAAAGGGTCTTCTGGGTTTGTTGTGCATAAGTCATGTTAATTTGGGTTCTTTGATAA
>CAZLFA010000005.1:0-106465 GCA_964558665.1 uncultured Syntrophaceae bacterium
ACCTCCATTTTATTTCGCATCTATTTTGCCGTATCAATTACGGTTCTTCTTCATTCCTGCTGAATCTGCCATCCGCACGGGTACTGTGCATGGCTTCCTCCCTGCCCTGCATCCATCCGCAGGCGGCGGCGGTTATGGGATCAAATGCCGGGTTGTGAATTTTTCAATGACCACAGCCTCCCTGATGCCCGGCGCAGGTATTCTCCATGGAAAGTTCGGGCAGGCGGTTCTGCACCAGCAGATCGACGTTTCCCTGAATCGTCGCCGCCATCGATCCATAGACCTTCACTCCCGATGCGTTAAGCTTCATGAGAGCGCCGCCGCCGATCCCGCCGACGACAATGGCATCGACATTCCGGCCTCCCAGGGCCATAAACGGATTGCATTTTCCGTGGGCATGAATCAGATTACCGTTGTTGACCTTTTCCACAGTCCGGCTTTCTGTATCTACCACGAGAAATAGGGGCGCCGATCCGAAATGACCGTATATGGCGCTTTCCAATCCGTCATCATTTTGAACTGCAAAACAGACTTTCATTATTTTCCTCCTCTTTTGACGATATTGATTCTATCTTGAGAGCCTTGCCGTTTATAACGGCATCGGCAAGTTTGCGTCTGGCGCTGTTGATAATCCTGCCGAAGGTCGCCCTGGAGACTTCCATCTTCTGAGCCGCGTCCTCATGGTAAAGGCCTTCTTAATCTGCAAGGCGGATAGCCTCCTCCTCGTCCATATTGAGAACGATTTCCTCGAGCCTGAACATGGGTATGCCTCTCGGCTTGAAGTAGAGTGTGCGGGGATTATAATTTATACAGCGGCATTTTTTTGGTCTTGGCATGGACGGTTATAAGCATATGCTCATAACCGTGTCAAGGAGATTGTCTGCTTCGGATTCCCGTTTCGCGATCTGTGCTGGTAACAAGTTACACGGAAATGACGAGTAAAAGAAAAGTCACACCCAATCCTTCGTTGCCATGCTCGCGGAAGCGGGTATCCAGAAATCGTCCCTGCGGAAGCGGGAAACCAGTCCATATACCTGGATTCCGCGTCGCACTTTGCTTGCACGGAATGACAGGAACAAACCTGATCCTTATCGGGCATCGCGGCTGACGGGCAGGTGCCTCGCCTCGTCCACGCGCTTCCTTACAAGTTCAACCAGCAGTTCATCGAACCCCAGGTGCCTGCCGACTACAACTTCGACATCCTGATACTGCGCGGCCTTTTCTTTTACCATTTCAGGGATGTCCTTCAGGATATGAACACCGGCATGCAGAAAATACGGTATGACAATAATGCGCTTCGCGCCGCGGGCAATGCATTTTTCAAAAGACTCCGGGAACGACGGCTCCTGCCTTGACAGGTAAGATATCTCCACAATCGGATATCCATGTTTCTCTCCCATAACCCGGGCTATGTGCTCCATGTCATCGCCGGCTCCGGATGTTGCGCTACCGTGCCCCAGTATAATAACGGCTCCGATTTTGCTGTCTTCCATGGATATCCTCCTTAATTCCCGTTGATAATCGTCACACCTCTTGCATCTCCAGTATCTTATCGACATTGAAGACGCGCGGTTCGCCCCGCATCAGACAGACGGCTTCCAGGCCCAGAAAAGGATGCCCCTTGTACTCCATCTCACCGATGAACAGGGGCCTGATGCTCCTTTTTGACTTTTCATCCTTAGCCTTCAGATACAGGATTTGCAGCTTCTGCTTTTTGCTGATCGCCTCCTCTATTCTTCTGATCTTCTCCTCGCGAGGCAGGATCGACTCCGCCTGCTTGTATTGAAACCGCGTCAGGAACTTGATCACCTGCCAGTCCATGAGGATGTGGCTTTTCTTCAGTGGCTGCCGCAGAACGATGCCATCCAGGCTCGTGCAGCGGGACAGTGCCACGTACATCTGTCCGTGCGCAAACGTCCCCCTGCCCACATCGATGACGGCCTTTTCAAACGTCTTCCCCTGGCTCTTGTGGATAGTCACGGCAAAGGCCAGCCGCACGGGGTACTGAGTAAAAGAGCCTACTTCCTCGGAGGCCAGGTCCTTGTCCTTGATGAAGAACCGGTAGATCTTCCATGTATTGGGTCCGATCTCCACCTCTTCTCCCGTGTCCAATTTGGCATTGATGATCCCCTCGCCGTTTTCGTCCTCGTCGAACCCGATCACCCGGCCGATGGTTCCGTTGATCCATCTCCCGAAAGTATCGTTATTGAGGAGCATAATCTGCGCGCCCTTCTTGAGCCGCAGTTCTTCAGCAGTCGGCAGGTATTCCCTGCCAAAATCTCCTTCAATCAAACCGCGCGCCTTCCATGCCCTTCCCTTAAGTTTGGCAAGCTTCTCCTCGTTGATCGTATCGGCCAGATCATTGGTGCTGGTTATGTGGATATAGTAGTCCTTGAGCGGCGGAGTGAAGTCCGGATCGCAGCGTTTGTTGATGAGAGCCAGGTCGTCTTCAGTGACGGTACGGTTGCGGATGGCATTCAGCAGCCGGATGAACTCCTCGTCGGTCTGCCGGTAGACCTTTTCCAGTTCGACAAGCTCCATGTCCAGCCCGTCGAAGGCCGCAGCGCTGAAGAAGTACGGCGTTGCGTAGTGGCTTTTGAATATCTCCCTCTCCCGGCTGGTGACCACCGGCGGCAGTTGATAAAGATCGCCGATGAAGATCATCTGCACGCCCCCAAATGCCGCCTTGTCGTCCGGGCCGTTCAGTCGCAGAAAGCGGTCCACGCAGTCCAGGAGATCGGCGCGCACCATCGAGACTTCATCGATAATAATTGTCTTAAGGCTTTTGAAGATGTTCTTCTTTTCATTCTTTTTGCTGCGCCGGATTGCCGAAGGGATGACATCGGGTTTGAAGCCGAAAAAGGAATGGATTGTCTGGCCGCCGACATTGATGGCCGCCACACCCGTAGGCGCAAGGACAACGACTTTCTTTGCCGTGTTCTGGCGGAACCAGCCGAGCAGAGTGGACTTGCCGGTTCCAGCCCTTCCCGTAACGAAGACATGCCGGTTTGTCTTCTCCATCAGATCGAGGGCCTTCAGGAATTCGGGATTGAGGTCGAGTTTCGTGACAGCTTTTTCTTTTCTCTTCATAGTGAAGGATTATCCTTTTGCAGCTTCTTTATCCCTGCCATCTTCTGCGCGTTCAAGTCAAGCAGGCTTTGTGTTTCAGCGAGTAAGAACATACACACATTTTGCATATTTCATCCACCGATATATTTGACAATACCACTGAACAAGCATATAAAATATCTATTGCGCCAGAGTGGCCCCGACCGTCATGGGGAAATTGAAAAACCGTTCGTATAATAATTGTTAGCTCGAAATAACTTGAGAGGCCAAAATGGTAAAACAAAAACACGCTGAATTTTTGAAATGGATGGGGCCATGTCTTGATGCATTGAGAAAACTTGGCGGCTCTGGAACCCCCCATGAGGTTTCCGACTCTATTGCTGAAGAATTTAACCTCCCCGACGAAAAGAGAGAAGAGTTGACGTCATCAGGTATCCCAAGATTCCACAACCAAGTATGTTGGGCTCGTCAATATCTCGTCTGGGAGGGTTACATCGAAAGTTCAAAAAGGGGTATCTGGAAGCTTAGTTTGACCGGTGCAAAAAAACATATCACTGACGAAGAGGCAAGGAAGTTATTTCTGAAATGGGTTGATATCTTCTCCAAAAAACGAAAAGCAAAAAACCATCAAAACAATCCAGAGTCTGCACCTCCTGAACGTGAAGAAGTGTTCGACGAAACTACTCAGAGATCTAGCAATTACAAAGAAGAGTTAATCTCTATATTACGATCGCTGACACCAAGAGGGTTTGAAGAATTATGCCTTCTGCTGCTGCGCGAAAATGGCATTGAAAATCTTAAATTGACCAAACAAGGCCGTGATGGAGGAATCGACGGTATCGGCACCTTGCGAATTAATCCAGTTGTGAGTTTTAAGGTTCTTTTTCAGTGCAAGCGCTACAATAATAAAAACTCCATTAAACGGGAGCAAATAGGAGATTTTAGAAATGCAATGATGGGTAGGGCAGAAAAAGGCATCTTTATAACAACGGGATATTTCAGTGCAGATTCCGAAAGAGAAGCGTCCCGAGAGGGTGCGACTCAGATTGAACTTGTAGATTGCGATAAACTGATAGAAATGTTTGAAAATTCAGAACTTGGCCTGAAGCCGATAACAACTTATGAAGTTGATAGTCAGTTTTTTGAGAAATATATAAAGAGCTAACAACCGCATCAACTCGGACTGGCAATTCTGCTACGCTCCGGCTGTATTTTCATTTGACCTTATTCTCAGCACCATAAATCTGTTGACAAATTGTAGCCGCGCGGATACAGTATAGGCATGATCGAACTCCGAAAAACTGCAGTCTTTGCTAAATGGCTTGATGGAATACAAGACATCCGGGCACGTGCCCGCATACTAGTCAGAATTGAGAGGCTATCGACTGGAAACCCCGGAGATGTTAAGTCAGTGGGTGAAGGTGTCTCAGAGTTGCGCATTGATTATGGATCCGGCTATCGAGTGTATTATAAAAAACAAGGGCGGAAAGTGATAATTCTTTTGGCTGGTGGTGATAAAAAGTCACAAACCAAGGATATTAAGACAGCCTTACGTATGGCAAGAGATTTATAGGAGGATATCATGGCTAAAACTATTACGACTAAATACGATGTTGCCGAGCATCTTCGCACTCCGGAGGAAATGGCAGCCTATCTTCAAGCTTGCATGGAAGAAGCAAATGGAGACGCAGCCTTTATTGCTAAAGCACTAGGCGATATCGCAAGGGCCAAAGGCATGACACAAGTAGCGCGTGACGCTGGATTGTCCCGTGAAAGTCTTTACAAAGCACTCTCCGGTGATAGGAGCCCAGGCTTCGACACAATACTGAAAGTTATACGGGCGCTTGGATTAAAATTGCATGCCGAAGCAGTTAAAGCTAATTGCTGATCACCAAAACCAACCCGCAGCATAGAAAAGGGGACGGTTCTAATTAACAGTGTTTGAGAACCATCATCAACCCGGTTATAAATCTCAGCAGTGCAAGCAGCCACCGCTCCGGCCAAGCGGTTTGTTATTTTGCCGAAATGCAAAATAGTTTGACATCCGGTCTGAATATGGTACCATTTACAGACTGGAGGTAAATGCCATGAAGATTACAAGCGATATCAAACCGGTAACGTATCTGAAATCCAAAGCTGCGGACTTACTCAATCAAATCAACGAAACTCATCGGCCGGTGATTATCACCCAAAATGGTGAACCTCGTGCTGTGCTTCAGGATCCTGAGAGTTATGAAAATATGCGCAACACAATCGGCATGTTAAAGCTTATTTCACAAGGAGAGGCTGACATTCGAAGCGGCCGCACTAAATCCCAGGAAGCCGTGTTTGCTGAAATCGAAAACGCATTGACGAAAAGACTTAAATGAATAAAAAATACACGGTTGAATGGGCATCTATCGCGGAAGCCGATTTAAGAAATATAATCAGCTATATCGCGATTGACAGCCCGGACACTGCCTTACAGATAGTAAGAAAAATCAGCAAAAAAGCTTACAGCCTTTACACCTTTCCCAAACGGGGACGCATTATACCGGAGCTTCAGGCTCACGGGATAAGCATATACAGGGAATTAATCGAGGGTCCCTGGCGAATCATCTATAGAATCACAGATTCGACAGTTTATGTTCTATCAATCATCGATTCACGGCAGAATGTTGAAGACATACTGCTCAATAGACTGTTAAGATAGAGGCCATATATCAAGCGAACAGGCTTTTCCCGGGCAGGGAATCTTTTGTAAGGAGGATTCATGATGGACAAAAAGGCATTAACGGCGCCATGCGGGCTGGATTGCTTTAATTGCGAACTCTACGAGAACAATCTTACGCCTGAACTCACTGAAATGATTAACAGCAAAATGGGGGTCCCGAAAGAGGAGATCGCCTGCAAAGGTTGCCGGCAGCAGGACGGAAAGCATTTCCATCTGCCTCTGGACGGTTGTGCAACTCTGGATTGCGTAAAAATCAAGGGTGTCGCGCTGTGTTGCGAATGCAACGATTTCCCCTGCGCTTTTCTTGCGCCTACTGCCGACCAGGCGGCACGATATCCTCATAATATGAAGCTCTATAATCTATGTCGCATCAGGAAAATCGGTGTTGACCGCTGGATCGAGGAAGAAGCAGGGCCGATACGAAAGAAATATTTCAAAGGGAAATTCATTATCGGCAAAGGTCAAGCGGATTGAGAAACAGTGAAACAGCATATACCTTAAAACAAACGAGAATAAGTTCCTGACATAATGATCCTTAAGAAAGAAGCAACAAGTTCTGGAACAGGCAGACGGAATCATAAAAGATGGCGGAGTGATTATCTCGTTATGTGCGAAAAAATTCAGATGAAACATCTGGCCATAATTTTTATTTGCGTCATATTCATTGCATGCGGAGATCAATCATCACTTGTCGAGAATAACCTTGTTAAGGTTCTTTCTTCATCTTCTGAACCGTCTGCTATCAAGTCCTACACGATCCCTCATGGCATTTTCAGGAGCGTCATGTGGCCAAGTTCTGAAAAACCAAACTTCCAGATATGGGTCATTAAAAACATGAAAGAAGTGTTTTTCCTCATTCCCTCAACCCCTGAAACGGCAAAATGGAAATCAAGAGCGGATAACGATTGGATTATAAAAGAAGGATTGCCGTCAAAGAGTATTAAGACATATTCTATAAACCGCATAGACGGCAAAAAGACCTTGAGTATCGAGTTGCCCAACAAAAAAAGGAATTACAGCTTTGCGATACTGAAAGGTGACGCGGATGAAGAAACTATCGTATTCATGGACATTGACGAAAAGATAACAGATACTGGGTTATTCGGCTATGTGGTCATGAAATGAAAAACACCCGACATGCATCCGCACTACCATTCAAAGCTGCCCCCAGTCTTTTGAAATTACAATTATCCGAGGAAACCCATGCAGGAACTCGATAAAACCGGATTCAGACAAAGAGTCAAATTACTGCGCAGGTTATATTATGCCATGCTGATTCTTTTTCTTCCCATACAGATAGCCGTGGGAGGGTTTTTGCAGGTATATCAATTGCCGGCATGGATGGGGATAATCTATGCAGTGTTCATGTTTGCTCTTATCGGAGTGGTCTATGTAAAACTCAACAGAGCAAGATGTCCTGAATGCAACGATTATTTTTTTATCCGGAAAATGACCAAAGAGAACTATAATCCTGCAAGCAGTATTTCTTTTCCCATGCAGGACCGATGTCAGAAATGCGGATTTAAATTCTGATTATTACTCCGGCAATTAAACACACAAATTGTCATGCCGGGTCCCCGATCTGGTCGAGGACAGGCTTGATCCGGCATCCATGTGTTTTTTTTTGCTGGATTCCCGATTTCTCAGGAATGACAGGATTTATATAATCATTTGCCAGCGTAATAAAAAAGGTGTTTATGACGTTTGTATTTAATAATATCACATAACAAGATCAATACAGCCGATTGTTTTGCTCCGGCTGATTTTTTCGTCAGAGTGAATTGACCAGGCCCATAGGTGTTAGTGCATTGAAAGGAGTATCCATGAAAACCATTTTCTCAATCATAATATCGACAGGAGTTTTCCTGCTGGTTTATCCCATCACCGCAACCATATCCGCGGAGTTGGCCCCAATTCCCTCCGGCACCGTCGTCTGTGGCGGTCATGCCTACACCGTTGATCCCGACCCCAAAGGCATAAACATCAGGACAGCGCCTGATAAAAATTCCCCCGTTCTCCGTGTGATTACCCATGACTCTGAAGGAACATCCGTGATACTTGCGGGCTCTTTTAAAGACTGGATACTCATCCAATCGGCTGAGGGAATAACTTCGGAGTTCCGGTTTCAGGGAAAGGGATGGATCCATGCCTCGCTTCTTGCCGTTCGTGCCGTCCACAACAGCGGGCGAAAGGTTGTTCTCTACGGCAAGCCCGATACTGGAAGTCAGGCGGTCAGAACATTTCCCGGAGAAACGGAAGTACGGTTGGCGGGATGCAAGGGGCAATGGATGCAGGTAAAGATCGGGAAAAAGCAGGGATGGCTTGCGCCGGGCGAATATTGCGGCAATCCCGTTACAACATGTCCATGAAAGGAGATATAAAGAAGGCATGAAAAACATGAAATTCATAAAGCTCTCATTGATCTTGTTCATTATCCTGTTGTGGACGGTTGAATCCCGCGCGGAAGGATTGCCTGTAAAGGACATTCCCGCCGCCGGAAAGTCATTGAATGCATTCCTTCCCAGGGGATGGACAGTAGAGGATCACGCAAGCGGCGACCTGAATGGAGATGGAGTTTCCGATATATCAGCCATACTTATTCAAGGCAAAGCCGGGGGTAGTATCCGTGAAGCGGATGATAATCCTCGCGCCTTGATAGTGCTTCTGGGGCACGACAAGGGTGAATTCACCCTGGCGGGAACAAATGATAGACTCCTGCAATGCAGGGGATGCTGCGGCGTCAAGGAGGGTGTCGGCATCAGCATCAGAAAAGGGGTAATCATCGTCCGGCAGATGACCGGTTCACGTGAGTTTTCCGACGAGACATGGCGGTTTCGTTATGAACCTCAGAAACAGCGGTTCGTGCTTATCGGCCGGGACATTGAATCCGGAGACGGCATGCTGGGGACGGGAACCATAGTGAGTTTCAATTACCTGACCGGCCGGAAAATAACCAAGAACTACCGGTACGACAAAAAGGGTGAAAATAAAATGGTGACCGCTACAAAGCAAGAAAATGGTCCCCGGAAGACACCTTTTATGGAAGATGTCAAAGCGAGTTACTGAGTCCACAGCATGTCCTTGAACAGAAGAGAAGAAGTGGCAGAACAACTATATAACAAAGGAGAAACACCATTACGGCTTTTAATATGGATTCCGAACCAGGTGCGCGGTCAGAAGTTTTACAAAAGAAAAATGTCATCAGGTTTATATGCCTGCTGTGCTTCATCCTGCTTACCGTGCCACTCACGGCACAGGCACAAACGGAAGCAATCTATACGATAGACCGTTTCAAATTCGAGAACGGCGTCGAAATCGCCGGCATGAAGGTAGGATATGTCATCCGGGGAAGGCTGAATAAGGCAAAAGACAATGCCATCCTGCTGCTGCCGGGCAGCAGCAACGGCAGGCATTTTGCCGACGCGCATATCGGGCCTGGCAAGACCTACGACACGGACAAGTATTTCGTCATCTGCGTCGATCCGATCGGCGGCGGAAATTCGTCGTCGCCGAAGGACGGTATGGGCACGGCTTTCCCGAAATATACAGTACGCGACATGGTGCGCGCCCAGTATCTGCTGATTACCAAGGGTCTTGGTCTGACCCGTTTGCTGGCAGTCGGGGGCCCGTCGATGGGTTCCTTACAGAGTCTGGAGTGGGGAATCAGCTATCCCGATTTCGTAACCGGGTTGATTCTGATCGTGCCGGCGGCGCGCATGGACCGCCATTTTACACCCGTTATGGATGGACTTGAAGCGATAATCAAACTCGACCCCAAATACCGGAACGGAAGATACACGGAGAACCCCGCAGAAGGTATACGCGGCGCCGCGCTCATCTTCTTTCCCTGGATATGGAGTGACGAATATCTTGCCACACTGGACGAATCCGCCTACGTAAAAGCCAAGTCCTCCATTGCCGACGGATGGGCAAAGGAGTGGGACGCCAACAGCCTTCTTTGGCGTTTCTATGCCAGCAGCACATACGATGCCTCAAAGCCGTTCGGCGGCGACATGAAGAAGGCGCTGAGCAGTGTGAAGGCTAGAGTGCTGGTGCTGTACAGTCCGACCGACCGCACCGTTCCGGGCTATCTGACACGGGAGTTGTGTCAGGGGCTGACGGATGCAAGCTGCGTCGAGATTCCTTCGATCCGCGGCCACATGGCCGGCGTCATGCCCCCCGGCACTGCGGAATACGACTTTGTCGGCAGGAAGGTTAAGGAATTTCTTGTCTTGTTGAAAAAATAGAGAGAAACAGACACCGTGAAATGCTTCCTCCGTTCTGCGGATTATGAAGGCATAAAAAGGACAAATGGAAAATAAGGCAATGAATAAATTCAATCCGGATACGTACTGCGGAATTTACTGCGGATCTTGTTCAGTAGCAATGTGCGGCAGCTCCGGTCACTCTGACGTGTTCGCTGCCTGCCTTGGAAACATACCGAAGGAAGAGCTTGCCTGCTGCGGATGCAAATCCGATACAGTGTACGCGGGCTGCAGCATATGCAGCCTCCGTCGTTGCGCACGAGAAAAAGGCATTGAACACTGCATCGATTGCGCCGACTATCCGTGTAAAATGTACAGAGCATGGCAGTCAACGGCACGATTTCTTCCGCACACCCAAGGGGCTCCATCCGGCCTGGAGGCAATCAAGCAAGACGGCGTCGGCCCCTGGCTCACGGCACAGAAAAAGCGCTGGTCATGCCCTGACTGCGGCACTCCGTTTTCGTGGTACGCACAGGCGTGCCACAGGTGCGGCTGCAACCTTATGTCAGAAACATACAGGCTGTCCGGCTGGAAGAAACTTTTGTGCCGATTAATCTTCCCTATGGTGTACCGGAAAGCAAAAGCAAAAAAGCTTCAGAACACTGATCCTTAGCACCGGATAGCGGCACAGTGATCACATAAGATGTTTCAAAAGAACAAAAGCGTTTAACAAACTGCAGATAACGATCTGCGGCCCGCAGACCTGCTTCGGCTTGATTTTTGGCAGGAGAAGTTATCTTATATCGTCCTTAAAATCTCTTAATGTAGGAACATGATGAAAATCTTAACCAGTCTTGGCAGCACCTTTCGCAGCATCAGGCTTGTTGTTATTGCCGCAGTCATGTTTGCTTGCTTCACGGGGAACGGCTTGCAGGTAGTGCATGCAGATCAATTTCTCGATGAAATGGTCGAATTCACCGTGGGCGTTTTTTCATTGCCGTCAACAAATTCGACTTCGACGCCGCTACGGCCGTGGCTGAAGCCGCCAATGACCTGATTGCGATAATCGCGCCGCAATAAGAGGGCTCACTGACACCAACTAACGGGTAACAATTGATCATGCAGCAACACATAGGAACGGAAGAATTATGCTGAACGTCGGAATATTACTTTTCAATGATGTGGAAGTTCTTGATTTTGCAGGCCCCTTTGAAGTGTTCTCGGTTACGTCGGAACTCAACAACTGTGATCTGTTTAAAGTTTTTACAATCACAAAAGACGGGAAACTAATAACAGCGGTAAACGGTTTGAAGGTTTTGCCCGATTACTCATTCAACGATCATCCTCAAATAGACGTCCTTATTATACCGGGAGGAATCGGCACAAGGAAGGAGATGGAAGATGAAAATGTTCTTGAATGGATCAAAAACAAATACGCATCTTCGCAAATTACATTTTCGGTATGCTCGGGGGCAAGAATATTGGGAAAAGCAGGACTGCTTGATGAAATTGAGGCCGTTACCCACCATGAAGTAATACCGCACCTGAAAGAGATCGCACCGAAAGCAATCATCAATGAGAAGGCCAGGTTTATTGACAATGGCAGGATTATGACCTGCGGCGGCATATCGGCGGGCATCGATCTTTCATTGTACATTGTTCAAAAACTGTTTGGAGAAGGCATTACAAAGAAAACAATCGGATACATGGAATATGGAGATTGGAGAGGAGAGAAGATTTGAAATATAATTCGTGTTTGAAATCCGCGGCGGCAGACGAGATGGCTTCGCCGATAAGGAATACACTGAGGCAATGACAACAAAGCAGCCAACATATCGCCTTCGCAAATTCTCCCGCAGGGGAGATTTGCCGGAAAACTATCGGGGCACCTTCGAATTGCTCGATGATCAGACTCGACAGGTCATGGCTTCCTGTGACGTATCGGGTCACGCCACTTTCTCTCCGGTTTCGATTATCGACAGCGAACATCAGGCATGGACCATGAAACCGAATCGTAAGATCATGCCCACACGCTGGATTCTTACCGATCCCGGCCGGTCCGTCGCCATGCAATTCGATCAGAATCTGTCGAGCAAACTGAAAAAGTATAGAACCATCCTCACGCTGCTGGACAGCCGGGACAAAGAGTTCTACCGCATTGTTGATCCACGGAAAAGTACTATCAACCGGATATTGGGGGTCGGCCCGGATGATTGGGCGATCATGGACGGCGACAAACTTGCGGCGAAGGTCACCTTCCTGACAGAAGCAAAGGCACCGCCTTCCGGCCTGTGGCAAAAGATCACGGATTTTCTTACATCCTCAGACAAAGGTATTGTAAGCATCGGTCTCAACCATATAATGCCGCCGCCGACAGCGCTTGCCATGATGCTGATCCTCAAGGAAGTGACGGCATACGAAAGCTGCGACAAGACGTGAAGTTTTAATAACAGCAGCATGAATTGTTTTGTTCGGCAGTTTAGAATACAAAGGAGAAAAGCTATATCATGAGCAAAGAAAAGCGGGAGTTCGATAAAGAGGCCGCCTCGTGGGATGAAAATCCCGGAAGAGTCAAGCTGGCTAACGATATTGCCCGGGCAATATCAAGGCAGATTACACTGACGCCCGACATGAGCGTCATGGACTTCGGGTGCGGCACAGGATTGCTGACAATACATTTGCAACCTCTCGTCCGTTCCATTATCGGCGTTGACAGTTCGCAGGGAATGCTCGACATATTGAAGACAAAAATCGCCAAAATGAATCTGAACAATGTCAAAGCCGAACTTGTCGACCTTGACAGAGGCGATATCCTGACAGGTAGTTATAATCTTGTTTTGAGCAACATGACCCTTCACCATATAAAGGATATAAAGCATCTTTTCGATCAATTCCATAAAATCACGGCTCTGCCTGGTTATCTATGTATTGCCGACCTGGATTCCGATGAAGGCCGGTTTCACGATGATAACACAGGGGTATTCCACTTCGGATTTGCCCGTCCCGAGTTGCGCCGGATTTTCAAAGAAGCGGGATTTGATAATGTTCAGGATTTAACCGCAGCAGAGGTGATGAAACCGAGCAGTGACGGAGAGATGAAGTGTTTCACCGTGTTTCTCATGACCGGCCGCAAGGGGTCGGATAAAGAATGATCATGAATGTCACTATTATTAAGGCAAACGCAGATGATGCCGTTGAGATTCTTACCTTGCAGAAACTGGTATATGAAAGTGAAGCAAGGCTTTACAGAGACTGGAACATCCCTCCCCTCACCCAGACTATTTCTGAAATTGAAGCAGAATTTAAAGCCAATGTATTTCTGAAGGCTGTATCGGGGGAAAGAATCATTGGTTCAGTAAGAGGTTGGCTTGCCTCCGGCACATGTCGGATAGGAAGGCTCATTGTTCATCCTGACTATCAGGGAAATGGCATCGGTACATTGCTCATGGAGGGTATAGAGAGGGCATTCCCGGGTGCAGACAGGTTCGAGTTGTTTACCGGCACAAGGAGCGTCGCCAATATCCGGCTCTACCGAAGTCTCGGATATCGGGAGTGCCGTGAAGAGGAGCTGTCACCGGAAGTCCGGCTTGTCTTTATAGAGAAACTCCCGGTAACCAGCCGATAGGCAATTAAAACTGATATCGTTTCTCCCGTGCACCACGACAGCATCCATTTTATAATGGTGAAAACAGCGGGGCAACCTCTTTATCTTTTGCATCCCGTCAATCAGGTTCCGCAAAGACTTCCCTAGCTGCCGATATCCCGTTCAATGCAGCGGGAAAGCCCGCATATACCGCCGTATGATACATAATCTCTATTATCTGTTCCTTCGTGAGACCTACATTGATGGCGGCTTTGATATGAACTTTCAGTTGCGGCCTCATGGTTCCTGCAGCGGTCATGCCGGCAATGGCGATTATCTCCTTCCGGCAGGGAATCAGGACTTCCCGGCAAAAAATGGTGCCGTAGGAAAACTCGATCAGGAAATTCACCATGTCCGGGGCAATATCGCCGAGGCTCTCCATCACCTTCCGGCCCGCCCCCTTACTGGTTTCCTCAAGCATACGGATGCCGCGCTCCCGTTTGTCCGCCTTGCAGTCATCCCATGCGGCCGGTCTGAAATCCACCTGCCTTTCGTTAAAAACATCCCGCGCCGCAAAGATCGCGTTGAGGCCTGATGGAAAACCTGAATATACAGTCTGCACATAGATCGTATCGATGATCTCCTGCGGCGTAATTCCGATATTCAGTGCAGCGCCGATATGCCACTTCAGTTGCGGCTGGGCATTTCCCAGAGCTGTCAGAATGGCGATTGTTGCCGTCTGCCGCGACACGGCGTCGAGGGCGGGGCGGAAATAAACGTCACCATATGCGAAGCAAACCAGAAACTGTGCCATATCCGGGGCAATATCGGACAACCCTTTCAAAACCTGTTCTGCGCCCTCAGGGTTGAGGTTTTCCAATTGCCGGTACCCTCTGTCAAATCTGTCTTGCTCCATAGCAATCCCTCCTTTCAATTAACCGTATTTCCTCGTCTAATGGGTATCTTCTCTCCAGGAGATTCGTATATTCGGTTTTTACATACCTATTTTTCTCTTGACGTTCTATCGTATTACGGACAAGATACTACAGAATATGGACATTATATGTTCGCGGAACCGGATATATGGAAACAATGGATTTAGGAATAGACTGGAAAAAGTTCCATGCCATGGGACTGCACGGCAGCCTGGAGGACTTCTCTTCCGAAACGCTTCACATCCACCCTTTCCACCAGGTCCTGCATATCCGGAACGGCGTTGCCCTTCTTCAGGATGCCGGGGGGACGCGTCCGCAATACGGACATATGGCGGCATTCATTCCCGCCTGCGTCCCGCACAGAACGGAAGTTATCGGGGATTCCGTGGCGTACCAGTCTTTATATTTCAGAGCATCCTTTTTTAGGTGGCGCGGCCGTACCGTACAGACGTTTCAGATGAGCCCTTTGGGGTTTGTCCTGCTGCAACGGATCAATGAGGAGGAACCGTTGCAGAACATCGAGCGCGGCATCGCCGGAGATTGTGTTGATCTGTTCCTGAAAATACTCCCGACTGATATGCAGAATGAAAGTCCGTCTCTTTTCCTGCCGGAATCAAAAACAGAGCTCAACAGAAAAGTCTGTCGCTTCCTCGAAAAAAACTATCGCACGCGGATAACGGCCGAAGATATTTCACGAGCAGCATCTTTCTCCTTCCGGCAGATTTCGCGGATATTCAAGGCCGATACGGGATTGACCGTCTTCGGATACCTGAAGGTCTACAGGATGCTTCAAGCCTCGATTGATCTCAGCACGACCGGCAACAAGATCATCTCCATAGCCTATGATTGCGGCTACGATTCAATTTCTTCTTTTTTTGTCGACTTCAAAAAACTCTTTGGTGTTTCACCGGCAGAGTTCCGCAGCGGCCATCGATAATCTGCGTACAGGCCGGATGGTTTAAACTTGACATTATATGCATTATATTTTATTTTTATGCATAAGGAGGCGGGTTATGAGAACAACACTTGATTTACCTAAAGAGTTGATTGATGAGGCCATGAAGGCCACCAATATTAACACAAAGACTCAGGTTATCATTACTGCGCTGGAAGATTTAATTAGAAAATCAAAAATAGCCGGACTGAAAAAGTTCAAAGGTAAAATCGACTTGAATATCGATATGAATGTTGTGAGAGGGCGTCGATGTCGGTATTAGTAGATACCTCTGTATGGATAGAATATTTCAGGAACATACATAATTCAGAAAAGCTTGATTTTCTGATTGATGAAAACCTTGTTGTCACTAACGATCTTATTCTTGCAGAACTGATCCCTTTTTTGAAAGTTCGCAAACAGGCGAGGATTATTGATTTAATGCGCAGCATCAGCAGATTGGAGTTATCGATTGACTGGAACCAGATTATTGATTTCCAATTCAAATGTTTGAAAAACGGTTTAAATGCCGTTGGAATTCCGGACCTTATTATTGCACAGAATGCAAAACAAAATTCCTGTGCAATATATTCACTCGATAATCATTTCCGACTGATGAAAGATATACTTGAGCTGCAACTGACAAAATAAAAGGAATATTACCAAACCGGCCATTTGCTGAAATTATGTTCCTGAGGGCGGTGATTTTAGTTTTTGAAAGGATTACCCTTATGCTTCCAACTTTAGAGGATATTGAAAAGGCCGCAAAAATTGTCTACTCAGTAATGCCCCCCACTCCTCAGTACTGCTGGCCGCTCCTAAGCGAGCGCCTGGGTACGGAAATATGGGTCAAACACGAAAATCATACCTCCGTCGGGGCGTTCAAGATTCGCGGCGGTCTTGTCTATCTCAACGCGCTTGCCGCAGAAAAAAAGGATTTGAAAGGGGTGATTTCCGCCACGCGCGGCAATCACGGCCAGTCGGTAGCTATAGCGGCACGTCGTTATGGTATACCGGCGAAGATCGTTGTCCCGTTCGGTAACAGCAGAGAGAAAAACGCAGCCATGAGGTCACTCGGCGCCGACCTGGTAGAATTCGGCGACGACTTCCAGACGGCGCTTGAACATGCACAAATGCTTGCGCAGGAAAATTCGCTCCACATGGTCCCGTCATACCACCAACTTTTGATCGCCGGCGTGGCAACCTACTGTCTTGAGCTGCTCAAGGCTGTCCCCGACCTGCAAACCGTTTACGTTCCCATCGGTCTCGGTTCCGGAATATCCGCCATGATCGCCGCGCGGACGGCTCTCGGATTGCAGACGGAGATCGTCGGTGTGGTTTCGTCCCAAGCGCGGGCTTACGCAGAGTCCTTCCGGCGCAAGACGCCGGTTGACTCCCCCGTAACCACCCGCATAGCCGACGGCATTGCCTGCCGTTCGCCTAATCCTGAAGCGCTCGATGTTATCTTGAATGGTGTTGACCGCGTTGTTGAGGTGTCGGACATGGAAGTTGCGGAGGCGATCAGAACCATTTTCGAGTGCACCCACAACGTCAGCGAGGGCGCCGGCGCTGCGGGTACAGCGGCAGCGCTGCAGGAGAAATCACGCAACGCCGGGCGCAGGATTGCCGTAGTTATTACCGGCGGCAACATTGACAGGGAACTATTTGCCGGTGTGCTGAATATGTCTTTTGCATAAAACCCGAAGTGTGCACACACACTCTAAAAAATATACCAGGGAGGAGCAATATTTCATGCAGCCAAAACTGCGAACCACCATCGCTTACATAGCGGGAAAGCTTATCACAGAAATCAACACGTATTCCATTTACGATCATCTGCAATCCAAATCCGTGAATTTCGAGGGAAACGTAGCGCCGAATCATGTTACGGTCTTCAGCGATGACAGGGGGTGCTACACGTCAGGACCGGGGGAAGAAAACATCTTCGATCTCCATGACTACGGCGTCGGGCATCTTATCGACCTGCAGATAAACGGCAACAAGTTCAAGGGCTATGATGATTACACGCGTTTTAATTACAACGGCGAGGTCAACGGAAAAGATATCTCCTTTTATGATGACGGCGAAGAAAAGACTTTCCTGTTCAGTTTTGAACATTAGCGGAACTTGGGTAAAATGTTATTAACTGAGCATGAAAGCATGCTGAGATTCAAGAACCGTTTATTGTCACAATGCCGGGGTTCTTCTATTCCGGGACCGGATGGCCATTAACAGGAGGGAGAAATGGACATCTTTTTATGGATTATCGTCGCGCTGTTTTTGGCCCCGATGATTCTCGGACCAATCCTGGTCAAGTTCACCCACTGGGTCTCCACAAATGCGAATATCTCTGAAATGTCTCCGGACATGCTGGACCAGAATATAAGGTCTTACATCGATCAGGCAGGGACGGAGGTCGAAGCCCTTGGTTTTCGCTTTGTCGGATATATGACTCTATCCGATTTCATGCCGGGCATTACATCGTATTTCGGCCTGTTCTCACACGACAGTGAGAAAGTGGGTTTCATGGCGGCCGTTATCAGGCATGGGTCCGGCAAGTCAGTACACTATTGCGAGTTTAGCAACAAATATTCCGACGGAAGCGTAATCAATGTCAACAATTCGTCCGTGATGGGGGGATACAGGAACCCCAAGAAGAAAACATATCGATACCCAAAAGTAGAATCACTGAAAATCCTCTATGAAATCAATGACTGGGTTAACAGAGCAGAAATGGTAATGTCATATCGCGAGGGGATGGGAAAGGGTCGTGAAAAAATCATCCTGAGTGATCATATCAATGAAGAAATTAGGCTTCAGGCTGCATACGGATACTACATGCCGGATGAGGGCAATAACAGATACCGGCTCACCTGGAAAGGCGCATTTATCATGACGGAAAAACAGGTATTTCCGTTTAAGAACATTCTTATGCATCTTGATCTTCAATCAGCGAAGAAGGCAATAGCAGGCAGCCCGCTGTATAAAGCGGCAGCCTGATTATCGTTGCAAGTAAAGAATACTTCATTACAGGGGCATTCACAATAATGAAAAAAAACATCACAAAACGGACGGCCGTATGTTTCGTCTCTCTATTGATACTGTTGGCAACCCCGTTTTGGGGACATGCTGAGTCATCAGCGATCAAACCCGGCAAGTATGTTACGGAAGGCGGCTGGGGTGACTTATCAATCATAGTGAAGGACGGCAAGCTGAGCTTTGCCATCACCTCGATAGGTTCCAATGCCCACACCTGCTCGCTGGATGGCATTATCAAAGACGGCCGTTATACAATGGAATCCTTTGACGAAGGCAAGCCGTGCATTGTGACTTTTCAACCCAGGGGACATGACATAGAAGTGACGGACAATGAAGGCGCCTGCCGCTATTATTGCGGAGTGCGTGCCGGGTTCACGGGACTTTACCTGAAACCGAAGGCGGGTTGCGAAGGCGTGGCCATTCAAAAATCCCGCAGGAAGTTCAAGCAGCTATACGACAAAAAGGCATATCCGCAGGCGAAAGCCGTTCTAGAGCCGATACTCAAGGATTGTTCAAGATATATTCATTGGCTGGATGCTGCCTGGATCAGAAATGATTTTGCCATTACGCAATACAAACTTGGCGATTATGAAGGATGCCTGCAAACCCTGAAAACTCTGGAAGAAGATGCTCTGAAAACGGATGATCAACTCCGCGATTCATACCCTCCTGCCGACGCTGAAAGTGTTATACCCATTGCCAGGGCGACGCGTACTAATCTGAGCCTCTGCAGGAAGAAAAGCGAAAAAAAGACCATAAAGGATTACTGAAGATAATTTCAGCGGCAAGACGCTATGGACAATATATGGATTGCAATGGGACTGACCTTATTCGCCGGGATGGCAACCGGTATCGGCAGCGCCTTTGCGTTTGCCTCGAAAAGAACAAACTACCGGTTTCTCTCAATTGCCACAGGCTTTTCCGCGGGCGTTATGATTTATGTTTCTCTTGTCGAGATATTCCAGAAAGGCGTAAAATCGCTTACGGTCGTATACGGCGACTACTGGGGGCATTGGGTAAATGCGGCCTCCTTTTTTGGCGGGATGCTCTTTATCGGTCTGATCGACCATTTGATACCGGCTGCGGAGAATCCACATGAAACGCATTCGGAAGAGGAGACGGCGCCTCTTCATGATCCATCGGCACCGCTCCCCGTATTCCGTGCAACGGCTGGTGAAAATACTGCATCGGGAATGCATGACCACAGCGCAAGAACCAGAAAGCTCATGCGGATGGGGTTGTTCACAGCGGCAGCTATCGCCATTCATAACTTTCCGGAGGGACTGGCCACCTTCCTTGCAGCGCTTGACGATCCCAAGCTCGGCGTCGCTATCGCCATTGCGATCGCTCTTCACAACATACCGGAAGGGATAAGCGTGGCCGTACCGATATTCTATGCCACGGGAGACCGGAAGAAGGCCTTTTTCTACTCGCTGCTCAGCGGCCTGTCGGAACCCGTAGGCGCAGGGATTGCCTATCTGTTGCTTCTTATGTTTGTCGGTGCGGATTCAGGCATGTTTCTGCCTTCCGCAACCGGCATTCTTTTCGGCGGCATAGCCGGCATCATGGTCTATATCAGCCTCGATGAACTGCTGCCGACGAGCCGGGCTTACGGCAAAGGCCACGACAGCATGATCGGGCTTGCCGGGGGAATGCTGGTGATGGCTATAAGCCTGCTGTTGATGAAATAGTGAAATAAAGGAGCAAAATGAGAAAAAAAGAAAGACAGATAACGGATCGCAGGCATATTGATTCCATCATCAGGCGGTGCCGCGTCTGCCGCATGGGAATGGCGGACGGAGGACAGCCTTACATCGTACCTTTTTGTTTCGGATACGACGGACATTCGGTTTATTTTCACATGGCAAATGAAGGCAGGAAAATCGACTGCCTCCGGAAAAACAACCAAGTGTGTATCGAGTTCGACTTACCCGGAGAGATAAGCGAATCGCCAAGCGCTTGCGCTTTCTCGATCTCTTATGAAAGCGTCATCGCGTTCGGGGTAGCGGAATTTCTTGAATCTGCCGAAGACAAGCGTTATGGTCTTATGCAGATCATGCGTCAGTATTCTGAAGCAGAAGCAGAATGGTCTTTTCCGGAAAATATTCTTGATAAAACCACGGTGGTGAAGGTCCTGTTAACGGAAATAACAGGCAAGGCCAAAGCAAACAAAATATGATTTATCATTATGTAAAAAATAGCAACATTCTACAATACAGCATTCGCTTGCCCGGTTAGGCTTCTTTCAATGAGGCAGATAATCTGCCCGGTAACGAAAGGAGCAAATATGAAAAAAACGGAATGTATCGAATTCATCAACAGCGGCATGGTAACATCAACAGGGGGCGACATAAATATTGATGCAACATGGCATGAACACCCGAAATTCAGAGGGGTTTATTTGAAGCATCTCATAAAAGGAGCCGATACGAATGGCATGTTAAGTTCCCATGTGGTAAGAATAGCTCCGCATGCCGTCCTGGAGGAGCATGTCCATGATGCGCAGTGGGAGCTTCATGAGGTGATCGAAGGTGAAGGCGTGTTTCTCCTGGACAAAAACGAAGCGCCCTATCATCCGGGACGCATGGCGGTAATCCCGAAAGGTGTTAAACACCGGGTAACTGCCGGAAGCAGCGGTCTGGTAATGCTGGCCAAATTCTTTCCTGCATTGCTGTAATCTCCGGCACGGATTAGAGACATATAATATGCAGAGAAAAACCGGAGGAGTTGTTCGTTTTTACAGTCATCCTGATTTGCCTGGTGTTCACGCCGTACATGGCGTTAACGTGCGGAATGATTTTACCCGTCATACGCACAACGGATTATGTATCGGTATTGTCGAAAAAGGAGAGAGAATCATCGAGCAGAAATATCTCCAGACGGTAATTCCGGAAGGATCGCTGTTTGCAATCAACCCCGGTGTCTCTCACAGATGTAAATCCAGGCATGGCGAACACAGCTACCTTGTTTTCTGTATTGATCAGGACAGGGTAAAGACGGCTGCATCCCGCTTATTCGGGAAAGCAATGCCCATGCCGCATTTCAAAAGTGCACTCATCAATGATCGTCGAATGCGTATGAAAATGAACAGGCTCTTTATGCTTATACAGGAGAGAGGGCCAGTTTGTGAAATTGAGAAAGCATTAGAGTCTCTTTTGATCATGCTTATTATACAGACAGGCGAGGTTACGGCGCCGTCTATTCCCAAATCAAACAGAGCGGCCGTAAAAAGAGCATGCACGTTCATCAATAACAACTGCACGCATAATTTTACCCTGAAGGATTTATCAAAAGTTGCGCATTTGAGTCCATACTACCTGCAGCGTCTGTTTCTCGAAGAGAAAGGGGTTTCCCCCCACGAATATTCAATGCAGCAGAAGATAAGGAAGGCAAGAGAGCTTCTTTCAAAAGGGCATAGCATAGCAGGTATCGCTTTCGACCTTGGGTTCGCGGATCAAAGTCACTTTACGCGTTCCTTCAAGAAAGTGACGGGCACAACACCCGGAGCTTATCTTGCCTGAGGATAAGGAATACTTTAATTGAGACTATCGTTGAAAGGAGAGTTATTTACATGAGACATGGAAATTCACGTTGTATTATGAATGTCGTTTTAACGATTGCCTGCGTGCTGCTGCTTGCCGGAAATTTCTCGGCGTCATGGGCAGAAGCCCCCATGGTTAAAACGCAGGTTCCGGCATACTACAGAATGATGGTGGGTCAGTTCGAGATTACCGCCCTGGCGGACGGATTTATAGACATGAATACGAAACTGATGCGCAACGCTTCCGAAGAAAAGCTTAATACGCAGCTTGACCGCTACTTCACTGATCACGCCAAAGCGAAAGCGGCCGTCAACTCCTATCTGATCAATACCGGCAGCAAACTGGTGCTTGTGGATCCCGGGGCAGGCACGATGTTCGGAGCCGCGCTGGGCAAGCTTGCAATCAACATGAAGGCGGCGGGCTACGACCCTTCACAGGTCGATGCCGTACTGATTACGCATATGCACGTTGATCATATAGGCGGACTATTGGGCGCAGACGGCAAGCCCGCATTTCCGAAGGCAACTGTATATGTTTCAAAAGCGGAAAGTGACTTCTGGCTGTCCAAGTCCGAAGCGGAGAAAGTGCCGGTTGAAATGAGAAAATTTTTCACAATGGCGCAAAAGGCGGCAGAACCTTATATAGAGGCGAACAGGTGGAAGATATTCGAAGGCAGCGATCTTCCTGTTCCCGGCATCAGGGCGATCCCCATTCACGGGCACACAGCCGGACATACCGCCTTTGAAGTTAAATCAGGCAGCGATACACTGCTGATTATCGGCGACATGGTGCACAATATGGCGATTCAGTTTACTTTGCCGGATGTGGCTATTTTGTTCGACAAAGATATGAAACAGGCAGTAAAGGCAAGGCAGGACATGTTCAGGAAGGCCGCCCAAAGCAAGATACTTATTGCCGGTATGCACATACCTTTCCCCGGCATCGGCCATATAAGAGCAGAGGGTAAAAACAGCTACTCCTGGGTGCCTGTCGAATTTATGCCTATGCCGTGACGAAAAGCGGACGGAATCGAAAGAAAGGATAATTACCCGTCATGGATAAGATCCATTATCGTGTATCATTAAGGTCATTATTATCTTCGCTGATTGTCTGTACAATCTTAATAACGACAGGATGCGCAGCGGCGACGAAGCAGGCAATGCCGATTGTTATTATTCACGGTGCATGGTACGATTCGCAGTCCTGGTCTAAGGTTACCCCTCTCCTTGAAGCAAAGGGTCATTCTGTAACAGTGCCTGATATGCCCGGTTACGGGAAAAACATTGTCCCCTATGACACTATTACCTTCGAAAGTTATCTCAACGAAGTAAAGAAAGCCATCAGCAGATATCCCGGAAAAGTCCTGCTGGTAGGAAACAGCCTGGGAGGGACCTACATCAGCCAGACCGCGGAGCAGATGCCGGATCGCATCGCCGGTCTTGTCTATGTATGCGCGTTCATGCTTCGTGACAGCGAGTCGCGCATCTCTGTGGTCAAACTTGACCCTCAATCACTGGCTCTCAAGCACAGAAAGACAATCGGCAAGGGGCTTCTAACTTATGAAAATGCACACTTCGCCGAGATTTTTTTCAACGACTGTGACCGGGAGGATATTGCGCGCGAGTTGGAGCGCATTAAGCCGCAGCCTGTTGCTCCCGTCAAAACCCCGCTCAAAATCACTCAGGAAAACTACGGACGTGTGCCGCGGTTTTACGTAAGATGCCTTCTTGACAGGGCGATCACGCCGGCATTTCAGGACGTAATGATCAAGGCATCGCCGGTAAGGAAGGTTTTCGACATTGACGCAAGTCATTCCCCCTTCATCTCCAAACCGGGTGAGCTTGCAGATATTATACTCCATGTTGTGAGAGAACTGGAAAGCAGCAATTAATGATATACAAGAAAGGATATAAACCATGAGAAAAAACATTTTTACAGCGGTGATTCTGTGCATTCTTCTAATACCGGTTGCATCATCGGCTATAGAGCCGACGGCCGACGTTAAAGTAACACCACTGCTGAAAGCATCGACAAGCTGGAACGGAGACCAAATTGTTTATCCGCAGGGGAAGGCGGAAGTTACGGGAATTCTTGTTGAAGTGGCTCCCAACATGGAGACCGGATGGCATTCGCACCCGGTGCCCTCTTTCGCCTATATGCTGGAAGGCATTCTCGAGGTACGCCTTAAAGACGGCAGGATTAAGCGTCTCTATGCGGGAGATGCGCTGGCCGAAGTGGTAAATACATGGCATAATGGCAGGAATGTCGGGAAAACACCGGTGAAAATCGTTGTCTTCTATACCGGCGTGGCAGATGGTGCCGTAACCGTTAAAGCTCCATCAGGTGTTGCAGGGGAAGATAATAAGAAGAAATGAAGGCGTGGCATGAAAGCCATCACGATTTTTTACATTCTTAATGCAACGCTGCTTCTGCTGCACGAGATTGAATCAGCCTATGAAAAGGAATGGGATATTCTCAAGCTGCCCGGGGGTATAACCGGCTTCCTGATTATGCATGTTCCCATCATCGCTTTCTTTTTTTATGGATTGATTGAAATCGAAAAGAGTTCTTCCATAGGATTCTTATGCGGCATCATTACGGGGATCGGCGGCATTGTTCCCTTCATTGTACACAAGATAGCATTCAAAAAAAATGACCGGTTCAATCTGGCCGTATCAAATGCAATCATATTTCTGAATATTCCGTCAGGTTTAGGATTGCTTATTTTGTCGGTTCTTTCATTTGGCTGATATACGGAGGATTTGTACATGACAGCTTCTGACTTCGGTATCATCGCAGTAATCGGGGTTGTGCTCCTTATCGCCAGCATTGCGATCTACCAATACAGCAATCAGAGGGGAAGCATGACTTCGGGGCGACTCATCGGACATTACATAGCCGAGAAAACGGGAGATTCTTTCTATTTTAAGTGTAAAATCTATGTTACGGAAGGGATGAAGTGGTGCCGCTTGATTCTGGACATAAAAAGCGAATCGTCTTTTGAGTATAGTTCTTTGCCGTTCAAGGAAGTGGCGGTGGCTGTCGGCGTCCCCTTTACTTTATCCATAAACAACGCCGGTGGTAACAAACTTTATGAAGACAAGGGAACCCTTGCGCCTTTCATCTCTTGGCTGGCGGGAAAAGGAGGATCAAGTGAGAGTTTCTTTAAAGAATCCGTCAAGGGCAGCCAGTATGGGGCATTTACACTGCTGGAATTTCTTCCTTCCGCGGCCGGACATTATGAAATATCTCTGCGGATGGACGCGCAAAACAGGACAGGCACCGAAATTTCCAAGTCCCTGTGGGAATTGAGGGAGGCGCAGATGAAAATAATGGAGGACGTTGCCCCTCTGTCAAAGACAGTCAAATACCCGCACAAGCGCATTCATCTATAAAGTGTATTCATCCATAATAAACAAGAAATGATTTCTTTCGGCTTTCCATCAGAGATAACGGCAAAACAGCCGGTGCTCTGACAGGGAACCGGGAACAAGGATCCGGCAAATGAGACTCTGGAGCCTTCACCCGAAATACCTGGATGCACGAGGATTGACTGCCCTCTGGCGGGAAGGACTGCTTGCCAGAAAGGCGCTTTTGGGAGAAACAAAGGGTTACAAAAACCACCCCCAGTTGGAAAGGTTCAAGTCGACGGCGGATCCGGTGGCAGCCATCGACTATTATTTGTCGTATATCTTCAGGGAAGCACAAAAACGCGGATACGGTTTCGATCACAGCAAGCTGGGTTCAGGATTGGAAACTGTCAAGATGTCCGTCACTGAAGGACAGTTGAAATATGAAATGAAGCATCTCAAAAAAAAACTGAAACTGCGGAACATCGGGCAATACGGCAAAATAGCGTCGATTGACAACCCGGAACCTCATCCCGCCTTCAATGTTGTGCCAGGAGAAATCGAATTATGGGAACGCGTTGTCAAATAAATATCATGACACGTATCAGTAAAGGAAAAGTACCGAAGCGCGGCAGCCATCAAAAGGCCAATACACAATACAGTTTGTATAACAAGCGTTATACGGCCGCACAGGTGCCTGCCGAATCGATTATCTGCCTATTCGCTGCCTGAGTTCGGGTTTGTTTATTATATCGGTCGTATATTTTCCTGACACGAAATCTTCATCTTCCAGGAGAGCTTTGTGGAACGGGATCGTTGTATGTATCCCTTCGACCCTTATTTCACTGAGAGCTCGCTTCATCCTGGCGATAGAATATTCCCGCTTTCTTCCCCAGCTCATGATCTTCATCAAAAGCGAATCGTAGTATATGGAAACCTCGCATCCTTCATAGATGCCCTCATCGATTCGAATATTGGACCCATGGGGAAGGCGAAGCCTGCTGATAACGCCTGGTGAAGGAATGAAGTTGCGGGCGGGGTCCTCAGCCATGATGCGGCATTGCATGGCATGATAATCGAAGCGGATGTCATCCTGGCTGCATTGGAGGGGCATGCCGGAGGCAATGCGAATCTGTTCCTTGACTACGTCCAGGCCGGTTGCAAGTTCGGTGACGCAATGCTCAACCTGGAGGCGTGAATTTATTTCATTAAAATAGAACTGTCGTGTTTCCGGGAAATAGAAAAACTCAACGGTCAGCGCGTTGACATATTGGAGTATCATGGCCACGTCGATGGCGGCTGCCCCCATCTTCATGCGGAGAAAAGGCGTCATTATCGTGCTGGGCGTCTCCTCGACCAGTTTCTGGTAGCGCCGCTGCACGGAACAATCCCTGTCTCCAAGATGAAGGATGTTGCCGTGATTGTCGGCCAGAATCTGGAATTCTATATGCTTCACACCCTCCAGATATTTTTCAATATAAAAGGCCGATATACCAAATGCGTTTCGGCCTCTCAACTCCGCAAACTTTATCGCTCTGTCCAGTTCCTCCTGATCACGGGCAATGCGGATACCGATGCCGCCGCCTGCTCCTGACGGTTTAACTATCACCGGATAGCCGATCTCGGCGGCAATTTCCCTCGCCTTTTTCACACCCCTGGTTCCGGTGTTCATTATTGCCTCATCGCTGCCGGGGGTCACCGGTATGTTGATCATCTTCATGAGCTGCCGGGCGCGATTTTTCGGCTTTGCCTTATACATGCACTGGCTTGGCGGTCCGATGAAAACGATGCCGCGCTGTTCGACCATATCGACGAACTCCGGATTCTCAGCCAGAAAACCGTATCCGGGATGAATCGCCTCGGCTCCGCTTCTTTCCGCAACTTCAATTATTTTCTGCATGACAAGATAACTCTTGGAAGGTCTGGGAGTTCCGATCTCGTAAGCCTCATCGGCAAGCCTGACATGAAGAGAATTCCTGTCCGCCTCGGAATAGACTGCGACAGACTTGATGCCCATATCTTTGCAAGTGCGGATAATGCGAACCGCTATCTCACCGCGGTTAGCGATAAGGATTTTCCTAAACATGGTAAATTCCTCCAGGCTGACAAGAATTGACGACAGAGTAAATACTTCAAGAGGATACGCCGGCCCTCAACCTCTGTCGCGGCTCCATAGCATAAAATGAAGGCAATTTGAAATCATTCTTTGCGATAAACTAATTAAAACTTGACAAAATACTTCTGTTGATTAAGATTGCCTTTCATTTTTACTGCCTTTACAGAGCGGGCGTAATTCAGCGGTAGAATGCCAGCTTCCCAAGCTGGACGTCGCCGGTTCGATCCCGGTCGCCCGCTCCAGTTATTTCTCCCCTTCCTTCCGGCATAGCATGCACCGAACCGCTATAAGCCTCGAAAAACTTGATTTTTCTCTTGCAATGGCAGGGGCGCTGTGCTATGGGATTTCGAAAATCATCGGTTCTCAATGATGAGTGGGCGTTTGCCCACTTTTTTGTTTCTGGGGCAATTTTATGGAGCGCATCGAAGACAGGATCAGTGAACTGGCAGATCCTCTCGTCGAATCAGAAGGGATGGAATTGATTCATGTGGAATGCGTGAAGATGAAATCCCGCTGGATAATACGGCTTTTTCTCGACAAGGAAGGCGGCATTACAATCGATGACTGCGCTGAAATCAGCAATCAGTTGGGCGACATCCTGGACGTACACGATGTGCCTCCGGGACCATATACCTTGGAAGTATCGTCACCGGGGCTGGATCGCCCTCTTTCACGGGACAGGGACTACAATAAATTCAAAGGAAGAAGAATACACGTGAAACTGATTGAAAAAGTCAACGGCAGTAAAAATTTCGATGGACTACTCGTTGACTATATACAGGAAGCAGAAGGAAAAACCATCATTATGGATGTTGGCGGCAGTATTCTGCATATTCCAAGACAAAAAGTTGCGAAGGCCAATATCAAAGAGGATATCTGAGACAACCGGGCATTTGGTTAAATCGCCTTAAAGGTCTTATATATAAATACTGGAGGAGCTTTCAATGTTTTCAGAGCTTAAACGTCTGATTGAACAGATGGGCAAAGATAGGGGAATCGATAAACAAATCATTATCGAGGCGCTTGAGGCGGCTATGCTGACGGCTGCGCGCAAAAAACTCGGTCCCGAAGTTGATATCGAATCCCATTATAACGAAGAAGCCGGCGAGATCGAAGTGTTTCAGTTCAAAAAGGTCGTGGAGAAAGTAGTCGATCCGGACACACAGATATCTCTGGCCGAGGCAAGGACCAGCCTGGACGAGGAAGCCGAGCCGGGTGACAGCCTGGGGATGAAAATTGATACCAGCACATTCGGCAGAATCGCCATACAGACAGCAAAACAGATCATCATCCAGCGGGTAAAAGACGCGGAACGCGACAATATTTACGACGAATATAAGGACAAAAAGGGAGAGTTGGTGAACGGCTTCGTCCAGCGTTTTGACGGTGGAGCGATAATTGTCAATCTGGGACGTGCGGAAGGGGTAATCCCTACTTCTGAACAGATTCACAGAGAAGTATATAAACGGGGAGAAAGAATAAGAGCCTATATCTTCGATATAAAAAGGATATCCAAAGGGCCGCAGATTATTCTGTCACGGACGCATCCGGGATTCTTAAAGTCTCTTTTTGAAGTGGAAGTGCCTGAGATATCGGAAGGGCTGATTGAAATAGTCAACGTGGCCAGAGAACCGGGGAAACGCGCCAAGATATCGGTTCGTTCCAAGGATAAGGATATCGATCCCGTAGGAGCCTGTGTCGGCATGAGAGGCTCCCGCGTCCAAAGTGTAGTTCAGGAACTTCGGGGAGAAAAAATCGATATCGTGCCCTATGCGGACGATCAGGCAAAATATGTATGCAGCGCGCTGTCCCCGGCAAAGGTTGACCGCGTCTTCATGGATGAAGACAACCGGTCGATGGAGATCATCGTTCCCGACGACCAGTTGTCGCTGGCAATAGGAAAGAACGGACAGAATGTCAGGCTCGCAGTCAAATTGACAGGCTGGAAAATTGATGTAAAGACGGAGGCCATCGCCGCCGATCAGCAGGAGGAAGGGTATCAGTCCCTGATGAACATTCCGGGCATAGGGGAAGTTACAGCCGAGCGTCTTTACAATGAAGGACTCAAGAGTGTTGCGATGATAGCCGCAACAGATGTGGAAACGCTTTCAGCCATACCGGGGATTGGTGAAAAGACCGCTTCCCAGTGGATCGATGCTGCAGTGAAGATCATAGAGCAGAAAGCCGGTGGAGAAAAGAGCGATTAATACATATTTACATTTTTAACCATCTTTATGGGAGTTTCAGGGATGTCCAAAAAAAGGGTATACGAGCTGGCTAAAGAATTGGGGATAGAAAACAAAGAGCTGATCGGACGTCTTGAGAAGCTGGGTATTGCCGTAAAATCGCACTCCAGCAGTCTCGAAGATAGCGATGTAGAAAGGGTCAGGAAGGATTTTCTTTCCACCGAGGCACGGGAGGTGGTCGAAAAGAGGATCAAATCTACGGTCATCAGAAGAAGATCTGTAGTAACTCATACAGAGGAAATCGCTGCGGTTGATGCGGAATCTGCAGTACCTGATGCGGCTATAGAGCCACAAAAAGAAGACAAGGTCGAAATCGAAGTGGTGCCACCCAAACCGGCGGCAAAAGAAGAACCTGTCGTCCAAGCCGTGCCTGTGAAAGAAGAAATTCCGGAAAAGCAGGAACCGCCCAAGGCGCCGCAAGAGATAACGCCGCAGGAAGCCGCAGAGGAAAAGCCCATCGTCCAGATGCCGCCCAAGGCTGAGATCAAGAAGTTCCCCCCCAAAAAAGACAAGGCACCGGAGCAACCAAGGCCGAAACATACTGAAGCTAAGGAAGTGCATAAAGAGGCGCCTAAAAAAGAGCATCCGTTGACACCGGGACTCAAGGTTGTGAAGCCTGCGCCTCCCTCCGAAGAGGCCAAACCATTAAAGCTTGAGCCGGAAAAATTTGCCAAAAAGGGGAAAAAACCGGTTGAAGTGGTAATGGGGGATCAGGCGGCGACCCGCAAAAAGGCTTTCATAAAGAAGAGCGTGGATAAAAAGGATCGCCGGGAAGACACTGATACTGTGGATGACCGACCGCTCAAATGGGTGCCAAAGTGGAAAGAGGAAAAAAAACCGACGGTCGCCAAGATGAAAAAGACCGAGATTACCGTTCCCAAGGCGATTAAAAGACGCATTAAGGTTGTGGAAGCAATAACCGTCGGCGATCTCGCAAAGAAAATGGGCGTTAAGGCCAACGAGGTAATAAAGAAACTGGTTGCATTGGGTCTGATGGTCACAATCAATCAGGCCGTGGACTGCGATACCGCATCAATCATAGCTTCCGATTTCGGTTATCAGGTCGAGGCGGCGGTTGAGTATGAAGAAGCGTCCTACAAACCCGAGACGCAGTCGGACAATCTCAAGCCCCGAGCGCCGGTCGTAACGATTATGGGACATGTCGATCACGGTAAGACGTCCCTCCTTGATGCGATACGCCAGACCAATGTCATCGGTGGCGAAGCGGGCGGAATTACGCAGGCAATAGGGGCATATCACGTACATATTAAAGACAGGGACATCGTCTTTCTGGATACTCCCGGTCATGAAGCATTTACAGCCATGCGCGCACGCGGAGCAAAAGTTACAGATATTGTGGTTCTGGTAGTTGCAGCAGACGATGGGGTTATGGATCAGACAATAGAGGCCATCAACCACTCCCGTTCTGCAGGCGTTCCCATCATGGTTGCCATCAACAAGATAGACAAGCCGGGCGCAGATCCCGGTAAAATAAAGCAGGCTCTTACCGAATACAGCCTGGTGGCCGAAGAATGGGGCGGTGATACTATCTTTTCCGAAGTCTCCGCAAAAAAGAAAACCGGAATAGAAGAATTGCTTGAACTCATTCTGTTGCAAGCCGATATCCTGGAGTTAAAAGCAGATCCCGACCGTCCCGCAAGCGGTGTTATTATTGAATCAAAGCTTGATCGGGGCCGCGGACCGGTTGCCACAGTGCTCATTCAGGAAGGCACCCTGAGAGAAGGCGATGCCTTTGTGTCGAAGACTGAATTCGGCAGAGTGAGAGCTTTGATAAATGATCAGGGCAAGAGGGTCAAAGAGGCCGGACCCGCAATGCCGGTTGAAGTAATTGGCTTTTCCGGGGTTCCTCAGGTCAGCGCCGAATTCACCTGCGTTGAGGATGAAAAGAAAGCCCGCAGTATCGGAGAATACTGGATGAGAAAAGAGCGGGAACGTGAACTTTCCGCGTCATCTAAAATAACCCTGGAACAGTTATATCAAAAAATAAAGGAAGGCATCAAAGAGCTTAATGTAATCATTAAAGGTGATGTTCAGGGGTCAATAGAGGCCCTTTCAGAGTCTTTAAACAAACTGAGCACGCCTGACATCAAGGTAAAGATAATTCACAGTTCAACAGGAACTGTTACAGAGACGGACGTCATGCTCGCGTCGGCGTCAAACGCCGTAATAATCGGATTTAATGTCCGCCCGGACGCGAGGGTTACAGAACTCGCCGAAAAGGAAGGCGTTGACATCAAGCTGTATGACATCATTTACAACGTCATCTCGGATGTTAAAGCCGCAATGGAAGGGCTGCTGGAACCGGTTTACAAAGAGGTTACACAGGGAAGAGCGGAAGTCCGCCAGCTCTTCAAGGTCCCCAAGGTGGGCACGATAGCAGGCAGCTATGTACTGGACGGCAAGATTACACGGCAGAGCAGCCTCAAGCTGGTGAGAGACGGTGTTGTTATCTATACTGGAAAAATCTCTTCGTTACGGAGACTGAAGGATGATGTCCGGGAGGTAATGTCCGGGTTTGAATGCGGTATAGGCATAGAAAACTTTAACGACCTTCATGAAGGGGATGTGATAGAAGCCTATACCAGCGAAAAAGTTGAACAAAAACTTTAGCAACAGATTCGGCCAGTTAAAACTGATTGTTAAAAGCAATTCAGAGAAAAACATAGAGTCACTCTATGATTATAGGTTCAGGCATTGTTGAACTGCTCATCGCAGAAAGTCGATCTCTTAAAGAAAAGCGATCTGTTCTTAAGAGCATACTGAAGAGAACACAGAACGAATTTAATATATCGATTGCCGAGATAGGCGACAACGATCTATGGGGACGCGCCAGGCTGGGATTCAGCATGGTCGGCAACGACAAGCGATTGATCGACGCCAAGATCAATCATATGCTCAAGTTCATTGAAAGCATGAATCTGGCAGAGATAGTCAACGCAAAGATTGAAATGATCGGCATGTCAGACGAATTGCCTCCTGTGCAATATGAGGAGGAAAAATATGACATCATTTAAAAGAGCTGACCGGGTTGCAGATCTCATCAAGGCTGAGATATCCGATATACTGTTGAAGCAGATAAGAGATCCGCGAATTGGTCTGGTGACAATCACCGGTGTGAAAATGACCGACGATCTTCGTATTGCCAAGGTGTTTTTTGTCGAGATGGGCAAAGATACCTTAAGCGACGAGACCGTCAGCGGATTGAACAAGGCAAAAGGATTTTTGAAAAGAGAGCTCGGCAAAAGGCTGAAGCTTAGATATATGCCCGATATCATTTTTCATTATGATCCGTCATTCGCGTACGGGAACCGTATTGAAAAGCTGATAGCAGAGATACACCACGAAGAGGAAGTGAATGCTGAAGAAGATCGCTGATGTCATCGTACAACATGACAAATTTCTTGTGACATCACATGTGAGACCTGACGGGGATTCATTGGGATCCACCCTGGCTTTGTATCACATGCTTCGGAACATGGGGAAATCTGTTACAGTTTATAATCAGGACAAAACCCCGGACAACTACCGTTTTCTTCCCGGAGCCGGAGAGATTGTGCATGAACTGCCTGCTGTATACGCTTACGACGTAGTATTCATACTGGATTGCAGTGAACTGGAAAGAATCGGAGAGGAAGCGGAAAAGATTACCAGTGGCCGCCTGATGATCAATATAGACCACCATATATCCAACAGGCAGTTTTGCGAACTGGCATTCATAGACGGACACGCCAGCTCCACGGCCGAACTTTTATTTCGACTCGCCGATGTCATGTCCATCAATTTGACTAAGGATATAGCAGACAATCTATATACAGGCATTCTCACGGATACAGGCGGTTTTCGCTACGGGAGCACAAGCAGGGAATCATTGGCGGCAGCATCATTAATGGTGGCCCATGGCGCCGATCCTCAGTGGCTTTCAGAAAACATATACGAGAATAATCCTGAAGCCAAAATCAAGCTGCTTGCACGGGTTCTTGAAACACTTTCTTTCGACCTTGATGGAAGAGTTGCTTCCCTGGTAGTTTACCAGAAAAGCCTTGATGCCGCCGGCGCCATGATGGAGCATACGGAAGGTTTCGTAGACATTCCACGATCGATTGCCGGTGTGTCAGTCTCCATATTATTCAGTGAAATGAACGACACTCTGTATAAAATAAGTCTGCGGTCGAAAGGGCATTACAATATTGCTCGTGTCGCCGAAAAATTCGGTGGAGGCGGCCATGCAAACGCAGCGGCGTGCAGACATAAAGGTGATATCTCCGATGTAAAAGAGAGCATCTTGAACGCAGTGGCCGATGTATTTTAAATGAATATGGATGGGATTGTTGTAATTAATAAACCCGCGGGCAAGACATCACACGATATAGTTTATGATGTGAAAAAAACTCTTGGCGCAAAAAAGGTGGGACACACGGGAACACTGGATCCCTTGGCTACGGGCGTGCTCCCCATTTGTATCAACGAAGCCACCAAGATTGCACAATATCTTACTCAGGATAAAAAAGAGTATCGGGCCACGATGCAATTGGGCATAAGAACCGATACCCTGGATATAGAAGGCAATATAATAAACCGAAGCAATCCTTGTGTTACCAGAGGGGATGCAGAAAGAGTTCTCGGCAGACTAACGGGCATCATAGAACAGTTGCCGCCTATGTTCTCTGCCGTTAAATATAAAGGAAAAGCTTTATACAAATGGGCCAGGCAGGGCATTGCCGTCGAGACAACATCCAGAACCGTAGAGATTCAGAAGATCGAGATACTGGATTTTTCTCTGCCGTATGTCACCTTTGATGTATGCTGTTCCAAAGGCACTTACATCAGGTCTATATGCTCGGAAGCAGGTGATATGTTGGGATGCGGTGCATGTCTCACCGCGCTGGAGAGAACCAGGAGCGGGGCATTTACCAGCAGCATGGCGATATCCCTGACGGGTTTGAACACCGAGGAGAAAAGAAAAATTATCGGAAGGGAAACAATCCGCTTAAGGGACAGCCTGCCGGATGTTTCTTCCCTGATCATTGACAAATCATATGCGGATAAAATCAGGGACGGTTATCAACCGTCGGTGGAAGCCATGAAAATGTATCATATTCCTTTTCTTGCATCAGGAGATATGATAAAGTTTATAATAGATGAAGAAGGCCTGATTGCCTTAGGTAAAATGATGTGCTCATCGGATGAATTATCATCTCTTGAGGACAGGAAACAGGCTGTAAAAATATTAAGGGTTTTCAACAGCGGATAGCTTGAAATTCAATGGCGTTCGGAAAATTAGTTTGCCGGAAAACAATCTATGAGGCTGTAAACTAATCAGAGATGAATAGAATAAGGAGGAGATAAGGCAGTGTTAGATACGGAAAGAAGAAAAGACATCATTGGCAAATATAAAGTCCATGAGAACGATACAGGTTCTCCGGAAGTTCAGATTGCATTGATCAGCGCCAGGATAGAATACCTCACACAGCATTTCAAGGCGCATAAAAAAGATCATCACTCCCGCCGAGGATTACTGAAACTTGTCGGACAGAGAAGACGCCTTCTTGATTACTTGAAGAAGAAGGATGTGGAGCGATACAGAAGTGTCATCCAGCGTCTGGGACTCCGGAAATAGTTTTTATCTTCATCGGCATGAAGAGGCAGTGCAACATTGCATAGGGCATTGTTGCAGAGTGCCTTATTCCTATGCTGATGGCAGAATGTCATTTGCTTTGGCAATGAAAGGAAATTAAATAATGAGTCAAGTATTTAGTGAAGATTTTGCAGGAAGACCCATCTCACTGAAAGCGCGGTATATGGCCGAACAGGCTGATGGTTCAATCCTGGCAAGATATGGAGATACCGTTGTGCTTGTGACAGCTGTATCTTTGAAGTCCGCGAGGGAGGGCCTTGATTTTCTGCCTCTTACAGTAGACTACCAGGAGATGACATATGCGGCAGGCAAGATACCGGGCGGTTTTTTCAAACGGGAGGGAAGGCTTAACGAAAGAGAGGTACTGACATCACGTATTATCGATCGCTCTATCCGACCGCTCTTTCCCAAAGGATATTTCTTTGAAACCCAGTTAGTAGCAACGGTACTATCTGTGGATGGGGAAAATGATTCAGACGTAGCGGCAATGTTAGCAGCGTCTGCTGCCCTCGAGATATCCGATATCCCGTTCAGTGGACCCATTGCCGGAGCACGTGTCGGGCGTATCGATGGGAAGCTTGTCTGCAATCCGTCACCGGAGACCATGGCGCAGAGCGATATCAACCTCTTCCTGGTGGGAAGAAAGGTTGTTCCGGGCACAGGCGGAAGAGATTATGATGTGAACCTTGTTATGCTCGAAGGAGATGCCAAGGAGGCAGATGAAGATTCAATTGTCGAGGCCATCAATTTCGGTCTGGAGTCAATACGACCCATGATTGACCTGCAGGACAAAATGCGCAAGTCAATTGGAACGGCCAAGCGACAATTCAGCGCGCCGACGATTGATGTATCTTTGATCGAGAAACTGTCGGGAGAAGCGGATGCCGGATTACGTGATGCCTATAGCACACCAAGAAAGCAGGAAAGATATGCCAAGCTCGACTATATCAAGGAAAACCTGATCAAATCCTTCGTAACCGAGAATGGAGAAGTATCCTCATCAACCGTGGCAAACATTTACGAAGGGCTGGAACGAAAAGTTCTGAGAGAGAAGATTCTGCAGGAAAAAAAGCGCATCGATGGACGCTCCTTTACCGACATAAGATCTATATCATCAGAAGTAGGAATTCTGCCCCGTGCCCACGGATCTGCTCTGTTCAACAGGGGAGAGACCCAGGCTCTGGCAGCACTTACTCTCGGTACGTCATCCGACGAGCAGAGGCTTGATTACATAGCAGGGGAAGAACGGCGGGCCTTCATTCTCCACTATAATTTCCCTCCTTATAGCGTCGGAGAGGCAAGGTCGCTGAGAAGTCCGGGTAGAAGAGAAATCGGTCACGGAAACCTTGCCAGAAGATCATTATTGCCGATACTTCCTTCGCCTGAGACATTCCCCTACACAATAAGGATTGTCTCGGAGATTCTGTCTTCCAATGGTTCCTCATCCATGGCGACAGTATGCGGCGGCACTCTCGCCCTTATGGACGCAGGGGTGCCGGTAAAGGATATTGTTGCCGGTATTGCCATGGGCCTGCTTAAAGAGGGTGATGATGTTGTAGTCCTTTCCGACATCCTCGGCGACGAAGATCATGCCGGAGACATGGACTTCAAGGTGTGCGGTACGAAAAAAGGCGTCACAGCAATGCAAATGGATATAAAGATAGACGGCTTAACCGAAGACATCCTAAAGAAGGCTCTCTATCAGGCCAGGGACGGCAGAGTTTTCATAATCGACAAGATCAGCGAAACGCTTGCCGAACCGAGAAAAGATATATCTCTCTATGCACCACGAATTACAACAGTGATGGTCAGACCGGAAAAGGTCCGAGACGTGATAGGATCCGGCGGCAAGAACATCAGACAGATAATCAGCGAGACAGGCGTAACTATAGACGTGGAAGATGATGGAACTGTTACGATAGCCTCCAGTGATGCAGATGCGGCAGCCCGTGCAATAGCAATGGTCAAGTGGCTTACGGAAGATGCCGAGATTGGCAAGATATACAAAGGGACAGTAAAGAAGGTTGTTGATTTTGGAGCCTTCGTTGAAATTCTGCCGGGAACTGAGGGCTTGGTGCATATATCTCAACTGGCAAAGGAACGTGTTAACAAGGTTACCGACGTCGTTAAAGAAGGCGATGAAATATACGTCAAGGTTCTTGAAATTGACAAACAGGGAAAGATCAGGCTGAGCAGGAAGGAAGCCTTGGGATTCAATGATCAATAAAACGATTCTCGACAACGGTGTTCGTGTAATTACGGAAGAGATCAGCCATGTTCATTCCGTATCCATAGGTGCATGGATTCGATGTGGTGCCCGCCATGAAAGCAACGGCACAAATGGAATGTCTCATTTTATTGAACACATGCTCTTTAAGGGAACGAAGACACGATCGGCATTTGACATAGCGTCGGCGATAGATTCCGTCGGCGGTATAATGAATGCATTCACGGGCAAGGAGTACACTTCGTTTTATATTAAAATCCCCGACTATCATCTGGGGCTTGCGATTGATCTTCTCGCAGATATATTTCTCAACTCAGTCTTTGATAAAGAAGAGTTTTCCAGGGAAAAAGCTGTTATTCTTCAGGAAATACTCCTGTTGGAAGATTCGCCTGACGAACATATTCATGACCTTTTCGAAACCATGTTCTGGAACGGCAACTCCCTGGGATTGCCTATATTGGGGAAAAAAGAGCAGGTCGAAGGTTTTAAAAGAAAAGACGTCATCGAATTTTTCAAAGGGCACTATTGTGGAGATAACCTGGTAATCACAGCAGCCGGCAATCTCAAACATGACATTCTGGTCGATTACGCAAACAGGCACTTTGGTTCACTGCAAAGGAGCTACGAGCATTATAACAAGAAAGATATGTCAGTCCCTCTAGTATCAGCGAAGATTGAATCTTTTGAAAAGGAACTGGAACAGGTTCATCTGGTTATCGGCACGGTAGCGCCATCGGTTGTCAGTGATAAGAGACATGCCGGAGTGCTTATCAATGCCATTCTCGGCGGCAGCATGAGTTCAAGGCTTTTTCAGGAAATAAGAGAAAAAAGAGGGCTTGCATACGCCATTCACTCATATATTGTGCCTTATATAGACACGGGGATGCTGGGCATTTATGCGGGCATGATGGAGGACAAGCTGCAGCAGGTTATCGGGCTGATTCTTGATGAATTGAACCGTTTGTCTGTAGAAGGACTCACAGAAAAAGAGCTGTCCTCCACAAAAGAACTGATTAAGGGAAACTTCCTCCTGAGCATGGAAAGCACTGACAACCGGATGTCACGACTGGCAAAAAACGAGTTGTGTTTCGGGCGTCATGTTCCTTATGAAGAGATAATAGCACGTATAAATGCCGTTGAGGTGAAAGATATTCTTGAATTGTCGAAGGAGTTGTTCAACCCGGCGATAATATCCATAGCGGCAACCGGCAAGGTATCTAACAAGGATCTTACTCTTGGAATCCTTCGAGGGTAAGTCCTTGAAAGAAGATATTCATATATCAATTAAAAAAAAACCGGGGTGTGAGGACATTCCTCTGCCGACCTATATGACGGAAAACGCCGCCGGCATGGATATATACGCTGCGGTGGAGAGCGATACAATTGTTCTGCCGGGAGAAAGGATACTTATTCCGACAGGTATATTTATCGCGTTGCCGGAGGGCTATGAAGCGCAAGTAAGGCCTCGAAGCGGACTCGCAATTCACAGGGGAGTCACTCTGCTCAACGCTCCGGGAACCATAGATGCAGATTATCGGGGAGAAATCGGAGTGATCATTATCAACCACGGCCAAGATCCCTTTGTTGTAAAAAGGAGGGATCGAATTGCTCAGATAGTTGTCCATAAGGTTTACAGGGTATCCTGGAAAGAAAGTGATAATCTGGAAACATCTTCCCGGGGACAGGGAGGATTCGGGCACACTGATCGAGAAATTTAAAACGGTCAATAAGACAAGGTTTTAGCACGTAAATATTTTTATACAGGCAAGAAAGTATCAAAAGTTTCCGGATAGAAACTACCATAAGCAACAAGCGGGGATGAGAGCTTATGAAAAAGCACAAAGTTAACAAGAGCTACAAAGAGATCAATGAAAGAATCAGACAGGGCAAGGCTGTTGTCGTAACCGCTGAGGAGATTATTGATATTGTAGAAAGGCATGGCGATGTAGAAGCAGCCCGTAAGGTGGATGTAGTAACGACCGGCACCTTCGGACCGATGTGCTCCTCAGGGGCTTTTCTTAATATCGGTCATGCTTCACCAAGAATCAAGGCGTCGAAGGTCTGGCTCAACGATGTCCCGGCATACGCAGGTATTGCGGCGGTTGATTGTTATATAGGTTCGACAGAAGTTGTTGAAGGAGATCCACTAAACAGTGTTTATCCCGGTGAATTCAACTATGGCGGTGGCCATGTGATTGAAGATTTTGTGGCGGGAAATGTTATTCGTCTTCGCGCAGAAGCATACGGCACTGACTGCTATCCATCGAGAAGACATGAAAAAAATATCACTATTAATGATTTAAGAGATGCCATGCTCTTTAATCCGCGCACAGCTTACCAGAACTACAGTTGCGCTGTAAATATGTCGGACAAGACTATATATACGTATATGGGTGTTCTAAGACCACGTATGGCGAATGCCAACTTTTCGACTGCCGGCCAATTGAGCCCTCTGTTGAATGACCCCCACTATAAGACGATAGGCATAGGAACCAGAATCTTTCTTGGGGGGGGCCAAGGCTTTGTGGCCTGGCATGGTACGCAGCACAGCCCGAATGTGCCGAGAGGTGAAAATGGCGTCCCTAAACAGGGTGCCGGCACAATATCAACTATTGGAGATATGAAGGCCATGAGTCCTGAATGGCTGGTCGGCGCCAGTTTGATAGGATATGGCGTATCTTTATATATTGGCATAGGCATACCTATTCCCATTCTCAATGAAGAGATGGTGCGTTATACAGCAGTAAAAGACGAGGATATTTTCGTGCAGGTATATGATTACAGCATGGATTATCCAAAAGGCGGTTCTCCAAAAAGTTTGGGGGAGGTAAGTTACAAAGAACTTCGCAGCGGTACGATTACGCTTAACGGCAAGGTAATTTCATCATCACCCCTTTCCAGCTATTACAAAGCTCGGGAAATTGCATATATCCTGAAAGAGTGGATTGAACGGGGAGATTTTATTCTTGGAGAGCCGCAACAAACTTTACCTGATGCAGACAGTTGAGATGCCCTTGATATGATTAGCAAAAGAATCTGTTTTGTGCAACATGTCAATATAATTGATGTTTTGCATGCAGGATTTGCTGCTCGCAGATATAAATGATTGCTTTCAAATACTTCGAATTTTTGTGTTGCAAAGTTACGATTTTTGTTATATATTTCGCTACATGGATTTTACAATTTCAATAATTAGTCTGTTCCAGGATGGTGTTCACCATGAAAGTGGGCAGGTATCTGGTTGTTTTTGCAGTGTTTATGGGGTTGCTAATCGTTTTTGGTAACAGAGGACTCCTTGACAACTATAGACTAATGCAAAGACTGGAGGATGTTAAGCAGAAAAATCAAGTCATTAACGCAGAAAACAAGGATATTAAGAAAAAAATTGTTTTACTGAGAACAAATCTCCCGTACATAGAAAACATCGCCAGAAGCGAATTAGGAATGGTCAGGAAAGGGGATATCGTATATCGGTTTTCAAATTAAGCCGGTATAAACAAAAAAAGACAATTCATACAGAGCAACCTCAGGCCAGCGAATTATTGACGTAAACACAATGAAGGGATAAAAAAAACGGGGTCCCAATGTTCGACATCAAAAGTCTTTTTAGCAAAAGAAAATCAATAGTTGGACTCGATATTGGGTCAAGTTCCATAAAACTTTTGGAAATAGCCGATACACCAAAAGGATATCAACTTAGCCATTTCTCGATGCTTCCTCTCCCCAGAGGAGTAATTGCTGATGGAGTTATTCATGATCCAAAGGCTCTTACAGATCACATCAAAGAATTATTCAAAAAAACAAGTTTTGCCCGCAAGGGAATTGCGACATCATTGTCAGGACATTCAGTAATAGTCAAAAAAGTTAATTTCAATCTGATGGAAGACAATGAATTGCGGGAACTTCTCAAGGACGAAGCAGGCAAATATCTGCCCTTCGATAATATGAATGATGTAAGTTTTGATTTTCACATCCTTGGGCCCACAGATTATAATCCTAACCAGATGAATGTAATGCTAGTTGCCGCTAAGAAAGATGTCGTGAACAGTTATGTGGATTCACTATCAGACGCGGGTATGACCGCCACCATCATGGATGTCGATTCATTTGCCCTTGAAACGATGTTTGAAGAAAACTACAGCTTCGATGAAAACGAGGTAACCATTCTCGTCAACATTGGAGCAAGTATAACCAATATCAATGTTGTTCAGGGTGGGTCTTCCATTTTTACCAGAGATTTTACTCTGGGAGGAAATGCCATAACCGAAGCCATACAGGAAAAAATGGGCATATCATTTGAAGAAGCAGAAGACATAAAATTAGGAACTGCTGAAGTTGATGAATCCGTGCTCAAGGAAATTCACGACAGCCTCCTGATTTTTGCCGAACCCCTCTGTTCAGAAATTGAAAGGTCCATTGAATATTTCACATCAACCTATGGTTCTGAATCGGTCAAGAGGGTTATTCTTTCAGGCGGGGGGGCAAATATTCCTGGGATAGCTGCAGACTTATCACACAGATTGAATATTGAAGCAGAAATCGTAAAACCCTTTCAGAAAATTGAAATTGGAAAGAATGTCATTGATGCTAAAGACATTTCCAATATCGCTCCCATTGCAGCGGTAGGAGTGGGTTTAGCATTAAGGAGGGTTGGGGACCGATGATAAAAATCAACCTTCTTCCTTATGTTGAAGCAAAGAAAAAAGAAACAGCGGTAAGCCAAATTATTATCATTGCAGCATCATTAGCACTGTTTGCAGTTATTATTGCCGCTGTCTTCCTTTACATGATGCTCAGCATTATGGGACTTGAAAAAGATCTAAAAGATAGTGAAGCCAAACTGGCGGCATTGACCAAGGTTGTCGGGGAAGTTGAAAATATAAAGGCAGAGAAACAAATTGTTGAAAAGAAATTGGCAATTATTAGAGGACTTGAGGAAAATAAACTTTATCCAATAAAAATGCTTGATCAGTTCTCAACTCTGGTACCGGCAAAGGAGATTTGGCTGGAAAAAGTGTCGGAAGTCGGCACAGACATGAACATAGATGGCATTGGAAGAGACGGTATTGCCGTTGCCAAGTTTATGAAAACACTGGAAACCGCAAACTTCATTAATTCAGTTGAGCTTATCGCTTCAAGACAGAAAGAGATTGCCGGGGTTAAACTACAGCAATTCTCATTAAAATGCGCTACCAAGAGGAAGAAATAGACCATGGCAATTGATATGGAAAGCATTAAAAATATGAATCCCAAGATGAAAGCCCTGCTTGTGGGGCTATTGATGATTCTCGGGGCTTATTTGTTCTGGTTTCTATATTTGGATTCGGCACTTGCAACAAAAGCTGATCTGACAAAAAAACTGGATGAAGTGCAAAAAGATATAAGCGCTAAACAGCTAATTGCCAATCAAAAGCAGAAATACCTTAGCGAAATTAAAGACCTGAGGGAGCTCTTTAATATCGCCCTGACAAAGCTTCCTGAGCAAAAGGAAATTCCAGGCCTTTTCCTGTCGGTTTCTGAAGCGGGGAAAGAAGCCGGCGTTGAATTTGTTCTTTTTGAGCCCCAGGCACCACCGAAGCAGCCTCCACCAAAACCGGATGTCAAAGCCAATTTAAAGCCGTCCGATCAGAGGGCTGACCAACCGGCCAAAGACCAGAAACCTGATGCAGCAAAGGCAGCAGCGCCAAAGAAACCAGCAGAACCTGAAAGGTTTTACGAAGAAATACCGGTTCGCGTATCTGTAAATGGAGGCTTTCATAACACGGCAATTTTCTTTGACAAAGTTGCAAAACTATCCAGGATCGTTAATATAGAAGATATAAGCATGGGCGAGGGCAAAGATACGAAGGGGCGGGGACGTGTTGTTAATACTTCCTGCGTTATCAAAACATACATGTTTTTGGAAAAGAAGGATGCAAAAACACAAAAATAGCCTGAAAGTAAAAAGTATATTTGTATTGACGGTATCTGTCATGACGGTAATGCTTTTTACCGTTGCAGAAGCAAGAGTATCAGTTAAATCATTCAAGTCGTCTTCACCGTCAAAATCCGTTGCACCGGCCCCAGCCCCTGCAGCACCGGCAAAGGCGGCGTCAGATAAATCTACCCTGTCAACTGCGGCAGGAGCAGCCGTTGGCGCAACGGCAGGAAGGGCTGTAGGCTCGGCAGTGGCAGGCACCCCATCAAAACCAGCCACAACTACGCCGGCAGCAGCGCCAATAACAGATATAGCAGCAACCAAGACTGCTTTGCTTAACCCGGAAACATTTACATACACCCCTCTAGGGAAATCGGATCCCTTTAAACCGTTTATCGAAACGGATATTAAGGCTGCGTCTGCTGAAGGACGTGTGAGATCTATTCCTCTATCACCCTTGCAGAGACTGGATGTAGAACAATTTACTCTTGTCGGAGTCGCCGGAAGTCCTAATCGCCGTGTCGCTATGGTAGAAGATAAAATGAACAAGAAATTTTACCCCGTAACAGTAGGGACGTCAATCGGTAAAAATAGTGGAAAAGTTGTAGATATTCTTGCTGATCGCGTAATAGTGGACGAAAAAGGAACTGTCTTCGAGGGTTCAAAAATAAAACCAAAGAGAATTATCATGAGGCTTTCAAGAGACGAGGTAAAACCATGAAAAAACCCGCATCAATAATATTGTCGGTCATTGTATCTTGCGCAGTTTTTTGTTTTTTACTGGTGCCTTCCGCATCTATTGCACAGGAGAACAAAAGTGCCGGTGTCCGATCTGACAATGTCGGTATTTTGGAGAATATAGTTTTTCAAAAACTAAAGGGCAAAGAACGGATTGTTATTACACTCACCAAGAAGTCCCCTTTTAAAACTGAAGATAAGGCGGGAAGGACCATCACAATCAACCTTGAAAATGCATTTGTACCGGAAGATTTGAGAAGGTCACAGGGTGAGGGGCAGCTTGACAATATTACACAGGCAGTACCCGATCAAAAGACAATTAATGGCAAACAATGGATTTCTGTATCCATTGATCTTAAAGAACGTGTACCCTACAGCGTCAGGCGGGATGGGAAAAAGATAATTCTCGATTTTAATATTGCCTCTCTCGCGGGAAGAACACCTGCTTCACAGAGATCAGAAGCATTTGCAGATTCTTCGCCGGTAATGATCAAAAAAACCGAAAGAGACATTGCCGCAGGGCAACCGGGGAAATATTCCGGTCACAAGATAACAATTGATTTTCAGGATGCTAACATAAAGTCAGTACTTCGTCTGCTGGCGGAAGTGAGCGGCAAGAATATCGTCTCTGGAGAAGATGTGAAAGGCAACGTGTCTATAACCATGAAAAACGTTCCTTGGGATCAGGCACTGGATACGGTACTGGCTTTAAACGGTCTTGCAAAGCTGGAAAGCGGCAATGTCATATCTGTCATGACCTCCGAAAGACTCAGGAAAGAGACGGAAGAAAGGCGCAAAGCTGAGGAAGCCATCATAGCGGAGGAGAAGAAACGCAAAGAGGAAGAGGTAAAGCTTCTCTCAGAACAGGGAAAATTAAGGCAGATTGCGATAGAAGCAAAGATTGTGGAAGCCTCGGATGAATTTGTACGCAACCTCGGAGTTCGATGGGGTGGTAATACTCAGCAAAAAATGCATACCGGTGATTATTCATACGGGCTTTCCGGCGGGACAAACGTTTCTCAAACCAACCAGATGATGTATAATTATCCTAGCGGCATCGGTTATACGAACGCAACAACGGGTCTACCGCTTACAATGGCGCCTGTTAACCTCCCCTCTGCATTGGCAGCACCAACTTTCGGACTGGTTATCGGAGGTGCCAATGCTGTTCTGGAGGCGCAGATTCAGGCCCTTGAGACAACCAGCCAGGGTAAAATTATTTCTTCTCCAAAAGTAACCACAATGGACAATGTCAAAGCCGTTATTGAACAGGGACAGGATATACCATATGTTACCCCGGCAAGCGCTTCATCTCCGGCAACAGTCAACTTCAAAAAGGCGACACTTAAACTTGAAGTAAAACCTACCATCACATCTGAAGGCAAAGTTTCTATGGAAATTGCGGCAACCAACGACAGTGCAGACTACACAAAGGCTGCACAGCTTCAGGGAAATCCACCCATTAATACAAATCGCATTGAATCAAAGGTTGTCCTTAATGACGGCGATACCCTGGTCATTGGTGGTGTGCTAAAGACGGAAGATACAAAGGGTGTAACCGGAGTCCCCTGGCTCTCCAAAATTCCCATCCTGGGCTGGCTTTTCAAGGAAGAAGATGTCACCAAGAAGAGAAGGCAGCTGCTGATATTTGTGACACCGAAGATTTTGAAGACGGGAGACAAAATAGCGGAAAGAAGATAATAAGTTTTAAAGAGATTATTTGAACTGCCTGCTTTATTCATTTTTAGCAGGCAGTTTTTTATTTGCTTCCGAGCTGATACTCAAAGACCTTAACAACCTTGTTGCCATCCGTATCGGTAACAGATGCTCCGAATTTGTATGCACCAGGTTTTTCAGCCATCCAGATTATCTTACCGGAATCCTTATTGATGGTCATACCTTCCAGAAGGGGTTTCTCAAGGGCATATATCAGCTTTTCTCCTTCCGACCCTTGACCCGTTAATTGTATTTCAAAAGGAGCTCCCCGTTTAAGGCTGCTCGACAACACCTTCATTTCCAGAGTAGGTGGAAGTGTATGAATGACAACCGCACTCGTGAACGGCTCAGATCTGACTCCATCAATGACAGGAACCACAGTGATACCGACCTCGTCTTTCTTTTTCAGGGTGTATGACCGCAACTCGTTTCCTCTGGCATTCTCTATAACATTTCCGTTTATTTTCCATTCGTACTCGAAGGAGACTTCTGCCGTACCATTATAGTCATAGATCACTTCCGCCTTAATCGGTTCCGTTGCCGTAGGCTGATCAGGAATGAACCTTACAGCTTTTATATTAACCTTGTTGCTTATTGGCAGTCGAGACTGGTCTATGGGCTTGTCCTCACTGCCCATGATGAATTTTACCGGTGTTTGGACACCATCTTTTTGAACAGCTGCTTCCTGGACGTTCTTTTTATCCGGTACGGCAAAGAAATAAACTGCCGTTCCCACTAAAATCACGGCAGCCGATGCAATAGCAATTTGATTTACATATTTTGGTTTTTGCTTTACGGCTAGTTCAGGTTTTCCTGGTTTTCCCGGTGCCCCCGGTTTTCCCACTTTTCCTGGTACTTTCTTTTTTTTCGCTGTTGTCTTTTCAGTTTCCAATTTATAAACCTGTCGACTTTTTTATTCCAGTCTCTTGTCTTTCCAGTAAAGTATATTTGTCCGGTTCGAAACGCCCGGCGGATTGAAGTTGATGCGTGTCGTATTTGCTGAAGTTCCGCTGCCGCCGCTTACTGTCACGTAAAGATCAGACATTGATGACCCGCCCGGTCTCATTGATATGATCGGGGCTGACGATATGCCTGATCCCACCGACATCGACCTGCTTCCGCTCGAGAAAACCGGCCCGCCCGTTACCATGTTTATCGCGTAAAGATACGAAGCTCCTCCCTGGTCGCACGGATTGTTTCCACTTGCGGGAACATAAGATGTGAAATAGGCGACACCGCCAAAAACAGTAGGATCAGCCAGAATCTTTTCGCCGCTTCCCGACAGGTTTATGTAATAACCGACTTTTGTTGTTGAAGATGTATCATATGTCGATCCGGCGGAAGTAATGTTATCGAGATCGTTTATGCTGTATGTCGTCGTGCGGTTGTTGTCCTTCACGGCAAAGAATTTCTCCTGCGCGTTGGATGCCGTAGGATCTACCTTGTCGCCCGTACCCCATTGAACCCACATATTGCCGCTCGAATCCTTTGCCACCACGGGAATTGTATAGATCGGCCTGATTGTGCCCGTCGATGCTCCAAAGAGTTTGCTTCCGGTCCAGTTTCCGGTATTGCAGGTGGCAGAGGCATCAAGCATCGCCTTGGTGCACATCTTGAAACGCCACATGGTGCCGCCGAGATCTCCGATATACACGGTATCTACGAAACTGTCGTTGTCTGTATCCACAATGGCCGCTGTTCCCGGAAGGCTGTAGTCCATGTCGGCGTTATCGGCATGGGTGTAGCTCCAGAGGATATTTCCGTTGCTGATATCTACAACGTAGAAACCCTTGCCCCGCGTATCGCAGGTGCCGCCTCCGGAACAGTCGGCGGCGTTGTATCCGGCCCCGACAAAGGCGGCCCATTTCTCTTCTTCGGAACCGCTGGTTTTGATCAGAACTCTGCCTGTCATGAACTTGTTCCAGGGCTCCCCTATATACGGCGCCAACGTGGAACCAGGATTGATGCGCCAGGGAGATTTCGACGCCGTCGGGTAATCCGTTTTGCTTGATACATTAGTAATAGGATCAGTAATGTCAAATATCCAGTATCCGCAGTAGTAAGGATACGATGTGGAATATGTAGCGGAAAATCCTTCGTCACAGTACTGGGAAGAGCTCCATGTCCACGAGGAAGCGCCGCGGCCCTCGCCGAATGCAAGAATTGTATGCCAATCGGTGCTTGTTTTCGATGTCCCGCTGCTTCCGGCCGACCACCACACATCCGCCACGGTCACAGGGCCATCGACAAAATAGGCATGTGTCTGGGTGGTAGGATGGACGTTGTGGGCTATGTTTTTCAGCTTCAGCATCAGGTTCGGCGGGACAAAGCTCCAGGCCTCCGAGCCGTCGGTGGTTTTAAAGGCATGGAACTGCCCGTCATTCGCACCTGCCACGATCAGGCGATTTCCCTGTTCGGTGGTTGTGGCACAACTTGCAGCCCGGCAATGATCGCAGCGGTGCTTGGCAAAGGCGTTGATTGAGGTGGTAGTGCCGCAGCTATATGTTTTATTCGTGTCCCGCGCATCGTCATAGAACGCCGAAGGCGTCCCGACGGTTATCGGCGTGGCGCGGAAGATGTCCCCCAGTTTCCAGTTTTCCAGATTATAAGTACTGTCTCCGCGTATGAAGCCGACGATCATGGTCGCCTGCGAACTCGTGCAGTTATAACTGCAGTTCGTCTGTGATACCGTGCAAAAACCGCTGTTGCAGTTGGTGCCGGTACAGTTGGTCGTATCTGCCGTACAGGCGGAACTGTTTCCGTAAAGTATGCTTGTATATAAATCTTCAGTCGCAATATTGGAGGTTGTAAACTTTTTCAATTCCGCGGTGCCCGTTAAAAGACCGGTTCCGGAATCGCGACTCCTCTTGTAAGTCAGGATGTTCCGGCAGCCGGAACCTGCTGACGTCAGCGTGGTGGTGCACTCCGAAGAGACCGCAGACTGCAGGACACTGCCGGCGTCCCATATAACGGATCCCACCGAGCCGTCGGAGTTGATCTGGTACTTTTTCAGGTGGCCGAGCCAGAAAGACTCATTTTCGACGGGCTGGAAGGAGCCTTCGTAGAGGTAGTTTTCATCCTGGGTACGCGATGACTGCACGGAGGCCTGTGAAAATGAATAAGTCGCTTCCCTGATGATATCGATGGCGGAACGCATCGCCTGTGAAAGCTGAGTGGCGTTTCCGGCCAGAAAGGCATAACCGGCAAGAGAGGCGGTACCGGGTTCGTTGGTTGTCGCACAATCATATGATGTTGAACCTGAACCCGTACAGGCGGCGGAGGTATCAGACATGCAGGAAGTAACGCCTGTCGGAAACAGGTTGGCGGCACCGGAAGCGATAGAGTAACCGGTGGTAGAGCCGGTGTTGACCAGAAGCGGATTGTCGGTCCCGCCGTAGTAGGCCATCCAGTTGAGAGTGTTTTCAAAGATGTCGGGCATTCCTGAACCGAAACCGACGATAAATGTCTGATAGCCGGCCTCCTTCAATGCCTTCGCTTGTGCTACAGATTCCCGACGCCTTTTGTAGGAACCGGACGTGTATTCAGCGCCGTTGCCCCCGCAGGCGTAGGTATCCGAGCCGTCGGTCATCATGATGACAAATTTTTTCCGGCAGCTTCCCGCATTGTCCGCCGCCTTGTTGGCGTCGAGATAGAGTTTTGCCTCATTGAGCGCCGCCGCCAGGGGCGTGCCGCCGCTGGCATATTCTCCGACTGCGCACTCTGTGGCCGTGGAGCATTTGTCGCCGCCGGATGTAACGCAAGAGGTTGTAGTCGTTGAACAGCTTGTTTTGTTGTTGCAGAAGATGCAACTGTACTTTACGCCCAGCTCTTTTCCGCTCACCAGGCGAATGCTGCCTGTTGAATAGTCGCCGTCGTCATTGCCGCCGGCATCCCGGTAACGCATAAAACCGATGCGGATCCCCAGGGTACTCTCATCCTGGGCATCGATCGTGCCGTCGCCGTTGTCGTCGAGGACATTGGCTATCGCGCGCTTGGCGATGGCAAGCCTGCTGCAGTCAACGGTATGGCCTGAACCGGAACTGCTGTAAAACGGGCCGGCACAGGTTGAATCCCCGTATATATTGCTTCCCCCGGCGGGATTCCATGACATACTGCCGGAGAGATCGAGGACAATGAGGGCGTCGGGGGCCACGGAGGTGAAGATGGCGGTCTCGTCGGCCTGTGCTCCGCCGACGGCAAGAACAACCATCAATGCACAAATAATTTTCAGCAAATGCTTCTTCATTTAACCCTCCTCATCTCGACATCGTCGAAATTTCAATTGGCCCGTAGCCGACTCCGACCCCGATAGCCGCAGTTGTATTGTACTTGGTATTCCGGCCTGTAACAGTTACATTGTAGCGCCTCTGCCCCCACGTCTGACCTCCTCCGATGGAATACCCGACCATGGGAATAAATACCGGCCCCGTAGTCGGTACGGTAGGCGTACCTATTGTGTACAGCGACGTCGGATCGACGGCGATGTCATCCGCAACCGTGGTTCCGGCACTGGCGGCAAGATTCTGCGGGTCAAAGGTCATGGTAAGGCGGTTAATGCCCTTCTCTGCAGCGGCAAGCGCCTTCTTGTCTCCCATGACCTGTACACTTGTCCTGACATCCTGAGTTGACAAGGCAACGACGAGCATCGCCAGGGCCATCAGGATCATAGAGGCGATTATCGCCAGAACCAGGGCAAATCCCTGCTGAGATCCCAGCCTGGGAAGGTTACCGATCATAATAGCCGTGATATCCTTTTTATTGTGCTGGTGCATGGTTCCTCACAATCACACTTGATGAATAGATTATCCTTGACGGCTGATTGGTTGTCGGATTCGCGTATTCCGTTTCCACGGCAAGAATTATGTCAATCCTCCTGATATCCGGCATGGTGGCGGCGGTAAGGGTTGACCCGGGTAGCAGCTCCGTCCCGGATCCGTTGAAGTAGCGAAAAACAGGCAGGCCCAGGGTGGTGTTTATCACCCTGACAGTTTTCTGATTGCCAACGCTGCCGCCCAATAGAGGCTGGCCGCCGGGACTGCAACTGCCGGGCGGAGGTCTTTTGGATTCTCTGGTAATCTGCTGGTTAGCCGTATCGTAATTAAAGCGGATGATTTCGTTTTCCACATCACCGATTGATGAACTCTCGTTTATATCCATTTGAACAGTAATGGAGTTGGCGGTCGCTTCCTGAATTCCTTTATAAGTGGGAGTTGCAGAGGTACTGAAACAGTTCGCGGTGCTCAGCCACAATTCGGAGTCCATCACAAAATTGGGGTTGAACGATGCCATGCGGATTTCCATTTCCATCAACCCCAGGGCTGCCTTTTCGTCCTGTTGTGCCATTACTCTTCTTTCAATACCGCTTGATGAGCGTTGGGCTATATTCACAACGCCGTAAATCGCCACCAGCAGCAACATGCCGATCGTCATCGCCACTACAATCTCAACCAGGGTAAAACCTTTATGATTTTTCATACGCATCCAAACCTGAAACGTTCCTGCCTTGTAACAACAAGGCTTTCCGTTACTCCTGTATTGTTTATCGGGGGCCAGGTAACCGTGACAGTCACCCGCCATGCGTTTGTAGCAATATTCGTTATTGTCGTTTGTACCTGATATACGGCATCTCCCTGAACCGAGCCTGTCGTACCGCTTATCTTTACAGACTCTGTCGGTAAAGTGCCCGTGGTTACTGCAAAGCAGGGGTTCATGATCAGCGATTCCCGCAACTCCAGCTGGCTTTGCAGTATGCCTGCCGCCCGGCCAAGATAGTCTGATCTGGCTGTCATCTTCCATGCTGATGGCTGCAGGGCAAGCAGCGCCAGGATGCCGGTTACGGTTATCATTATTGCTATCAGCACTTCTATTAAGCCGAATCCTCGTTTATTATTGCATATTGAAAGTGACATAGGCCTTTCCTGTCGTACTTACAGTGATGACTGCTGTTGACCCCCTGCTGTTTCTTAAAGTAACCGTACCGTTTGGATCGCTTGTTCCCCGTACTCTGAAGAAAATTTGCTTTGTGCCTGAAAAATTGGCTGCTGATATCGCAATATCGGCGTCAAATGTTCTCGGTGTCTTGGTTTGATAAGTATTAAATACCGTCGGCGTAGCCGTCTCTGCATAAGATATAACATAGTTGTTATTGCTGGAATCATCAAAAGTAATTTTGTAGATTCTGCTCTCGCTTCTCGCCTTTTCTTTTGCATTTGCCATGTCTGCTTGGACATCCCTGGCTGCTGATCGCAAATTGGCATTTGAAGAGTATCTGTTCCAGGTAAATGTGGTAAAAGTTGCCAAAATGCCCATAATGAACATTACGATCAGTACTTCCACCATTGAAAAGCCGCGTCTGTTTTTCATTACATCTTTCCGTCTATGGTCTGTATAAGTTCATCCTCGGGCAACGCCCCTTCGCGAACCCGCCCATCCGGCATGATTATGGTCGGAGTTGCTCCGAAACCGAGAGATTGCGCCAATTTTTTTGAATTATCGATCTCCTCGGTGTTGCATTCCACTTTTTTTATCTCTTTTCTATCGAAATTATCTTCAAGCATTTTCATTGATTTACTGCACACGACACTCTTTGCCTTCCAATATGCGTCCTTATGAAAATCGAGTGGAAAAAATTTTATATAGAAGGAGATGTCTTTTCGTTTCAAAGCAATCTGCTTAATCGTCTTATGAAGCTGGCCGCAGAAACCGCAATCCGGGTCCGTAAACAAAATTACCTTTTTTGAAGCTGCAGTTTCACCTACCACCAATGCCTCATTCAAAGGAATCGCTGATATATCGACTTTTTTATTATCCTTTATCTTCCGTATCGTCTCTGCCGTAAAATTTACCATGGGATCAAGTCCGATCAGCGAACCCATCATCACATATTTCTTGTTCACATCGACATATAGAATATATGGCTTCCGCCTGCTTTCAATTACAATCTCGCAAAATCCCTTTGCCGCACTGTCCGACCAACTGACAATTTTTACATCCGATGCATCAAGCTTTTTCAATACACCCCTGATATCCTCCTCGGTGAAAGTTGTACAAGTTGTCTGCGAAGATTTCTGCTGTATAACCTTTGAAGATTTCTTGCCCCTGTCACTCTTGGATTCCTTTCCCCAGGCTGCAGTTCCCGTCTGAACAATAAACAATAATAAGACGAAACAAAAAACCAGACCTTGATTCTTCGGCTGTTCAAATCGATTCATTATCAAGCGGCAGCACCTCCTGAAGTTTATCAACCATTTATTATTCTTTAAAAAAATGTTTAATAATTATACCTTGAGTTAAAAGTTTTAACAATATATTTACTTTGCTCGGTTTTAGGAATTTGTTTTTGGCAGGGGCTTTGGAACACCTCTTCCGGGGCTAAACACCTATCCCAGAGGAGGTGCTATGCTCACCCGGCAACCCTGCTGCCATATCCAATTCACTTAAGACTTAGGCCAGAAGCTCTGCGTCCCACCCTTTCGGATGGTTTGCCTTTATCAGGAAAAGCAATCAACAATGAGAAATTGACACTTGTTTACTATTAATGGGGTGATAAACAGTAACACCAATAGATTATGTTGTCAATAAAAAATATTACCCACGCCGAATTCTCTCTTGACACGTTACAGGTGCTGTGTTAGCGTTCAAACCAATTCTAATAATATTGAAATATCGCAATAATATCAATGCACAACAGCATGCGGTTGCCTTGATGATCACGGAAACTGATTCCCTAAAAAAAAGAATAGCTGATTGTATCGAAAGAAAAAAATTGGCCGATGCCAAGAATCTCTTAATGCAGCAATTGAATGAACACCCCATGGATATTGAAGCAAAAATGCTTCTTGGAAGGGTATTGATTGAGGCAGGGGAAGTGCGAGCGGCATTTGAAGTTTTTCGAGAAATCGAATCCGCTTTTATTGACTTAAGCATGTTTTTTGTGCATCTTGGCGACATATACAGAAACCGGGGCATGAACAGGGAAGCCACGGACTGTTATCATAAATTTCTGGATTTAAACCCCGGATCGGCAATTTCCAAGGAACTCTCAGTTACCATAGATTCTTTAATCGGTAATCATGAATCATACAGCGGGGACAAAGATTCCTCAAAAGAAATGGCAGGAATTGCACCTGAATTCTATACAATCACATTAGCTGATCTTTATGTAAGGCAGGGACATATAGACATGGCCTGCGAAGTTCTTGAGAAAATGCTTATAAAAAACCCTGCCAACGAAGATGCAGCGAAATTGCTGAGAGAACTTAAGCCAGTTACTTGTAGCGAATCGGATTCAGGTGTTTTAAAAAACAAAAAAATGGAAATTGTTATTAACAAGCTCACCCAGTGGCTTAATAAGTGCATTGATCGCAAGGCAGATCAACCAATGGTGCATTGATGGAAGAAAATAATCGCATCTCCAGAGTTCTAACGATTGTAAACAACGCCGGCGTGGACGGGCTGATTTTTTTCAATATCACTAATATAAGATACTTAACGGGCTTTTCTGGAAGCGAAGGAACACTTCTAATCGACAAAGAGAAAATAACCCTGTTGGTCGATGGAAGATACATTAACCAGGCTAAATCGGAAACAACAAATATTGCGATTGTTGAATATCAGGATAAGATCGACGGCATAGTTAATCTAGTTAAAGAACATAGATTGAAAAAGGTCGGCTTTGAATCTACAGCTATTGATGTACACACGTTCGTACAGATAAGACACAAACTCGAACCTGTTGATCTGCTCCCCGTTGCACAAGAAATTAGACTACTGAGAGCTCGCAAGGAAGATTCTGAAATCTCACTGGTTAAAAAGGCTTCTACTCTGGCTAGCTCAGCTTTGCTCAACACATTAAAGATTATCAAGCCCGGCATTAAGGAAAAAGATCTTGCGCTTGAGATAGATTATACGATCAGGCAATTAGGCGCCAGCAATACATCCTTTGACACGATAGTGGCGTCTGGCTTAAATTCAGCCTTGCCTCATGCAAAGCCGACCATCAAAACACTTGCAAAGGGTGATGCTGTTGTGATTGATTACGGAGCAGTAATAGAAGGATACAGATCCGATGAAACGTGTACTTTTTTCTTAGGCCCGGTTAATGAAAAACAGCAAAAAGTATACAACATCGTTAAGACCGCACACGATCTGGCTATAGAAGCTATAAAGGCGGGAATTTCTTGCAGAGAAATCGATCGTATCGCAAGAGAGTATATAAGCAAACACGACAAAGGGCATTTTTTTACACATGCAACAGGGCATGGAGTTGGATTGGATGTACATGAATCACCGAGACTTTCTCCAAAGTCCGATGAAATTCTTGAAGCAGGAATGCTTATAACCGTTGAACCAGGTGTGTATATCCCCGGCTCTTGGGGAGTAAGGATAGAAGATACGGTGATTGTCAAGGAAGATGGTTGTGAGATAATAACTGAAATGTCAAAAGAACTTACCATATTATAACAGTAAACGACCCGATGTCTTTTCTTATATATTGTTAAACAGGAAATAATAAAGTTTATCGCTTTGGAGTTATAAAAATGAAAGTTTTTCCGGATGATCTTCTTTACAGTCGCGAACACATGTGGGTTCGAGTCGATGGTGAATTGGCCACGATAGGCGTCACAGATTATGCTCAGGAGCAAATGGGAGAAATTCATGCGATTGAACTTCCCAATGTCGATTCTTCAGTTGATCGTGATGAACCTTTCGGAAGCATAGAATCGGTAAAAGGTGTTATCGAACTCATATCTCCTGTCAGTGGCGATGTCGTCCATTCTAACGAAGACCTTGTTGATGACATTGGAATTATCAACAGTGATCCTCATGATACGGGATGGATGGTTGTCGTAACGATGTGTGACTTGGAAGAGCTCGATGACCTTCTTGACTCCCGGGGATACCATGACTTTGTGCTGCAGGAATTGGGGGGGTAATTAAGCCCTCGTGAACAAATGGAGAATCATTCCCTTCAGGGTCGGAAGTGCCTATGAAAATATGGCTATTGATGAAGCATTGTTTCGACTGAACCACAAAGATGATTCACCTCCTGTCCTAAGATTCTATTCTTGGCAAAACCCAACTGTATCACTCGGCTATTTCCAGAAAACAGTTAAGGAAATAAACGTTGAAGCTTGTTCCCAACTGGGTATTGATCTGGTAAGACGACCTACTGGAGGTAAGGCCGTCCTCCACAGTAATGATTTAACCTATGCGGTTGTTGCCAAAGAAACCAACCACTTATTTTCAAAAGATCTTCTTGATACATACAGAACTATAAGTCATTGTCTCGCGGAAGGCTTGAGAAGATTAGGGATATGTGCTGTTATGGCAGATGAACCAAGAAAGGAAATATCACCTTCTTTAAAAAATTACTGTTTCTCCTCACCTTCCCGTTATGAACTGCTTGTTAGCGATAAGAAAATATGTGGCAGTGCCCAGGCAAGAGCTCAAGGTGTATTTTTACAGCATGGAGCCATGTTGCTTGATTTTAATGCAAATGAAAGCTTGTCCGTTCTTAAACAGCATGACGATGCCCCCGATCAGTTTCAATACCTCGTAAATTCCGTAACGTCGATTCGTCAGTGCATAGGTCGCAATATCGACATAATAAGACTTTGTAACATATTGCAATCCGGATTTGAAAATATTTTGGGTATTAGCTTTGATGTCATTGACTTGACCTCTGAGGAGAAGGCATTAGCAAAAGAACTGATTAAGAACAAATACTCTCTACGTCACTGGAATATGGATGGTGGAATGAGCAAAAGTGATTAAATAAATTTCAGGTGCAAATTTTATTTTTTGGTTGCACTTTTGGTATAGATCGCGTATACACTGAGATATTCCAAGGGAGTATCCCGATCATCTCTTTAGAGATAATACAAAAAATACATAAGGTAACCGTTGGAATAGGCGATGAAAACAGTGAGTTTATTAGCTCTTTTAAGGAAATTCTCGCCGAAGCAAGGAGCGTGATTTAAACATAAGAAACATTTAAAGGGTAGAGAGCGGTATTATGGTGTGTACCATAAGCCGTGCTGCCCTTTTTTTGTATCTTCTAAGTGGTTGTTTTATATAAAAAATCATCAAAAAGAAAGGAATGAATGTCTTGGAAGTTAAAGTATTCGACAATGATGTAGAAAAAGCTTTGAAGATTCTCAAAAACAAGCTTTCTAAAAGCGGCCTGTTTAAAGAATTGAAACTGCGGCGAGCCTATGAAAAACCATCGGTAAAAAAGAAGAGAAAGGCAATCGAAGCTCGAAGACGCTTTGCCAAGGTTCAGAGAAGAAGAAGCGCATAGGGGAATAGGCTGGTTAAAATTTCTGAAGAAAAGCAGCAAGTCTGAAGACAGCGTTTTTATTAATTAACAGGTGTGCGAGTGGAAGAAAAGCAATACCTCGTTGATGCCTTACGAATAGAAGAATCATGGCGGATATTCAGAATAATGTCCGAGTTCGTAGAGGCGATAGAAGAGCTATCCAGATTGCAAAATGCAGTTACGATCTTTGGATCAGCGCGTACTGAACCAGATGATATTTATTATAGAAAATCAGAAGACCTTGCACGCAGATTGGCTCTGAAAGGGTTTAGCGTCATTACGGGTGGCGGACCTGGAATCATGGAGGCGGCCAATAAGGGGGCTGCTGAGGCCGGAGGCAAGTCGGTCGGCATGAACATTCGTTTGCCCTACGAACAGAAACCCAACGCCTACGCAAATATCAGCATTGATTATAAATATTTTTTCATCCGTAAAGTCATGTTTGTCAAATATGCCGTAGCCTATGTTATACTACCCGGAGGCTTTGGCACGATGGACGAGTTGTTTGAAGCATTAACACTGATTCAGACAAGACGCATCAAAAGCTTTCCTGTAATTCTTATGGGCAGCGAATATTGGAGCGGCCTTGTCGAATGGTTGAAAACAACAATGCTGAAAGAAGGGAAGATCGACAAAGAAGACTTGGATCTATTGCATATTATTGACGAACCCGAGGATGCTGTTAAGCATATTCAGAAATTCGTTATATTATAAAGCATCATACCTCGATTCATTCTTTTAACTCCAAATCAAATAATCATGTCATCCAGCCAGAGACACACCGAAGATACAATATCACTGGACAAGGTACTTAAAGATCTCAAAAAAGGGGTATTCCATCCGTGTTATCTTCTCTACGGCGAGGAAGAGTATCTCGTTAAAGACTCAACACAAAAAATAATAGATTTGATGATTCCTAGTAAGGCTGACCGGGATTTCAATCTTTTCATAATAGATGGGGATCAACAGGATATAAACAGTGTTTGCGAATCACTCCAAGCCATCCCACTTTTGCCGGTAAGAAAAGTAATTCTTCTGAAAGACACTTCCGTTTTCCAATCGAGAGAAACAGCACCTGATATCATTAGGAATATCAAGGATTGTATCGATAAAGATCCTTCAAGGGCATGCAGGTACTTTCTGACTTTCTTGAGGATCTCAGGCTGGAATCTCAAGGATTTTTATAATGACGGCTGGAAAAGAATTTCAAATGATCAATGGCAATCAATAACCGGCACCAGTGATACAACACATCGAGAGGATTGGATTCCCAAAGTCGTTGATCTGTGTATTCAGCGTGGCATGGAAGAAAAATCATTTAACGAAACAGATCGTTTGAGTAATTTGCTGAAGAGCGGTCTTCCAGAGGAAAATCATTTGATTTTAACAGCCAATGCGGTCGACAGGAGAAAATCTCTATTCAAGATAATATCCGAACTGGGCATTGTTATTAATTTTCCCAAAATAAAGGGAGATTTAAAACAACGTAACATGCTTCAGGAAATAGCAAACAGAACCCTGCTTGATCACGGGAAAGCTTTATCAAAAGATGCCTGGCAGGCAATAGGGCGAAAAACAGGTTTTAATTTGAGAGATGCAATGGGCGCCATCGAACAAATAGTCGATTATACAGGAGACAGCAAATTTGTTGAAGAGAAGGATATAGAAGAAATTGTCGGCAAGACCAAAGAGACTGCTGTCTTTGATCTCACAGCGGCTCTAGTTGAAAAAGATACACAAAAAGCGCTTATCACCCTTGACGCACTTTTCAAACAGGGCGTTAATCATATCCTGATACATTCCGTCCTGGCAAGAGAGATCAGAATGCTGATTCATGCGAAAATAGTAACAAAAGCGTTATCCATTAAACCATTAACACATGAATTGGACTATAACCGGTTTCTTAAAACAATCCATCCTGTTATAAAGGAACGTTCAAAGTCGCTGGGATTGCAGGGAAGCTTGGCCAATCAGAATCCCTATGTAATCTTCATGGCAATTAAAAACTCGATCTCTTTTTCTTTCGAAGACCTCAGAATATATTTGCAGAAACTGGTTGATATGGACATTTCTTTTAAGTCGACTCCTAAAGATCACAGAATATTACTTGAACATTTTTTAATTGATGTCTGCTCTTCTTCAAAAAACAGTTCTCAGCAATCCTCGATTGCGAACTTGTAAAGCAGCCATAGCGACACCTCATTTATGAGTAAAGGTGACCTCGATTCTTCTATTGGCTTCTCCCGATGCTTTTGGATAAATACTTGATTCTGTTCCTGCTCCGGCAACAGTAAGCGAGGATGCATCCATCTTGCCTCTTTCCACAAGGAGATCCTTAATTTTTTTTGCCATGTCATCAGTGGCTTTGATGTTTTCATTTTTTAAAGGTTTACCATATCCGAAAACCATAACGCCTATTTTATATTCAGGGTTTTTAGAAGCCAAAGCAGCAATATCCGTTGCAATCTTGTCGGCTCCAGGAGCCGGCTCTGGACCCTTTCTTCCAATCTTAATCATATTGCTTCTAGGGATGATGACGGTGGCCCCATCTGACGTTATTTTCGTCACAAGACCCATCTGACTGAGTCCCACAAGCAATGCTCTGGCTTTTGATGATGCAACATACTCCACGCCTTTCTGGGCAATGATGCCATTGAGATCGCCCTTCATTTTCTGGTTTTCACTCTTTAAAGATAAAATCTCCTTTTTTTGATCATCATATATTTTTATTTTTTTCTTCATTAATTCTGTGTTCTTCTCTATCTCTTCTTTTTCCTTCAACAAATTTGCTTTTTCGAAACGGGCCGCTACAATAGCTATTGTTACATCTGCCATAGAAGTATAGTGAAGGATAATGGGTTCTGCTTCATCTTTAAGTCCGCCCATTATTCCCAATCCCTTATTAAATTCAGTTTCAGCCCAATTCAGATAGTTTTTGGCAATAATTACATCATCCTTGTATTCACTGCTGTCAGCACCTTTTTTAAGCAGATTATCGAGGCTTGTTTTCGTGTTCACAATGGCATTAAGAGCCTTGTCCTTGTCTGCTGCCGATACTGCGGATGAAAACATGCTAAAACAAATAAAGAATAATGAAACAAAAAAAACAGTCCTTTTCATTTCACTTCTCCTTTCCCGGCCAAAATATCTTCCATTCTTTGTTCATACTTTTTCAGTTCTGCTCGCGCTTTGGCCGCGCTCTCGGCAGCTTCCCGCTGATCGGCAGTAACTTTTGCCAAAGTAATCTGAAGATTTGTTATTTCCAAAACTTGCTTAGTAATCTTTTCATCTCCCGCTTCAATTGCCTGCTGAGCCTTAAGGACGCTATTATTCACCTTTTCGATAATGTCTTTTGCATACTTGCCGGCATTGGCCCCCACTAGTTTGTCCGCGGCATTTTTTATCTGCCGGTACTCATCAATCGTTGCTTTTGAAACACCTTCTCCCGCAAATGTAATGCCAGAGAACATAAACGTTGTTAAGACTAAGGCAAACATAAATTTTTTGATTTTCATATAACCTCCTGATGGGGAAAGAGTTATGAATTGTTTTTATCTATTAGTTATAGGGCATAAAGACGACATATGTCAATTTAAAAACCGGCATTTACAGTTTACTGGTTTTAATGAGCGATTCCCTCTTCGCCTTCGATAGTTTTCTTGACGGCCCTTTTTTCCTTGTTCCTCTTTTTGTCGACTCATCTTCTCCGTTGTCGCCCTTTTCCTCTTTTACAATAATTGTTGATTTATTCATCCTGGTTTCAAATTCCTGTGCACTGATTACAACTTTACTTCTATGAGTTACAAATGAGGCTATATCACGGTCTGAAGTTACAACAACAATATCTTCTCCTCTGTTAGTCTGCACAATTCGCTTGATGACATCATCAGCTTTTTCTCCAAGTCGTGAATAAATGATATTCATTCCTCCGTATCTGTCTCGTTCTTCCTGGATTGATCCACCCAGCCAACCATCAAAAACAATGGTTATCCGATGGTTTCTATCTTTGTTATAAAGAAATAATCTTTTGACCAACTCCCGCCTTCCTTCATCAAGACCGCGTCGTTCAAAATCTCTTAACGAAACGGATTGTCTGATAAGGTTGTAACCATCTACAATTATATGCATATTAATATTTGGCCAAAATAATTAATTGACAGGCAAACACTCACTACAATTATGCTTTAAGGATAAAAAGAAATGGTAGAATAAGGTTGATTTCCATTAACTTAAAACAGGAAACTTAACATTACATAAAGAATCGCTGATATTGCTGCCGATAGCGGTATCGTTAAAATCCATGCCCAGACAATCTCTCCGGCAACGCCCCATCTCACTGCTGTCAGGCGCTTTGTGGCTCCTACACCTACAATGGCACCAGTTACTGTATGAGTTGTACTAACCGGTATACCACCCAGCGATGCGCTGATGATTGAGATAGCCGCAGCCGCTTCAGCGCAGAAGCCACCCATTGGCTGAAGCTTGGTTATCTTGTTGCCCATGGTTTTAACAATGCGCCAGCCACCAGTCATTGTCCCAGCTGCTATTACAACATAACATGATAACATAACCCAGAAGGGCACATAAAATTTCCCCTCAAGATATCCACCACTGAAAAGGACAATAGCAATAATTCCCATTGTCTTTTGAGCATCATTCATACCATGACTCATGCTGTAAACGGCTGATGACAGAAGTTGCATTTTTCGAAAGAAAGAATCGGAACGGCGTACATTGCTGTTACGAGACATATTCAATGTAATAATCATCAATATAAAACCAAGCAGTAAACCTAAGGCCGGTGAAACAACAATGAATATGGTTGTCTTCAATATGCCTTTCCACACAAGGATATCTGCACCGCCTTTAACTATGCCAGCCCCTATCATGCCTCCTATCAAAGCGTGTGAAGAACTGCTTGGCAATCCCAGCCACCAGGTAATTAAATTCCAGATTATGGCCCCCCCCAGTGCGGCAAGAATGAGGTAATTTTCCACTATTTGGGGATCAACGATACCTGTGCCAATGGTTCTTGCAACAGGAATACCGCCTATAAAGAAAGCCATAAATTCGAAGGAAGCTGCCCAGATAACGGCATTACGGGGAGACAGAACACGGGTAGAAACAACTGTAGCTATTGCATTTGCGGAATCATGAAAACCGTTAATAAAGTCAAATATGTAAGCAACGGCAATAATAAAAATGATTAACGCCAGTGAATGGCTATCCATGTTTAAGGACTATTCCTTCCACAACATTAGACACATCCTCACACATATCAATACCCTCTTCGACTCTCTCAAAAATCTCTTTAACCTTTATCAGTTCAACAGCATCCTTTTCCGTTTGAAAAAGCCTGGCCATTGCCTGCCTTAATATATAGTCTCCTTCATTTTCCAAGGTATTGATTTCAACACATGCCTTTATAATCATATCGGAATTTTTCTTATTTCTCATGGCATGAACAATCTTTTTTACAAGAGCAATGGCGTTATTCAATATCAATGCCAGTTCTTTCACCTCGTTGGCCGGTTTTTTGACCTTATAAAGATATAGCCTGACGGCAGCCGCTTCAATAATGTCGAGTATACTATCCATCTTGTTTGCAAGGGCATAAATATCTTCTCTATCCAATGGAGTTAAGAATGTTTGGTGCATTTTATTATATATCTGATGAGTAATTTTATCTGCCTCATGTTCAATCTCTTTAAGGGTAGACACCTTTGCTTCTGAATGCTCATAATTGTCTAATATGTCAATAAAGAGCTTCCCCCCTTCTTCTATCTTGTCTGCCAACTGTTCAAAAAAATCAAAAAACTTCTCTTCTTTGGGAACTAAAATCATGAAGAATACCTCCTCATATGTTGCTTTTTCGGGTCATGCCTTTAACACAAAAGAATTCCATTTGTCCATCTAAAGGGCAAAAGGTATTGTATACAAAAAAGGGGTTAGAATTTAATTTCCAACCCCCATTTTCAAGTGAGAAAACTCACCCTCTTTCCTATTTGGTGCCGAAGCCGGGACTTGAACCCGGACGAGCGGTGCTCACTACCCCCTCAAGATAGCGTGTCTACCATATTCCACCACTTCGGCACTATGTATTACTCAGCTATACAGTTTTAAACTTGCAAATGATTGCTACATTTTCAGGAACATTTTGTCAACCCGAAAAGTATTTCAGGTACCTTTATTGCTGAATTACTTGCCGGGCGAAGGCTGTGCCTGCTGCGTAGTTGCCGGCGGAGCTTGAGGCACCTGCGCGCCGGTTTTGCTGTCCTGTTGTTTAACTGCTCCCTTCATCAGAGATCCGCCACTTGCATTGTTGAATGTCGGATGCGAAAGAGCCAGTGATGTCAGCATAAAAATGATGGCTATCCATGTGGTCATTTTGCTTAAGAAAGTAGCAGGACCGCTACTTCCAAACACTGTCTGGCTTGATCCGCCAAAGGCGGCTCCCATACTGGCCCCCTTGCCTGCCTGAAGCAGAACCACCATAATCAAAACAACACAAACTATAACATGTGTGACTGTTATCAATATTTGCACTTTATTGCTCCTTAACCAGTAAATTAGTCGGTTACACAATACTTCAATGTATTATTATTTTAAGGAAGGATTCTATTTCTAAGCTTGCTCCTCCTACCAATACACCATTGATATCCGGCATTTCCATAAGCCCTTTTATATTATCGGGTGTTACGCTTCCACCATAAATCACCCGCGATTCTTTTGCGAGATCATAATTATATGCATCGCTTAAGAAACGCCTGATTCCCGCATGCACCTCGTCAGCCTGCGCCGGAGTGGCCGTCTTCCCGGTTCCTATAGCCCAGACAGGCTCATATGCGATGACGAGGCGCCGTATATCATTGGTTGTAAGATTATTCAATCCTTCTTTAATCTGTTTTTCTATAACCTCAAACGTAGTTCCCGATTCTCTCTCCTGAAGAGTTTCTCCTACGCAAAAAATGGGAAAAAGCTTATGCATCAACGCCTTATGAATTTTACGGTTAACAAGAGAATTATCTTCCTGAAAAAGCGTCCGCCTTTCCGAATGTCCTACAATAACATACCGGCAACCGGCATCTGCGATCATCATGGCTGACACCTCTCCCGTGTAGGCGCCGCTGTCCTGATCGTGAAGGTTTTGAGCTGCTACAGAAACAGAGGATCCTTCGCACACCCTGGCAACACTGAATAAGGCAGTAAAAGGCGGTGCTATGACGACTTCTCTGTTTGGAGAATTATTCAGCAGGGACTTTAGATTAGAAGCAAACTCGACGGCCTGACCGATCGATTTGTTCATCTTCCAGTTTCCGACAATAAGAGGTCTTGTCAATTGTATAACTATGCTCCCAGTTTCTTTCCCATAAACAAAGCAAGATCACGCATCCGGCATGCATACCCGCTCTCATTGTCATACCACGAAAATACTTTTACAAACGATCCATCCATTACTGCTGTAAGAGGAGCATCAACTATGGATGAATAAGGACTGCTCGTAAAGTCCACACTTACAAGTTCTTCATCGCAGTAAGCAAGAATACCCTTCATTCTTTCCTGAGATGCCTTCTTCAATGCAGCATTAACATCATTTACTGTTACTTTCTGATCAACCTGAACTGCAAAATCGACCAGTGAGACATTGGGGGTCGGCACTCTCAGCGCAACACCATCGAGTTTTCCCTTGAGATCCGGTATAACCTCTGCAACGGCCGACGCTGCTCCTGTGGAAGTAGGCACGATAGACATTGCCGCCGCTCTCGCCCTCCTCAAGTCTTTATGTGATCCGTCAAGAAGACGCTGGTCCATTGTGTATGCATGAACCGTTGTCATAAAGCCTCTGACTATCTTGAATTGTTCATGAATTACCTTTGCAACGGGTGCAAGACAATTTGTGGTGCACGAGGCATTTGACACTATATGGTGTTTTTCCGGATTATAGCTCTCCTCATTTACTCCCATAACAAAGGTGCCGTCAATCCCTTTGCCAGGGGCGGCCAGAATTACCTTTTTTGCTCCCGCCTTGATATGACCCGACACTTCATCCTTTTTCCTGAATTTACCCGTTGATTCAAGAATAATGTCTATACCAAGCGACTTCCAGGGCAGTTCCTCCAGGTTCTTTGTCTCTCCTAAGACTTTAATTTTCTTGCCATTAACCAAGAGAGTATCCTTATCGCTGGAGATATCCGCATCTAATGTACCATGAACCGAGTCATATTTAAGCAGGTGAGCTAATACTTCCGGATTAGCCCGGGAATTAACAGCCACAATATCAATGTCATCACGTCCCATGCATGCTCTTACAAGATATCTGCCAACCCTTCCAAATCCGTTAATTGCCACTTTAACAGTCATAATGCACTCCTTTGCTGATTACCTAAATATCGGGGAGGGATAATACTGTCCCCCCAATCAATAGTCAATATTTTTCTGGCAGGGCTTATTTCGTGGGATCACCAAAGATGTCTGCTGAAAACACAAATATTTTCGTTTCTTTGTCTTTCCAGGAATTTGAAGGCAGACCTGCCTTCCGGCATGTTTGCTCCAGAAAAGTTTCCCTGTCCCACTCATACTCTGTAGCAACCTGGGGCAGAAGAAGCCCCGAAAAAGAGCCCCTTGTTATGTAGAGTCCATGTAAGCCGACAACTATTTCTTCCATGTTTTCAATCTCTTTTAGCGGCGTCAGCACAGAAATTTCAAAAGAAAGCTGAGAAAGCTCTCCTTCTGTTACAGGAGGAAACCTGGGATCATTGAAGGCGGCTGCTCTGGCCATTTCTTTTACCGTGGATTCTAAATCCTTGACGGCATGTATATAACCGATGCATCCTCTGAGAAGTCCTTTTTTCTTGATAGTAACAAATGCCCCTCTTTTCTCTCCCAAGGCCGGATCATCGTCTTTAAACTCAGGCATGGGTTTGTTTTTCAGTCGGTTTTCTATACTTTTTTTCGCTGCCTCAAGAAGCGCTTTTTTCCCTTTTTCCGTTAGTTCCATAAAATCCTTCTATAGACCAAGAACTATTTTGATAAATCACTTTTTGATGAATGCCGCAGATGCATATCCCACCACACGCGACCTGTCTCCTGTTACATCACCGGAATTTGCATATTTCAAAATCTTAGCTTCACTCGCCCCCATCATTTTCGAAGTCATGACAGTAACCGCGGCAGGACCTCCGCCACAGGCTTCACATTTACCACTTTTTAAATCTGCGAGCATCCCCCGTACATCCATTTTCCCCAAATTCCCCAAAAATTGAGAATCCTTTTTTACTGCCTGATTATAATCATGAAAATGAGAAAGATCGGAACTGCCGACAATGAGAATATTGCTATCACCGGCGGACTGGAATATGGCATTTGCCAGTTCTTCACAGGTTTTTGAATCCTGATTACCCATAACCAGGGGAACAAACGAGAATTCTCCCAATGCCACCTGAAGGAAGGGAAGTTGAATCTCGAGGGCATGTTCCTGGATGTGAGCAGAAGGAATGTCATCAATCATTCGGCTGAAATTCATCAGCCTGCCTGCCATGGCTCTGTTTACCGGCACAACTCCCAGGGGAGTTTCATATCCGCCGCCGAGGTAAACAGAAACACCGGGAAACGCCATACGATGGGACGGGCTTATAACAAACACCGTATCGTATAGTTTTTTTCTTATTGTGTGGTATGCATATGCGGCAACCTGACCTGAATATACATAACCTGCATGAGGGGCGACAAGACCGACAATATGACCCTCTATCTTGTCAACGGCAACATTGCTGAAATAGTCTTCGATATCCTTTTTCAGGATACTTGAGTCTCCAGGATACCATGAGCCGGCAATTACAGATTTTCTTATGTCATTAATCATGACTTGAATCTCCATACCATGCCGTCAGGCGTGTCGGACACTTCAATCCCTATTTCATGAAGTTTCATCCTCATCGAATCTGACTCCTGCCACTTACCCTCACGTCTCATTGCTTCTCTTTCATCAAGAAGCTTTTTAATCTCCTCGCTAATAGGTTCCTGCTTAAATTCCATAACACCCAATACGGTATCCAATGCTTTCATAGTATTAATTATATGATCTCTATTCTGCTCACTCAACAACTTTCTGGAAAGAGGTACATTGACTTTCTTAACAAACTCAAAAAGAGAAGCTAAAGCACCGGAGATGTTCAGATCATCATCCATGGCATCAGCAAACCCCTGCTTTATATCATAGATAATCTGCTCGGTATCCGGATAGCCCTCGCCCTTCGTATAATGAAGTAATCTCTGAATGAAACCGTCAAGCCTTTTTACTGTATTTCTTGCCGAGTCAAGCGCGCCAAAGGAAAAATGAAGAGGTTTTCGATAATGTGACCCTAGAAGGAAAAAACGGATTTCTCTTCCGTTGTATCCGCGTCTTTCCAAATCTTCAATTGTCAGAATATTATCCAGAGAACGGGACATTTTCTTACCGCCTACCATCAGCAGCTCCGTGTTTATCCAGTAGTTTGCCATCTGTTTTCCCGTTGCAGCTTTTCCGATAGCCATTACATTTTCACAATGAGGGAAAATAATATCAGAACCACTGGCATGGATGTCGAAATTGTCTGCAAGGTATTTAAGTGAGATAGCTGCACATTCCAAATGCCAGCTTGGTCTTACATTGCCCCATGCCGTTTTAAAATAGACACCCCTTTTCAATTCCGCCAGACTTGATCTTTTTAGCAAAGTAAAATCCACGGGACTGTCTTTTGCGTAATCATCGAGGTCAACAGTCTTTCCGGGTTTCATTTTTTTAAGATTGACATTAGATAGCCTGCCGTAATTATCCAGCTTTGAGATATCAAAATATACGGATCTCAGCTTCTCATATGCAAACCCTTTTTCAACGAGCCGCTCAGTAAGCTTGATCATGGCATCCACATTTTCACTGGCTTTAGGAAGCGGTTCATCATGCTTGATGTTGAGTTTCTCAATTCCCCCGGTGAAGGTTGCCGTACATTTTTCGGAATAATCTCTTATTTCCATTTGCGCGCGCTCTGCCCCGCGTATTGACCTGTCTGCAAGGTCAATTACATTCATGACATGCTTAACCCGATAACCTTTATATTCCAGATAACGCCTGATCAAATCCGAAACTACAAAGCGCCGGTAACTGCCTATATGAGGCACATCGTGCACTGTAGGGCCGCAAGAGTGCATCAAAACCTCTGTAGGCCTGATGGATTTAAAGTAATCCTTTTGCTTGGTAAGGGTGTTAAACAAGCGCAATGTTGTCTCTTGTCTGTCAGCAAAAAGTTCCGTACTGAGGTACCGTTCTCCACTGTCCGGGCATATAACGACAATCAAGCCATCCTGCATTGTTTTGGCCTTTTCTATTGCCACATGCATAGCAGCACCCGAACTCATGCCGACAAACAGGCCCTCTTCTTTGCTGAGCCTCCTGGCCATTTCGAAGGCATCCTCATCAAGAATATTGATTTTTTCATCAAGTCGATCCCTGTCAAATATACCGGGCATGTACGACTCTTTCATATTTTTCAGCCCTTGAATCTTGTGCTGAAGATAAGGTTCCACACCGACAATTCTTATTTCCGGGTTATATTCCTTGAGACGCTTCGAAATGCCCATCGCTGTACCGGTTGTGCCAAGAGCTGATACAACCATGGTAACTGCGCCGTTGGTCTGACGCCAGATTTCCTCGCCTGTACCATGATAGTGTGCCATGATATTATCTTCATTATTGAACTGATCTGTTCCAAAGTACTTATCCGGATTGTCGCGAAGCAGTTTGTAGGCCATCTCAATGGCACCATCAGTTCCAAGACCGGCCGGTGTAAAATGGATTTCCGCGCCCATGGCTTTAAGTATCCTCTTTCGCTCTTCGCTCGCGGCTTCCGACATAGCAAGGCAAAGGCGGTACCCTTTGGCGGCGGCAACCATAGCAAGACCGATACCTGTATTGCCGCTTGTGGCCTCAAGAATTATCTTCTCTTTGGACAGTTCCCCCCTTTTTTCAGCTCCCTCAATCATGGCAAGAGCAACCCTGTCCTTTATAGAACCGCCAGGGTTGCAACTTTCCAGCTTTGCGTAGATTGTGACTTTTTTATTAGGATTTAAACGAACAATCTGAACAAGCGGGGTGTTGCCTATTGTTTCTGTAATATTATTGTGAAGTGAAGACATTATGCTGATTATTAACTATTGAGTTTTGGGTAAGGAATTTTCATGAATTTTATTCCCTCTTCGGAGAGCATTGATTCTTCTTCTTTTGTGGTTGTTCCTTTGATATTTCTTGCCTCTTCTTCTCCCTTGTGGATACTGACTGCCACCTCAGCAAAACGGTCCCCTACATCATCGAAATTCCGATTAATAAAATCATAAAGGGATTGAAGGGTCTTAGCTGCAGATAACTCTTTTTCATTTACCCGTACAGATTGATTATTCTTGCCGACCACTTTAAGTGAGGGCATGATGACATCTACACCGGCATCACCACATACAGGACAAGAAATAAGATTTTGAACCTTCTGTTTTTCAAATGAGTCAATATCCTTAAACCAACCTTCGTATTTATGGTTGTTCTTGCATTTAAGATCGTAAATTATCACTACTTTACTCCTCTGCGCCAGGTGCAAAAAAAGTTATGGACATTTAATTATAAATTATATATCTTGCGCGCCAAGTCGGGATGTGGCCCAGCCTGGTAGGGCACTGCGTTCGGGACGCAGGAGTCGCGCGTTCAAATCGCGCCATCCCGACCATTTATTGATAAACTTCTTAAACACTAAACCATCATTATCCGACAACGGATGCCATTTTGAATATCGGCAGGTACATCGCTATAATCATCCCGCCGACAACGCCACCCAGAAAAACCATCATAAAAGGTTCCAGCAGAGCCGTCATAGCATCAACAGCCGTATCAACCTCATCGTCATAAAAATCTGCAATCTTGGCAAGCATTGCATCAAGGGCACCCGTAGCTTCTCCGACGGCAATCATCTGTACAACCATACTGGGAAATATGCCTGTTTCTGTAAGAGGCTCGGCAATCGTCTTCCCTTCACTGATGCTTTGCCTGACCTTTATTAATGCATTTTCAATTATCACGTTTCCGGCGGTTTTACTAACGATGGTTAAGCCTTCAAGAATAGGTACCCCACTCGACATCATCGTGGCCATGGTTCTTGTAAATTTTGCCACAGCTACCTTTTTTAAAAGAGGACCAAAAACCGGTGATTTTAGAACCAGATTATCGATCATATACGTACCTTTTTCGGTTTTCTTGAAAGCCTTGAAGGCACTGAAAAGACCTATGACTATCCCAAGCATTATCCACCAGTAGCTCTGCATAAACGCGCTCGCATTAACGAGAAACTGCGTAGGCCCGGGCAACTCCCCCCCCATTCCTTCGAACATTTTTTGGAACACGGGAATAACCTTCAGCAACAGCAATGCAACAACACCTATTGAAATGACGAGAACCGAAGCCGGATATGTCATGGCCCCTTTGACCTTGCTTTTCAATTTGGCTGCTTTTTCCATGTAAGCAGATAAACGGTTTAATATAACATCCAATATACCGCCACTTTCGCCGGCGGCAACAAGGTTCACAAAGAGCTGATCAAAGATATCCGGATATTTCTTCAAGGCATCGCTGAGCGTTGAGCCACCTTCAATATCATCTTTAATAGTCTGAATAATCTTTTTAAACGTCTTATTATCCTGCTGATCGCCTAAAATTTCCAGACACTGAATAAGAGGCAGCCCCGCATTAATCATAGTCGCAAATATTCTACAAAAAACGACAACATCCTTTTCCTTGACCTTCTCTTTCAGAAAAGGGAAGTATTCCATAAGATCTTTGGGTTTTTCCTTAACCGTGATGGATTTGAATCCCTGCTTACGAAGTATGTTTCGAACTGCAGCCTGATCAACGGCCTCAAGTTCTCCTTTTTTTTCCTGACCTTTTCTTGTGGTTGCTTCCCATAGAAATACCGGCATAGTTCATACCCTTTCTTGAAAAAAAGCTTCCATTGCAAATTAATTATACTCCGTCATTCACTGACAATTAGTAATCTTCTGGATACTTCATAAAGAATTATCCCTGCCGCTACAGATACATTCATAGAATCTATCTGCCCCAGCATGGGAATAGACATCAGGAAATCACATTTTTTTTTGACCAGATGTCTCATACCCTCTCCCTCGCTTCCCACAACTATAGCAATATCTGTTTCATACTCAAGAGAATTCAGCGGCTTTCCTGAATCAGTATCTGTTCCGTATATCCAGAAGCCTCTATCTTTCAGGTAGTCTATAGTGGAGACCAAATTGACCACCATTGCAACAGGTGTGTGATGCGCCGCCCCTGCTGAAGCCTTCACAGCCGCAGCCGTCACTTGAGCGGACCTGTTAACGGGAATAACCACTCCGTTGGCCCCAAGGCAATGGACTGTTCTGATCAGCGACCCTAAATTCCGCGGATCATTGATACCATCGGCTATTAAAATTAAGCTGTGTTTGAAAGAACCGTGTCTGTTATTAATTATATCTTCTATATCAGAATATCTATACTCTCTGCAAATTCCTACTATTCCCTGGTGGCTGTTATTGCCTGCCAATTTCTCTACAACTGCCTTGTCGCGAAACTCTACAATGACACCTTTTTTCTTCGCCAACTCCAATATGTTCCTGGTGTGCTGATCTTTCCCGGACCTGGAAATTACAAGTTTTTCAACAACTCCATTCTTGATTTTAAGTGCTTCCAAAACGGGATTAACACCGTAAATATACTGCACACCAACACCCCGACGCATGCATTCTATAGAAAATATCCACAATTATGACATTCTGCGCAAGGCCATACCCTTTGCCATGGCTTTAACAATGGCATCCGCTTCTTGAACGGGATCCGGTGCAGTGCGGATAGGCCTGCCGACAACAATATAATCGGCTCCCTCTTTTATGGCATCCTGCGGAGATAGCGTCCTTTTCTGATCGTCTCCAGCAATCTTTTCAGTGCCTCTTATACCCGGAGTCACAATAATAAATTCCGGTCCGCAGACTCGACGTATGGTGGAGACATCAGCCGGGGAAGCAACAACACCGGCAAGACCTGACTCTTGTGCCATTTTCGAAAGATTAACAACAATTTCACCAGACGATTTAACAAATCCCAGTTCCTTGAGATCCGCATCATTCAAACTGGTAAGGACGGTCACCGCCAGGACGATAGGAACAGGCTGGCCCATTTGCTTTGCCAGGGTCTTAACGGCTGAAGCCGTTTCTTTCATCATGACATGTCCACCAGATGCATGGACGTTGAACATTGCAACCCCTAACTTCAGTGCAGCCTCCGCCGCCCTCGCCACGGTATTGGGAATATCGTGGAATTTAAGATCCAGAAATACCTTGCCCCCCAGACTTTGAATGCGGTTAACAATCACCGGCCCGAATCGTGTAAACGATTCCTTTCCGACTTTGAATGATCCAACGTGATCTTTGAGCTTATCTACAAGAGACATTGCATCTTCAATATCCCCTCCGACATCCAGGGCAAATATAAGCCTGTCTTTCAGATTTTCACTCTGAATACTCTTCATCGCCCACAAACTCTGTACTATCTGTGATCTGTTTGAATTCTTCTTTAACCCGTTCGAGATACTCGGGATGCGCATATACAACCTTTGCATCCGCTATCTCTCTTAAAGCGGCGACAATCTCCCGGTTGTTTTTAATGTCTGTAACAGGTTTAGAACCTTTCAACAGATGCTTTGCCCGTTTTGCCGTCAGCAAAACCAGGGCGAACCGGTTCTTTGCCTGCTTCAATGAATCTTCAACGGTAATTCTTGCCATAAATCAACAAACCTCCATAGGTTTTAAAAATGTATTTATCTTATCCTCCAGCCTTTCTCTCCGGCTTTTCTCAGCCATATATATAGACTTCAATTGTTCTATTGCCTCTTTGAGACTATCGTTGAAAATAACGTAATCGTACCACTCCACCTCCCTGACTTCATTCAATGCTTTGTTGAGGCGCCTCTGCATTGCTTCTTCGTCTTCAAATCCTCTTCGCTGGAGTCTCATCTTCAATTCATCGAGACTTGGCGGTAGTATAAACACAAATACTCCAAATGAAAAGGATTTTTTCAAGGTTCTGGCCCCTGCGGGTTCAATATCAAGGATCAGGTCATGGCCGCTTTCCAGAAAGGAAGTCATCGTCTTCTTAGAAGTCCCGTAATAATAACCATAATTCTCAGCCCACTCGGCGAATTCGCCTTCACTTATACGCCCTTGAAAATCAGTTTCCGATACGAAGAAGTAGTCCTTACCGTCTATTTCTCCGGGTCGAGGCGGCCTCGTCGTATAAGATACAGAGAACTTGATATCAGGATAAGCACTCAATACCTCCCGGCAAATAGAAGTTTTTCCCGTGCCTGAAGGTGCCGATACAACAATAAACAGTCCTTTTGGTTTAATTATGCTATCTTTATTCAAGGTTCTGAACCTGTTCTCTCAGTCTTGATAATTCACTTTTTATCTCAACTACATCCCGGGAAATCTCTGAATCGCTACTTTTCGATCCGATGGTATTCACTTCTCTGTTCATCTCCTGAATCAAAAAATCTACTTTCCTGCCTACGGAGTCATTCGATCCCAGCAAATCCAATACCTGATCAATGTGGCTCTTAAACCGAATGACCTCCTCGGTTATATCGCTTTTTTCTGCCATGATAGCAACTTCCTGGCAAAGCCTTGTCTCATCGATTTCCAATCCCCCGGTTAATTCCTTTACTCTGTCTGACAGACGTCGCTGATAATTCAATACCACCTGTGGCGTTCTCTGGGCGATATTTTCCAGCCGTGTTTGAATCAAGGCAAGTCTTGCGTTAAGGTCCAGACAAAGTGCCACTCCTTCCTTATCACGCATTAATGCCAGGGAAGACATGGCTTCTTCGAGAACTTCTTCCACCCACAATAGTATATCATTAGGATCATCGGTTATTTCAACGGGAACAAATACATCCCTGAAACCGGCCATTACTGACAGAGAAATATTCTCGTTCAAGCCCAGGTCCTGTTTCATCTGGGTTAAAAGAGAGTAATAATTCTGTAGAAGCGGCAGGTTCAGTTGAATTCGTTCCTGACTGTCGGGAACTCCATCCACATTTAACCTTATGGTAACATCGACCCTCCCCCTTGAGAAACGCTCACCTATCCTCTTTTTAATAGCCATTTCAAAAGCGGATATTATACCGGGAAGCCGAAGAGAAACTTCCAGGTAGCGATGATTAAGCGACTTGATTTCGACAGATATTTTTTTTCCGTTACGGATGCCTTCGGCTCTTCCGTAACCTGTCATGCTCTGGATCATGAGATCATCTCCTTGTAATTCATATCAGTTAGTTTCCGTCCGGAAACGGTTCTTTATTAATCCTGTCGTTTCTTGTCTGCTGAACATATTTATCTCTTATCCTTTTGAACATGTCCCTCGTCTTCCCGTCTGCATAATCCGGATATGTCCAGGGCAATACATGAAAAGCCTTATCCCTGAACATCAATGTCAGATCAGCATAAATGCCATCCCGCAGATACGGGCGGTGAGTAAAACCCTTTCCTGTCGCCAGGATCAGATGTGCATGAGATATATATCCCGGATCGATATTGACCTTTCTTTTTCCGGCAGACTCAAAATGCGATTCCAGTTTATTTGTATTGAGTTTGACATCCGGCAACAATTCCGGCCTGACAAGATTTTCAAAGGCGACGAACTTCCTTTGAAGATGAGCGCCCATTTCTTTTTCATAATAGTCAGTATATGAAAAAGAAATCAGTTCACTCACATAGTCCGCAGGACCATATAAATCTACCAGACTGCCGATTGTTTCATTAATCAGGGCTCCGTCTGAAGAAAAAACGCTTGCAACCAGCTTTACCGAATCTGCATGTAATGGCCGGCTCATAGAACCTTTTTCAGTTCCTCCTGGGTGGCAGTAGCTGTTCCAACCTTGCCGACAACGATTCCTGCTGCATGATTAGCAAGCAACGCCGCCTCTCTGAATGTTGCACCCGATGCCAGACAAAGCGCGAATACGCCGATTACTGTATCGCCGGCGCCGGTGACATCATATACCTCCTTGGCAAGAGCTGGAAAATGTGTATGAATAATCTTTCCGTTTTTCTCAAACAGGCTCATGCCTTCCTCACCGCGCGTTATCAACAATGCACGGAAACAGTACTTTTCAAGCAGGTTTTTTCCTGCCTCATTCAGAGTATATCCATTTTCAATATCGCAAGCGGCTGCTCTTCCCGCTTCATAGTGATTAGGCGTTATTACATCAAACCCCCGGTATAAAGAAAAATCACTCTGCTTGGGATCAACACAGACGACAATATTTTGCCCTTTAATAATTTTACGAATGCCGTCAAGCAAAGACTTTACAACAACACCCTTACCGTAATCAGAAATAACTATAGCGTTGATATTTTTACTTACCGTCTTTATAAACCTGATAATTTTTGCTATGCTTTCTTCTTGGATCGGCTGTCTGCTCTCACGATCAAACCTGACCACTTGTTGACCGTGTGCCACAATTCTGGTTTTTAAAGTTGTATATCTGCCTGGTTCCTTGATGAGCCCACGTGTATCTATCTTTCTTTTTTTGAACTCCTTATAGATAATCTCCGAATTCTCATCAGATCCAATCACGCCGGTACCATAAATTTTTCCGCCCATGGCGTATATATTATTTATAACATTCGCACTTCCGCCAAGCATGAGGTTGTCTGCCTGAACGTCTACTACAGGAACAGGGGCCTCAGGGGATATCCGGGAAACTTTTCCCCAGATAAAATGGTCAACCATGATATCGCCGACGACAAGAACTTTTGCACTGGAAAAGCTGTTAATAATCTCAAAAGCCCTCTTTCTGGTAATCATTTTTTCCTCAACATTAGATTAATTATCTTCTTGAAATCGTATCTTTAACCTTTGGATGCTATTATTATGATTGCAGTTTGTCAATGTATTTCTAAATCACGCGTTTCCTGAACATAAATCATCAGGAAATGAAACATCGGGCATGATTCACAACAACATTGTCAACGTGAAACAAATCGACAAGATTATAAATCATCATAGTATCTCAACCTAGAAAAGATATTGATTTTGTATATTTAAATCGTTATATATAAACAGGTAAAGCAATTTAATGCTTTGAAAGGAAAGGAGAAAAGATGGATTATACTGCACATACGGAACTAGACAGGAAAGAGATGATGGAATACATAGGAATCAAAACCATTGAAGATCTTTTTTCCGACATTCCGGAAAGATACCGTTTAAAATCCGTCTTAAATCTTCCCGCCCCTCTCTCAGAGCAAGAAATTTTTAAAGAAATGAAATATTACTCGACTGGTAACATTATTCCTCAAACAACTCTTACCGGAGCAGGTTCATACCATCATTACATACCGGCTGTTGTCGGCCACATTATATCCCGATCCGAATTTTATACCGCATACACGCCTTACCAGGCCGAAATCAGTCAGGGAATACTTCAGGCTATTTATGAATATCAGACAATGATCGCCAAATTGACAGGGATGCAGGTGGCCAACGCTTCCATGTACGATGGGGCGTCTGCAATGTCGGAAGCATCCGTGCTTGCCGCAAAGACACTCAACCGTTCAAAAATAGTTATAGCCAGGACGGTTCATCCCGAATACAGACAGACTGTGAAAACTTATGCCTGGTCTAATGGCTATCAGGTAGAAGAAATCCCGTACACAAAGAGCGGACAGGTTGATATATCGGCCCTGGAATCCGCCGTTGATGAAAACACGGCCGCCGTTATAGTTCAGAGTCCGAACTTTTTTGGCATAATTGAAGATATTGCGGCGATTGAACTTCCTGTACACAGGAAAAAGGCTTTGCTTGTCTCGGGATTCACAGAAGCGACTTCCCTGGGCATTTTAAAACCGGCAGGAGAATTGGGAGCAGACTTTGTTGTAGGAGAGGGACAGTCCTTCGGCAATCCGATGAACTATGGAGGACCTTATCTCGGCATATTTGCCGGCACTGGACAGTTTATCAGGAAAATACCGGGCAGACTGGCCGGCGCAACAATTGACAGGGAAGGTCAACGAGGATTTGTTCTCACTCTTCAGACAAGAGAACAACATATCCGCAGAGAAAAAGCGACATCAAACATATGCTCCAATGAAGCCCTGTGTGCGTTGGCGGCAGCCGTCTATCTGGCGTGTATGGGTAAAAATCTCAAAAGGCTTGCCGAATTAAACATTAGAAAGGCCTGTTACCTGAAAGACAAGCTGACAGGCATTGCTGGCTGGAGCAGTGTTTTTTCCGCTCCCACTTACAATGAATTTGCCATCCGATGTCCCGATCCCGGCCACGTAAATTTGAAACTGAGGGACAACGGCATAGCCGGCGGATATGAATTGGAAAAAGACTATCCGGAACTCAAGAATGTTCTCCTTTTATGCGCTACGGAGATGATGACCAGAGATGAAATAGACCGGATTGTCGAGATACTGAAATAGCTTACACCCGAATAGAGCTTTTTCCGGGTGGAGACAGATTTGAATATACGGCAAGGCTTGTTATATGTCCTATACGCTCCAACAAAGGGCCGATTTGCTTGAGAAGACAACATGGGCCAGCGACTTTACCTGGAAAGAGATAGAGAACATGGCCAAATATCTGCATGTTACAAAAACTCCTGCCGGCATGTACGTGTTCAATGAAGGCGCTAAAGAGTCTTATATGTGCATAATCACGGACGGCACTGTAAATGTTGTCAAACACGATGATGACGGTAAGGAAAAAGTATTAAGCGGTATTACCTCGGGAAAAGTTTTCGGAGAGATGGCCCTTTTTGATGGAGAACCGAGATCAGCGGCTGTCATTGCCGCGAAAGATACAACAATGCTCGTGCTTACCAGAAAAAACCTTGAACTCCTGATGGATGAATCGCCAAGGCTGGGAACACGTTTGCTCTACAAACTTGGCACGCAGTTAAGCCAGAGATTACGCATGACCAGTGGAAAATTGGTTAACTACATATAATCCATGACCTTAAATCACCGGAACAAATTCCTTGTTGCAGTCTTAATCATCTCTTTGCTCGTCGTTTGTTCATGCAGCCGGCATAAACCGTATTCATACCACCCCCCATACAAAAAAACCGTGAAAAAGAAACTTGTCAGGATGGGCTATACAATCCAGGCGGGAGCATTTGCCAATGTCAAAAATGCAGTGCGATTAACGGATACACTGCGTGCACAGGGGCTCGATGCAACTTATCTGGTCGCCCGTGAAGGGTTGTACAAGGTTCGCTTCGGAAACTTTAAAACAAAGGATGCTGCCCGTAAAAGGGCTGAATCGCTTAAATCATCCGGGATAATAGAAGATTATTATATTGTTGCTCCTGAAGATTACTCAGTAGCCAGAAGAGAAAGGCTGGGCGATGGGTACGTACGTGAAGAAATAGTTAAAACGGCAAGAACCTATATCGGTGTTCCATATTTATGGGGAGGCACCTCTGCGGAGAGCGGTTTCGACTGCAGCGGTTTGACAATGACCGTATATCAGCTAAACGGTATAGATATCCCCAGATCCTCAAGGGATCAGTTCGAAGCCGGAACGCCGATCACTCAGTCCGATCTGATGAAGGGCGACCTGGTCTTTTTTGCCACATCGGCGCCGGGTAAAGTTTCTCATGTGGGTGTATATACCGGAAACGGGGAGTTTATTCATGCACCGGGCAGAGGAAAAACCATCCGCACCGACTCCCTGACAAAGAACTACTTTAAAAAGCATTATATCGGTGCCCGGTCATACCTGTAAAGCATTGAAGAAGGCTTTGTAATTACTGAACATCACACATTTATGGCCTTTCAGAATTTATCTGTTGACTTTAAAAACTATTTCGCTCATACAGTTTCCGGTTTAATAAATCCATAATGATCCGTTATGAATCTTCCATAGGGATTTGAAATAAAATACGAGGAGATTTCTATCATGTTGGAACTCAGAAACCTGTTTTTTTCCATTCCTGAGCCGGTTGACGGAAACGGTAATCAAAAACATCATATCATAAACGATATAAATTTTACTTTTGAAAAAGAAAAATTCTATGCCATAACCGGCCCCAACGGAAGCGGTAAAACAACACTGGCAAAGCTCATAATGGGAATCAATCCGACGACTTCGGGAAGCATCATATTTGACGGCACCGATATAACGGATCTCAGCATCACGGATCGCGCAAAGGCCGGCATAGCTTACAGCTTTCAGCACCCTGCCCGTTTCAAAGGAGTCACATTCAGGGATCTGTTGTCTATCGCTTCCGGCAGCGAGGAAGAGCTAAAGCTTCTCAAAATCATCAAACGGGTAGGTATATGCTCTCTATCATTCCTCGACAAGTCGGTCGATTCCAAGCTTTCCGGCGGAGAGATAAAAAAAATTGAACTGGCCACAACCATAGCGCGCAATCCCAAACTTGCCATATATGATGAACCGGACACCGGGATTGACCTGTGGACCATTGAACCAATGGTTGAACTTCTAAAAAAAGAGCAGAAAAACTGCGGCACGACCACAATAGTTGTCAGCCACAACAAGGCCTTTCTTGAGGCTGCCGACGTTGTCCTGATGGTAAGCGAAGGCAGATTCGTTTATCAGGGCAATCTTGATGGAGCCCTGCCGCTGCTTAACGATCTGAGTATATGCAATTACAGAACCTGTGGAGTAAGAACTTATGATGAATGCTTTAGATAAGGAATTGTTGAAGGCTGTTGCCGATTTGGAGGAACTGCCTAAAGGGGCATTCAACATCAGAAAAAACGGCCAGTTGCTGGCCAGAGAGACATCGGCCAATATAGATATAGAAAGCAACAAGGAAGGCACCGGTATCGTTGTTTCCATAAAACCGGGCACCGTAGGTGAATCAGTCCATATACCTGTAATTCTCAGCCTTGCCGGGCTTTATGATGTTGTCTACAATAACTTTGTAATCGGTGACAATTCGGACGTTACAATAATCGCAGGGTGCGGTATCCACTGCGGCGGCTTGGATCCGGAGGGGCATGCCGGGATTCATGAATTTCATGTGGGCCGGGGATCAAAGGTGAAGTACATAGAAAAGCATTATGCCACCGGTCCCGGCAAGGGAAAGCGTTCTCTTAATCCGACAACGAAGGTATTCATGGCGGAGGGATCGCATCTGGAAATGGAACTCACACAGATCGGTGGAGTCGATGAAGCCAAAAGAGCAAACGAGGCATTCCTGGAAAAGGACTGTGTGCTTCTCATCTCTGAAAAGGTACTGACGGATTATTCTCAAACAGCTGATTCGAAAACCGACATAACATTGGCCGGAGAAGACAGCAGGGCAAACATGATCTCACGATCGGTTATCAAGGGTGACTCCAGACAGAACTTTTATGCAACATTGGATGCACGCGCCAGATGCTTCGGCCATATTGAATGCGACGCCATTATTATGGACAACGGAACAAACGAAACAATACCCTCTCTCAAGGCACGTCATCCGGATGCCGAACTGACCCACGAAGCATCAATAGGAAAAATCGCCAACGATCAACTGATGAAGCTGATGAGCCTGGGACTCACATACGACGAGGCCGTCAATCGCATTATTCAGGGATTTCTGTCTTAACCTGCCCAAAGATTACAAATGAAAAGGCTCCGCGAAAATTAATTTTTCGCAGAGCCGTCTTCACCTTGTCAACCCACCACAATTATGGTTCACCAAAACGTATCAATAATCGTAGTCACCCATGTCAGGCGGCATACCTCCACCGGGAGGCATCATGGGAGGCGTCTTCTTTTTCGGCGCCTCGGCCACCATTGCCTCGGTTGTCAAAAGCAGCGCGGACACGGATGAAGCATTCTGAAGAGCGAGACGCGTAACCTTCGCCGGATCGATGACGCCGGCCTCTATCATTTTTACATATTCTCCACTCTCGGCATTAAATCCGAAATCATCTTTGCCCGCCTTGACTTTCTCGACAACGATCGAGCCTTCAAAACCGGCGTTTAAAGCTATCTGACGGACCGGCTCTTCGATGACACGCTTTACTATGTTAAGACCATACATCTCGTCATCGGACAGTTTCACCTTATCCAGAGCTTTTCCAGCACGAATAAGGGCAACTCCTCCACCAGGGACAATACCTTCTTCAACAGCCGCTCGGGTAGCATTCAATGCATCTTCAACGCGCGCTTTTTTCTCCTTCATTTCCATCTCAGTCGCAGCGCCGACATTAATAACAGCAACACCTCCTACCAGTTTGGCAAGGCGCTCCTGCATTTTCTCCTTATCATAGTCGGATGTTGATTCTTCGATTTGCGCTCTGAGCTGTTTTACTCTGGCTTCAACGTCGGTTCTCTTTCCTCCGCCGTCGACTATAGTGGTATTATCCTTGTCAATATTAACCTGCTTGCATGTACCGAGATCCCTGATAGTCATACTTTCAAGCTTTACACCAAGGTCTTCAGAAACAAGTTTCCCTCCTGTCAGAATAGCAATATCCTCCAGCATTGCCTTTCTGCGATCTCCAAATCCCGGGGCCTTTACAGCCGCGCATTTAAGGGTACCCCTGACCTTGTTTACAACCAGCGTAGCCAATGCCTCGCCTTCAATATCTTCAGCAACTATAAGAAAGGGTTTGCCTGTTTTTGCAATCTGCTCCAGGATCGGCACCATATCCTTCATGGAACTGATCTTTTTCTCGTAAATGAGAATATAGGGCTCTTCCAGCCTGGCTTCCATCTTTTCCGTATCGGTCACAAAATAAGGGGATATGTATCCTCTGTCAAACTGCATACCTTCGACGATATCCAGGGTAGTATCCATGCTCTTTGCATCCTGGACTGTTATCACACCCTCCTTGCCGACCTTATCCATGGCGTCGGAGATTATCTCTCCGATGGTGAGGTCGTTATTTGCCGAAATAGTGCCTACCTGGGTTATTTCCTTTTTATCCTTTACCGGTTTGGAAATCTTCTTCAGCTCATCGACAATTGCTGCAACACTTTTATCAATTCCTCTTTTCAGAGACATCGGGTTCATGCCGGCAGCAACAAGCTTTGCCCCCTCCCTGTAGATTGCTTCGGCCAGAATAGTAGCCGTCGTGGTGCCATCGCCTGCCATGTCGGATGTCCGTGCCGCCACCTCCTTGACCATCTGTGCCCCCATATTCTCAAACTTGTTCTCAAGCTCAATCTCCCTGGCTACTGACACGCCATCCTTCGTGATGGTCGGTGCTCCCCAGGTTTTTGAAATCAGGACATTTCGCCCTTTGGGACCGAGAGTAACTTTGACGGCGCTCGCCAGAGTACTTACCCCCCGCATAATCTTGTCACGAGCAATTACATCATACTTGATTTCTTTTGCAGCCATTCGGTATTCCTCCTTTAATTATTCGATTACACCTAAAATATCATCTTCTCTCATCATTAAATACTCAACGCCGTCAATCTTTATTTCACTACCGGCATATCTTGAAAACATGATTCGATCACCTTTCTTAACCTCAATCGGTATCCTCTCTCCTGCCTTGTTCCGTCTTCCCGGACCTACAGCCACCACTTTTCCCTCAAGCGGCTTTTCCTTTGCCGTATCGGGGATAATAATACCTCCTGCTGTCTTTTCGTCACTCTCCACACGCAATACCAGAATTTGATCCTGCAGCGGTTTAAAACTCATGCCATTTACCTCCTTGAATTATATTTTTATCAAAACAGCCCTATTATTCCAATTAGTAACAAAACGATAGCCTTGCATAATTTTCGTAAAGAGTTTTCAACTTGTGCAAAGCTTTTAAAACATTAATTCCCTTATAAGCCGGTCCCTTCCCCTGCAAAGGGAAGAGACCGGACTAAATAAGGGATTGCCTTGTTTCTACGACTTCTTTATGCTTATTTTTTTAGATTTCTGAGATGCATCCTCTGTTTTGGGAAGAGTTACGCTCAATACGCCGTTTTTGAAGCTGGCCTTTGCCTTGTCGGCATCCAATCCCTGCGGCAGCGCAATAACACGGCTGAATGAACCATAGCTTCTCTCCATGCGGTAGTAGTTTTTACCTTTGTCTTCCTTATCCTCCTTCTTTTCTCCTTTGATAGTCAAGTGATTATCTGTGAGCAGCACTTCCACATCCTTCTCATCCAGACCGGGCAGTTCGGCTTTGACATTTATCTCCTTTGCATCCTCTCTGATATCAACAGACGGAGAAAAAGCTCCAAAACGGTCTGCCGATCCCCCAAAAGGCGCTGCATCAAATCCTCCGAAAAAATCATCGAACAGCCGGTTCATATCCTGCTGCAAGCTGTACAAGGGGTGATCGGACTCCCCTTTTTCAGGAGAAATATCCTTCCTCCAAACGGAAGGTAAAAGATCTCTGATAGTCATAATCCTTACCTCCTTTCCCATCTTAACCCGCCTTGATGGCTATCTTCTTTACTTTGGCCTTTTCAATCTTATGCAATGTAACTTTCAGCACACCATTCCTTACATTTGCTTCTATGCGGTCACGATCGACCTCGTCTGTGATTGTAAAGGCCCTTTCATAATCACCCGTATCATACTCTGCATAATATACACTGTGATCCTTTATATCATACGGCGCAACCGCCCCGGTAATTGTCAGGACATTCTTGTCCAGTGTAATATCAACTGATTTCTCATCAACTCCCGGCATATCTGCCAGAAGAACGATAGAATCCTTTGTCTCGTATATATCTACACCAGGCACGTAAACCTTTACGGTTCTGGTACGTTCCTGTACCACCGGGGTTTGCGCTTCCTGTTTTTGAACATCTTTTTTTTCATCTGCCATAACCCCTTCCTCCTTTCGTTATTCTGACTTGATGGAAATCTTCTTCGGCTTATCTTCTTCAGCACGCGGCAGTTTAATACTCAGTATGCCCCTTTCGTACTTGGCATCCACCTTGCCGGCATCAATGCTGAAAGGCAGTTGCAGTGTCCGCGTGAACTTTCCATGGACACGCTCCTGGCGGTGATATGTCTCTCCTTCCTTGATTTTCTCCGGTTCCTGTGAACCGCTAAGCGTGATGACATCACCCGTCACAGAAATGTCCATTTTTTCGGGATCAATGCCGGGCAATTCACACGTAAGCACCGCATCGTTTTGTCCAATTAGGACATTTATTGCCGGATAGTCATGCCCCAGACGGCCGCCGGCATGGGAGAAAAGACGATTCATTTCCCTCTGCAGCCGCTGCATCTCCGAAAATGGATCAGATACTCTTCCTAACCTCCAAATTCCGGGTCCAAACATAATCGACACCTCCTTATTTTATTATATTTATTATTTTTGGGTCGTATCTCAAATTTTATCAGCCTTTAACATCCTAATATTGTTAGGCTACCCCCATCTGCGCTCATAAAATAATCACAAATTTCACCTTGTCAAGGGCTACGGCACAGTCGTCCATTTACATAGTATATAGATTGATTTTATTGGCTTTTTCAGGATATCGACCGAGAATGTCCGGTTCGCTTTGTGTATCCTTCTAAACCGGGTAAGGATATTTTCATTACGGGACTAACATTCGGCAGGAAAGGGCTGCATGAGCTGTTTCGTTCAGCAGTGGGAGGGTTTTGACATTTGCCGTCGCAGAAATAAGATTACGAATGCCGCCGGGAATATGCCCCAGAAAATCCTTTTTGCCTCTTTTCACTCCAAGAAATCCAAAGGCGCCGAGGGCCTGCATAAGCCTCTGGGCTGAGGCTTCATGAAAATACGTTTTAAAAGCATCCCAATCGAATTCGCGATGATCAAGGCTATAATAAAAATAGAGCAATTCAAGGCGTTCATCGTCAGTCGATGAAACATAGGGATCGTAAAGAAATGAACCCAGATCATAAAACATGCTGCCCCGCCGCATACCCTGAAAATCGATCAGTGCCGGCTCTCCATTTTTGATCATGACGTTCTGCGACTGAAGATCGCGATGCATCAACTGCATCCCGCTTTTCATAATGCGATCCGCCAGTCCTGACAGCTCTTTTTCCAGTTCCGGAAACAGACTGGAAGTCGTATCCATTCCACAGACTTCCTCCAGAAAGTTTTCCAGGAAATATTCTCTTTCCCATCGATACAGATCATCATCAAATGAATTCATAAGCGGCACGGAACGTCGCCGAAAATCATCCAGGGAGTACACATGCAGCTTATGAATCATTTTCAGCGTCCTGTGATAGAGATCAAACCTCACTTCCCGAGATGCATGACGGAATGACCAGAGGTCTTCATCTCCCAGGTCTTCCATGATGATTACAAATTTATCCTGGTCACGATGAATAACAGCGGGTACACGCACCCCGATGCCGCTTAGAAAATCAGCTATAGCAGCATAGTATTTGTTTTCCTGCCGGTCGGGATTGTAATGAACAAAAATAACCGATCGTTCATCAAGACGCACCCGATAATATGTGCGATCCGACCCGCCTTTTTGCAGACGCGATATCGCCGCCGTGCTGCATTTCGGCATGCCCAGCACCGACTTTGTAATATTTATTGCATCCTCATCAGTCATTGATTATTCCAGCCCGCGGAAGAAAACAATTTATCAACCAGTTTATATTCACTGACCGTGCCGATGTCATACCACTGCCCTTCATCGATAATCACTCCGGCGACAGATCCCGGAACTGCCTTGATCATGTTTACAAAAACGGGCACGACAGACTCTATTTTACCCTTCTCAAGACGCCTGAGAAAACTGTGCTCCACTATATAAACTCCTGTGAACAGATACCCGCCTGTTCCGGAATTACCCAACATATGACGCATATCGACAACATCACCCGCTTCATTCAAATTAACGTTGAGAAGAGGGCCGGTGCTTCGCAATGCCAGAGTCACTTCCTTTTTCCTTTCGATATGAGCGCGGCACAGTTTTAAAAGAGGCAGGTTAGAGATGATATCGCCGTTGTAAACAAGTATCGGTTCCTCCGGAGCCAGCAGATCCTCAATATTCTTCAACCCGCCTGCCGTATCAAGAAGAACCGGCTCATGCCGGAATATAATCGGCACCCCCCTCCACTGTCTGTCGGGAAATATATCGTCATATTTTGCGGCGCAGTGATGCGTATTAACAATGAACCGTTGAATACCGATGGAAAAAAGATGATCCATTGCATAGGTGATAATCGGACGGCCTTTAATTTTAAGGAGAGGTTTAGGGCAATGTTCTGTCAGCGGGTGAAGGCGCGTTCCCAAACCGGCACCTAAGATGAAAGCCGTTTTTATGCATCCTTTTTCCATAAGCGGTAATACATCCCAACAAGAATTTAATCAGAATCAAAAAGCGTATCATATACGGTCAGTCTTTTCTCAAAGGTCTCTCTGATTTTCCACTCTATGATGGGAATATCCTTTATTGCTGCCTTGGGAATAATCATGAGTTCCACATCCTGATGCGCCACAGCCGTGAAAAAATCCGCCGCATTCAGAAGAATTGTCTCTTCGCCAAAGAAATCGCCGGGAGAGAGGGTCTCCAGAAGTTGTCCACCTGCATACAGAGCCGCTTTTCCCGAGAATATCAAGACAAGCTTGGGTTCCAGGCCGATAATCAGCTCTTCATTGCTGCACGCTCTTTTAATTACTGCCTGTCTTGCAATCTTGTGCTGGATAAGGCTGGAAATCATCTCACCAAACAGGTAGGTTGTCTGGAGGAATTTCACTATATCATACAAGCGCTGCATATCTTCCAAATCGAAATTGCGCTTTATAAATTCATGGTAAATATCCACCGGTATTTTGAGAGCCTTCACATAGCTGACGGAGCGATACGTAAGCGGCGAAGGTTCATTATTGATCGCGGAAAATTCTCCCAGGAATGACGCTGTGGAAAGCTTGCTGCTTATTCCTCTTTCAGCGTCTATGTATTCGGCGACACCATTCAGAATGAGAAAGACATAATTAATGCGGTCCCCCTTCTTGATCATAATGGCGCCAGCGTTAAACGACTCGATGGGACAGTTGTGCAGCATATTGAGATCGTGCACTGGAGCGCGGGGGAAGTACTCTTTCAGAAAATGGAAAGCGGACTGCATGAAGTGATCTTTGTAGGCCTCAATAAGAACATCCTCCTGTCCGAAGGATGCCTGCGAACCGATCTCTTTTTCCGAAACAGTAAGATTGCTGGCGGTATGACTAAGAAGAATCTTATCCGAGCGGTCATTGAGGAAATCTTCGGCAACTCCATGGATCAGACCTCCCCCGACGTCGATCTTCTTCAGGTTGGCCCTGCTCATGATGCATGATTTAAAGGTATCGTAAATTTGTCTTGCCGTATCCGATTTCTTCGTCTCAGAGCCAAGCAAGTCTTCCAGAACCTTCAGAGAAGGGATATCGGCAAGATGAGTGTAAGTCTTATGCCCGCCTTCCCAGAAACTTCGGAAAACCATGACGGATGTCTCCACAGGATGGGGGGAAAGAATCGGCATTACCTCCAGACCGTCTATGTTGTTCCATTTATTGAACTCCAGATCGTTGATCACGAATGAACTGTGAACGCGCCTTTCCGATATAGACATCAGAGAGGAAAGTTTCTTGACTACAGTTGCCCTGACCAGCGGCACAGCATAATATTTAATCCTGTGGTCGGAATGAATCAGTGAGGTTAAACCTGCAAAATGATCATCATGTGCATGCGTGTGAAAGATACCCTCTATCTCATTGACGCCAATGCCCAGACTGGTGAGGCTGTTGAGGATATTCGGACCGGTATCGATAAGGTATATCTTGCCTTGAAAGGTAATGAGACTGGACATGCACGGGCGCATCACATCCCATCCATCGCCTTCACCGATGTGAATGATGGAAAAGTATTCCCTCTTGATGCTGTGATAACTGAGATTGATGGCCGGCTTGTATTCCTCACCCGGCCCCAGATTCAAATCGACCGTCAAGCTCTTCCCTTTATACTGAAATGAAAAGACATTAAGCGCTGTGCGCCTGATCAAAACCCCGCCGGGCAGTTCCACATGAGAGGATATAATGGGGTAAAAATCTATGAGTTCATCCGTCGGCCTGATCTGATTGAAGGCAAACTTCATCTTAAGCTTGAAAATCTCCTCGGCAACATCCTCATCGATCCCTGTTGCGATAATCTCCTCTTTCGATTTAAGGCCGTAGTTGCCCCGGCTGATATATTCACTTTGCGCTCTGATCTGATTGGCGGTTCCAATCATGATGGGCTTTTTCCCCTTGTTATTGGGGTGATGCGGAATTAACATTCCCTGCCGGTAGAGCATCTGCAGAACGGGGAACTCTGCAAGGTTTGCGAATTGCCCCTTCTGTATGGAAACATCGGAAAGGAGAATGGCATTAGGCCCGCTTTCATAAGCAACTCCATTTTTGTTCCTGGGCAATATCAGGCCGCGAATCATCAAATGCTTGACGACATCGGCGGGACAGCCACACAGGACAAACAAATCCTCTTCCGGTATTTCCACCCAATATACGCCATCCATGACACGGATTTTTTCCATAGGTCCGTCTCCTTTTCATCTCTGAAGAGAGTTATTGCGGAAACAGCGCCGGGCAATCACCTCTCAACAGATGCAAATCAGGCAAATGAAAATGATTTCCGTATAGCTTTTTGGAAATTTATAAATTATAGAACCTTAAGCCTTTTGGGTCAACAAGTAATAAGGACAAGTAATAAAGATTGATATGTACAATAAACAAGGGCTTGAAAAAAGTAAACTGTACTCTGCGGCCGAGACAAGCGTGCTCCTCGTGAACCCGCGATACAACGGCCACTCGGAAATCCCGCCGTTAGGTCTGGAATGCCTGGCCGCCCCCCTGATCGGCGAAGGCATTAAGGTATCCATCCTGGATCTCGATATCCGCTCCGACGAGGCAGGTAGAAGCGATCTTCAAAATGCCATTCGGGGCTTATATCCGCAGATTGTGGGCGTAACGGCCATGTCCCACAGCTTCCAATCGGCACAACAAGTTTGCAGTATTTCAAAAAACATTCATCCCGCTGCCTTGACAGTATTGGGCGGCATTCATGCCACGGTAAGGGCAGATGAAATCCTTAAAAAGCAAAGTGACATTGATGTATGCGTCCGCGGCGAAGGGGAAGCAACCTTCCGTGAATTGATCGACTGCTTCATCAGCGGGAAAGCCTTCTCCGGCATCAAGGGCATCAGCTTTCGAGACAATGAAAAGATTATGCATAATACGGAAAGGGATCTGATCCGGGATCTACGCGAACTTCCTGCTCCCGCACACTGCCTCTCAGATCATGAAACATACAGGACAAGGAGTGTTTCCTCAAGCAGAGGATGTTATCACAACTGCACCTTCTGCTCGATTCAGGCTCAATATCACCGGACAGTCCGCACGAGAGACGTCGCAGACATCATGGAAGAATTAGAAGCCCTGATTGACCGCGGTGCGAAAAGAATCATGTTTACCGACGACAATTTTACCTTCAGTCTCAAGCGGGTAAGGGAGATTTGTGATCGGATAAAGCACCTGGGCCTTGACGGCAAGGCGAGCTTTTATGCGGAAGGACGCATCGATGATATCTGCCGCAATCCGATAATGGCCTCATTATTGAGCAATGCAGGTTTTCAGGGATTGTATATCGGCGCCGAATCGGGATCCGCAGAGGTCCTTGAATATTACAGAAAAGATTCGTGTCCCGAAGATATCGTCAAAGGAGTGGCTTACTGTATTGAGCAGAACCTGACCCCTGTCCTCAATTTTATTCTGTTCGGCCCTCGTGATACAATTGCCACCATGCGTGAAACTATCAGCCTTGCCCGGCAGGCATTTGAAATGGGAGCCGAGATTGTCTATGCCGAGACACTGAATCCTTATCCTGGAACGCCGATCCAGGAAGCTTTGGAAAAGGACGGCCTCTTCCGTGAGGAAGAGGGGATTTATTATTTCAAATCCTGTCACGGCATCGAAATAGAGTGGGTGCTTCGCCTCTGTAATGCGGCCAGGGCCATAACGGAACTGCTTCACAGAGAGGATAAATATTTTATAATGAAAAAATCCTATTTCGAAATGGGCTATCTTGATGATCTTTTGTCGGGTAATATTCCTTCCAGGTTCAAGGAACTTTACGACAGCCGCACCGCTGATGGCAATGACGCCGCAACATCAGACATTGTGGAAATCCACCGTTACATGACAGCCACCATCAAGGATGCTCCAATTTGATCCATGCCGCTTGTCGATAAGCCGGCAACTTTCCTCCCTGCCTCCTTCATGAAATAAACCCGGATTACGCCATAGAATTCATAGGCACTTGGATATGTGAATATTATTCTGGTCAAAGTGGTTTTCAAGCGGCAAATCAAATATTTTTCTTGTGAAAAATATTCTGAGCCGCGGAAAGCCATTTTGACCAGGATACCAACGGGTATTATGTCTTTATCGCATAATCTGGGATAAATTTCGACATCAACTTTTCAAAAAAATAAATTTATTTATTGACACGGCAATCCATATACTCTATGGTTATGGTCACTTTTTTTCGCGGAGAGTTCCTAACAAATGGCGTTTGAAATGAAGAAGAAAGAGCAATACAGCGGTTTACTGCAGCTAGAGTTGTTGTGCCTCTCTCTTCTTTTGATGGGATTAAACCCATCACCCGTCGTTTTTAGGAGTTAGCATAACCAGCATCTAAGATAGAATCCTAAAGGCCATGGGTGAAAATTCATGGCTTTTTTGTTTTCAACAACTTTATGAGGAAGAGAAAATGCATGAAGTAATATGGCATGGAAGAGGCGGACAGGGTGTGGTTGTTGCCGCACAGATACTGGCTGAGTCTGCTTATTTCGACGGATTCAAGGGTGTGACGTCGGCGCCGACCTTCGGTCCGGAGAGACGCGGCGCACCGCTGACGGCATCAACACGCATATCCTCCGAACCGGTGAGAATGGTTTCGCAGATAGAACACGCCGACATCGCTGTCGTTCTTGATCCCACACTCCTATCGGTTGTCAACATTCTGGGCACCCTCAAGGAAGACGGCCTGATAATCATCAATACCGAACTCAAGCCCGATCAATTGAACATAAACGGCAAGGTCCATCTTGCCATCGTGGATGCGGGATCAATTGCCATAAAGCACCGGCTGATCAGAGAAGGCAAACCGATTGTCAACACGCCCATGCTGGGAGCCTTTGCCAAGGCATCCAATCTGGTGTCGCTGGAATCTATGGAGAGAGGGTTGAAGGGAAAACTGTCGAGCAATGTGTCAGCGGCCAATATCTCCGCGTTAAAAGACGCGTTTGAAATAACGCAAATCGTAAGATGAGGAAGAACATGAAAAACAGAGACGACAACATTTCCGCCATGGCTACTCCGGCGGTCGGAGAGGCAGGCAAAACCGGCGGTTGGCGGGACATGAAGCCGGTTATCAATCACGCAAAATGTATCCCTTCCGTCAAAAAGAAATCCGCATGCTTTCTATGCTGGCTTTACTGCCCGGAAGGCGTGATCAGTTCCACCATCCCTGTTACTATTGATTATGTCTATTGCAAGGGATGCGGGGTCTGCGCGGAAGAGTGCCCGGCCAAGGCAATCACTATGGAACATGAGGGGGATAGCGAATGAGCAACGTCCAGATCATGACAGGCAATACTGCGGCGGCAATCGGGGCCAAGCTGTGCCAGGTCCAGGTTGTAGCCGCCTATCCGATAACACCGCAGACGTCCGTTACCGAGATGCTGTCGCAGTACATTGAAAGCGGAGAGTTCAAAGCCGAATATATACGCGTCGAGTCGGAGCATTCCGCTTTGACCGTCTGTATATCTGCTTCTACGGTAGGAGCAAGGGCGTTCACCTCAACCAGTTCACAGGGGCTGCTCTACATGCATGAACAGATACACTGGGCTGCCGGCTCCCGGCTGCCGATTGTGATGTGCTGCGTAAACCGCGGCGTGGGCGCTCCCTGGACGATATTCAATGATCAGCAGGATTCCATTTCCCAGCGCGATACGGGATGGATCCAGATATACTGCCGGGACAACCAGGAGATCATAGATTCCGTAATCCAGGGATACAAGATAGCCGAGCAGGTTTATGTCCCGGTTATGGTCTGTTACGACGGGTTTGTGTTGTCCCATACAATGATGCCCGTCGACATACCCGATGCCCAGGAAGTTGCCGAGTACCTGCCTCCCTATAAACCCCATACAATTCTTGATCCCTCGTCCCCGAGAAACATCAATCCCGTTCTTTTCCCATGGAGAAGGGCCAATTCAGAGGGTGTCATGTGCGACGGCTACATGGAGATGCGCTATAAACTGCAGAAGGCCATCGATGAATCCCGGGATGTAATTTCAGAAACGTCCAAATCCTTTGCAGGAAAGTTCGGACGGGATCACGGCGGCATGTTGTGGCATTACAAAACGGATGATGCCGAAATTATCCTTTCCGGCATGGGTTCCGTTGCCAACGAGGCTACGGCGGCGGCAGACATGCTGCGCGACAAGGGAATAAAGGCAGGCGTTATCGGCATAAGGGTATTCAGGCCGTTTCCCGTAAAAGAGGTTCGTGAGGCGTTCAGGAACAGAAAAGCACTCATTCTTTTCGAGAAGGCCATCAGTTACGGCTACGAAGGGGCATTGTGCTCGGAATTGAAAGCCGCCTTTTACGGCACCGACATTCGCATACCTGTTTACAATTACGTCGTCGGCCTCGGCGGACGCGACGTCAAGGCAAGAGAGCTTGCCACGGCAGCAAATGAATCACTGGAAGCAATAGCATCCGGAAATACTGAACCAAAACCGATCTGGTTAAATTGCGTGACGGAGTGACAAAATGCCTGAAAATCTGTTTAAAGTTAATATTGAAGAATACATGCTGCCCGGACAGAGGGCCTGTCAGGGGTGCGGGCTTTCCCTCGCCTACCGTTATGTCCTGAAAGCCTTGCGTGAAAACACCATTGCGACTCTGCCGGCCTGCTGCCTGACGGTTCTTTCCGGACTGTACCCGACGACATCTATAACCATCCCCACTTTGAATAACAGCTTTGCCAGCACGGCGGCATCGGCGGCAGGGCTTGTCGCAGGACTTACAGCGCTAAACCGCACGGACATCACGGTCATGGCTATTGCCGGGGATGGGGGAACGTTCGATATGGGCATCCAGGGACTGAGCGGCGCCATAGAAAGAGGAACGGACTTTATCTATGTATGCTATGATAACGAAGGATACATGAATACAGGAACGCAGCGGTCCAGCGCCACACCGATGGGCGCCTTGACGACGACAACGCCCGTGTTGACCAAACAACAGCCGAAAAAGGATATGCTGCGCATCATGGAGGCACATGATCTTCCTTATCTGGCATCAGTTTCCGCCGCCTATCCCATAGATCTTTACGACAAGTTCGTAAAAGCCAAGAGGATCAAAGGCCCCCGCTACATACAGATTGCGGTGCCCTGCCCTCCCGGATGGGGCTACGCGCCGAAGGATACCGTGCGCATCGGCAGACTGGCCGTCGAAACAGGCATGGTCGTTCTGTTCGAAATTGAAAACGGAAAATTCCGCTTTACCGGCAGGAGCAAGACGCTTGCCGAAAAGGGCAACAGGACACCTGTCGTCCATTTTGTGGAACGCCAGGGGCGCTTCAAGAAGATGAACCTGGAACAACTGGGCCAGCTGCAAAGATGGATCGACACCAGATGGAATGAATACCTGAGGAAAGCCGAAAGCTAATTTATCGAAGGTGCATGCGGATCATGGAAGCATACCGCTGCGCCGCCCCCATGTTGGAAATCACCGTGTCGCGGCCCTTTTCTCCCCGTTTGAGCAGTTCTTCAGGATTTGACAGGAGCTTGAGAATACCGTCAAGAAGTTCTTCACCGCCGGAAACCGGAATTCCCGAGCCTGCCGATTCCAGCAGATCCTTTTCGTCGCGGAAGTCTTCCATGGAAGGACCATAAAAGACAACCTTCCCCCAGGCCGCAGGCTCCAGTATATTCTGACCTCCTTTCGGCACCAAGCTGCCGCCGCAGAAGACAACGGAGGCAAGGCTGTAGAGCTTGAACAGCTCTCCTATCACATCGACGACGATCACCCGTTCATCCAGTCGCTGCCTGCCTTTGTTTATCTCCGACATTTTCACCGAGTCCGAAAAACCGGCCCTCTGAACAAGGCTGAAAACATCCTGTCCCCTTTCCGGATGGCGCGGCACAATGATCAGGCGGAATTGCGGATATTGAGCAAGAACAGAACGGTATGTATCAAGAACTATCCTGTCCTCTCCTTCGTGAGTGCTGCCGGCGACTAAAAACTTCTCTTCCGGTCTGACATTAAGCCGCCTGGCTATCTCTTCCTGCAAAGCCGGTGCGGCTCTGGCGGCAAGACTGTCATATTTTGCATTGCCGAGAACGCGAATCCTGCTCTCCGCCATCCCCATCGCCTTCAGCCGTTCAGCATCAATCACTGATATCGCCCCGATTTCAACTATGTCACTGAGGATTTTTTTCCAGAAGAAGCTGGTCAGTTTATATCTTTTAAACGAACGGGGTGAGATGCGCCCGTTGATCATGACAATCTTCGCACCGGTGTCTCTGCTTGTAAGTATAAAATGAGGCCACAGTTCGGTTTCTACCAGGACCACCATATCGGGCTTTACCGAACCGACTACCTTTTTTACCACCCAGGGGAAGTCAAGCGGATAGTAAATAAAGGCCGTGGCGGCAGGGCATATCTTGCGTGCCATCTCCTGCCCTGTTTCCGTGCTTGTAGAAAGCACTATACAGGCATCAGGCAGATGCTCCCTGAGAGAGGCCAGGACAGGCGCCGCTGCCGTTACTTCACCGACAGAAACAGCATGTATCCAGATCCGGGGAGAGCCTTTCATTGCGGCATAGACTTCCGGAGGCACAATGCCGAACTTCTGGCCAAGACTTTTACGGTATTTACCCGTCATCAGCATCCGCATGAAATAGTACGGGAAGGCCAAGAGGAAGCCTATGAACAGGGCAATATTATACAGCACCAACATGCTTCACCTGTAAGAAAATATTTGCAGGGCGGCGATAATCTTCTTTTTTGTTTTATCTGTCAAGCCAATTCCTGGCGTACAAGAAAGCTCAATCAGGGTAAATCTCCCGGCAGTTCCATCGTTACGAATTGACAGCCCTTTGTCAATCATGTATGCAATATAAATCTTACCGGGGAGATAAACATGATGAAAAAAATCGCGCCTTCCATTCTTTCTGCCGATTTCAGCAGGCTGGGAGAAGAAATCAGGGCGGTAGAGTCTGCGGGTGCTGACTGGATTCATATCGACGTCATGGACGGGCACTTCGTTCCCAACATTACGATTGGTCCGGCCGTCGTAGCGTCGCTCAGAAAAGTCACCAGACTGCCTTTCGATGTCCACCTCATGATCGCCAATCCCGATCAGTATGTAGATGCCTTCATAGACGCCGGAAGCGACATATTGACCGTGCATGTTGAGGCCTCTACGCATCTCAATAAGACAATATCTTCCATAAAAGGCCGCGGGATAAAGGCCGGCGTCTCACTGAACCCCGCCACCCCTTTGATGATGGTAGAGCCCGTTCTGGCCGATATCGATATGCTGCTCATTATGAGTGTCAACCCCGGCTTCAGCGGACAGAAGTTTATAAAGAGCTGCCTCCCTAAAATAAGGCAGGCCAGGGAGCTGATCACTTCCAGATCCTACAATGCTTGTATAGAGGTCGACGGGGGAGTTACAGTGGACAACATCGCCTCCATTGCCGAGGCGGGCGCCGACGTTTTTGTAGGAGGGTCTTCTGTCTTTGGGAGTGACGATTACGAAAAAACCATACGGCAGATGAAATCGTCAACCGCATCATATTAACCTGCAAAACAAAAGGAATGAACATGGATGATCAGGCATATCAAAAACTTGCGAAGGTTCTGGATACTCTTCCCAACGGGTTCCCGGCGTCGGAAAGCGGTGTAGAGATTAAACTCCTGAAGAGGATATTCAAGCCGGAGCAGGTCGATCTTTTCTGCGATCTGCGTCTCACCTTTGAAACGGCCGAAGAAATAGCAAAGCGCATCGGACGTCCCCTGGAAGGATTGAAGGAAAAGCTGATGGGTATGGCAAGAGACGGACAGCTTTTTACCATTAAACTCGGCGATTCACGCTACTTCAGGATGCTGCCCTGGGTTTTCGGGATCTACGAATTTCAGTTGGAACGCATGGACAGGGAGTTTGCAGAGATGGTCGAGGAGTACGCTCCTGTTTACGGCAAACCATTCTTCTCTCAGCAGCCGCAGTTGATGCAGACACTGACTGTTGAGGAAACCATATCCTGTTCACAGGAGGCCCTCCCTTACGAGAAGGTCTCCACGATCATCGAAGGGGGCCAGTCTTTTATGGTCAACGACTGTATCTGCAAAAAGGAGAAAGGCCTGCTCGAAACCCCCTGCAGCAGGACTGTTTCAGTATGCCTGGCTGTTGCCCCCGTCCCTAACGCCTTTGACAAATCACCTGTAGGACGAGCCATTACAAAACAGGAAGCCTACGATCTTATGAAAAAATCGGAGGAAGAAGGACTTGTTCATCTGACCGCCAATATTCAGTTCGGTCATATCTATATCTGCAACTGCTGCAAGTGCTGCTGCGGCGTGCTGCGTGCCATCAACCAATTCGGGATACCGGCGCCGCTGGTGGTCAATTCTCATTATTATGCAGTGATCGATCAGGATTCCTGCATCGGCTGCGGAATATGCGCCGGCGAACGATGCCAGGTGAATGCTATAGATGAGTTGGATGACACATATAAAATAATCCCGGAGAGATGCATCGGGTGCGGATTGTGCGTCAGCCACTGCCCCGTCGATGCCATCCGGATGCTGCGCAAAGAGGGCGAAAGCCTGGTCTCGCCGCCCATAACGGAGGATGAATGGTTCGCCGCAAGAAGCCGCTTCCGGGGTGTGGATTTCTCGTCCCATAAATAAACCCAGATTACGCAATAAAACATATAGGCACTTGGATATGTGAATATTATCCTGGTCACAGGGGTTTTCAAGCGGCGAATCAAATATTTTTCTTGTGAAAAATATTCTGAGCCGCGGAAAGCCTCTTTGACCAGGATGCCAAATGGTATTACTTATCTTACTGCGTAATATGGGATAAACAATCAAAAGCCTTGACAGCATATTTTTTCTGGTATAGCCTAACGCTTTGTGAATGAACATTCACTCATTCAAACGCCGGGACACACTTATGAAAACATCCGACAAGCGAGCGGACATCATGCGTTCGGCCCTGGAACTCATCGCGGAAAAGGGTTTTCACGGCACCCCCATGTCCAAGGTCGCCGAGAAGGCAGGCGTGGCCGCCGGAACGATCTATCGCTATTTCGTGAGCAAGGATGTCCTCATCAACGAGTTGTACCGTGAAGTGGAAAAAAAGATCATGGAAACAATTCAGGAAGGGCATCTGTCCGTTGCCACTCTTAGAGAGAGATTTCTGCAACTCAGCACGGCACTTCTCAGATACATGATTGCAAACCCCATTCATTTTCGTTATCTGGAGCAGTATCATAACTCCCCTTACGGCGCTAATTTGCGCAGGAGCAAGATACTGAAACAGTCCGACGAACACAATGTCTTTGACAAACTCTTCGAACAGGGAATTACCGACAGGGTTCTTAAGGATTTGCCTCTGTTCGTTCATTACTCTCTGGCTTTCGGTCCTCTGATCTCATTAGCGCGTGATCATATCCTCGGTCTGACCCTGTTGAATGACGAGTTGATCGAGAAAGCTGTGGAAGCCTGCTGGGACAGCATCAAGAAATGACAAAGCCAATAAAGTTGCTTTTATAAAATTGTTCGCTGATTTTTACAATGATGAAACTCTGAGGTGAAATATGCCGATAAAAAATCGAACCGGCCTGATTGCCCTTATCGCTGCGTTGACAGCAGGTCTTATATTGTTCGGCTGTGGACAGCAAGATTCCGGGAAAGCTCCTCCCGGCCCCCCGGAAGTCGCCGTTGTGACCATCCAGCCTCAACAGGTGACGATCACAACTGAACTGTCCGGCCGGACATCGGCCAGTCTGGTGGCGGAAGTGCGTCCCCAGGTCAACGGCATTATAAAGCAGCGACTTTTCACGGAAGGTACTGATGTAAAGTCCGGACAAGTTCTGTTTCGCATTGATCCCGCCCCCTATCAGGCAGCTCTGGACAACGCAAAGGGAGCTCTGGGCAGATCGGAAGCAAATTTTTCGTCTGTAAGATTGAGGGCCGAACGCATGCGCGAATTGGTGGCTGAAAAGGCTGTCAGTCAGCAGGATTATGACGATGCAGCAGCAGCAAAAAAACAGACGGAAGCGGATATCCAGTATTGGAAAGCAGCCGTTGAAACAGCTCGTATCAACCTTAAGTATACAACCATAACAGCCCCTATTTCCGGCCGCATAGGCAAGTCTTTCTTCACAGTAGGGGCTTTGGTCACGGCTCATCAGATTCTTCCCCTGGCAACGATCAAAAGTATGGATCCCATATTCATCGACGTGCCCCAATCTACGACTGATGTACTCCGTCTGCGCCGTCATATGGAGGCTGGACGTCTGAATTCCAAAGGTAAAAATAAGGACAAAGTTACTTTGATTCTGGAGGACAGCAGTCGATATCCACTGGAAGGGGAGCTGCAATTCCGTGATGTAACGGTTGATCCGACAACCGGATCAGTAACTTTGAGGGTCATCGTCCCCAATCCGAAGGGCACACTGCTGCCGGGAATGTTTGTCAGAGCGATCCTGGAAGAGGGCGTTAATACCCAGGCGATTATGGTTCCCCAGCAGTCTGTTATGAGGGATCCCAAAGGCAATCCTTACGCGCTGATCGTGGATAAACAGAATGAGGTTCAACTGCGGCCTCTCGTGCTGGATCGCGCCCTGGGCGACAAGTGGCTCGTTGTCTCCGGCCTGACGCCGGGCGAGCAGGTGATAGTGGAAGGAATACAGAGAGCAAGGCCCGGCTCAAAGGTTAAAGCTGTTCCCTTTGCGCCCGGTGATGCAAAAGGCGCCGGTGAGCAGCAGGGCAGCAAACCGCCGCAGGCAACGTCAAACACCCCCGGCATTGAAAAGCCCGTCAGCGAAAAGAAAGAGACTGCTCCTCCGCAGGCGACGTCAAATGCCCCCGGTGCCGAAAAATCCGGCGGCTTACAGAAACAATCACCCCCGCAACCGGCAAAATCAAAGTAACGGAGACTATTGATGCTTTCTAAATTCTTTCTGGATCGACCGGTTTTCGCATGGGTCATAGCCATAGTTATGATGGTACTGGGAGGACTCGCCATTTATAACCTGCCTATTTCCCAATATCCTCCCATAGCGCCGCCATCTATCGCCATAGACTCCTTCTACGCAGGCGCTTCGGCCGAGACGGTGGAAAACAGCGTTACACAGATCATCGAGCAGAAAATGACGGGCTTTGACGACATGCTGTACATTTCCGGCACAAGCGACTCCGCCGGCGCATCCCGCACCGAGCTGACATTCAAACCGGGAACCGACCCGGACCTGGCCTGGGCCAAGGTACAAAACAAACTTCAGCTCGCCATGACAAGCCTGCCGGAAGTCGTCCAGCGCTCGGGTGTTACGGTAAGCAAATCAACCCGCAATTATTTGATTATCGTCGGCCTCATCTCCGAAGACGGCAGCATGGACGGCAATGATCTCAGAGACTATGCCCAGTCCAATCTCGAAAAGGTCCTGGCCCGCGTCCCCGGTGTCGGAGAGGTGCAGAATTTCGGCACCCAATATGCCATGAGGGTCTGGATCAACCCCGAAAAACTCACCGATTACCGTCTGACTATGGAAGATGTCATCGCAGCGCTGAAGACATACAACGTAGAGGTTTCAGCCGGTCAATTCGGCGGAACACCGGCAGTGGACGGACAGCGTCTCAATACCTCCATTATAGTTCAGAATCTCCTCAAGACCCCGGAGGAGTTTGCAAACATCCCCATCCGAACCAGTCCTGACGGCGCCGTCGTCCGCATCAGGGACGTGGGAAGGACAGAGCTGGGAACTGAGATGTATGATATCGAAGGGGCTTTTAACGGCAAACCTTCCGCCGCTCTCGCCATTCGCCAGGCACCCGGCGCCAATGCCCTGGACACTGCCGATGCCGTCAGGAAAAAAATGGCGGAGATGAGCCGCTACTTTCCAAAAGGCATGAAGGTTGTCTATCCCTGGGACACGACACCCTTTGTCCGGGTGGCCATTAAAGAAGTTGTAGAAACACTTTTTGAGGCGGTTTTTCTCGTATTTATCGTTATGTGGCTGTTCATGGGGAACATCCGCGCGACACTGATCCCTACAATTGCAGTACCGGTCGTGATCCTAGGGACCTTCGCCGTCCTGGGGGCATTCGGCTTTTCCATCAACATGCTGACGATGTTTGCCATGGTGCTGGCTATCGGCCTCCTGGTGGACGATGCCATCGTGGTTGTGGAAAATGTGGAAAGGATCATGTGCGACGAGGGGCTTCCGCCAAGGGAGGCTACGGCCAAGTCCATGGAACAGATCACCCCGGCGCTGATCGGAATCGGTTTGGTACTGGCGGCGGTCTTCGGTCCGATGGCTTTCTTCCCCGGTTCGACCGGTGTCATCTATCGCCAGTTTTCCGTTACAATTGCCGCATCAATGCTGCTGTCAGTGGTAGTAGCCCTGATCCTGACACCGGTGCTTTGCGCCTCGCTGCTCAAGCCGGTGGCATGCGGGCATCAGCCGTCTGAAAGTGCGGTTTTTTTTCTGCGGCCCTTTTTCCAATGGTTTGACCGTTTTTTCTTTGGTCTGAGAGACAGCTACGTGCAGTTGGTCGGCCGCGTTCTTTCCAGCAAAAAACGTTTTCTGGCTGTTTTCTGTATCATTCTCGTCATTCTGGGATTCCTCTTTATGCGAATGCCGACAAGCTATCTTCCAGATGAAGACCAGGGCATTCTCCTTGCACAGATACTCATGCCGACAGGAGCCACGCTGGAGCAGACCAAAGGGGTCGCCGATCAGGTCATGCATTACTTTCGGGAAAATGAAAAAGAGGCTGTGGAATCGTGCATGACCATCGCCGGTATCGGCTTTTCCGGAAGGGCGCAGAACAACGGCATGGTTTTTATCAAGCTGAGGGACTGGAATCTGCGAAATCGTTCGAACTTGAGAGCAAAGGCCATTGCCGGCCGCGCGATGGGATTCTTTTCAAAAATCCGCGGCGCCCTGGTTTTTGCCTTCCCGCCTCCGGCAGTCGTCGAGATGGGAAATGCCCGTGGCGTGGATTTTCAGTTGCTGGATCGCGGCGGCCTCGGACACATCGCCCATATGAACGCCCGCAATCAGCTTCTCGGAATGACCGCAAAGGATCCGCGGCTGGCCAGTGTGCGCCCCAACGGCATGGAAGATGTCCCTCAATTCAGAGTAGATGTTGATTGGGAAAAGGCGGGGGCACTGGGAATCCCTCTGCCCTCCATACACAACACCATTGCAGCATCCTTCGGGGGCTCCTATGTTAACAACTTCATCCAGGCCGGGCGTGTCAAGAAGGTGTATGTTCAGGCTGACTCTCCCTACCGTATGCTCCCGCAACATCTGGAGAAGCTCTATGTCCGGAATACCGCCGGACAGATGGCGCCCTTTTCCTCCTTTGCATCTACCAGGTGGACAACAGGATCTCCTCGCCTGGAACGTTTTAACGGTTTTCCATCCATGAACATCTGGGGCGAACCGGCACCCGGCCGAAGCTCCGGTGAAGCCATGAAGGCCATGGAAGATATCGTCACGAAGCTGCCTCAGGGCATCGGCTATGACTGGTCGGGACTTTCCTATCAGGAACGCATGGCGCAGGCTCAGGCATCTCTCCTCTACGCCTTCTCCATACTTGTTATCTTCCTCTGCCTGGCTGCACTTTATGAAAGCTGGCCCATTCCTATTTCCATACTTCTTGCTCTTCCCCTGGGAGTCATCGGCGGCGTCATCGCCACAAGCCTGAGAGGAATGGCCAATGACGTCTATTTCCAGATCGGCCTTTTGACCACACTGGGCCTCACCACTAAGAACGCCATTCTTATTGTCCAGTTCGCCAAGGCTCGTGTGGAAGAAGGTATGGGACTCATTGAGGCAACAATCGAAGGGGCGAAACTGCGCTTTCGCCCCATAGTCATGACATCACTGGCTTTCGGGTTTGGTGTCCTGCCCCTTGCCGTGGCCACGGGCGCCGGCGCCGGCGCCATGAACGCCATCGGCACCGGTGTGCTGGGAGGAATGATAACGGGTACGGCGCTGGTGGTTATCTTTGCCCCGCTTTTCTATGTCCTTATTGAGAAGCTGTTCGGAAAGCGAAATCATGGGGAAATGAACTCATTACCGGGCAAAGGATCATTCCTTTCAAGGTTAAAGGAAATGCTTCTTCGGAAGCGCAGGAAGAACGAAACCGCCGATAGCGCCGGTGCAATCCAATCAGAGGATACATAAGATGAAGAGCCGTTCATTTGTTTTATCGATGATTATTGTCACACTGTTTTCCGGGTGCACAATGGCTCCGAAATACGAACGGCCGGCGGCCCCGATTCCCGCCGACTGGCCGAAAGGTACGGCCTATCAGGAGATCAAGACACCTGGCGATTTTCCCCAAGTGAAGGAGTTGCCATGGCGGGAGTTCTTCACCGATGAGCGGTTGAAAAAGATAACCGAGACAGCCTTGAGCAACAACCGCGACCTTCGTCTCGCCGCTTTGAATGCGGAAAAAGTAAAAGCCCTTTACGGTATTCAGCGTGCTGAGCTGTTGCCGTCGGTCAATGCCATCGGGAGCGGAAGCAAGGGGCGTACGCCGGCCGATCTTTCTTACAGCAAAACTGATGTAGTCACCGAACAGTACAGTGTCAGCCTGGGCGTCGTATCGTGGGAAATCGATTTCTTCGGACGCATCCGCAGTCTGAAGGACCGGGCATGGGAAGAATACATGGCTTCAGATCAGGCACACCGCAGCGCGCAGACCATACTGGTGTCCGCTGTAGCCGGCACATACTACACACTTGCAGCCGACCGGGATAACCTTGAACTGGTCACCTCCACCCTCAAAACGCAGGAGACCGCCTATAACCTGATCCGCAAGCGTCAAGAAGTAGGGCTTGCGTCTGAGCTGGATCTGAGAAGGTCACAGACCCAGGTTGATTCGGCAAAACGGGATGTCGCCCTGTACACGCAACTTGCAGCCCAGGATGAAAATGCCCTGAACCTCCTGGTGGGAACAAATGTTACGCAGGAATTGATGCCGGCCAATCTGGCCAGTGTCAGCCCACCCAAGACCATTTCCGCCGGTCTATCTTCAGAAGTTCTTCTAGGCCGGCCGGATGTGCTGGCGGCAGAACACCGCCTGAAGGCAGCCAATGCCAGCATAGGCGCCGCCCGGGCGGCTTTCTTCCCCCGCATTTCGCTCACATCAACCATAGGAACAGCAAGCGCGGAACTTGCCGGACTCTTCAGAGCCGGATCGAAAACATGGACTTTCGCACCCCAGATCGTCATGCCCATATTCGACGCCCGCACCTGGGCAGCTTACGATTACACGAAGGTGGAGAAAGAAATATACATTGCTCAGTATGAAAAAGCGATTCAGACCGCTTTTCGAGAAGCGGCCGATGCCCTTGCTGTGAAAGGAACGATTGACAGCCAGATCGCGGCGCAAAAGTCACTGGTCGAAGCTGCATCGTCAACCTATCGCCTCTCCGCCTTACGTTACGCCAAGGGAATTGACAGCTATCTGAGCGTTCTCGACGCCCAGCGCTCTCTCTATGCAGCTCAGCAGGGACTTATTTCCCTGCGTCTGGCACAGATTGTCAACATGTTGACTTTGTACAAGGTGTTGGGAGGGGGCGCATAAAAGCTTCTGTATGGAATCCCGACGGCACAGAGATATCTCAAGCCCCGCTGAAGAAATACCGGTCAATGTTTATAACTGTCGGCTCTCCTTGCTTACTCTGATGCCTTATCAAGAATTTTAACTTCTCCGGATTCGAGATAATACTCAGCCAGCACGACCTTTAATTTTCCAGAGCGGATAAGTTCTTTTACAACGGGGCTTTTCTTCATCAACTCACTGTAAACATTCCTCATATTCCCTTGAATTGCATGATCCAGGACATCCCCGGGCTGCGCCGAATTCCTTGCCTGTTTCACGGCAGGCATGATCTTGTTGATAATCTCACCGATGCTGTCCTTGCCGTGGCTTCCCTTGACCTTCTGCGGTTTCCCGTAACTCTCCATTGCGGCCTGAACAGCTCCGCATTGCTGGTGACCGAGAATGAGAAGCAGAGGGGCATGGAGGTGTTCAATACCGTACTCGATGCTGCCGATGCTGATTTTATCAATGGTGTTGCCTGCCGTCCTCACGACGAAAATATCACCGAGACCCTGATCAAATAAATGCTCCGGAGGAACTCGCGAGTCTGAGCAGGACAGGACAACGGCAAATGGATGCTGCCCCTTTGTAAGCTCTTTTCTTCTTGCGTCTCCGAGATTTTTTGCGGCAGGCCTGTCTGATGCAAAACGCTGATTTCCATCCATGAGTCTCTTTAAAGCTTCATCGGCATCGTTTCCCGCATAAATAGAAACGACGCCCAGAAGCGACCACATTGACACAATGAACAGCAACCATATCTTTCTCATAATTATTTTCTCCGTGATAAAAACAATCGAATCTCTTTTATAACGACAGAGCGCCTGGCGCTCTATTTATTCAATCTTCTGAGCGAGGTCCTGCTTTATCTGTTTTGCTTCGGCAATAACCCGTTCAAAGAGTTCCGCAACGGTCGGTTCATCCTTCAACAGTCCCTGTACCTGCCCTACAGGAAGCACCCCTTGCTCATTATCTCCATCCTCGGTAGCCAGCCGTATGGCCTTGAAGGCATTGGCCATGAAGGCCAGTTGTTTGGCGTTCTTCCATCCTGATGCCATTACGCCCAGGAACAGCTTGAAGTAGGGAAGATTTATCTGTTTTGCAATATCTCTTGACGTAAAAAAGGCCGCCGGCAGATCCAGTCCCCTGGCAATCGCTTTTCTTGCAGCCTCCGTCTTCATGACGCGGCAGGGGATACCGTCGAAACGGCTTGAATAAAGCGTGTCGGTAACGTCCATTTCCATAGACAGCTTTTTAAATGTACCGTGCAGAGGGCTTTCCTTCGTGGTCATCAGCCTGGTACCCATAGCCACCCCCTCCGCTCCAAGGGCAAGCACCGCTACCAGTCCCCGGCCATCGCCAATGCCGCCGGCAGCAATCACGGGGATTTTTAAGACATTGACAAGACTTGGAATCAGGATAAATGTGGTCAGTTCTTCACCATGGGCCGCCGCTTCATGACCGGTGGCAATGACGCCATCGCAGCCGTAATCCTGGGCACGCTTGGCATGACGGGCATTAACAACGGTCGCTATCACTTTGCCTCCGTAAGCATGAGCCTTTTCCACAATCCAGTCGCCTTTTCCGAGGGCAAAGTTGATAACGGGGACCTTCTCATCAAGCAAGATTTTCGCATTGTCCGCCGCACCGGGAAACATCAGCGAGGCATTCGCTCCAAAAGGCTTGTCCGTAAGACTGCGTATTTCCCTTATTGCCTCACGGGTTTGATCCTTGCTCAAAGGCCCGGTAGCCAGAATGCCCAGACCGCCGGCATTTGAAACAGCGGCAACCATCTTGGGAACACTTATCCAGCTCATCCCGGAAAGAACGATGGGATATTTGATTCCAAACAACTCTGTAATGCGCGTTTTCACAAAATACTCCTTTACTCATGTATTTGAGCCGGGATAGGCATCCAGGAAGCCAAGCCCGGCATGTAATTCCTGTAGAATATTTTTCCAGCCAGGATATGAAACACCTTTTTTAACTGCAAATCTGTACAACTTGCGTCTGGAGTTTTCAAGCGGCGAATCAAATATTTTTTCATCTGTCGTATTTATCAAGATCTTTTTTTGATCATGTGAAGTTCCGGTTTATATTAAGCGACACATCCAACCGCCTGGTTGTCATCGTCCGGCTTGACCGGACGATCCAGTCTTTTCTGGATTCCCCGATCGAGTCGGGGAATGACTTTGTGCTGCTTGATCCT